>NZ_JBNINR010000001.1:0-799263 GCF_051390595.1 Nocardioides segetis | reverse complement strand
GCGGCACCCACCCCCTCCGGACCGACGCGCGCCGGTCGAGCGACCCCGACCCACCCGACGAGTAGCCATCCCGCCCCCCACCCCGCAGAGGCACGCACCTGCGGGGCTTCAGGCATGTCCGAGCGCCCCACCGGCACGTCCGCTACCGTCTCGCCGCCCGAACGGTCCTCCCCGTAGGCACTCCTCCTCCGCAGGCACGGCCGCGTGTCACCCGCTGACGCCCGCCGGCCGCCGGCCGCCGCACGGCTGTCCGCTCACCGCGGCCCGGAGCGTCGCACGGGCGGCCCGACTCACGCCGGCGAGCGGACGAGCACCTCGGGGCCGAGCCAGCGGCAGGCGATCAGGGCGAGCTCGAGATCGAGCCGCTCCTCGCCGAGCGGCTTGCCGCGGGCCTCGACGGCGCGGTCGACGCGGTACTTCACGGTGTTCTTGTGCAGGTGGACCCGGGCGGCGGTGGCGACATAGCTCTCCCGCTCCTCGACGAACGCCAACAGGGTCTCCCGCAGGCGCGCGGCGCCGTCGGAGTCCGCGGCGAGGTCGCCGAGGGCGGCGAGGACGAGGCGCCGGGTGGCCGGCAGGTCGCGGGCGAGGAGGGCGGCGGCCCGGACGGTGGGCTCGGTGTAGCTGACGGCCTGGCCGGCGGGGTGCTGGCCGAGCTGAGCGACGTCCTGCGCCGCGACGGCACCGTCGTGGGTGGTGCGGAAGCCCGGCTCACCGGCGCCGGGCGGGCCGACCGCGACATGCACCTGGTCGTCGCCGGTCGCGAGCGCCTCGTCGACGCCGGCGAGGTCGACCTCGGCGGTGCGCCCGATCGGGAGCCAGGCCCAGGTGGTCTCACGGTCGCGGGGCACGAAGAGCGGCTGGCCCGCCGCGCCGATCCGCTCGGCGATCCGGGCGACGGTGCGCTCGACGGCCCCCAGGTCGGTGAGGCCGCCGGCGCCGGGCGCGGTCCACAGCACCAGGCCCAGATGGTGCTGGCGCAGGCGGTACCCCAGCGCGGCCTCGGTCGCGGCGAGGTCGAGCCGGTCGCCGCGCAGCAGCGCCTCGACCGTCTCGCGCTGGACCGCGCTGCGGTTGGCCAGCCACCGCTCACGCTCCTCCTGGTAGGCCAGGACGACGTCCTCGGAGACGGCGTCGATGTAGAGGAACGAGGTGTCGGTCAGCAGCTGCGCGGTCCGCAGCGCGAGGGTCGGGTCGGCGATGCCGCCGGTGATCTGGGCGTGCGCCCACTGCAGGATCAGCTGCTGGCCGATCCGGTACGCGCGCAGCAGGGCGCTGGGCGGCGTACCCCGCTGCGCCAGGCGCCGGGCGTACTCCACCGCCGCGGTGGGGGCGTGCACGTCCTTGACCTGCATGTGGCCCCGCATCAGGTGCACGAAGGTCTCGAGATTGGCGCCCGAGCTGCCGACGAGCAGCTCCACCAGCGCCGGGTCCGTCGGCAGCTCCGGGATCCGGTCGCGGAAGGCGTCGACCAGCTCGGCGGTCAGCTCGATCTGGCGCTCGGCGAGGAGCGCGGCGATCCCCTGGATCTCGGTCTCGGCGTCCGACACGGCCAGCCTCCTTTGGATCGTCGCACCAACCCGTGACGGCGGTCACGCCATGGTGCCAGACCTGAATGCCGCTCCGCCTTGGCCGCCGGAGCCCTCATCCGCGCCGGACTTTGGTCCTGGAGACCAAGAGCCACGGTCGGAGCCGGTCCTAGATTCCCCGCATGACCCTCGAGCGCCTCACCTGGCTGCCCTGGCTGCGTCCCGTGTCGTACGACGCCCGCCCGTGTGTCCGCGACGACCGGACCGAGCTCACCTACCGGGCCTTCGGCGACCGGGTGGACGCGGCGGCCCGTCAGTTCGCCGCCCTCGGCGTCACGCGCGGGTCGGTCGTCGCGGTGATGCTGCCCAACCGGGTCGAGCTGCTCGTCGCGATCATGGCCGCCTGGCGGCTCGGCGCGGCGGCGACGCCGGTCAACCCGACCTTCACCGCCGCCGAGGCCGGTCACCAGGTGGAGGACTCCGGTGCGGCGCTGGTCGTCGCCGCCGATCCCACGGTCCGGCTCGGCACCGCCACCACGCTCGACGTCGCCGACCTCGCCACCGAGCCGGACGACGCGAGCACGCTCCCGCCACCGCGCACCTCGACCGGCGACCTCGCGCTGCTGGTCTACACGAGCGGGTCGACCGGCCGCCCCAAGGGCGTCATGCTCGACCACGGGAACGTCGCGGCGATGATCTCCAGCATGGGCGAGGCCATCGGCATCGACGCCGACGACCACTGCCTGCTCGTCCTGCCGCTCTTCCACGTCAACGCGATCTGCGTCAGCTGGCTCACGCCCATGTCGGTGGGCGCGCAGCTCTCGGTGCTGCCGCGCTTCCACCCGGTGGAGTTCCTGGAGACGATCGAGCGGCTGCGTCCGACGTACTTCTCGGCGGTGCCGACGATCTACTCCCACCTGGTCGCGCTGCCGGTCGAGGTGCGGCCCGACGTGAGCTCGGTGCGCTTCGCGATCTGCGGCGCAGCGCCGGCGCCGCCGGAGCTGTTCGCGGCGGTGGAGCAGCGGTTCGGCTTCCCGCTGGTGGAGGGGTACGGCCTGTCGGAGGGCACCTGCGCGTCGACCTGCAACCCGGTCGACGGGCTGCGCAAGCCCGGCACCGTCGGTCCGGCGCTGCCCGGACAGCTGGTCGCGATCATGGCGCCCGACGGCACCCTGGTCCCGGCCGGCGAGCGGGGCGAGGTCGTCATCAAGGGCGCGAACGTGATGCGCGGCTACCTCAACCGACCGGAGGCGACCGCCGAGACCCTCGGCGACGGCTGGCTGCACACCGGCGACGTCGGGATCCTCGACGAGGACGGCTACCTGCGGATCGTGGACCGGATCAAGGACATGATCATCCGAGGCGGGGAGAACATCTACCCCAAGGAGATCGAGAACGTGCTGCACGCCGCCCCCGAAGTGCTCGAGGCGGCCGTGGTGGGCGGGCCGCACCCGGTCTACGGCGAGGTGGTGGTCGCCTTCGTGTCCGCGCGCCCCGACCGGACCATCGACGTCGACGCCCTGCTCGCGCGCTGCCGCGAGCAGCTCACGAAGATCAAGGTTCCGGTGGCGCTCCACGTGCTGGATGCTCTTCCCAAGAACCCCGTCGGCAAGATCGACAAGCCCGCGCTGCGGGCCCGACTGAGCGGAGCCTGACCATGGGATTCCTCAAGCCCGCGCCGGAGCCGATGCCGCCCGCGGAGTTCCTCGCCCTGCCGCTCCAGGAGCGGATCCGGGTGCTCAGCACCAACTGGGTGACCGAGGGCTTCAACACCCCGCGGATGCTGCACGTCGTCTACATCCTCAAGATGCTGGGGCTCTACTTCGCGGTGGGCCTGGCCATCACGTCGTGGACGACCGACCACGTGGCGTTCTCCGACCCGGCCACCTGGTTCGACAATGTCGTCGTCTACCAGAAGCTCGCCATCTGGCTGATGCTGCTCGAGGTGATCGGCCTCGGGGGCGCGTTCGGCCCCCTGTGCGGCCACTTCGTGCCGATGCTCGGCAACATCCGCTACTGGCTGCGCCCCGGCACCATCCGGATGGCCCCGTGGGGCCGTCGGGTCCCCCTCACCGGCGGCGACGAGCGGACCGTCGCCGACGTCGTCCTATACGTCGCGGTGCTGGCCAGCCTCGTCTACCCGCTCGTCGTGCACGCCGAGGCGGTGCCCTTCCTGCCCGCCGGGACCGGCCCGCAGGAGCTGGTGCCGCCGCTGGCCTTCCTCCCGATCCTGGTGACGATGCCGCTGATGGGCCTGCGCGACAAGGTCGTCTTCCTCGCCGCGCGCTCCGAGCAGTACCTGCCGATCATGCTGTTCTCGGCCACGCTGGGCGCGATCGCGCTGAGCGACAGCGCGACGGCGGCCGACTTCGTCAACCTCGTCGTCGCGTTCAAGATCATCATCTGCGTGGTGTGGATCGGGGCCGGCGTCTCCAAGATCGGCGAGCACTTCATCAACGTGGTGCCGCCTATGGTGTCCAACAGCCCCGGGCAGCTGAACGTCGTCAAGCGCCTCCACTATCGCAACGCGCCCGACGACATCCGGCCGTCGCGGCTCGCGTGGTTCATGGCCCACGTCGGCGGGACGACCGTGGAGATCATCATCCCGATCGTGCTGCTGGTGACGACCAACGACACCATCGCGCTGCTGGGGGCGGTCGCCATGCTGGTGTTCCACGTCTACATCACCTCGACGTTCCCCCTCGCCGTGCCACTCGAGTGGAACGTCTACTTCGGCTACATCGCGATCGTGCTGTGGGGCGGCTTCGGGGACGGGTTCGCCGCGTCGACGTACAACATCTGGGAGTTCTCCGAGCCGCTGCTGCTCCTGCCGATCTTCGCGCTCCTGCTGTTCGGTCCGGTGCTGGGCAACCTGCGCCCCGACCTGGTGTCCTTCCTCCCGTCGATGCGCCAGTACGCCGGCAACTGGGCCTCCGCGGTCTGGGCGATGCGGCCGGGCGTGGAGCAGCGGCTCAACGAGCTGCTGCTCGTCGAGGCCCAGACCGACCAGCTGCAGCGGATGCCGGGCATGACCTACACGGCCGACGAGGCCGAGATGACGGTCCAGAAGGCGCTCGCCTGGCGGTCCATGCACAGCCAGGGCCGTGGCCTGTTCTCGGTGCTCCGCGAGCACCTCGACGACCTCGAGAGCCGCGACGTCCGCGAGGGTGAGTTCATGTGCAACATCCTGGTCGGCTGGAACTTCGGCGACGGCCACCTGCACGACGAGCGGCTGGTCGCGGCGGTGCAGCGGCGCCTGGGCTTCGAGCCCGGCGACCTCGTCGTGGCCTACTGCGAGTCCCAGGCGACGCCCTGGCGGACCTCGCGGCCGCAGGAGTACCGCGTGATCGACGCGGCCCTCGGTGTCGTCGAGCGCGGGACCTGGGACGTGCGCGACTGCGTCGCGGAGCAGCCGTGGCTGCCCGACGGACCGGTGCCGCTGCGGACGACCTGGACGGCCACCGGCTACCGTCGACAGTCCACCCTCACCACCGGCAAGGATCCTGTGTCGTGACCACTGCCGTCGTCGTGGGCAGCGGCCCCAACGGGCTCGCCGCCGCGATCCACCTGGCCCGGGCCGGGCTGGCCGTCACCGTCGTCGAGGCGCACGACCGCCCCGGCGGCGGGACGCGGACCAGCGAGCTCACCCTGCCCGGGCTGCTCCACGACGACTGCGCGGCCTTCCATCCCACCGGGGTCGCCTCCCCGTTCTTCGCCTCGCTCGGCCTGGAGCGGCACGGCCTGCGCTGGCGGTGGCCCGAGGTCGAGCTCGCGCACCCGCTCGACGACGGCCGGGCCGGCCTCGCCACGCGCGACCTCGCCGCGTCGGCCGCCTCCCTCGGCGTCGACACAGACGCGTGGCAGCGGATGTTCGGGCCCGCGGTCCGGCGCTTCGACGACCTGATCGCCGAGGTGTTCCAGCCCGTCGTGCACCTCCCGCGGCACCCGGTCACGCTCGGCCGGTTCGGCCTCAAGGCGCTGCTGCCCGCGACCGTGCTCGGCCGTCGGTTCCGCGACGAGCCGGCCCGGGCGCTGTTCACCGGCGTCGCCGCGCACAAGTTCGGGCGCCTCGACCTGCCGCTCAGCGCCTCCGTCGGGCTGATGCTCGCCGCGGCCGCGCACGCCGTCGGCTGGCCGGTGGCCGAGGGCGGCACCGAGTCGATCACTCGGGCGCTGCTGGCCGAGCTGGCGTCGTACGGCGGCACCGTGGTCACGGGCGTGCGGGTCACCTCGCTCGACCAGCTGCGCGAGCTGACCGGCCGGGCACCCGACGTGGTGCTGCTCGACACCGCGCCGGCCGGCGTCCTGGAGATCGTCGGCGACCGGCTGCCCGGCCGGGTGCGCCGGGCGCTGGCGCGCTACACCTACGGGCCGGCCGCGTTCAAGGTCGACCTCGCGATCGAGGGCGACATCCCCTGGACCAACCCGGACTGCGGCCGGGCCGGCACCCTCCACCTCGGCGGTAGCGCGGCGGAGATCGCCGCCGTCGAGGCCGACACCGTGCGCGGGCGGATGCCGGAGCGGCCGTTCGTGCTGCTCGGCCAGCAATACCTCTGCGACCCGTCCCGCTCCGCCGGCGGCATCAACCCGATCTACGCCTACGCGCACGTCCCCCACGGGTACGCCGGCGACGCCACCGACGCGATCCTCGGCCAGATCGAGCGGTTCGCGCCGGGCTTCCGCGACCGGGTGCTCGCCGTGTCGACCCGTGGCGCGGCGGACTGGGAGGCCTACAACGCCAACTACGTCGGCGGCGACATCAGCGCCGGCGCCAACACCGCCCGCCAGATCGCCTTCCGTCCCCGCCCCGCGTTGAACCCCTACGTCCTGGGCGTCCCCGGCGTCTATCTCTGCTCGTCGGCCACGCCCCCCGGCGCGGGGGTGCACGGGATGGGCGGCTTCCACGCGGCCGAGGCGGCTCTGGCCCGGCTCAGCTGACGGCGTCCCGGCGTACCGCCCGGACCGCGGCGAGCGCCTTCGCGACACGGTCCGGGTCGTCGTAGCCCACCCAGGTGATCCGCGGATCGTTGCGCCACCAGGCCAGCTGCCGGCGGGCGAACTGGCGGGTCGCGATCACGGTCCGCCCGATCGCGTCCTCGACGCTCATCTCCCCCGCCAACACGGCGATCGCCTGGCGGTAGCCGATCGCGAGGGCGGCCGTGCGGCCCTCGGCGAGCCCCTGCGTCAGCAGCCGCTCCACCTCGGCGAGCAGACCGTCGTCGAACATCCGGCGCACCCGCGCCTCGATCCGGGCCTCCAGCACCTCCCGGTCGATCGCGACGCCGACCTGGACCGTGCGCGGGTCGGCGTACTCCTGGACAGGGAGGGTGGCGCTGAACGGGGCACCGGTGATCTCGATGACCTCGAGTGCGCGGACGACGCGGCGACCGTTCTCCGGCTCGATCCGCTCGGCCGCCGCCGGATCGAGCGCGCGCAGGCGGGTGTGCAGGGCCGGGGCGCCGACCTCGGCGAGCTCGGTCTCCAGCCGGGCGCGGACGCCCGCGTCGGTGCCGGGGAAGTCGAAGCGGTCCAGGATGGCGCGGGTGTAGAGCGCGGACCCGCCGACGAGGACGGGGGTCGCACCCCGCGCGCGGAGCGAGGCGATCGTCGCGCGGGCCCAGCCCTGGAACTCCGCGACCGTCGCCGGGTCGCGGACGTCGAGGGTGTCGAGCAGGTGGTGCGGGATCCCGCGGCGCTCGGCCGGCGGCAGCTTCGCCGTCCCGATGTCCATGCCGCGGTAGACCTGCATCGCGTCGGTGTTGACCACCTCGCCGTCGAGCACCTCGGCGAGATCCAGCGACAGTGCCGTCTTGCCGCTGGCCGTGGGGCCGACGATGGCCACGATCGGCGGCGTGGTGGACGTGCTCGGCATGGGATTAGTGTGGCAATGACCCCCACCCGGCGGCCCACTCGGGCCGGGACCGCGAGGAGCAGACGATGGGATTCCTGGACAGGCTGAAGGGCGCCAAGGACACCGTCACCGAGAAGGTCGGTGACGCGGTCGACAAGCACGGCGACAAGATCGAGTCCGGTCTCGACAAGGCGGCCGGCTTCGTCGACCAGAAGACCGGCGGCAAGTACCACGACAAGATCGAGAGCGCCACGGGCAAGGCCAAGGACGCGCTCGACAAGCTCGACGGCCCCGACCAGGGCCCCGACCAGGACCCCGGTACGCCGCCCGGCGGCGTCACCCCGCCGACGCCCTGATCCTCTAGGGTGTGGCCGGTGGCCCAAGGCGGGCCGTCGCACTCACACCTTTGGGGGTTTCTCGTGGGCTTTCTCGATGACGCCAAGGACAAGCTGACCGACGCCGTCGACAAACAGGGCGACAAGATCGGCGACGCGGTGGACAAGGCCGCCGACTTCGCCTCCGACAAGACCGGCGGCAAGTTCGACGACAAGATCGAGCTGGGTGCCGACAAGGCCAAGGACGCCCTCGACTCGCTCGACGGCAAGAACGACGACATCAACTGACCGGCCCGCGGGCCCGGCGACGACCTAGAGAACGAGCACCTCGGTGACCGTCCAGGACCCCACGACCGGCAGGACCAGGTTCGTGGTGGTCCCCGCCTCCTACGTCTTCCTGCTGCGGGAGACCGGCGACGGGGACCCTGCGGGCACCGAGGTGCTCCTGCAGCTGCGCCGCAACACCGGCTTCATGGACGGCCACTGGGCCGCCGCGGCGGCCGGACACGTCGAGCGCGGCGAGACCGCCGAGGCCGCCGCGCGCCGGGAGGCGCTCGAGGAGATCGCGGTGACCGACCTCGACCTCACCTTCGCCACGGCGATGCAGCGCACCGCCCGCGGCCTGCCGATCGACGAGCGGATCGACTTCTTCTTCACCGCCCGCTCGTGGTCCGGCGAGCCTCGCATCGTCGAGCCCGTCAAGTGCGCCGACCTGCGCTGGTTCCCCCTCTCCGGACTGCCCGAGCCCGTCGTACCGCACGAGGCGGTCGTCCTCGCCGGGCTGCGCTCCGGCGACCTGCCCGGTCTCACCCACCACGGGTTCTGAGCCGCCTCGGAGCCGCCTCTGAGCGCGGTTGAAACCGGCCGGCCCGGATACCGCTCACTCAGGTGCTCCCGACCCACGAGGGAGGAGAGTCATGAGCAAGGACGAGGAGGGCGGCCTGCCACCCGCACCCACCCCGGTCGCCGAGCCGCCCGCGCCGCCGCCGGGAGGTCCGCACCGGATCGAGGGGGTCGGTGGCGACGGGGCCTACAGCACCGTGCCGCGGGACCCGCGTCCCGCCGACAACCCCGCCACCGACGACGAGCTGCCCGCGGAGACGGTCACGCCCCAGGACACCGACACCGAGGCCACCAAGGGGAATCCGGAGGTGCCTCCGGAGCGCGAGTCACCCGCGTAGGCGCCGGGGCTCCGCACCCAGGCCACGTCCTGCGCCGGCAGGTGCTCCCGGTCAGCCGCAGACGGGTGCGTCGGGCAGCGGTGCCGGGACGCCGACCGACGGCATCCCGAGGCCGACGCCCTTCGGCGCGACCGGCTCGGCGGTGCGCCGCTCCCAGGCGTCTCCGGAGCGGGTACGCCGCAGCGCGCGCACCGGCCCGTCCGCGACCAGGTGGTGCGGCGCGGCGTAGGTGACCTCCACGGTGACCATGTCGCCCGGCCGCGGCTCGCCGTCGATGCGCGTGAAGTCCGCCTCGAAGTGGACGAGCCGGTTGTCGGGGGCACGGCCGGACAGCCGGCGGGTCGCGGCGTCCTTGCGCCCCTCGCCCTCGGCGACCATCAGCTCGAGCTCGCGTCCGACGAGCCGCTTGTTCTCGTCCCAGGTGATCTCGTTGACCAGCTCGACGAGCCGGTTGTAGCGGTCGGTCACCTCGGCCTGCGGCACCTGGTCGTCGAGCTCGGCGGCCGGGGTGCCGGGGCGCTTGGAGTACTGGAAGGTGAAGGCGCCGGCGAAGCGGGCCTCCCGCACGACCTTGAGGGTCTCCTGGAAGTCCTCCTCGGTCTCGCCGGGGAAGCCCACGATGATGTCGGTGGTGATCGCGGCGTCGGGCAGCGCGGCGCGCACCCGCTCGATGATCCCGAGGAACCGCTCCTGCCGGTAGGACCGGCGCATGTCCTTGAGGACCTTCGACGAGCCGGACTGCAGGGGCATGTGCAGGCTGGGCATCACGTTCGGGGTCTCGGCCATCGCCTCGATGACGTCGTCGGTGAACTCCGCCGGGTGCGGGCTGGTGAACCGGACCCGCTCCAGTCCGTCGATGGCGCCGCAGGCGCGCAGCAGCTTGGAGAACGCCTGCCGGTCGCCGAACTCCACGCCGTAGGCGTTGACGTTCTGGCCGAGCAGGGTGATCTCCGAGACGCCCTCGGCGACCAGCGCCTCGATCTCGGCGAGGATCTCACCGGGGCGGCGGTCCTTCTCCTTGCCCCGCAGGCTCGGCACGATGCAGAACGTGCAGGTGTTGTTGCAGCCCACGCTCACCGACACCCAGGCGGCGTACGCCGACTCGCGCTTGGTCGGCAACGTCGACGGGAACACCTCCAGCGACTCGAGGATCTCGACCTGCGCCTCGTGCTGGCTGCGGGCCCGGTCGAGCAGCGCCGGCAGGGAGCCGATGTTGTGGGTGCCGAACACGACGTCCACCCACGGCGCCCTCTTCACGACGGTGTCGCGGTCCTTCTGGGCCATGCAGCCGCCCACCGCGATCTGCATCCCGGGCCGCTTCGCCTTGACCGGCGCCAGGTGCCCGAGGTTGCCGTAGAGCCGGTTGTCGGCGTTCTCCCGCACGGCGCAGGTGTTGAACACGACGATGTCGGCGCAGTCGGCCTGCCCGTCCGCGGCGTCCTTGTCGAAGGGGAGGTAGCCGGCGTCCTCGAGGAGCCCCGAGAGACGCTCGGAGTCGTGGACGTTCATCTGGCAGCCGTAGGTGCGGACCTCGTAGGTCCGGGGCTGTTCTGCGGTGGCGCTCATGACCGCTCCAGGGTACGAGCGTGGAGGTTCATCCCGGAAACCGGAGGACCGGCGGCGCCCGTGCGGCCGGACCCGGCCGGGCCCGAAGGTTTTACCTCCACCTCGCGGCGGCAACACGATCGGCCGGCTGATCGAAACGTGGTGGAAACCGGGGCTCGCGAGGGTTCTCACGCCGAGCTGCATCCGTAGCCCCTCTCGGGCGGCGCTCGTGTCGCCAAGCAGGAAGTCCTCCATGTCACCACTGTTCCGCCGGTCCCGGCGGGCTGCGGCAGCGCTCACACTGCCGTTGTCCCTCGCCGTTCTTGTCCCGATGTCCCCGCTCCCTCCCGCCGGCGCCGCCCCGACGGATCCGACGAGTGCGGCGGCTCCCGGCCAGGTCGCCGACGGCGACGGCTGGTCCGTCACCACCGCGCCGGGCGGCTACGAGGTGACCGTCGAGCTGGACCGGCGCCTGCCGGTCGTGTCCGACGCCCCGACCATCGAGGTCGACGGCACGTCCATCGGCATCGCCATGGAGTCCGCCGACGGTCTGTCCCTGACCGCCTTCACCACCGATCCCTCCGTCGCCGGCGCCACCGAGGTCGAGCCGGGCTGGGCGAGCCGCTCGACGGCTGCCGCGGCCGCCGCACCCGCCGAGGAGGTGCTGCCCGCGGCCGCCCTCGCCGCCGCCCTGGAGGAGGACCCGTCGGCGCCCGGCGCCTACGACTGGACCGAGTCGATCTACAAGTTCGGCGACCAGGCCGTCGACCTCGCGGCGATCGGTGGGGTCCGCGGCGAGGTGGAGGGCAAGCTCTACCTGCCCACGACCGGCGGCGAGCGTCCCGTCGTGCTGCTGCTGCACGGTCGCCACACGTCGTGCTACGGGACCAGCCCCAACCCGCTGCGGTGGCCCTGCTCGGCCACGCAGAAGTCGATCCCCAGCTATCTCGGGTACGACGGCACGGCGCGCGCGCTCGCGAGCAACGGCTACGCGGTGGTCTCCATCTCCGCCAACGCGATCAACTCCAACGACAACCAGCTGGCCGCCGACCAGGGCGCCCAGGCCCGGGGCCAGCTGATCCTGGACACCCTCGACCTGCTGGAGGACGCCAACGCCGGCCGGCCGGTCAGCCTCCACGACGCCGCGACCGACGCCGACGTGACCCTCGCCGAGGCGCTGGTCAAGGGCACCGCGGCGCTCGCCGAGCGGGCGGACGGCTTCGTGACGCCGCCTGACGCCCTCGACGTCGTGACGCCGGCGGACCTCGCCGGCCGGTTCGACCTCGACCACGTCGGCATGATGGGCCACTCCCGCGGCGGTGAGGGCGTCACCTCGGCGACGGTCCTCAACACCCTGCGTGAGAGGCCCTTCGGCATCGAGTCGATCCTGCCGCTGGCGCCGGTCGACTTCGGTCGGATGACCGTGCCGGACGTGGCGATGAATGTCGTCCTCCCCTACTGCGACGGCGACGTCTCCAACCAGCAGGGCCAGCACATGCTGGACGACTCGCGGTACGCGTTCGGCGACGACTCGCTGCGCTCGGGGACCTGGGTGATGGGCGCGAACCACAACTTCTTCAACACGGTGTGGACCCCGGGCGTCTACCTGAACGCGGTCAGCGACGACTGGAGCGGCAGCACCGCGCGTCGTACCGAGCCGATCTGCGGCACCGACCCGTCGGTCGCGGACACCTCGATCCGGCTGACGCCACAGGAGCAGTACGACCTCGGCACCGTCTACATGACCGCGTGGTTCCGGCTGACGATGGGCGGCGAGGAGCAGTTCCTGCCGATGTTCGACGGCACCGGCGCCGTGCCGGAGGTGCTCGGTGACGAGGACGTGCGCACGCAGGCCACGGCCCCGTCCTCGGCCCGCTCGACCATCGCCTCGTTCGAGTCCGCGAGCTCGCTGATCCGCACCACCGGGGCGGCCACGGCGACCGTCTGCGCCAGCCTCGCCGGCCGCACCGTCGGCCAGGATCTCGCCCCCTGTGCCAGCAGCGCCATGGGCTCCTCGACGGTCCCGCACTGGACGCCCGCGAGCAACGGCGGCAACGTCCCGGCGACGCCCGCGACGCTGCTGAGCTGGACGGGCCCCGCCGACGACCTCCGGGTCACCGTCCCCGCGGGCAGGCGCGACGCCTCCGGCCACGACCGGCTCAGCGTGAAGCTGATGGCCGGCGAGTCCGTCGCCGTCGACACGGACCTGACCCTCACCGTCGTCGACGGCGCCGGCGCGACGTGGAGCTCGCCGGTGAGCGCACTCAACCCGCAGGCCCTGGTGCGGCTGCCGTCCTCGGCCACCTCGACCGGCACGACCTATCTGAAGAAGCTGGTCCTCCAGCAGGTCGTGGCGCCGGTCGCCGACATCGCCGCCGGCGGCGTGGACGTGACCGACGTCCGCGAGATCCGGTTCACCGGCGCCGCCGGCAGCGACGGCTCGACCTCCGGCTCGGCGTACCTGTCCGACCTGGCGTTCGAGCGCTCGGCCGTCGGCACGCCGGCGCCCGGGGCCGAGCCCACGCTGGACGTCTACGCACCGTACGTCGACGAGGGCGACGGTCCCGGCACCTACGACCTCGCCGTGGTGCTGGACAAGCCGGCCACGACCCCGGTCACCGGCTACGCGTCGCTGCTGGGCTCGACGTCGAGCCGCGCCGGCGCCGCGATGGAGAAGGTCACCTTCGCCCCCGGCGAGACGTGCAAGGTCGTGACGGCCACGCTCAACGGCGACCTGCTCGCCGGCGCCACCAACGGCACCAGCCTGAAGGCCAGCGTGATCAACACGCGCGGCGCCGTCATGGGGCGCAAGGCGATCGTGTTCACCACCGTCCGCGAGGACGACGGCGTCACGAACGGCAGTCCGCTGCCGCCGTACGGCGTGCCGGGCGACGTGTGCGCCGAGTACGCCTCGGTCGGCGAGGTCGGCACCGTGACCGCCAGCGACAGCACCCCCGTCCCGGGCGACGTGGTCACGCTGGAGGCGGACGGCTTCCGCGCCGGGGAGTCGGTGACCTTCACCCCGGCCGGCGTCGCACCCGTCACGGCCGTGGCGGACTCCGACGGCGTCGCCACGGCGGCGCTGACCGTGCCGGCGGACGTGACCCGCGGCGTCATCGAGGTGACGGCGCTGGCGGCGGCCACGGGACGTGAGGCGCGGGGCACGTTCTCGGCGCTGGACGCCACCAGCACCGAGCTCGCCTGGACGCCGGAGGAGATCGCGATCAACCGGCCCTTCGGCCTGGTCGCGACGGTCAGCGGTCCCGACCGGGCGGGCACGGTGGAGTTCTTCGACGGCACCACCTCGCTCGGCTCGGCCCCGACGGCCGACGGGGTGGCGACCCTGGCGGTGCCCGGGCTGAAGGCCGGGACCCACCGGCTGACCGCCGTGTTCGGCCAGACGGCCACTGCGCAGGCCTCGACGTCGAACGTCGTCACCTTCGGGCTCAGCCGCGGCGAGTCGGCGATCGCGCTCTCGCTCTCCACCGGCTCGGCGTCGTACGGCACGGCGTCGACGGCCACGGTGCTGGTCCCCGGCGGCGCGGGCGGCTCGGTCACCGTCGCCGTCGACGGACTCGCCAGCAGCCACCCCGTGCCCGCGGACGGCACGGTCGTGGTCCCCCTGCCCGCGACGCTCGCCGTCGGCGACCACACCGTCAGCGCCGCCTTCTCCGGCACCGACGAGCTGGCTGCCGGCGGACCGGTCGCCGCGACCTATCGGGTCACCAGGGCGACGGTCGGCCTGGAGGCGACCACCAAGTCCGCGGTGCGCCGGGGCAAGAGGCTGGCGGTGACCGTCCGTGCCGACGGCCCGGTCGCCGGCACCGCACTGGTCCAGGTCGCCATCGGCAACGGCGCGTTCACGACCCGTGGTCAGGTCGCGCTCACCGGGGCACCGGCCGCCGTGAAGGTGAAGGTGCCCCGGTCGAAGAAGGCGCGGAGGGCCGCGTTCGTCCGGGTGCGCGTCGTGCTCCCGGCCGGCGAGACCCACCACGAGGCGACGTCGCCGGTGGCGGTGGTCGCCCTGCGCTGATCCTCGGCGACTCACCGGCGACCGCGGCCCCGGGATCCACGATCCCGGGGCCGCGGCGCGCCTTCTCCCCTCCGATTAGAGTCGGGACCATGCCTGAGACCGTCTCCCCCGGCTTCGTCGCCCGCAACAACGAGGTGATCGGCAGCGTGCTGAGCATCCTCGCGCTGCTCGCCTCGGTCGGCATGGGCGCCGGGCTGATGTTCGGGACGGGCACCCGCGGGGTCTCGGCGATCCTCACCGTGCTCACGGTGGCCGGTGGCGCCTTCACGCTGCTGCTGCTCGCGCTCGGGGCCATGCTGCGCTCCTCGACCCCGGCCGAGCAGTGGGACCGCGAGGAGACCGCCTGGCGCGCCGAGCGTGGACTGGACCCGCTCACCGACGCCGACCACGCGGCGTCGGCGAAGGCGCGGCGCCAGGCCGCCCTGCTCGCCGTCCTCGCGCTGCTCGTCGGTCTCGCCCTCAGCGTGCTGCCCGACATGTTCTGAGGGCCGCCCGCCGGGTGTCACAACTTGGTCTCGGCGGCAGGTGGCTCTAGCCGAGAGCGGTGACTCGGGACTAGCGTCCCAGCGTATGACCGTGACCGATGACGCTCCGGTTGGCAGCAGCACCCGCCGCGCGGGCGAGCCCCTCGTCGAGCTCGTCGGCGTACAGAAGCACTACGGCGGACTCCACGTCCTCCAGGACATCGACCTGACCGTCGACCGCGGCGAGGTCGTCGTCGTGATCGGACCGTCCGGGTCCGGCAAGTCCACGCTGTGCCGGACGATCAACCGGCTCGAGCCGATCGACGACGGCCGGATCCTCGTCGACGGCGCTCCCCTGCCCCAGGAGGGCCGGGCGCTCGCCCGCCACCGCGCCGACGTCGGGATGGTCTTCCAGAGCTTCAACCTCTTCGCCCACAAGACGATCCTCCAGAACGTCACGCTGGGCCCGATCAAGGTGCGCGGCCTCGCGAGGGCCGAGGCGGAGACGCGTGCGCGCGAGCTGCTCGACCGGGTCGGCGTCGCCCAGCAGGCCGACAAGTACCCCGCCCAGCTCTCCGGTGGACAGCAGCAGCGCGTCGCCATCGCCCGCGCGCTCGCCATGGAGCCGAAGGTGATGCTCTTCGACGAGCCCACCTCCGCGCTCGACCCCGAGATGATCAAGGAGGTGCTGGACGTCATGGTCGATCTCGCCGAGCGCGGGATGACCATGATCGTGGTGACCCACGAGATGGGATTCGCGCGGACCGCCGCCAATCGAGTCGTCTTCATGGCCGACGGCCGCATCCTCGAGACGACCGATCCCGAGACCTTCTTCACGAACCCGGAGAGCGACCGGGCCAAGGACTTCCTCGGCAAGATCCTCAAACACTAGAAGGAGAAGCGCATGCGACTGACCAGACTGAAGGTGGCCGCGGCCGCCGTACTCGTGGCGTCGACGCTCGCCGCATGTGGTGACGCCGGCGACGACGACGACAAGGGCATCGACGTCGACGTCCAGGACAACGCCGCCGAGGAGTTCGACACCGGCACCCGGATGCGCGAGCTCGCCGACGCCGGCTCCATCAAGATCGGCGTCAAGTACGACCAGCCGGGCATCGGCTTCAAGGGCGCCACCGACGACACCCCCGTCGGCTTCGACCCGGAGATCGGCAAGATCCTCGCCGCCGACCTGGGCATCGCACCGGAGGACATCGACTGGGTCGAGACCATCTCGGCCAACCGCGAGGCCTTCCTCCAGGAGGGCGAGGTCGACCTGGTCATCGCGTCCTACTCGATCACCGACGAGCGCAAGCAGGTCGTCGGCCAGGCGGGTCCCTACTACGTCACCGGCCAGCAGCTGCTGGTGAAGTCCGACAGCGACATCGCCTCGCTCGAGGACGTGAAGGGCACCGAGGTGTGCTCGGTGACCGGATCGACCTCGCTGGCCAACATCGAGGCCGAGGGCGCCACGCCCCGCGGCTTCGACACCTACTCCGAGTGCGTCGACCAGGTCCTCAACGGCACGGTCGACGCGATGACGACCGACGGCGCGATCCTGCTCGGCTACGCCGCCGAGCATCCCGACGAGCTCAAGGTCGTCGTCGACCCGTTCTCCGAGGAGCGCTACGGCGTCGGCTACTCGCTCGACAGCCCGGAGATGTGCGAGTGGATCGTCGAGACGATCGAGGACGCCCAGGAGGACGGCGACTGGGCCGAGGCGTTCGAGGTCACGCTCGGCAAGTCCGGTGTCGAGACGCCCGAGCCGCCGACGATGGACCCCTGCCCCTGATGCGCGACTGACCGGCGGTCCCGGCGCCCGGAACACGGCGCCGGGACCGCGGCCCACCGCAGCGGTCCGTCCCGAGCCCGAGAGGAGCACCCGTACGTGGAGGACGTGTTCTCGAACTTCGACCTGGTGCTGAAGGCCTTCTGGACGACCGTGCAGCTGGCCGTGCTCTCCGGAGCGGTGGCCATGGTGCTCGGCACCCTCCTCGCCGCGCTGCGCGTGGGTCCGATCTCGGTCCTGCGCGGGCTCGCGGCGACCTATGTGACCCTGGTCCGCAACACACCGCTGCTGGTGGTCTGCGTCTTCGTCTTCTTCGCCGCCCCCAACCTCGGGCTCCTCGTGGGAGCGCCGTTCCTGCTCAAGGGCACGATCGCGGTCAGTCTCTACACGACGCCGTTCGTCGCCGAGGCGATCCGCTCCGGGGTCAACGCGGTGCCCCTCGGCCAGGCGGAGGCGGCGCGGGCGATCGGGATGACCTTCGCGCAGAACATGCGCCACGTCGTGCTTCCCCAGGCGTTCCGCGCCTCGGTGCCGCCGTTGGCGAGCACCCTCATCGCGATGACCAAGAACACCTCGGTCGTCGCGGTCTTCGGCATCATGGAGGCCACCGCGCGGATGAGGTACTTCGTCAACCGCAACGCCGACGACACGATCTTGATCTTCGTCGTCTTCGCCCTCGGCTACATCATCCTCGTCGAGCTCATCTCGGTGGCCGCGGTCGGCCTCGAACGGCGCTGGAAGGCGGCCCGCTGATGACCGGATCGGTTCTCTTCGACGCGCCGGGACCGCGCACGATCGCCCGGCACCGGGTCTACGGCGTGGTGACCGTGCTCGCCATCCTGGCCGGGATCGTCAGCCTGGTCGCGTTCATGAACGCCGAGGGCGAGCTGGCCTACGAGAAGTGGGAGCAGTTCGTCACGCCGAAGTACGTCGAGGCGCTCCTCGTCGACGGGCTGCTCAAGACCCTGCAGATGGCGTTCACCTCGATCGTCCTCGCGGTGGTCTTCGGCGTGGTCTTCGGCGTCGGCAAGCTCTCCGACCACCGCCCGGTGCGCTGGGCGTGCACGCTGGTGGTGGAGTTCTTCCGCGCAGTGCCGGTCCTGCTGCTGATGATCTTCATCTTCTTCAGCTGGGGCGTGGGCGACGGCTTCGGTCCCTACTGGTCGGTGGTCTTCGCCCTCACGCTCTACAACGGCTCGGTCCTGGCGGAGGTGTTCCGCGCCGGCGTCCTCGCCGTGCCGAAGGGCCAGGCCGAGGCGGCCTACGCGATCGGGATGCGCAAGACCCAGGTGATGAACCTCGTCCTGCTGCCGCAGGCCGTGAAGATCATGCTGCCGGCGATCATCAGCCAGTGCGTGGTGGCGCTGAAGGACACCAGCCTGGGCTACTACATCATCGCGCCGGGCCTGACCTACATCGGCAAGGCGATGTGGACCGAGTTCCCGGGCACCCACCTGCAGACCGCGATCGTGCTGTCGTTCCTCTACATCTCGGTCAACCTGGTGCTGACGGCGATCGCCACCTGGGTGCAGCGGAGGTTCGTCGGCGAGCACCGGCGACTCGACGTCGGGATGACCGCGCTGACCGGCCTGTCCACCCACGGCGAGAACACCGGGGGTGGCGCCGGCATCGGCCCCGGCAGCGTCTGAGCGACTCCGGCTACTTCTTCTTGCTGGTCACCCACAGGTCGATGGTGCCGTCGATGACGACGGTGCCGTCGGCCAGCTCGCCGCGCACCCGGACCGGAAGGTCGCCCTCGGCACCGTCCCACTGCTCCTGGTCGGTCTCGGCGATGCAGGTGACGTCACCGGTGGCCTTGGCGGTGTAGGACACCGTCATCCCCTTGGGGATCCAGCGCTTGCCGCGCGGGATGGTGACCTCGGCGAGGCCGCCCATCGCCATCTCGAGGCCGTTGCACAGCGCGATCGCGTGGACCGTGCCGATGTGGTTCTGGACGCTGCGGCGCTTCGGGATCACGACCGAGGCGTAGTTGGGGCGCAGCTCGGTCACCCGTGGGTGGATCGACGCGAAGTACGGCGCCTTCTGGCTGAACGCGATCGAGAAGACGCGCTTGCCGAGGGTGCCACCGACCACGGGCAGGTTCGTGGTGGTCTTCCAGAGGCTGTGGACCTGGGTCATGGACCCTAGATTACTAGCCAGTAACCTGTACCGCGAGACCCGGCTACGGCCGACCGCCCGCGGCGCCCTCGTCGTCAGCGGACTGCGGTCCGATCGCGATCGTGATCGGCAGTCCGGGCAGGTCGATCTCGACCGAGGCGCCGTGCTGGCCGTTGCCCGGGAGCGTGATGACCACCGGACCGGCGCAGATGCGGCGGTCGCCGCAGTCGTGGGGATGGGGCTTCTTCTCCGGCGGCACCTCCACGGGCGGCGGGCTCGTCGGGACGGTCGGGGTCGACGGCGAGGCCGGCACGTCGGCGTGCAGCGGCACCGGGTCGGGAGCCGGGGGCGCGGGATCCTGGTCGCCGGGCGGGGTCGGGGCCTCCGGGGACGGGTCGCCCGGAGCGCTGTCGGCGGGCGGAGCGGGCGGCGTCGCCGGGGGGCTCGCCGGGGCCGGCGCGGCCGGCGCCGGGTCGTCCGCCGGGGAGGCCGCTCGGGGAGCGGGCACCGCGGCGCCACCGGGCGCGGCAGCGTCCGGGGCCGGCGCGGACGGGCTCTCCGCCACGGGGCGCGACGCCGCCGGCGCCCGGTCACGGCCGTCGTCGCGCAGCGCGGCGAACCCGGCGGCGGCCACCGCGGCCACGACGGCGGCGGCCGCGATCGCGACGACCGGACCGGTCATGCCGCCCGCGGCGGCACCCGAGGCGCCCCCGGCAGCACCGGCACCGGCCGTCGTACCCCCGGAGGTGCCGGCGGCTCCGGCGGACCCGGCCGCGCCGGCGGCCCCCGCCGTCACGCCCCCGGCGAGCCAGGCGACGCCCTTGCCGCCGACGGGAAGCGCCAGCAGCACGATCGGCAGGAGCTGGACCGCGAGCTTCTGGTTGACCCGGTCGACGACGAGGAAGGCACGCTGGCAGTCCGCACAGCCGTCGAGGTGGTCGCCGAACCGCTGCTCGGCACGCGAGCCCAGGTCGCCCCGGGCGTACTGGCTCATCCGGGTGTGGACCCACCGGCACTGCTCCCGCGCCGGCTCGGGCCCGGCGTGCAGGTCGAGGTAGGCGCGCTTGAGGCCCTCGCGGGCCCGGTGGGCGAGCGAGGAGACCGCGCGCGGCTTGAGGTCCATGAGGGAGGCGACCTCGGCGGGCTTGCGACCCTCGACCTCGACGTGCCACAGCACCGTGCGCCAGCTCTCCGGGAGCGTGGCGAGGGCGTCGACGGCCACCGTCTCGTCCAGGGCCTCGACCGCCTCCTCGGGCGTCACCTCGGCCGTCTCGGCCTGCTCGAAGAGCCACGGCTGGTCCGAGGCGACCGCCTCGCGCTGGGAGCGCAGCCCGTCGCGATAGCCGTTGCGGATCGTGACGTGGAGGTAGGAGCGGAAGCTCGCGGTGGGGCCGCCGCCGGAGCTGAGCTGTCCGAGCACACGGGAGAACGACTCGGCCACGAGCTCCTCGGCCGCGTCGGGGCCGACGAGGATGCGGGCCAGGTGGCGCGCGCCGTCGACGTGGTCGCGGTACAGCTCCTCGAACGCGCCGCTGTCGCCGGCGCGCACCCGGCTGAGGAGCTCCTCCTCCGGCGTGCGGGACGCGTCGTCGTCCATCCGGTCCTCCGGGTCGTCGTGGTCACGTGTACCTCGGTCCAACGACCGAGCACCGTCGATGATGCACCGATTCGGAAAACTTTCGAACTCATCGGGAAAACCGCGTGATGTTCCGTCGCCCGCTCCGTCCGGTTCGGTGACTGCCCCGCCGGGGCGGCCCGAGCCCCCGATCGGAGACCGATGAGCACGACGAGTCCGGCCGTCACCGCGCTGCGCCCGCGGTCGCTGGCCCGCCGGTCGGCGACGCTGCGGGAGCACGTGCGGGCGCGCCGCGCGGCCGGCGTTCCCCACGAGCAGGTCTTCCTCGACGTGCTCGACGGGGCGCTCACGCGCGCCCACCGGGTGCGCCCGGAGCACCTCGACGTGTGGGCGCGGCTCGTCGCGCTCGTCGAGGAGCACCCGGAGCTGTCGCACACCCTGCCGGCATACGCCGCGTCGGCGAACCTCGTCGGGCTCGCGCTGTTCGGGGACGTGGAGGACCACGCCGCCCTGTCCGGCCTCGTCGACGAGCTCGGGCACCCGCGGCTGGCGCGGCTCCAGCACCGCTACGGCACCGCGCTGGAGACCGACTCCCGGCTGCCGTTGACCAGCGCCGCGGTGCGCCGGATCCTCACCCCGGGGATCGGGCGCCGGCTCGCGGCGCACCCGCGCACGGCGTACCGCGGCGCGGCGGGCGTCGACGACGCGCGGCTGCGTGCCGCGCACGCCCTGCTGCTGCAGGGAGTCAACCGCCGGTGGACCGTGCCGCGCCTCGACTCCGTCGAGGAGCTGGCCGACATCGCCGCCCACGGCACCATCAACGAGTGGCGCCACCACGTCGCGATGGTCATCGCGGACCCGTGGTCGTCGTACGTCGAGCGGATCGTCGACCTCGCGCACCAGGCCGGCCGGGCCCATGTGGCGCGGGTGATCACCGCGATCGTCGACCTGTGCCGCGAGCAGGAGCTGGCGACCGGGCGACTGGCGGTCCCCCACAGGTCCCGTCCCGCGACCCGACGGTCGCGACATCTGGGCGGCAGGGCCGCCCCATGAGCTGCCGAGGCGGCGACGGCGCCGATCCGATCCGGCTGGGGGGCGGGGCGGATCGGCCGAGGTTCGAAGCATCTGGGGGGTGCTGCGGACCGACGTCCTGAGTGCTTCAGGAGCCGGCGTCGCCTCGGCGCACCACCGCGAGAGCGGGTGGGCGAGCGCCGCCGGGGTTCCCTGGAGGGAGGGGAACCCCGGCGGCCACGTCACACGCGCGTGCGGGCCACCACGAAGATCCGGCGGAACGGCAGCACGACGCCCTGACCCTCGTCGGGGTAGGCCGCGCGCAGGCGCGCCTTGAACTCCTGCTCGAACCGGGGACGCAGGTCCGCGGGCAGCGCCTGCAGCGTCGGGCGGGCGCCGGTGCCGGACACCCAGGCGAAGACCGGGTCCGGGCCGTGCAGCACGTGCAGGTAGGTCGTCTCCCACGCGTCGACCGCACAGCCGAGCCCCTGGAGGGCGCGCAGATAGGTCGCGGCGTCGTGGGCACCGGGCCGCGCGACACCGGCCGTGTGGGCGGCGTACGGCGCCTCGGCGGCGAGTGCCGCCCGGATCGTGTGACTCGGCTCGTCGTGGTTGCCCGGGACCTGGAAGGCGAGCCAGCCGCCGGGGGCGACGGCGCGGACCAGCGCGGGCAGCAGGTCGAGGTGCTCGGGCAGCCACTGCAGGGTCGCGTTGGAGACCAGCACGTCGACGCCGCCGGCCGGCGCGGCGGCCAGCCAGTCCCGGAGATCGGCCCGGCGGAAGACCACCCGCTCGGCGGCACCGTCGGCGGCGGCACCGTCGGCGGCCGCGCGGATCATCGCCGCGCTGGAGTCGACGCCGGTGATCGCCGCGCCCGGCCAGCGGTCGGCGAGCAGGGAGGTGAGGGTGCCGGGGCCGCACCCGAGGTCGACCACGACCCGGGGGTCCACGGCGGCGACCCGGCCGACCAGGTCGAGGAACGGGCGCGCGCGCTCGTCTGCGAAGGCCAGGTAGCGGTCGGGGTCCCAGGCGAAGCTCATCGGCGCGGCGCTCCCGCGAGGTGGCCGAGGATGCGGGCGTTGACGGCGTCGGGCCGCTCGAGCTGGAGGAAGTGACCCGCGCCGGCGACGACCGCGACGCCGCTGCCCGCCGGCAGGCGGTCGCCGATCCGCGCGGCCCAGCGCGCGTCGAGGCAGCCGTCGTCGGCGCCGTGCAGGTAGAGCAGCGAGACCCGGGGCTCGCCGGTCCAGTCCCGGGCCAGCGACCGGTAGGCCGCGGGGAGTCGGTGCGGCCGGACCTGCGCGCGGTAGTAGCCGATCGCGGCCGACCGGTGGGCGGCGTCGGGAACGGCCCGGGCGAGGTGCGCGAGATCCTCGGTGGCGTCGTATCCCGGTGACCACCGCCGCCACAGGTGGGCGACGAGCGCGTCGAAGCGCCGCTCCGGCAGCCTCGGCAGCTGGTTGAAGAGCGTGTACCAGCTCAGCGCCGCCTGGCGGGGCAGCAGGCGCAGCCAACCGGCGAGGTCGTCGCGCCGCGGGTTCATCACGGAGAACGGAGGCACGGCCAGCGACACGATCGCCCCGAAGGGGTTGGCGGACGAGGCGGCGATCCCGTTCGCGGTGATCGCACCCCAGTCGTGGCCGACGAGCACGGCCCGGTCGTCGCCGCCGTGGGCACGGTGGAGGGCGAGCACGTCGTGCATGAGGGCCGGGACGTGGTAGCTCCCGTCCGCGGGGATGCTGCTCGGCGCGTAGCCGCGCGTGAACGGTGCGATCACCCGGTAGCCCGCCTCGGCGAGCGCCGGGCCGAGGTGGCGCCAGGTGTGGGCGGTGTCCGGGAACCCGTGGACGAGGACGGCGAGCGGCCGGTCGCCGTCCTCGAGGTCACCCCAGGTCAGGCCGGCCAGGTCGACGGGGCCGAGGGGGCCGAGGTCGGTGGCGTGCTCGTTCACGCGGCCGACCCTACGCCCGACCTATCTCGACATCAAGATTCTCGACCGGTCGGATAAGATGGGTCCGTGCGGGACGAGGTGGACGAGCTGATCGAGGCGTGGGCGCGCGAGCGCAGCGACCTCGACCTCGGGCCGGTCTCCGTCTTCAGCCGGATCTCCCGGCTGGCGCACCACGTGGACCGGGCCCGGCGCGACGCCTTCACCGCCCACGGGATCGAGTCGTGGGAGTTCGACGTGCTGGCGGCCCTGCGGCGGGCCGGTGAGCCCTACGAGCTCTCCCCCGGCCGGCTCCTGCGCGAGACCCTGGTGACGAGCGGGACCATGACCAACCGCGTCGACCGGCTGGCCACGCGCGGCCTCGTCGAGCGCCATCCCGATCCGTCGGACCGCCGCGGAGTCCTCGTCCGGCTCACCCCCGACGGCAAGGACGCCGTCGACGGCGCCTTCGCCGCCCTGCTGGACGCCGAGCGCGAGCTGCTCACCGGGCTGTCGGCGTCGGACCAGGGCGACCTCGCGGGGCTGCTGCGCCGCCTGCTCGTGCCCTTCGCCGGCTGACGCGTCGGTCAGCGACGGATCTTCGCGGAGCGGATCGAGATGCAGCACGCGACGCGGTCGCCCGCGCCGTACACGATCGAGGTGCGGCCGCGGGCGTCGGAGCCGACCATGGGGTTCGACGCCCGACCGGTGAGTCGACGCGCCTCGCCCCAGGCACCGGATGCCGCGCGGTGCCGGACCAGGGCCAGCGGCCAGCGCTTCTCGGATCGGTACTGCTGCTCCCAGGTGAGGGTGACGTCGCCGCCCGCGCCCACCTCGAGCTGGGGCAGGAAGAGGCTGTAGCCGTACGTCGGGAACGGCGCGGTGGCGTTCTCCCGATTCCACGCTCCGCCGGGCGCCTCCTGGACCGCCACGTACGGCAGCACGGTCCCGTTCCGGCTGTCGACCTCCTCGCCGTAGATGACCGCCCGGCCGGTCTCGGCGATGCCGACGTCGGTGGCGTTCTGGGGCGCCTGGAGGTGCCCCACGACGGCCTGCTCGGTCGCGCCCCACCGCCCGTCCGCGGCGCGGTGCCGGGCGAAGATGGTCGTGGAGTCGCGCCAGACCGCCACCAGGCGGCCGTCCCGCGTCGTCGCGACCGACGGCTGGTCGAGCGATCCCTCGGCCATGGTCTGCTGGCTCCAGCCCGTCGCCGGGCCGCGGGAGGCAAGTCGGACCCGGCTGCTCGCCGGTCCGGCACCCGCCCTGATGTCGTCCCAGGCGATGGTGGCCACGCCGCGGTCGTCGATGGCCGGCTCGCTCGCGCGCGCGTCGGGCCGCCAGGCCGGGTCGACGTCGAGGCGCTGTGCGCCCTCCCACGCGCCGCCGGGGGCGCGGTACGCGGCGTACAGGGTGAAGTCGGTGACGTTCGCGTCGAAGCTGCCGGCCCAGTGCGCAACCGCGTATCCGTTGCCGGAGACCGCGATCCGGGGGAAGCCGGTGCGCTCGCCCTTGGCGGACAAGGTCCTCGGCTTGGACCAGCCGCGCTTCCCCTTGCTGGAGGCCGTCTTGACCACGACGCTCTTGCCCTTCGACTGGGTCCACACCACGGTGACCCTGCCTCGGTCGTCGATCGCGATGTCATTGGTCCCGGCGTAGGTGCGCACCCCCTTCCAGGAGAAGGTGCCGCCGAGCGTGCGCGGCCGGCCCCAGGTGCCGTTGGGTGCCCGCCGCGCCACCCGTACCCGGCGCCGGTCCCCGTCGCCGTCGACCCAGGCCGCCGCGCCGGCGCCCTTGGCGTTGACGTCGTAGCTCCAGTAGTTGGTCGAGAAGAGCGTGCTGCGGGCGACGCTGACGCTCTTCCAGCCGCCCCCCGCGGACGCGGCGCCGGCCCGGCCGAGCGACAGCGGACCGAGCGGAAGGACGAGAGCGACGACGAGGCCGGTAGCCACGACGAGCGCGGTTCGGCGGCCCACGCGCGAGCGAGTGCCGTCAGGCATGCTGGATCGAGTCATGCTCGCCACCTTCCCAGAAGCGGTCGGCCGAACCGCTGACAGGGACGGGCCGCCGGGTGTGCTCTGTCGTCGAGGCGCGACCTACTCGAGCACCTCGGCCGCCTCGAGCCACTCCAGCTCGGCCGCCTCCTTCTCCTCCTGCAGCGCCGTGAGCTCCGTGCCGATCGCGGTCAGCCGCTCGGGGTCGGTCGCGTGGGCGGCGAGATCGGCCGTCAGCTCCGCCTCGCGGGCGGAGAGCCGCTCGAGGACCTTGTCGAGGCGGGCGACGGTCTTCCTCGCGGCGCGCTCCTCGGCCGAGCCCGCCTTGGCCTTGGCGGGACCGGCGGACCCGCCGGCGGGAGGCGGCGCAGGCGGCGCTGCCGCTGACGGGGCGGCGGCCTCGAGGTGCATCGCCGCGGCCCGCCGCTCCAGGTACTCGTCGACGCCGCGGGGCAGCATCGAGATCCGACCGTCCCCCAGCAGCGCCCAGACCGAGTCGGTGACCCGCTCCAGGAAGTACCGGTCGTGCGAGACCACGACCAGGGTGCCCGGCCAGCCGTCGAGGAAGTCCTCGAGGACGGTGAGGGTCTCGATGTCGAGGTCGTTGGTCGGCTCGTCGAGGAGCAGCACGTTGGGCTCGGTGAGGAGCAGGCGGAGGAGCTGGAAGCGGCGGCGCTCGCCACCGGAGAGATCGCCGATCCGGGCGGTCAGCCGGTCGCCGGTGAACCCGAAGCGCTCCAGCATCGAGGTGGCGCTGATCTCGCCGTCGGCGGTCCGGGTGACCCGGCGGATCCCCTCGACGGTCGCGAGGACGCGAGCCTCGGGGTCGTCGACCTCGACGTCCTGCGTGAGGTGCTGCAGGGCGACGGTGCGCCCGTGCCGGACCTTGCCCACGCTGGGCGCCGCCTCGCCGGACAGCAGCGAGAGCACGGACGTCTTGCCGGCGCCGTTGACGCCGACCAGGCCGACCCGGTCGCCGGGGCCGAGGCGCCAGGTGGCGTGGGAGAGCAGCTGCCGGGTGCCGCGGGAGAAGTCGACGTCCTCGACGTCGATGACGTCCTTGCCGAGCCGCTGGGCCGCGAACCGCTGGAGCTCGAGCCGGTCGCGCGGCGGGGGCACGTCCTCGATGAGCGCGTTGGCGGCGTCGATGCGGAACTTCGGCTTCGACGTGCGCGCCGGTGCGCCGCGGCGCAGCCAGGCCAGCTCCTTGCGGACCAGGTTCTGCCGCCGCTGCTCCGAGGCCGCGGCCTGCCGCTGGCGCTCGGCCTTGGCGAGCACGAACGCGGCGTACCCGCCCTCGTAGGTGTCGACGACGCCGTCGTGGACCTCCCACGTCTGCTGGCAGACCGCGTCGAGGAACCAGCGGTCGTGGGTGACGACGACCAACGCCGACGGGCGGGCGGCGAGGTGCGCGGCCAGCCAGGCGACGGCCTCGACGTCGAGGTGGTTGGTGGGCTCGTCGAGCACGACCAGGTCGTGGTCGCCGAGCAGCAGGCCGGCGAGTGCGCAGCGCCGCCGCTCGCCGCCGGAGAGTCCGTGGACGGCACGGTCGAGGTCGATGCCCGCGAGCAGCACGTCGACGATCTCGCGCAGCCGGGCGTCGGCGGCCCACTCGTGGTCGGACTTGCCCTGGAGCACGACCTCACGGACGGTGTGGCTGTCGTCGAAGTCGTCCTGCTGGGACAAGACGCCGACCAGGAGCCCGCGCTGGCGGGAGACCCGCCCCTCGTCCGGCTCCTCGCTGCCGGTCATGATGCGCAGCAGGGTGGTCTTGCCGTCGCCGTTGCGCCCGACGATGCCGATCCGCTCCCCCTCGCCGATGCCCAGGGAGACGTCGGTGAGCAGCGGCCGGATGCCATAGGCCTTGGAGACCCGCTCGAGACTCAGCAGCGAACGCGGCTCAGGCATAGGTCACCACGTGGGCTCCGGCGACGGGTCCGGGCGCGAGGGTGCAGCGGTGCCCCTGGGCGCTCAGCTGGGCGACGGTGGTCCGCGCCTCCTCGACGTCCTCGTGCAGCACGAGCAGCGTCGGTCCGGAGCCGGAGAGCAGGACGCCGTCGGGCGCCATGCTGCGCAGCTCCACCTCGACGTCGACCAGGTCGGGGCGCAGGTCGCGGGCGGCCGGCCACAGGTCGTTGGCGAGCAGGTCGCCGATCTCCTCGGTGTAGCCGGCGCCGAGCGCCTCGATCAGCGCCTCCGGGACCGGCGGCTCCGCCGGGGCGTCGGGCGACAGCTCGTCGAAGTGACCGTAGACCGCCGGCGTGGACAGCCCCTCGTCGGAGAGGACGACGACCCACCACACGGAGCTGGTGTCCGCGACGGGGGTCACCACCTCACCGTGGCCGGTGCCGAGCGCGGTCCCGCCGATCAGCGCGAACGGGACGTCGCTGCCGAGGGTGCCCGCGATCCGCAGCAGGTCCTCGTCGGGGGTCTGCAGGTCCCAGAGCCGGTCGAGGGCGAGCAGGGTCGCGGCCGCGTCGGCGGACCCGCCGGCCATCCCGCCCATGACGGGGATGCCCTTGGCGATGGTGATCCGGGCGGCCCGGTCGATGCGGTGGTGGGCGGTGAGCGCGCGGCCGGCGCGGACGGCGATGTTGGCGTCGTCGAGCGGTACGCCGTCGATCGGCTCGGTGAGTCCCACCGACCAGCCGTCGGCCTCGACGACGGTGACGTCGTCGTACAGCCCGACGGCCTGGTAGACCGTCGCGAGGGCGTGCTTGCCGTCGGGTCGCAGGCCACCGACTCCGAGATGGAGGTTGATCTTCGCGGGGGCCCGCACCGTCACCTGCGTCATGCGCTTCCTCTCGGACCGGCGTCCACGCCGTCGAGGGCGACCGTGATCGCCACGAACTCGTCGATCCCGAGTGCCTCGCCACGGGTGAGCGGGTCGATCCCGGCCGCCCGCAGCGCTGCTTCCGCCTGTTCCGTGCCGCCGGCGAGCGTGCGCAGCGCGCCGCGCAGCGCCTTGCGCCGTTGCGCGAAGGCCGCGTCGATGACGGCGAAGACCTGCTCCCGGGATGCCCGGTCGGTCGGTGGCTCGCGGTGGGTCCACGCGACCAGGCCCGAGTCGACGTTGGGCGCGGGCCAGAAGACGTTGCGCCCGATCGCGCCCGCGCGGCGTACGTCGGCGAACCAGGCCGCCTTCGCCGACGGGACGCCGTAGGTCTTCGATCCCGGAGGCGCGGCGAGCCGGTCGGCGACCTCGGCCTGCACCATGACCAGTCCGTGCTCCAGCGACGGCAGCAGGGCCATCAGGTGCAGCAGCACCGGGACGGAGACGTTGTAGGGCAGGTTGGCGACCAGCGCCTGCGGCGGCGGCCCCGGGACGTCGGTCACCGTCAGCGCGTCCGCGAGCACGACCCGGAACCGCTCGGCGTGACCGGGCGCGAAGGCACCGATCGTCGCCGGGAGCTCGGCGGCCAGCACCGGGTCGACCTCGATCGCGGTCACCTCGGCACCCACCTCGAGCAGCGCGAGAGTCAGCGACCCGAGGCCGGGTCCGACCTCGACGACGACCTCGCCCTCGGCGACGCCGGACTCCCGCACGATGCGTCGCACCGTGTTGGCGTCGATGACGAAGTTCTGGCCGCGCTGCTTGGTCGGGCGCAGCCCGAGGCGCGCGGCCAGCTCCCGAACCTCCGCCGGGCCCAAGAGCCGCGGCGCGGAGGTTTCAGGCATGGGGCCCAGGCTATCGGCTCCCCCTGTCGTCAGCGGGGGAGACCGAGCTTGGCGGCGCAGCCGGGCCAGGCGCCGTATCCGCCGGAGCGGTCGCGCAGGCGGGTGGCGATGGCGATCTGGGTCTCGCGGGAGGCCTGGTGGGGATAGCCGGTGCCACCGTTGGCGCGCCAGGTCGAGAGGCTGAACTGGAGGCCGCCGTAGTAGCCGTTGCCGGTGTTGATCCGCCAGTTGCCGCCCGACTCGCACTGGGCGAGGCGGTCCCACACGGTGTTGCCGGACTCGATGACCGGCTTGGTGCCCACCCTCACGACCTCGGGGGTCGGCTCGCGGGTCACCGTCGCGGTCAGCACGACGCGGCGCACGACCTTGCCGTTGCGGACGATCACCTTGTAGGTGACGTCGCGGGCACCGTCGACCCCGGGGGTCTCGACCTCGGTCTGGCCCTCGTAGAGCGCGTCGTCGGAGACCTTCTCGACGGGCGCGGCGACCCGCTCGCCGGTCACGCTCCGCTCGCGCTTCTCGATGTCGGTGAAGACGATCCGGTCGCCGGCCGCGAGCGCGGTCCCCCGCTCCGGGCGGACCTTGTCGTGCTCGTCGAGCTGGACGCCGACCTGGGCCAGGGCGTCCTCGACGGTGAGCGCCGGCAACTGCTGCGTGACCGGCTTCGCGCCGGCGAGCACGAAGGTGAGCTCCTTGGGCGTGACGACCTCGATCTCCGCGCCGCCGCGGTCGATGTCGGCGGAGCGGCTCGTGGAGAGCCGGCCGTCGGCGTAGGGCGTGCCGATCTCGGCGAGCGCCCCCTCGACGTCGGTCGCGGTCACCCAGTGGGTGCTCGTCCGGCCGTCGACGGTCAGCTCGACCGGACGCCGGAAGAGCACCGCGATCCGGTCGCCCGCCTCGATCCGCTCGTCCGGACCCGGCTCGACGACGTCGCGCTCGGACACCTCGATCCCCTCGTCGCGCAGCACGTCGCCGACGGTGTCGCCCATCGTCGTGACGGTCCGCTCCCGCCCGTCGACCGACAGCCGCACCTCGGTGGTCATCGAGGAGTAGCCCCAGGTGACCGCGGCGACGGTCACGAGGACCGCGGCGACGGTGACGGCGAGGGCCCGACGGCTGTGGGAGAGCCTGAGAAGGGAGGCCTTGAGGGTCCGGCCGCTGGTCAGCCGGGCGAGCTGGGGGTGCGCAAGTCGCACGATTCTCCGAACGTCGTACTGCCCGGGCCTCGGTCGGCCAGCCCGACCGACCCCGGCCACGTGCCGCGACCGGTGTCGGATCCTGCAGGGCTGGCCGGAGAACTGCCTCCGATCCCGGCCGTCAGCCATCCACGAGAACAGGGCACGGCCGCCGATCGCAACTTGGCGAGGCCCCTCAGCGCCGGCGCGCGTGACCTGTCTCACTCCGCCACGCCCCATCCGTCCCGTGGGTCACACGCCCCAGGTGCCCCCGAACGCGGCCTCGGTGGTGGCGTCGATGGCGGCGCACAGGTCCTCCAGGTCGTCGCCCCGCTCGGCGGCCATCGCCCGCACCGTCAGCGGGACGAGGTACGACGCGTTGGCCCGCCCCCGGTGAGGCGACGGGGTGAGATAGGGCGCGTCCGTCTCGACGAGCACCCGGTCGCGGGGCACGATCCGCAGCGCCTCGCGCAGCGGCGCGGCGTTCTTGAAGGTGACCGTCCCGGCGAAGGACAGGTAGGCACCGCGGTCGAGGCAGGCCCGGGCGAACGCGGCGTCGCCCGAGAAGCAGTGCATCACCCAGCGGTCGGGGGCGCCCTCGCCGTCGATCACCTCGAGCACCTCGTCGTGGGTCTCCCGGTCGTGGATGACCAGGGTCTTGTCGAGCCGCTTCGCGATGTCGATGTGCCGCCGGAACGACTCCGCCTGCACGGCGCGGCCCTCCGGCCCGGTCCGGAAGGCGTCGAGGCCGGTCTCCCCCACCGCGCGCACGCGGTCGTGGGCGTCGGCGAGCCGCTCGATCTCGTCCCAGGCCGCCTCGAGCGCGGCCCGGCCGTCGCGCTCGAGGATCCGCGGCGCCTCGTTGGGATGCAGGGCCACGCCGGCGACGAGCTCGGGATGCTCCGCGGCGGCGGCCACCGCCCAGCGAGCGCCCGGGAGGTCACAGCCGATCTGGACGATCCGGGGTACGCCGACCGCGGCGGCCGCGTCGATCGCCTCCCGGGTGTCCCATGGCTCGCCCCCACGGCCGATATCGAGGTGGCAGTGGTTGTCGACGACGGGGTGCGGCAGGGGCTCCGGGACCGACGGTCGCTCGTCGGTGCTCACGACGCGGGGGCGCCCACGCGGTCGAGGACGGCCTCCACCAGTGCGTCGGGGGCCTGGGTCGGGATCCAGTGGGAGACGCCGTTGAGCTCGACGAAGCGGTAGGGCGCGTCGACCCAGCGGACGGTGTGCTCCGCGCCCCAGCGGGCCAGTGCCACGTCCTGGTCGCTCCAGACCAGGGTCGTCGGCACGCTGACCCGGGCGCGCAGGTCGCGCGGGTCGTTGAACGGCAGGGCGCGGTACCACCCCAGCGCGTGCGGCAGCGCCCCGGACTCGACGATCTCGGCGCGCACGCGGTCCACGTCGGCCCGGGTCATGCCGGCGTGCCTGAGCTGGCGGTCGGACGCGGAGCGGACCCGCCCGAGCAGCGTCTCGGGCAGGACCGGGAGCTGGAAGGCCAGCATGTACCAGGACTTCAGCAGCTGGCCCGAGCGCACGAGCGAGGACACGAAGGCGCCCGGGTGGGGCACCGAGACCGCGGTGAGGGTGCGGACCCGGTCGGCGTGGTGCTGGGCGAGGGCCCAGGCGACGATCGCGCCCCAGTCGTGGCCGACGACGTGGACGGCACCGCCCGGCCCGGCGACGGCGTCGATGACGGCGACCGCGTCCTGCGCCAGCAGCGAGACCCGGTAGTCGCGGCGCCGTGGCGGCCGGGCCCGGGGCGCGTAGCCACGCTGGTCCATCGCGATGGTCCGATAGCCCGCCGCGTGGAGCTGCGGAGCCACCAGGCGCCAGGACGTCGCCCGCTCGGGGAACCCGTGCAGGAGCAGGATCGGCTCTCCGTCGATCGGGCCCGCGTCGAGGACGTCGAAGACCAGTCCGTCCCGCTCGACCGTCGTGATCCGTGCCGTCGGTTCAGCCATCGATGTGCACCACCTGGTAGACGTCGCGTTTGGGGAGTCCAGCCTGCCCGGCCACCACCGCGATCGCCTCCTTGCGTCGCATGCCGGACTCCTCGAGCTCCGCGACCGCGGCGCGCAGGCTGTCGGGATCGGTCGCCACCGCCGCACCGGGGACGGCGCCCGCGACCACGATGGTCACCTCGCCGCGGACCCCCTGGGCGGCCCAGTCCACGAGTGCGGCGAGCCCGCCGCGGCGTACCTCCTCGTGGGTCTTGGTCAGCTCGCGGCACACGACGGCGGCCCGCTCGGGGCCGAGGACGTCGCGCATCGCGGCGAGCGCGGCCTCGGTGCGGTGCGGCGCCTCGAAGAACACCATGGTGCGCTGCTCACCGGCCAGGTCGGCGAGCCGGCGCGCGCGCTCGCCCGCCTTGCGGGGCAGGAAGCCCTCGAAGCAGAACCGGTCGACCGGCAGACCGGAGACCGCCAGCGCGGTGAGCACCGCGGACGGGCCGGGGACGGCCGTCACCCGGATGCCCGCCTCGACCGCGGCCGCGACCAGCCGGTAGCCGGGGTCGGAGACGCTGGGCATGCCCGCGTCGGTCACCAGCACCACCCGCTCACCGGAGACGAGCGCCTCGACGAGCACCGGCGTCCGTGCGGCCTCGTTGCCCTCGAAGTAGGACACCACCCGCCCGCCCAGCTCGATGCCGAGGTCGCTCACCAGCCGGCGCAGGCGCCGGGTGTCCTCCGCGGCGACCACGTCGGCACCGGTCAGCTCGTCGGCCAGCCGGGGCGGAGCGTCACCGACCTGGCCGATCGGCGTACCCGCCAGCACCAGGACTCCACTCACGGGACCGATCATCGCAGGCCGCGGCCGGACCGGCCCGGGCGGCGCGCATCGCAGGCGCCGCGCCCGACCATCGAGCACTGCGTAGGCTTCGGCTCCGTGACCGTCGTCGGCCTCTCCCGCACCGCGCTCGGCCGGCGGGTGCCGCTGGCGGTGGAGCGGGCGATCAGCCCGATCCGGCGGCTCTCGGGGCGCGACCGGCTGCTCGGCTGGCTGGGGCCGATCGGGCTGACGCTGCTGGCGTTCGGGCTGCGCGTGGTGGGGCTCGGCAACCCGCACCGCTTCGCGTTCGACGAGACGTACTACGCTAAGGACGCCTGGTCGCTGCTCAACAACGGCTACGTCCAGACCTACCTGACCGACGCCGACGGCACGACCAAGACCGACATCAACGCCGACATCCTCGCCGGGCACACCCAGGGCGTCTGGACCGGCGAGCCCTCCCTGGCCGTGCACCCGGACGTCGGCAAGTGGCTGATCGCGCTCGGCGAGAAGGCGTTCGGCATGGACCCGTTCGGCTGGCGGATCGCGTCGGCCGTCGCGGGCGCGCTGATGGTGCTCGTCATGTGCCGGCTGGTGCGCCGGATGACCGGCTCGACGATGCTCGGCTGCATCGCCGGCGGCCTGCTCATGCTCGACGGCCTGCACTTCGTGCTCTCCCGGCTCGCCCTGCTCGACATCTTCCTGGCGCTCTTCCTGCTCTGCGGCGTCTCCTGCCTGGTGGCCGACCGCGACTGGCACCGGGCGCGGCTCGCGCGACGCGCCCGGCGCACCGAGGACGGGGTCGCGCTCACCGGCTGGGGACCGCGGATCCTCCTCCGGCCGTGGCTGCTGGCCGGCGGCGTCTGCTTCGGCCTCGCGGTCGGCACCAAGTGGACGGCGCTCTACCCGCTGGCCGCGCTCGGCGTGCTGTGCTGGATCTGGAGCGCGGGCGCGCGGCGCTCGCTCGGCATCCGCTGGGCGCTGGTGAAGGGCGCGATCGCCGACGGCATCCCGGCGTTCCTGTCGCTGGTCGTGGTCGCGCTGCTGGTCTACATCGCGACCTGGGGCGGCTGGCTGGCCCACGCCGACGAGTACGAGGAGCACCTGAGCTCGACGCAGTACCGCCAGTACACCGGGCAGGGGCACTGCGCGAAGGACGACGACTCCTATGTCGCGACCGACCTCGACCCGACGCGGAAGTGGCCGACCGCGACCGAGAAGGACGCCAGCGGCGTGGGCGAGGCATGGCAGTCGCTGCGCTCGCTGTGGTACTACCACCAGGACGTCTACACGTTCCACACCCACTTCCTGAACTGCTCCACGCACTTCTACGAGTCCAAGCCGTCGAGCTGGCTTCTCATCAACCGGCCCGTCGGCGTCGCGGTCACCAACGACATCTCGCCGGACGCCCCCGGCTGCGACGCGCCCGCCGACAGCGACTGCATCAAGCAGGTGCTGCTGCTGCCGACGCCCGTGCTGTGGTGGGGCGGTGTGGTCGCCCTGCTCTTCGCCGTGGTGATGTGGATCGGCGCCCGCGACTGGCGCTACGGGCTGGCCGTCGTCGGCGCGCTGTCGGCCTGGCTGCCGTGGATGATGTACGACGACCGGCCGATCTTCCTCTTCTACGCGATCGCCATCCTGCCGTTCACGATCCTGGCGATCACGCTCGCGATCGGGGCCATGATCGGCCCCTCACGGGCACCCTCGGCCCGGCGTACCGCCGGCGTCGTCGTCAGTGGCGCGTTCGTGGTGCTGACCCTGGTGAACTTCGCGTGGTTCTGGCCGATCTGGACCAACCAGATGCTCACGCACAGCGAGTGGCTCGACCGGGTCTGGTTCTCCCGCTGGGTCTAGTGTCGCGTGCGCGGGGGTACCGCCCGCGGATGAACGTTCCCGCTCACGCCGTCGTCACCGGCGGTGCCGGCTTCCTGGGCTCGTGGCTGTGCGAGCGCCTGCTCGCCGGCGGCGCGAGCGTCGCCTGTGTCGACTCGCTGGTGACCGGCAGCCTCGACAACGTGGCCCACCTGCGCGGCCTGCCGGGCTTCCGATTCGTCGAGGCCGACGTCTCCGCGGGCATCCCGGTGGACGGGCCGGTGGACGCGGTCTTCCATCTGGCGTCCCCCGCCTCCCCGCTGCACTACCAGCGGCTGCCGCTGGAGACCCTGCGGGCCGGCTCGCACGGCACCGGTCACGCGCTCGACCTGGCGGCGCGGCACGGCGCCCGGTTCGTGCTCGCCTCGTCGTCGGAGGTCTACGGCGACCCGGAGCAGCATCCGCAGCGGGAGACCTACCGCGGCCGCGTCGACCCCACCGGCCCCCGCAGCATGTACGACGAGTCCAAGCGCTTCGCCGAGGCGCTCACCGTCGCCCACCGCGACGTGCACGGCACCCGGACGGGGATCGCCCGGATCTTCAACACCTACGGGCCGCGCATGGCCGTCGACGACGGGCGGCTGGTCCCCACCCTGATGGTGCAGGCGCTGACGGGGGAGCCGTTGACGATCGCGGGCGACGGCTCCCAGACCCGGTCGCTGTGCTGGGTGGGCGACCTCGTCGACGGCCTGGTCCGACTCGCCGCGTCCGACGAGTCCGGGCCGGTCAACCTGGGCAGCGACGACGAGCGCTCGGTGCGCGAGGTGGCCGACGTGATCCTCCGGGTGACTGGGTCGAGCTCGCCGGTGCGGCACGTCCCCCGCGCCGAGCAGGATCCGCTGGTCCGCCGACCCGACCTCGCCCGCGCCCGGACGCGGCTGAGCTGGACGCCGACGACGCCCCTGCGCACCGGCCTGGCGCGCACCGCGGCCTGGTACGCCGACCGGCTCGCGGGCGCCGCGGCCACGCCGATGGGTGCCTGATGCGTGTCGCGGTCCTCGGCACCGGCTATCTCGGCGCCACCCACGCGGCCTGCCTGGCGGAAGCGGGGCACGAGGTCGTGGGGATCGACCGCGACGCGGAGCGGATCGCCAGCCTGGCCGGGGGCCGCGCGCCCTTCCTCGAGGAGGGCCTGGAGGAGTCCCTGCGCGCGGGACGCGGGTCCGGCCTGCTGCGCTTCTCCACCGAGCTCGCCGACGCGGCCGGCGCCGAGGTCCACTTCGTCTGCGTGGGCACCTCCGGCCATCCCGCCGACACCCGGTCGGGCGGCATCGACGTGTCGGTCCTGGAGGACCTGGTGACGTCGCTGGCCCGCCTCCTCGACCGTCCCGCCCTGGTCGTGGGCCGGTCGACGGTGCCGGTCGGCACGGCGCGACGGATCCGCGACCTGCTGCGCTCGAAGGCACCGGCCGGCGACGCGGTCGCGCTCGCCTGGAACCCCGAGTTCCTCCGTGAGGGACACGCGATGGCCGACTCCCGCGCTCCCCACCGCCTCGTCGTGGGGACGGTCGACGGAGAGGGCCTGGCGACGCTCCGCGAGGTGTACGCCGACTGGATCCGGCGCGACGTCCCGTTCCTGACGACCGATCTGGAGACCGCGGAGCTGGCCAAGCTCGCCGCGAACGCGATGCTGGCCGTCCGGGTCTCCACGGTGAACGTGCTCGGCGAGATCTGCGAGGCGGCGCACGCCGACGTCGCCTCGCTGACCGAGATCGTCGGCCAGGACCCGCGGATCGGCCGTGACTATCTCGCTCCCGGGCCGGGGTACGGCGGCAGCTGCCTGCCCAAGGACCTGCGCGGCCTGCTGGCCGATGCCCGCGACCTGGGCCTCGACGTGGCGGCCGACTTCCTCGGCGGCGCCGACCGGGTCAACCGGTGGCAGCGCGAGCGGACGGTCCGCCTCGCCGAGGACCTGCTGGGCGGCGCCGGCGGCCACCGGGTCACCGTGCTGGGGACCGCGTTCAAGGCCGGGTCGGACGACGTGCGCGACTCGCCCGCCCTCGACATCGCCGCCCAGCTGGGCGAGCACGGCGCGACCGTCGTGGGCTACGACCCGGTCGCGCCCGCGGCGGGACTGGCGAGCGCCGCCAGCGCCGCCGAGGCGTGCCGCGACGCCGACCTGGTCCTCGTCCTCACCGACTGGCAGGAGTTCGCCGAGCTCGACCCGGTCGCGCTCGGGACGCTGGTGCGGCACCGGCGCGTGGTCGACCCCCGCCGCTGCCTGGACCGATCCCGCTGGGAGTCCGCAGGCTGGACCGTGTGCGCCTGACCGGGTGCGCCTGACCGTGTTCGCCTGACCGGGCGCTCAGTCGAGGAGCGTGTTGCCCTCGTCGCACGCGGTGCAGCTCCACCACTGGACGAGGACGGCCCCGTCCGGGCCACGCGTCTGCGGACCGGGCACGTGCTCCGTCGTGGCGCCGCAGGCCATGCAGGTGAGCAACCGGCCCGGCCGGGCTCCGTGCCGAGGGGCTCGCTCGGCAGCGGGCTCGGGGCCGATCGCGAGCAGAGCGCGGATCTCGGGCCGCATCAGCCGGGCGAGGCTCGGACTCGGACCGGTCACCACCAGGCGGGTGCGCTGGGTGGCCGCCCGGCCCCGGCAGGTGAGCAGGGCCGTGATGCCCGCGCCGTCCATGAAGCGGACCCGCGCGAGGTCGACCGCGACCGTGCGGGGCCGGCTTCGCAGGCAGGCGTTCACCGCCCCCTCGAGCACGACCGTCGTCGTGACGACCAGGTCGCCCTCGACGAGCAGCGTCGCGGTGCCGGGACCGGGCGCGGACGTGACGGAGCATTCGGAGAGCCGGTCGGCCACGTGCATCGCCTGGTTTCCTGATAGTCGAACAACCAAAGGTGGAGACACCGTGAGTGGCGAGACGCGAAGAGCCCCTGGATGTCCTCGACGCTACGCGGCCTCGGCGCAGAAGGCCAGCACTTCCTCCACCGAGATCCGCAGCAGGCGCGGATCCGGCTCCGCGGCGTGCGGATCACCGGTCTCGGTGCCCGTGCCGTGCCACAGCACGCGATGCGGCCCATCGGTCGGCGGCCCCCAGAACGCCGGGGGGATCGGTCCGAAGAGGACGACCGACGGGGTGCGGAACGCCGAGGCCAGATGGGCCGTCCCGGTGTCGCCGCAGACGACCAGGCGGGCGCCGGCGACCAGCGCCGCGAGCTCGGCCAGGTCGGTCCGCCCGGCGAGGAGCGCCGAGGCCGGCAGACCGGCCGCGCGTCGTACGCCGTCGGCGAGGTCGCGCTCGGCCGCGGAGCCGGTCACCACGACGGGGCCGGAGCGGGCCAGGCGGGCGGCGACCCGGGCGAACCGGTCGGGGGGCCACCGACGGCTGCCGGCCGCGGCGCCCGGGTGCACGACGAACGGTCCCGTTCCCGCGGGCACGGCGCCGGCCGGGCGGCGCAGGAGGAGGTCGGCCGGGTCGGCCGGGACGTCGAGCCCCTCGCGCACCAGGCGGCACCAGCGCTCCCGCTCGTGCTCGTCGCGGCGCCAGGCCGGTCCGGACACCCGCTCGCCGGCCCGTCCGGGGCCGGCGAAGGCGAGGAGCCGCCGCGGCTCCAGGGCCTGCAACGGGATCTTGCTGGCCGGCCCGTTGCCGTGCAGGTCGACGGCCAGCTCGGGCGGCGGGCCCGTCCACGGCACCGGGCCGAGGTCGGGGGTGGCGACGACGGCGTCCGCGGCGCCGGCCAGCCCGACGAGCGGGGAGAGCACCGCGGGCGCGGCGAGCCGGACCTCCCAGCCCGGCAGCGCGCGACGCAGCGCCCGGAGCGCGGGCACGCCGGTGAGGAGGTCGCCGAGCCCGAGCGCCCGCAGGACCAGGCACCGGCGCACCCCCGTCACGCCGGTCGTCCCGTCATCCGGCGGCCGCGACGACCCGGTGCACGAGGCCCGTGGTCGAGCGCCCCTCGAGGTAGGGCAGCAGCACCACGGCGCCGCCCCACTCCGCCAGGACCGGCGTCTCGGGGAGGTCGGTCCCGGAGTAGTCCCCGCCCTTGGCCCACACCGCGGGCTCCAGCCGCCGCAACAGGGGCACCGGGGTGTCGTCGTCGAACACCACGACGGCGTCCACACAGTCGAGGGCGGCCAGCACCTGCGCGCGGTCGGCCTCCGGCACCACCGGCCGGGTGTCGCCCTTGAGCCGCCGGACCGAGGCGTCGGAGTTCACGAGGACGACCAGGCAGTCGCCGAGGTCCCGCGCGGCGCGCAGCGTGGCGACGTGGCCGGCATGGAGGAGGTCGAAGCAGCCGCCGGTGGCGACGACGGTGCCGCCACGCGCCCGGACGCGCTCGACGCACCGCACCGCCGCGTCCAGCCCCAGCGCGCCGCTCGGCCGGGTCGGGGACGGCCGCGCGCCGACGCCGCCGGACCGCACGAAGCCCGATGCGGCGGCGACGCCCGCGCCCACCGCCTCGGCGGTCGTGGCACCGTCGGCGAGCGCGAGAGCGACCGTGGCCGCGAAGCAGTCGCCCGCGCCGCAGGGGTCGACCGGACCGGCGTCCCCGGCCGGAGCGGGTACGACGAGCGGCGGGCCGTCCGCGAGCAGGAGCGCGCCCTGGCGGCCGAGGGTGACGGCCACTCCCCCGGCGTCCCAGCGCTCACGCAGCAGGCGCGCCCGCGCGCTCACGGCGCGCAGATCGTCGCCGGCGACCTGGTCGGCCGCGAGCCGCCGGGCCTCGTCGCGGTTGGGGGTGACCAGGTCCAGGCCGGGGAGGGGCGCAGCGCCGCGGGGATGCGGGTCCCACACCACCGGTGCGGCAGTGGCCGCCAGCGCCTCGCGGAGCTCGGGCACCGCGGTGGCGCCCTGTCCGTAGTCGGCGACCAGGACGGCTCCGGCTCCGCGCAGCGCGCGCGTCGCGGCCAGCGGTACCGGTCCGGTGGCGGTGCCGCCGCCCTCGTCGAGCCGGAGCATCGGGCGGCCGTCCTGGCCGAGCACCCGTCGCTTCACGGTCGTCGGGCCGTCCAGGCGCAGCGCGGCGACCTCGACCCCGCGCTCCGCCAGCAGCGCCACGAGGTCACGGCCCCGGTCGTCGTCGGCGACCGGCGTCACGAGGACGACCGGTCGCTCGCCGTACCGGGCCGCGAGGGTGGCGGCGAGGCCCGCGCCACCGGGACGCCTCACCTCGTCGTCGATGTCGAGCACGGGGACCGGGGCGTCGGGCGCGAGCCGGTCGGCGTGGCCGTGGACGTCGATGTCGAGGAGGAGGTCGCCGACGACGACGATCGGCCCGCCGCTCACGACGGACCGCCGCGGACGCCGAGGGTGCGGTCGACGGCGGCGCACAGGACGTGGACCGCGACCAGGTGGAGCTCCTGCACGGTGGCCGGGTAGTCGCACTCCACGGCGCACACCTCGTCGGCGGCGCCGGCGAGCCGGTTGGGCAGCGGCCCGGTCAGCGCCCAGGCGCGGGCGCCGACCGACCGCGCCCGCTCCGCTGCGGCCACGACGTTCGGGCTGCGCCCGCTGGTGGAGAGCAGGATGACGACATCGCCGGGACGCGCGTGCGCCTCGACCTGACGAGCGAAGAGCTCCTCGGGCGGGTAGTCGTTGACGATCGCGGTCAGGCTGGAGGTCTCCGCGCTCAGGCAGATCGCCGACATGGGCGCGTGCTCGTCGCGGAACCGGCCGACGAGCTCGGCCGTGAGGTGCTGGGCCTGGGCGGCGCTGCCGCCGTTGCCGGCGGCGAGGAGGCGACCGCCGCCACGCAGGTGGGTCGCGAGTCGGGTGCCCCACTCGTCGACCACGTCGACGCAGTGGCCGAACGCGGGCAGCGCGTCCGCGAGGCTGGCGAGGTGGGCATGCGCGCAGCGGGTGCCCGACGTCGTGGCGGCGAGGGTCATGATCCGGCCGCCTCGGCGAGGTCGTGGGCCCGCTCCGCGAGGGCGCGGTAGACCGCCTCGGTGCGCTCGACGACGATCGGCCAGTCGAAGAGCTCGACCGCGCGCCGCCGCGCGGCGGCGCCGTACCGTCGTCGGCGGAGGGGGTCGTCGAGCAGTCCGCGAAGCGCCGCGGCCATCGCGTCGGGGTCCTTCGGCGGCACCAGCTCGCCGGTGCCGCCGGGGACGACGGTGTCGCGGTGACCGCCGACGTCGGTGGCGACGACCGGGAGCCCGCAGGCCATCGCCTCCACCGGGACGATGCCGAACGGCTCGTACCAGGCGCCGGTGACCGCGATGTCGCACGTCGGCAGGATCCGGGCCACCTCCTCGGGCGCGACGGCGCCGGTGAAGGTCACCCGGTCCGCGACACCGCAGGCCCGGGCGATCGCGCGCAGTCGGGCGATCTCCGGATCGCCGTCGAGAGCGGAGGCGGACGGTCCGCCCACGACGACCAGCTCGGCGTCGGGGACCCGCGCCAGGGACCGGATGACCGTGTCGTAGCCCTTGCGCGGCACCATCCGGCCGACGGTGACCAGGCGCCGGCCCGGCGGCTGCGTCCCGGCCGGCGTGAAGCCCGCGGTGTCGACGCCGCACGGGATCACGCTGGCATGGCCGGCCGGCATCCCGAGCGCCGCGAGCTCACGGACCTCGTCGGTGGACGTCGCGACGACGTGGTCGACCTCGCCGAGCAGTCGACGCTCGGCGTCGACCCGCCCCGGCGGGCTGGTGTCCGCGGCCCCCTGGTGACGCCGCTTCACGACGCCGAGCGCGTGGAAGGTCTGCACGACCGGCGGGGGTCGCGGCACGTTCCGCGCCGCGCGGACCGCGGCCACACCGCTCATCCAGAAGTGGGCGTGCACCAGGTCGACCGGGTCGGCGCGCCACCTGTCGGCGAGGCCCCCGGCGAGCTCGGCGAGATGCTCGGCGATGCGGTCCTTGGGGATCGGCTCGGGCGGCCCCGCGGCGACGTGGTCGACGAGGTAGCCGTCCGGCGCCTCCACGAGCCGGGGCACGGACGCGTCGTCACGGCGGGTGTGGACCGTGACCTGGTGGCCGCGGCGGGACAGGCCGGCCGCGAGCCGCGCGACATGGACGTTCTGGCCGCCGGCGTCCTCACCTCCCAGCGCGGCGAGCGGGTTCGCGTGCTCGGATACGAGCGAGATCCTCATGAGGCATCCCCTTCCCGGGTGCTGGATCCGGACTCAGGTCGATGGCGGGCCCGGCGAGGCGACGGATCGCGTCGAGCACCTCGCGGGCCGTGACGGAGGCCAGGCACGGGTGGCCCGGCACCGGGCAGCGGGTCGCGCGCGAGCCCGCGCACGGCGCGTCCTCGTCGCCGAGGACCTCCCGCCGCACGCCGTACGGCGCCCACGACGTCGCAGGGACGGTGGGCGCGAACAGCGAGACGACGGGGGTGCCGACGGCGGCGGCCAGGTGGGCCGGGCCGGTGTTGCCGACGACGACCACGGCGGCGTCGCGCAGCACGGCCGCGAGGCCCGCCAGGTCGGTCGCGCCGGCGAGGTCGACGGCCTGCGGCACCCCCGCGACGACGTACGACGTCAGCGGCCGCTCCTCCGCCGTGCCGGTGACGACCACGCCGATCCCCGCGACCGCGAGCTGCCGGGCCACCTCGGCGTAGCCGGCGACGGGCCAGGCGCGGGCCGGCACCGAGGTGCCGGGGTGCAGGACGGCGTAGGGGCGGTCGGGCAGGCCGGGGGGCGGCGCCGGCAGGTCGGGCCGGACCGCCAGGCGGCCGCCGTCGCCGGCGGGCAGGCGGCCCCCGGCGGCGATCGCGAGCCGCAGCTGGGCCTCCGGCTCCGGCACGACGCCGGCGAACGGGAGCCGGAGGTCGAGCAGTGAGCCGGGATAGTCCCGGCTCACCGCCCCGACCCACGGCACCCCTGCCATCCGCAGCACCAGGGCGGTCGGCAGGGACGACTGGTGGAAGGAGGTGAAGACGACCGCCTCGTCGACACCGAGGCCGCCGACCAGGTCGCGCAGGCCGCGCACCCGGTCCGGGTCGACCGGGTCGGGCTCGGGGTCGATCCACGGCGCGCGCCAGCAGACCACCTCGTCCACGCCGGGCAGCAGCCGGGCGGCGGCCGCGCCCCGCGGGCCGCACAGCAGGGTGACCCGGTCGGCGGTCGCGCGGAGCGCGCGGATCGCGGGTCCGGTGACGAGGACGTCTCCGAGACTGTCGAGGCGCACGGCGAGGCGATGGGTCACCAGGCACCTCGCAGGATGAGCTCGGCCGCCTCCCGCAGGTCGGCGGCGACCAGCGGGGCGGCGCAGATCTCGTCGATGCGGGTCTGCGGTGTCGGCACCAGCACGGCGCGGGCTCCGGCCGCCGCGGCGGCGCGGACGTCGGCACCGATGTCGCCGACGACCACGACCCGCCGGGGTTCGACGCCGAGCTCGGCGCAGGCGCGGCGCACCAGGCCCGGAGCGGGCTTGCGGCACTCGCAGCCGTTGCCCGGCGCGTGGGGGCAGACGTAGCAGCCGTCGAGCGGGCCGAGCAGCGCCGCCACCCGGGCGTTGACGGCGCCGACGTCCTCGGCCGCCAGGATGCCCCTGCCGATCCCCGACTGGTTGGTGACCAGCGCGATGCGCACGCCGGCCTCGCGCAGCCGGTCGAGCACCTCGCGGGCGCCCGCGACGGGCCGCACCAGGTCGGGGTCGCCGTTGTAGGGCACGTCGTGCACGAGCGTGCCGTCCCGGTCGAAGAGCACCGCGCTCGGCAGACCCTTCCACGGCTCGGCGTTGCGGTGCCGGATCCGGCCGATCGCGGTGTGGGCGCAGGCCGCGGGCGGGATCGCCACGCTCGTCACCGTCATCCGCAGCACCTCCGGCGTCGTCCGCGGTCCCGGCAGGATGCGCCGGACCGCGAAGTCGGCGGTGCCCGCCAGCCACCCGAGGCCGGCGGCGGCCGCGAGCCGCCGCGATCCGACGGCGAGCGCACCGAGGGCGAGCGCGCCGGAGGCGGTGACGGCCGCGTGGTGGCGCAGCGCGCCGCGCGGTGCCCGTCCGGACCGGCGCCAGTCGCGCCCGTGCAGCCGCCGCATCAGCTGGTCGTCCTGGTTGCCGCGCTGGCGCCGCAGACTGGCCCAGAAGTCGTCCTGTCGCACCGGGTGCAGGGTGCGCCGGTGGCCGTGGACCACCCTCCCCCGCGCCGCCCCGAGGCGCAGCGCGAGATCGGTGTCCTCCCGGAACGCCCGCGGGAAGCGCTCGTCGAAGCCGCCGACACGGTCGAGGGCCGCGCGGCGTACCGACATGTCGGCGGTGATCCACCAGGCGTCGACCAGGCCGAGGGTGGCGCGCTCGTCGTCGGTCGGGCGCCGCCCCTCCGGCGGAGGGACGACGAGCCGGGCCTGGCTGGCGGCGTATCCGCAGGCCTCGGCGTGAGCCAGGTCGTCGAGCAGCGCCTCGGACCACCCCGGTCCCGGGACGACGTCGTCGTCGAGGAAGCTCACCCACGGCGTGCGGGCATGGCGCCAGCCCCGGTTGCGGGCCCGGGCCGGTCCGCCGCCGCCCGAGCGCAGGACCCACAGGTCCAGACGGCCGGTGGGGTCGAGCGTCGACGCGTCGAGGTCCGCTCCCCCGGGCCGGTCGTCCACGACGACCACCGGGAACGTGACCGGCCGCTCCTGGCGCGCCAGCGCGGCGAGCAGCAGCTGCAGGCTCGGCCGCCCGACGGTCGGGATCACGACGGTGGTCACGGACATGACGAGATCGCCTCGCGGCGGACGACGAACGGGCCGATCGCGAGCAGGGAGATCGGCGCGCTGCCGAAGACCTCCAGGGCGTCGCGAGGCGTGTCGACCATCGGCCGGCCCGCCGTGTTGAAGCTCGTGTTGACCAGCACGGGCAGTCCGGTGCGGTGCTCGAACGCCGCGAGCAGCCGGTCGAGCAGCGGCTCGGAGTCGGGATCCACCGTCTGCGCGCGGGCGGTGCCGTCGACATGGACCACGGCGGGGATCCGATCGCGCCAGGCGGGCAGGACGTCGTGGACGAAGAGCATGTACGGCGACGGCAGCGGTCCGCGCGCGAGGATGGCGTCCGCCCGCTCCAGGCGCACCATGGGCGCGACCGGCCGGAACTCCTCGCGCCCCTTGACGTCGTTGAGGCGCTCGACGTTGTGCGCGTGCCCGGGGTGCGCGAGCAGCGACCGGCGGCCGAGCGCGCGGGGTCCGTACTCGCTGCGGCCCTGGAACCAGCCGACGACCCCGTCGTTGGCGAGCACCTCGGCGACCGTGCCGGCGAGGTCCTCGGGACGCTCGAAGCGCAGCCCGGCCGTCGTCAGCGCGTGCTCGATCTCGTCGTCCGTCCAGCCCCGGCCCAGGTCGGCACCGGTCATCGGCGTCACCGGGTCGTCGTGCGCGGCGGCGAGATGGAGCGCGGCCCCGAGAGCGGTGCCGGCGTCGCCGGCCGCGGGCTGCACCCACACGTCGGAGTAGCCGCTGCTCTCGACGAGGCGGGTGTTCGCCACACAGTTGAGCGCGACCCCGCCGGCCAGGGTGAGCCGGCTGCCGCCCGTGCGGGACCGCAGCCAGCGCGCGAGCTCGACGAGGACCTCCTCCAGCCGGGTCTGCAGCGAGGCGGCGAGGTCGGCGTGGTCCGCGGTCCACGGCTCGCCGGCCGCGCGCCGCTTGACCAGCGCGTCCCAGTCGACGCGGTCGACCCGGAAGCCGCCCGCGTCGTCGGCCCGCACGGCAGCGCGCAGCTCGGGCAGGAACCGCGGCTCGCCGTACGACGCGAGCGCCATCACCTTGTACTCGTCACTGCTGCGCACGAAGCCGAGGTGGGCGGTGACGTCCTCGTAGAGCAGGCCGAGGGAGTGCGGCAGCCCCTGACTCGCGTGGACGGTGAGCCGGCCGGCGTCGTACCGGCCGGCGAGATGGCTCCCGCACTCGCCGCGCCCGTCGAGCACGAGCACGTCCGCATCGCCGAACGGCGCGGCGAGCGCGGCGGAGCCGGCGTGCGCGTGGTGATGGGGCACGAAGACGACCGCCGCCGGGTCCAGGCCGGGCAGCTCCTCGGCGAGCATCGCCGGGGCGTGCCACGCGTAGGTCCGGCGCAGGTGGTCCCAGGGATCGTGGATGCCCAGCTCCTCCGGCTCCGTGGTCAGCCCCGGGTCGAAGGAGTAGGCGACCGCGTCGAGGTCGGCGGCGGTGAGACCCGCCGACGCCAGGCACCACCGGGCCGCCTGACCCGGCAGCTCCCAGGCCGCGAACGGGAGGTTCGCGTGGCCGTGCTTGCGGCGGGTGAACCGCTCCTCCTCGGCGGCGGCGACGCACCGGCCGTCGACGACGAGCGCTGCCGCCGGGTCGTGGAAGACCGCGTTGATGCCGAGGATCCGCACCGCTCTCCCTCCTGAGTACGATCCCCGGGCGGTGCCCGGGAAGCGGTTCGACAAACCGGTTCTCGGCGAGGAGAACCGGGGCCCCGCTCCCCCGGATGAACGGCGCCGAACCGGGCACGGCGGAACCCATGCGGGTCCTCCTCTGGCATGTCCACGGGTCGTGGACGACGGCGTTCGTCCAGGGCACCCACGAGTACCTCGTGCCGGTCACGCCCGACCGTGGCGAGGACGGGCGCGGCCGGGCCCGCACCTGGGACTGGCCGGCCTCGGTCCGGGAGGTGACCCCGGCACAGCTCGACGAGGAGGAGGTCGACATCGTCGTGCTGCAGCGACCGCACGAGCTCGCCCTCGCCGCCCGGTGGCTCGGGCGGCGGCCCGGCGTGGACGTGCCCGCGGTCTTCCTGGAGCACAACACCCCGACGGGCGACGTGCCCTGTGCGCGCCACCCCCTCGCCGACCAGCGCGCGATCCCGATCGTGCACGTCACCGGCTTCAACGAGCTGATCTGGGACTGCGGCTCGGCCCGGACGGCCGTCGTCGAGCACGGTGTCGTCGACCCCGGCGAGCGCTACACCGGCGAGATCCCCCGCGCCGCGGTGGTCGTCAACGAGCCGCTGCGGCGCGGGCGCTCCGTCGGCACCGACCTCGTCCAGCGGCTCGCACACACGCAGCCGCTCGACGTGTTCGGGATGGCGGTCGAGGGCCTGGCCACGCCCCGGCACGGCGAGGACGAGCCCGGCATCCGCGGGTACGACGACCTGCCGCAGGCGCGTCTGCACGAGGAGCTGGCGCGCCGCCGCGTCTACCTCCACACCACGCGGTGGACCTCGCTCGGGCTGGCCCTCGTCGAGGCGATGACGCTCGGGATGCCGGTGGTCGCCGTCGCCAGCACGGCCGCCCCGCTCGCCGTCCCCCCGGAGGCGGGCGTGCTCACCTGCCGGCTCGACGGCCTCGCCGACGGCGTCCGGCACTTCCTGCGGGACCCCGAGGCCGCCCGGTTCGCCGGCAAGGCCGCCCGCGCCCACGCGCTCGAGCACTTCGGGCTGACGCGCTTCCTGCGCGCGTGGGACCACCTGCTGCACGACACGACCTCGAGGAGCTGATCCGATGATCGACCGGGACATGTCCGGACGCGTGGCGCTGGTGACCGGAGGCGGCAGCGGACTGGGCCGGGCCACCTGCGTCGCCCTCGCGGAGGCCGGCGCCCACGTCCTGGCCGCGGACATCGCGCTCGCCGGGGCCGAGGCCACGGTGGCGCACGTCCAGGCGGCCGGCGGCAGCGCGGAGGCCGTGCGTCTCGACGTCACCGACCCCGAGCAGGTCGCCACCTGCGTCGGAGCGGCCTTCGAGAAGCACGGCCCCGCGCTCGACTGCCTCGTCAACAACGCCGGCACCGACCGCGGCGCCGACCTCGTCGACATCGACGACGACGCCTGGCACGGCGTGTTCGCCGTCAACGTGCACGGCCCGATGTACCTCAGCCGCGCGTTCGTGCGCTACCGCACCGCGATGTCCGGGGCTCCGTCCACCGCGGGCGCGCCCCGGGAGGTGGCGGACCTGGTCTTCGTGGTGTCGATCAGCGCCCTCACCGTCGGCGCCGGCGCGGCGGCGTACAACGCCTCCAAGGCCGCGCTCGGCAAGTTCGCCGAGATCGTGCAGACCGAGGCGCGCGAGCACGCCTGGCCGATCAGGGTCAGCTCGATCCATCCCGCCGCGATGGCCACGCCGATGATGGACCAGTGGCATCTCCCGCCCGAGCGGATGATGGATCCCGCCATCGTCGCCGACCTGATCCGGCACGCCGTCACGATGCCGCCCGAGGCCGTCCTGCAGAACGCGATCCCGACCCTGCGCAACGAGTACTTCCCGCGCTGACGACGCGTGGGCGCATCCCGCACCCCGACGAGGAGGAACGATGGGAGCCTGCAGCACCTGTGGCAACGACTACGACAAGACGTTCGCGGTGGAGACCGCGGACGGCACGCACCTCACCTTCGACAGCATCGAGTGCGCCGCGCACCTGATCGCGCCCGCGTGCGCGCACTGCGACTGCCGGATCCTCGGGCACGGCATCGAGGCGTCCGGCACGATCTACTGCTGCGCGAACTGCGCGCAGCACTCCGGCGTCGAGGGTGCCCAGGACCGGGTGGCGACGTGACGGCTGCGCATCACAGCTAGCGGATCGCTGACCTCTCCGCCGTGGCGACGGGACTCCGGCCGATGATCACGGCACCGACCGCCAGGCCGGCGACGGCGAGCAGCGCGGTGATCAGGAACGGGTTCCCGCCCCAGGGCGTTGGCGCGAAGCCGAGGCCGACGTAGACGGCGACACCGCCCGCTCCGCCGAGCTGGTCGGCCGCCCGCTGGACGCCGGCGGCGATCCCGGCGTCCCGGTCGGTGGTGCCGCTGACCGCGACGTACTGCAGCCCGACGAGGCCCAGGCCCATCCCGGCGGCGATGAGCAGCATCGCCGGCACCAGCCAGCCCGCGCCGCCGTCGAGCACCGCCACGAGCGCGACCGCCGCCATCGCGGCGGCCGCGGCTCCCAGTCCGGCCAGCACGCAGCGGCGCGCGCCCCATCGGCCCAGCAGCCGGGGCACCGCGACCGAGGCCAGGATCAGCGCCGCGGCCAGCGGGAGCATCGTGAGCCCGGCCGCCAGCGGTCCGATCCCGCGACGATCCTGCAGGTAGAACGTGAACAGCAGGAACGATGTCGACAACGCCCCGCTGAGCAGCATCGTCGTGAGATTCGCCCGGACCCGGTCGCGATGGGCGAAGAAGGCCGGCGGGACCAGCGGGGCGGGCGAGCGCGCCTCGACCCGGACGAAGGCCGCGGCGGCAGCCGCCGCGCCGAGCAGGCTCACCAGGCTCAGCCAGAGGACCGTGCCGGACCCGCCGGCCTCGATCGCGGCGTAGACGAACAGCAGCGGACAGGCGGTCAGCAGCACCGCGCCGGGCAGGTCGGGCCGAGGCCGGTCCCGTGGCGTCGGTCGCGCGGGCTCGACGAGGACCAGCGCGGCCACGACGACCACCGCGATGTGGTCCGGTGGGCGGGATCGGACTGGTGTCGTTCCTTGTTGCCGGTCGTGCTGTGGGGCTGCCCGAGGGCTTCGGGCAGGGTCGTGCAGTCAGGTTGCGGTCCGGTGGGCGGGATCGGACTGGTGTCGTTCCTTGTTGCCGGTCGTGCTGCGGGGGCTGTTCGCTAGCTGCGGTGGGGTGGCCGGGCGGGTTGGGAGAGGCAGCGACGGGGAGGGTCGGGCGGGGGCTGGGTTGGGTTGCCGGCTGCGGTTTTGGCGGCGGTCGAAAGGGCTAGCGTGCGTCGGTGACACGTGCGGCAGGTCGGTGTGGGTCGCTGGCCTGCCGTAGGTGTCACCGGCTCATTTCCCACTGGTCGAGAGGTCTGTTGTCGGTGCTCGGCGAGTGGGTTTCCCTTGTGCACAGGCGGGTTTGCGACGCTCGGGTTGTGTCGTGGGTGGGTGGGAGGATCCGTTCATGGATCTCGGAACCCGTGCCTCGTCGACAGCCTCGCTGCTGTCGCGGCTGAGCGCGGGGATCGAGGCCCGCAACCAGCTCTTCATCGAGGAGTGGGCCGGGATCGTGGAGTGGGCGAGCGACCACGTCATCGCGGGTCCCGAGGGGGTCGCGACCCTCACCGAGGGTTACCTCGACACCGGGGTCCCGATCGCCGGCGCGGGTGCCCCGCTGGTGTCGGAGTTCGCGTTGATGGAGCTCATCGCCGTCCTCGGCCGCACCCCCGACGGCGGAAAGGCGTATGTCGGGCGGGTCATCGAGTGCGCCTGGCGCCTCCCGAACGTGTATGCCGCGGTGGTGGCGGGGCGGTTGGCGCCGTGGCGGGCCGAGCGGATCGCCGACCTCACCCGACGCCTCTCCGCCGACGCGGCGGCGTTCGTGGACCGGCAGCTGTGGGACGCCTCCGGGGTCGGGTGGGCCCAGCTCGAACGACTCGTCACCGAAGCGGTGCTCCGGTTCGACCCCGAACACGCCGAGGCCGAACGACGCAAGGCCGCCGACCACCGGCACTTCGACATTGGTGAGGTCGACGAGCACGGCCTGGTCCACCTCGACGGCGTGCTGGACGCCGCTGACGGGCACGACCTCAACCAAGCGGTCGCCCGGCGTGCCGAGACCCTCGCCAAGCTGGGTGACGACTCGTCGTTGGATGTGCGGCGGTCCAAGGCCGCCGCCGAGCTCGCCCGCCACGACCTCGCGTTGGACCTGTTGATCCCCGACCCCGACACCGGAGAAGTCGTCGACACGGTCCCGGGCCGCAAGGTCGTGCTCAACCTCCACATCACCAACACCACCCTCACCAGCGACAGCCCGGCCGACGACCAGGCGGGCTGGAACCCGGTGGGTCGGTGGGAAGAGGGCCGGTGCCCGGTCACGTCGGCCCAGATCCGCGAATGGCTCCGTGCCCGGCACACCACCGTCATCGTCCGCCCGGTGATCGACCTGGCCGACCATGTCCCCGTCGGGGCCTATGAGATCCCCGGACGCCACAAGACCCGCGTGATCCTGCGCGACCACACCTGCCGGTTCCCCCACTGCACCCGACCCGCACGAGCCTGCGACCTCGACCACGCCCGACCCCACAGCGAGGGCGGTCCGACCTGTCCGTGCAACCTCGTGCCGTTGTGCCGGCGTCACCATCGGGCCAAGACGCACTCGACCTGGCGCTACGACATCCCGACGCCCGCGACCTATGTGTGGACCAGCCCGCACGGTCACCGGTTCCGCGTCGACCACCGCGGCACCCACCCCATCCGGACCGACACCCACCGGTCGAGCGACCCCGACCCACCCGACGAGTAGCCACCCCGCCCCCGCCCCCGCAGGAACCGTTGCCCGCGGGGACTCCGGCATGTCGAGATCCACCGGCGGAGCACCGGCGCGCGACCGCGCCGTCCCGGACGGCGTCGCGTCACCTCGCCTGAGCGACGCCCGCGCCATCCTCCCTCACGTCGGCCGCCGCGAGCCGAGCGCGTGCTGCCGCCGCGCGATGGCAGGACCTACGACAGCCAACAGCGCGCGACAGCGCGGCGCGAGGAACGAGCGACACGCTCGTGCCCTGTCACCTCGGCCATCGCGGGAAGCGACGGCGACGGCGACGGAGCGCAGGAAACAACCGGAGCGGAGGTAGACGAGCCCCTCCGTGCGTCGCCGGTCTTGCCGCCACGCGAACGCGACCACCTACCGGACTCGACCGCGGCGCGGCAGCGTGGCGCACGCGCGAAGCGCGTCGTGCGACGCCCGCGGGCCGAGCGCAGCGAGCGCCCGGGCGGCGAGCACGACATGCGACACGCTCGCGCCCGTCACCTCGGCCATCGCGGGAAGCGACGGCGACGGAGCGCAGGAAACAACCGGAGCGGAGGTAGACGAGCCCCCTCCGTGCGTCGCCGGTCTTGCCGCCACGCGAACGCGACCACCTACCGGACTCGACCGCGCGCGCGGCAGCGTGGCGCACGCGCGAAGCGCGTCGTGCGACGCCCGCGGGCCGAGCGCAGCGAGCGCCCGGGCGGCGAGCACGACATGCGACACGCTCGCGCCATTCGACTCAGTGGTGGCGGAGGGCGTCGATCAGCTCGTCCTTCTTCATCGACGAGCGTCCGTCGATATCCAGCTCCCGGGCTCGCTTGCGCAGCTTGTCCACGGTCCAGTCCTCGTAGTCGCCGACCTTGCCGCCGCGGCGGCCGACCTTGCTGGCGCCCTCGGAGGCCATGGCGTTGGAGATCCGGGCGGCCTTCTCCTTGCTGGCGCCGTCCTTGCGGATCTCCTCGTAGGCGTCCGGGTTCTTGATGCCGGGTCCGTGCTTCTTGCCGGGCATGTCTGCTCCTCCGATCGTCCTCGTTCTCTCCGTCGCCCGATCTCCGGGCCGCTCGAGCCCGCGGTCGGGCGAGGTGGTTCGTCCCGGCGTTACCCGCGCAGCGGGGAGAGAGACGTGCCGGCGCCGATCCGGACCTCGTCGGCCTCGTGGTCGATCTCGACGCCGGGGCCGAGGTCGACCACGCGGGCGTGGCGGTGCAGCCAGCGGACGACGGCGGCCACGGCCGCCGGTCCGGGCTCGCCGCTGCGGTCGTAGCCGAACAGCGCGCCCGGCCGCCCCGGGCCGACCACGAGCGCGGCGACGCGGTGCTCGCCGGAGCCGCCGGGGGTGCCGGTCATCCGCAGGTCGAGGACCTTCGAGCGCCGGGGCAGCGCGTCGCACCGGACGGGAAGCCCGAGGAGGCCGCCGACCCGGCACCGGCGGGGGTCCGCCGCGCGGTCGTGCTCCATCCGGTGCAGCAGGCCGTGCGCCGGCTCCGCGAGCCTGACGTCGCTGCCGACGTCCTCGACGAGGTCGAAGTCGACGACCAGGGGCAGCTCCTGGTCGGCGGCCGCCTCCCGCACCAGCCGGTGCGCGCGGGCGAGCCCGCCGCCGACCCGCCGGCCGAAGCGGGGCAGCAGCGCCGGGAGTCCCAGCAACAGCGCGGTCGGCACGAGGGATCCGTCGTCGTCGACGAGGAGCTCGACGTCGTCGACCTTGCCGACGAGGCGGTCGTCGGCCCCGATGACCTGCCGGTCGAGCAGGTGCAGCCCGACGTCGTAGCCCTCGCGCTCCGCCAGTGACGCCATCAGCCCTGTCCCATCGACGTGACGACCATGAGGGGGATCGCGGCGAGCGCCGCGATCGTGATCACGACGAGGTAGACCACGCCGAGAGTGTTGGCGAGCGGGCCGTTGACGTGCTCGCCCAGATAGTCGGGGTCGTTGGCCACGACGAGGATCGGGAAGTAGGTCAACGGCAACGCGATCGCGGAGAAGACCACCGAGATCTCGGTGACCATGATCGGGTCGACGCCGGTGAGCAGCACGCCGGCGGCGATGACGGTCGCGACCAGCAGGATGATGTGGAAGCCGGCCGCCTCGCGTGGCCGGACGTACTTGCCCCACTGGAACCCGAAGTACTGCGCGAGGCTGTAGCCCGTCGACAGCCCCGTCTCGCAGGCGGCGCCGAAGGTGGCCGCGAAGAAGCCGAGCACGACGACCGCGAGCCCGATCTTGCCGAGGCCGACGGCCACGGGCAGGCCCACCTGTCCCAACGTCTCGACGGCGATGCCCGCCGGCAGGAACACCGTGGCGGCGCACGCCGCGATGGCCACGGAGAGCACGCCGCCGAGAGGGAACCCGATGAACACGTTGGCGCGCATCACGCCGATGTCCTTCGTGGTCCAGCGCTCCTCGACGCCGCCGCTGGAGAAGAAGAAGACCTCGTAGGGGGTCATCGCGGCACCGAAAAGCGCGACGCCGAAGAAGGCGTACGTCGCCCAGCTCTCGGCGCCCGGCTTCTCCGCCGGTGACAGCCCCGCCGCGAGCTCGCCCCAGTCGGGGCCGAGCTGCCACAGGGCCACCGCGAAGCCGATCAGGGCCAGGCCCAGGAGCCCGAGCACGTTCTCGATCGCCGAGAACCGGGCGCGCCACAGCACGATCCACACGGCGACGGCCACGAACGGCACGATCAGCAGGTGGTGGACCGACGAGACAAGCTGCAGCGCGAGCGCCACGCCGCCGATCTCGGCGATGAAGGTCAGCAGCGTGACCAGCATCGAGCCGATCAGGTTCAAGAAGCCCATCCGCGGCCCGAGGCGCTCGCGGACGAGGTCGAAGGTCGCGCGATGGCTGACGGCGGCGATCCGCCCCGACATCTCGGCGAACACGCAGATGCCGACCACGCCGACCAGGACGACCCAGACCAGCGAGGTCCCGAAGCGGGCCCCGACCTGGGCGTTGGTCACGAGGTCGCCGATGTCGACGAAGCCGCCGATGGCGGTCAGGATGCCGAGGAGGACCGCGAAGTAGCGCTTCACGGCGCAGCCCGCCTCAGCTCGTCGGCGAGACCGTCGAGCTCGTCGAGGAGCGCCCGGTCGTCGTACTCGCCGTCGACGGCGTGCGCCCGCGCCTCGCGGACCAGGTCGGCCGCCCGACCGAGCAGGTCGAGGACGGCGGCGGCGGCGTCCGCCCGCCCCGCGGGCACCTGGACGCGTGCCAGATCCTCCTCGGCCTTCGCCGCCGCCTCCTCGGCCCGGGCCACCAGCACGGTCGTGTACGCCGGCCAGGTGCGCTCCTCGGCCGCCGACTCCAGCGCGAGGCGGGCGGTGCCCACCTGGCTCCCGGCGTCGGTGAGCGCCTGCTCGGCCTGGTCGTCCCAGGCGGCGGTGTCCGGCTGCCCGACCATGCCGCACGCGGTCAGCAGGAGGAGAAGGAGAAGCGGACCGGCGACGAGGACCGCGACGACGGCCGGTCGCTGCGAACGCTTCACCGCGCGCGGCCCCGCCAGGGGACCACGGCCCACATCAGGGTGAAGGCGAGCGCGACCGCCGCCGCGGCGACCAGGGCGGCCATCGGGCCGAGGACGATGTCGAAGACGAGGAGCACCACGGCCGTGGACACCGCGGCCAGGCCGACCAGACCGGCGAGTGCGCACCGCTGGGCCGCGGCGACGATCCACTCTCGTCGTCCCTGCCGGAACAGGACGCGGTGGTAGCAGACCGGGGCCACGATCACCAGCGTGGTGAGCACGGCGCCGACCAGGATGCCGAGGTAGATCCGCTGCTGTCCCTCGGTCAGCTCCGTGAACCGCTCGGTGAACGGCACGGTGAGCAGGAAGCCGGTGAGGATCTGCACGCCGGTCTGCATCACCCGCAGCTCCTGGAGCAGCTCGCTGAGGTTGCGGGTGATCTGCTGCGGTGGCCTGCCCGCGTGCGCCCCGGCCGGTGCCCCGGTCACGCCCGGTCCTCCTCCACGTCCTGAGCGTGCGGATACGCCTCGTCGGGGTCGACGGCCTCGCCGTCCTCGGTCAGCGGAACCTCCGGGTCACGGTCGGGCACGTGGTAGTCCTCCACGCCCGACCGGTCGCTCTCGGGGACCGGGCGCTGCTCGGGGTCCACCGGTTCGTCCGGCTCCTGTGGCCGCTCGGGGTTCACGGGGTCGGGGATGGTCATCGGTCCTCCTGGTCCTGGTCTCCGGTCCGGGCGTCGGGCCCGGTCGCTCCCTCCTGGACGTCGTCGTCGGTCGGGTGGCCCGCCACGGCGTCCCCCGGGGACTCCGCCGTGCCGGCGTCGTCGAGACTGCCCACCTCGGACAGCTCGCCGTCGGATGTCTGACGCGGTCGCTTCTCCATGCCGGTCAGGTACCCCGCGACGGGGTCAGAAGACGGGCTTCCCCCCGGTCACGCCGAGCACCGTGCCGGACACGTACGACGCGTCGCCCGGCGAGGCGAGGAACACGAACGCCGGCGCGACCTCGGCCGGCTGACCCGCGCGGCCGAGCGGGGTGTCGGTGCCGAACTGCTCGACCTTCTCCGGCTCCTGGGTGGCCGGTTGCAGGGGCGTCCAGATCGGACCGGGCGCGACCGCGTTGACCCGGACCCCGTCCTTGCCGAGCGAGGCCGCGAGGTTGACGGTGAGGTTGTTGATCGCGGCCTTGGTGGCGGCGTAGTCGAGCAGCGTCTCGGACGGCTCGAACGCCTGGATCGAGGCGTTGTTGACGATGCAGCCGGGACGCTCGCGCAGGTGCGGCGCGGCGGCGCGCACTAACCACATCAGCGCGTAGAGGTTGGTCTTGAAGGTGCGGTCGATGCGGTCGTCGCTGAGGTCGTCGACGGCGTGGTCGCGCGCCATCTGGTAGCCGGCGTTGTTGACGAGGACGTCGAGGGACCCGAGCTCGTCGACAGTACGGCGGACCGCTTCGTCGCAGGCCTCGCTCGTCCGCAGGTCGAGCGCCATCGCCAGCACGCGGCGTCCGGCCTCGGTGACGAGGGCCGACGTGGCGTCGGCGTCCTCCTGCTCCTCGGGGAGATAGGTGAAGGCGACGTCGGCGCCCTCGCGGGCGTAGGCGATCGCGACGGCCCGGCCGATGCCGGAGTCGCCGCCGGTGATGAGGGCGACCTGGCCGTCCAGACGGCCGTGGCCGACGTACGACTGCTCACCGTGGTCGGGGCGGGGACGCATCTCCTCGGTGAGTCCCGGGGGCGTCTGCTGCTGGGCGGGAAAGGCGGTGTCGGTCATGTCCCGGGCGTTACCCCGGGTGGGGTGTGCCGAGTCGGGTACACCTGGGGGCGTCGTGCGCCCCACGGCTCAGCCGGAGCGGTCCTCGCGGGCCGCCCGACTGGCGGTGAGGTCGTCGAGCAGAGCGTCCAGCAGACGGCGCAGCCCCGGGTGGCTGACATGCCCCTCCCGAGCCACCTGGATCAGGCGCTCGGCGACCTCCCGCACCTTCACGTTGCGGTTGCGCGACCACCACTTGAGCATCGCGAACGCGGCATCCGCGTCGAGGCCGTAGCCGAGCATCAAGATGCCCTTGGCCTGCTCGATCGTGTCGCGCGAGGCGGCGGACGCGGCGACGGCGGCATCGGCCGCGGCGGCGGTCTCCGCGTCGAGCTCGGGGGTCAGGTCGAGGTAGTAGCCCACGAGCTGGTCGACCTTGCCGCCGGAGCGGCCGTCGTGGCGGCCCTCCCCGACCAGGACGACGTTGCGGATCTCGCCACCGACGAGGATCCGGTAGTAGACGTTGAACGGCGCCCCGTCTGCGATCGCGTCGCGGAGCGTCTGCTCCACCAGCGGGCGGTCCTGCTGGTGCTTGTGCCGCATGATCAGCTCGGTGGTCGGCTCGACCTCGCCCGGCTCGTAGCCGTGGATCGCGAAGACGTCCTCGTCCCACTCCCAGCGCTCGTCGACGACGTCGTAGACGAACCGCCCCGTCTGACGCGGGCCGTCGGGGTCCAACGGCGGCAGCGGGACGGCCTCGTCCCACGCTTCTCCCACCATCTCGTGCTCCCTGCTGCTCGGCTCGACGCTTGCGTATGGAGGCAGCCGGCACGGGTACCCGCAGTCCACCGGAGGAGGTCACATGGGCGATCGGACCGTCTGCGACGAGAACTATGGCGAACCCGAGTCGCGCCGCACAACAGGGGGTCACCTCCAGGTGTACCTGGCTGTGCGCCGCGCCATGCTGCGCCTGATCCTGGGCGAGCTGTGGGAGGGAAGGACGAGGACCGGATGAGGCTGCCCCAACCCTGCGGACCGCTGAGCGAGGGCGTCGTGGAGACGCTGCGCGCCCGCCCGAACGGACCGCACTCCGTGCCGGAGCCGCGGGCGATGGGCGACATCGCGTACCCGCTGGCCGACCGGGACTTCCAGCTCGCGCTGTGGGTCCTCTACGAGCTGCACTACCGCGGTTTCGACGACGTCGAGGACCCGCACGCCGAGTGGGATCCGCTGCTGATGGTGAGCCGGGCCGCCCTGGAGCGGACCTTCGAGCACGCCGTCCGGCAGCTCGTGAGCGAGGCGCCGGCCGACGCACCCGCGCTCGAGGACCTCGGCAACACCCCTGCCGAGCAGGTCACCGCCGCGCTGGTCCGGATGACCGCGCGCTCGGGCCCCTCGGACGTCGCCCAGTTCCTGCACCGCCGCGCCACGCGGGAGGAGTTCTGCTCCTACCTGGCCGAGCGCGCCGTCTACCACCTGCGCGAGTCGGACCCGCAGTCGTTCGTGCTGCCCCGGATCGGCGGCGCCGCGAAGGTGGCCCTGGCCGAGCTGCAGTACGACGAGTACGGCGGCGGGCGTCCCGACCGCCTGCACCAGACGCTGTTCGCCCGCGCCCTGGCCTCCCTCGACATGCCGACCGACCTGGCGCCGTACGTCGAGCGGGCCACGGGCGCCACGCTCGCGTCGGTCAACCTGATGTCGCTGTTCGCCCTCAACCGGCGCCTGCGCGGCGCCGCCATGGGCCACCTCGCCGCGTTCGAGGCGACCAGCTCGCTGCCGTGCGAGCGAATCCTGCGCGGCGCGCGGCGACTCCGGCTGCCCGAGCCCGTCCAGGACTACTACGACGAGCACGTGGAGGCCGACGCGGTGCACGAGCAGCTCGCGATCCGCGGCATCTGCGCGGCCCTGGTGACCGACGAGCCCGAGCTCGCCGCCGACGTCGTTCTCGGCGCCACGGCCTGCCTGGCGGTCGACGGGCTCGCCGGCGAGGTGCTGCTCGACGGCTGGCAGAGCCGGCGCGATGCGCCGGCGGCGGGATGAGGTCGGCATGAGCGAACGACGCGTGGTCGTCACCGACTGTCCCGGCGGTCCGCTGCTGGTCCGCGGCGCGGACGAGGTCGTCGGCGTCGACGGCACCGCGGCTCCCGTCGAGCGCGCCGTGGTGGCGGTCTGCCGGTGCGGCCGCTCCGACCGGATGCCCTGGTGCGACGACAGTCACCGTGATCGACGACGGAGGAAGGGTCAGCCGTGAGAGCAGTGACCTGGCAGGGCAAGGGCAGGATGAGCGTCGAGGACGTGCCCGATCCGCGGATCCAGGAGCCCGACGACGTCCTGATCCGGGTCACGTCGAGCGGACTGTGCGGCTCCGACCTGCATCTCTACGAGCCACTGGCGCCGTTCATGGAGGTGGGCGACATCGTCGGTCACGAGCCGATCGGCGTCGTGATGGAGACCGGTCGCGACGTGACCTCCTTGCGCCCCGGCGACCGGGTCGTCGTCCCCTTCAACCTCAGCTGCGGTCGCTGCTGGATGTGCGCCCGCGGGCTGCAGAGCCAGTGCGAGACGACGCAGAACACCGAGCAGGGCACCGGCGCGAGCCTGTTCGGCTACAGCAAGCTCTACGGCCAGGTGCCGGGCGCGCAGGCGGAGTACCTGCGCGTGCCCTTCGCCGACCGGCTGCCGATCAAGGTCCCCGATGGACCGCCCGACGACCGCTTCGTGTTCCTCTCCGACGTGCTGCCGACCGCCTGGCAGGCCCTGGAGTACGCCGACCTGCGCCCCGAGGACACCCTGCTGATCCTCGGCGCGGGACCGATCGGCGCCATGTGCGCCCGGATCGCGCTGATGCGCGGGATCCGGGTGCTCGTCGTGGACCCGGTGCCCGAGCGACTGCAGCGGGTCTCGGCGTACGGCGCCGAGGTGCTCGTCACCGAGGGCGACGCGGACACCGTCACGACCGTGCTGGAGCTCACGCGCGGGCGCGGCGCCGATGCGGTGATCGACGCGGTCGGCATGGAGGCGCACGGCTCGCCCGTGGCGGAGTCGATGGCGAAGGTGGTCGGCCTGCTGCCCGACCGGCTCGCCCAGCCGCTGATGCGCAGCGCCGGCGTGGACCGGCTGGCCGCGCTGCACCTGGCGATCGACGCCGTGCGCCGCGGCGGCACCGTCTCGGTCATCGGCGTCTACGGCGGGCCGATGGACCCGATGCCGCTGATGGAGATGTTCGACAAGCAGGTCCAGCTCCGGATGGGCCAGGCCAACGTCCGGCGCTGGAGCGACGACATCCTCGCCCTGCTGCTGGAGCCGACCGACCACCTCGGCGTGGAGACCTTCGCGACGCACCACCTCCCGCTGGAGGAGGCGCCCGCGGCCTACCACGACTTCCGCGAGAAGAACGACGGCATGGTCAAGGTGCTGTTCCGGCCCTGATCGCCGGCCACCGACCCGCCGCGATCGCGTCAGCGACAGCGGTCCGCCGACGGTGTCCCTGAGCGTATCGAGGGACCGGTATCGGCGGACCGCCGTCGTGATCGGCGGCCCCGGGCTCAGGCGGCCCGGGGCTTGCCTCCCTGCTCCGCGCCGATGGCGCGGCGGAGGTCGGTGAAGATCCGCTGCAGGAGCCGCGAGACCTGCACCTGGGTCACGCCGAGCTCGTCGGCGATCTCCTGCTGGGTGCGCTGCTCGTAGAACCGCATCTTCAGGATGCGGCGGTCGCGGGGCTTCAAGCGGCGGCAGGCCGGCCCCAGCACGGCGACGGCCTCACTGTGCTCGAAGCCGGCGTCGACCACGGGCAGCAGGTCGCCCAGCGGGCTCCCGGTCGCCGCGACGGGCTCGTCGAGCGAGGCGGCATGCGCGAGGTCGCCGCAGGCCAGGGCCTCCTCGACCTCGGCCACCGGGCAGTCGAGCTCGTCGGCCAGCTCCTGCGGCGTCGGCGGTCGGCCCAGGAGCTGGCCCAGCTCCTCCTCGGCCGCGACGACGCGCGGGCGGATCTCCTGGATCCGGCGCGGCGGGCGGACCGCCCAGGCGGCCGAGCGGAAGTGCCGCTTGAGCTCGCCGAGGATGCTCGGCACGGCGAAGACCAGCAGGTCGTCGCCGCGCTCGGGGTCGAAGGAGTGCACGGCGCGCGTCAACGCGAGGCAGGCGACCTGCTCGAGCTCGTCGGCCGACTGACCGCGGTTGCGGTAGCGCGCGGCGAGGGTGCGGGCGACCGGGATGTTGAGCACGATGACCTCGTCGAGCAGGTCGTCGCGCTCCCCCGGTGGACACTCCCGCGCCTTCGCCAGGAGCTCCGCGGTGCGCGCCTTGCGCTCGGCGGAGCTCACCCGGCCGGCGGATGAAGCGGTGGAACGGTGGGGGATGGTGGGGATCGATGCGGTGGACACGGTTACTCCCGAGGCTCGAGAGCGGTGTGGCGGTGGGCTTGGCCACGTATGTCTGCTGCGTCGCTACCCAACCTAGCGCGAACCCATACCGCTGACCACCCCCGGGAACTACGCGCATGGTCAGAAATGACTAGGAGCGAGAGGACTCCCGGTGCCGTAACGCCGCGGCCGGTCGCGGGTTGAACCCGCGACAGGGCACGCCGGGTGCCCACGGAGCGGGGAGTTCGCGGTGCAGCAGATCGTGGTGGCGCTGAGCCCGTTCACTCTCCGCAGCCGCTCGCTCGCCATCAGCCACCGCGGGCTCGGTCTCGACCGCGGCCTGGAGCCCGGCGAGCACCTCGTCCTCCACGACCCGGTGACCGACGAGCACTTCACCGCGGTCGTCTCCGACATCGCGTTCGAGCTCGCCGACACGTCGTACCGCATCGAGATCGGCACCCGGATCACCGCCGCCGAGGCGGCCGAGTGCGTCGAGCCGCGGGGCGACGACCCATGGCTCACCACCCCGGACATCGTGGCCCTGCTGGCCGTCCTGCGGCGCGGCGAGCGCGACGTCGCGGCGGCGCTGGCCGACCTGCGGGCGCGCTGACCCCTCGATCAGACCCGGTGGGCTAGTCCTTCCGGACCAGTGACACGGCCCCTCCGGCTCGACCTTGCGCGATGGGTCGCTCTCGGCGGCGTGGCGCGGGAGAATCGTCGTCGTGCCCGCCGAGAATCCCATCCGCGTCTACATCGTCGACGACCACGAGGTGGTCCGCCGGGGTGTGGCGAGCCTGCTCGCGACCGATCCCGAGCTCGAGGTGGTCGGACAGTCCGGCAGCGCGACGGTGGCGCTGCGCGAGATCCTCCAGCTGCGTCCCGACGTCGCCGTCCTCGACGCCAACCTGGCCGACGGCACCGGCGTCGACATCTGCCGGGAGATGCGCTCGGTCGACCCCGACATCAAGGCCCTCATCCTGACGACGTACGACGACCCGGACGCGATCTCCGCGGCCATCCTCGCCGGCGCGTCGGGCTACGTGCTCAAGAAGATCGAGGGCAACTCGCTCCTCAACGGCATCAAGCTCGTCGCCGGCGGTCACTCGCTCATCGACCCCGCCGTCGCCAACCGCGTCGTCGAGCAGATGGAGATGCAGCGCAGGTCGCTCGACGTCATCTGCGAGCTCACCCCCCCAGCAGCGCAAGATCTTCTTCCTCATCGCGGAGGGCATGACCAACCGCCAGATCGCCGAGAAGCTCTACCTCGCCGAGAAGACGGTGAAGAACCACGTCACCGGCCTGCTCGCCCGGCTCGGCCTCCAGCACCGCACCCAGGCGGCGCTGCTCGCCGTGCGCCTGCGCGGTGCGGACGCGACCGCCGCGGCCGAGTCCCCGAAGCCTCGGTTCTCCGCCGCAGGCTGAGGGACGGCGGCCCGTCCGCGGGCGCACCTGACGGGCATTTCCTGCACTTGACGGGCGTTGCAATGCACGACAAGCGCAGGAATCGCCGGTCGACCGGCGATTCCTGCACCCTGCCGGACGCTCAGAGCCGAAAGCGACCGACCATGTCGCGCAGCTCGGCGGCGACGCCGGTGAGCGCGGTGGCCGAGGCCAGCGTGTTCTCGGCGCCCTCGCGGGTGTCGGCAGCGGCGGTGGCGACCTGGGTGACGTCCTCGGCGATGCCGTTGGCGCCGGCGGCGGCCTCGGTGACCGAGCGGGCGATCTCGTTGGTCGTGGCCGTCTGCTCCTCGACCGCGGAGGCGATGGTCGACTGGATGTCGTTGATCCGCGCGATGACGTCGGCGATGCGGCTGATCGCGGACACCGCGCCCTGCGTGTCGCTCTGGATCGCCTCGATCTTCTGACCGATCTCCTCGGTCGCCTTGGCGGTCTCCTTGGCCAGCTCCTTGACCTCGTTCGCGACCACCGCGAAGCCCTTGCCCGCGTCGCCGGCGCGCGCGGCCTCGATGGTGGCGTTGAGGGCGAGGAGGTTGGTCTGCTGGGCGATCGAGGTGATCACCTTGATCACCTGGCCGATCTCGGCGCTCGACTCCCCGAGCGAGGCGACGGTGCCCTGCGCCTCCGAGGCGACGGTCACGGCGTCGGTGGCGACCGTCGCGGCCTCGGTGGCGTTCTTCGCGATCTCGCGGATGGAGGCGGTCATCTCCTCGGCCGCGGTGGCGACGGTCTGGATCGACGCGGACACCTCGACCGAGGCGCTCGACGCGGACGCCGCGCGGTCCGAGGTCGTCGAGGCGCCCTCCCCCATGCCCTCGGCCAGCGACGTGAGCTGGTCCGCCGCGGTGCCGAGCGTCTCGGCGGCGCCGCTGATGTTGCCCATGCTGGAGCGCAGGGTCCCCATCAGCGTGCGCAGGGCCTCGGCGACCCGACCGACGGCGTCGTCGCCCTCGATGTCCAGGTCGCGGGTCAGGTCGCCCGCGGCGGCCGCGGAGACGACGTCGAGGATCTGCTCGACCTTGCCGGCCAGGACGGCGGCCGCCTCCCGCTCCGCGGCCTCCCGATGGATCCGCGCCAGGGTGTGCGACACCATCCGGCCGACGTTGCGCAGCGCGTCCAACCGCTGCTCGCTCGGCTCGAGGGTCTCCGTGGCGAAGAAGTCCATGGTGCCCACGACCTCGCCGTCGAGGATGATCGGGAAGCACACCCCGGACTTCACGCCGACCCGCTGCGCCACGGGCGCGCGCACGCAGTCGGTCATCTCGCCGATGTCGCGGGTGAAGTACAGGTCGCGCTGTGCCCAGGCCCGGCCGGACAGGCCGATGCCCGGGGCGAAGGTGGCCTGCAAGGTCACCTGGCGGAACTCAGGTCCGGCGTCACCCGACTCACGGGCGAACCGCAGCACCCCGTCCGCGACATCGACGCTCCAGTAGGAGCCGTAGGCCCAGCCGAACTCGCCGCGCACGGTGTCGAGGGCGACCTGGATCGCGGCATCCGCGTCCTCCGCGGCACCGAGGCCGGAGAGCACCTTGTTGACCGCCGAGGTGTCGGCAGCCGCCTCGGCGCGCTCGCGCTCGATCCGCAGCCGGTCGGTCACGACCTCCCAGGTCGCCATCGCGCCGACGTACTCGCCGTCGGCGTCGGTGATCGCACTCACCAGCAGGTCGAGCGTCTGGTGACCGACCTGGATGTTCGCGCGGCGCGGCAGGTGCTCGGCGGTCGCCAGCAGCCCACGCTGGTAGGCGGGGTTCTTGTGGAAGATGTCGAGGCTGGACCCGACCACCTCGTCGGCCCGCACCGGCAGCACGTCCTCGAGCCCGCGCAGCGTGCGCAGCGAGGCGGGGTTCATGTAGCGGATGACGAGGTCGCGGTCCGCGAACATCATGTTCGTCGGGGAGTTCTCCATCATCGACAGGGCGAAGGCCGAGGTGTCCGGCGCCTTCCCGCCGACGGGCGCCCGCTTCGCGGGCGTCGGCTTCGCCGTCTTGGCGGGAGCGGTGCCGTTGGCCGGCACCTCGAGGATCTCGGTCATGGGGTACCTCCGGGGGTGTCGTGGGTGGGCGCCACGTCCGCGGCGCGATCGGCGTCGAGGACGAGCAGGATGGAGTCGGGCAGCGCCCGGACGCCCCGGACGACGTCCTGCACGTCGCGGGGCAGGGTGGTCGGCGCCGCCTGGGGGGCGACACCGGCCGTGTCGATGACGTCCCCGATGTCGTCCACGAGGAGGCTGACCACCTCGCCGCGACTGCGGACGATCACGTTCATGGGGACCGCGTCGCCCGACCGGTCGGGCAGCGCGAGGCGCACCCGCAGGTCGACGGCGGTCACGATCTGGCCGCGCAGGTTGATCAGGCCGGTCACGGCCCGCTCGGCCCGGGGCACCGGTGTCATCGGCTGGTGGCGCAGCACCTCCTGCACCTCGTCGACGGCGACGCCGAAGTAGAGGCCGCCCGCCCAGAACGTGCAGTACTGCTCCGCGGTCCGGCTCGCGGTCGTCGTACCGCTCATGCCGGCACCGCCGCCCGGCGGACGATCGTCTCGACGTCGACGAGCTCGGTCACCCGGTCCTGGACCACCGCGCTGCCCGTGACGCCCGCGCGCCGCCCGACGTCGGTGACGACGACCGGGACCTCGACGACGTCGTGCACCCGGTCGATGACGATGCCCACGGCACCCGCCGCATCGCCGGTCTCGTGCACGACCACGCTGATCCGGTCGCTGCGGTCGCTGGTCTCGGGCAGGCCGATCGCGGACGCGAGCCGCACGAGCGGCAGGATGCCGTCGCGGTACTGCACGACCTCCGAGCGGCCGCTGAGCTCCACCCGGTCGCGGCCGAACTCCTCGAGCCGGGCGACCGCCGCCAGCGGCAGCGCGGCCCGCCGGCCGTCGGCCACCTCCAGCACCAGGAGCGCGGTCCGATCCTCGGCATCGGCCACGACCGGGGCGGCGGTCTCCTGCTGCGTGGCGCCGACGCCGGCGGTGGCGGCGATGCCGGCGACGTCGAGGATGAGCGCCACCCGCCCGTCGCCCATGATCGTCGCGCCGGCGTACGTGGTGAGCGCCTTCAGCTGGCGCCCGATCGGCTTCACCACGATCTCCTGGGTGTCGTGCACCTCCGAGACGCAGAGGCCGAAGCGCAGGTCGTCGGACTGCAACACGACGACCGTGAGGGCCTGGCTCTCGGGCGTCGCGCCGCCGAGCGTCTCCGCGAGGGAGACCAGCGGAAGCAGGCTCCCTCTCAGCCGGAGCACGGGCGCGCCCGCGAGGTCCTCGACCTGGCGACGCAGGTCGTCGCCCTCGATCCGCACCAGCTCGACCAGGTTCGCCTGCGCGATGGCATACCGCTCGCCGCCCTCCCCGACCACCAGCGCCGGGATGATCGCGAGCGTGAGCGGGATCCGGACCCGCGTCGTCGTCCCGTGACCGGGAGCGGAGGAGACGTCGACGCTGCCGCCGATCCGTTCGATGTTGGTGCGCACGACGTCCATGCCGACGCCCCGGCCGGAGATGTGGGAGACCGCCGCCGCGGTGGAGAACCCGGGCCGGAAGATCAGGCCGAGCACGTCCCGGCCGTCCATCCGGGCGAGCTGGTCGCGGGTGACGACGCCGCGCTCGACGGCGACCGCACCGATCGCGGCGGGGTCGATCCCCCTGCCGTCGTCCGCGATCTCGACGACCACCTGGCCGGACTCGTGGTAGGCCCGGAGGCTGAGCGTGCCCGTGGCGGGCTTGCCGGCGGCCCGTCGTACGTCGGGCGGCTCGATGCCGTGGTCGAGGGAGTTGCGCACCAGGTGGGTCAGCGGGTCCTTGACCGCCTCCAGCAGGCTGCGGTCGAGCTCGGTCTCGTGCCCCTCCATGACCAGCTCGACCTCGCGGCCGAGCTGGTGGGACAGGTCGCGCACGACCCGCGGCAGCTTCGACCAGACCTGTCCGATCGGCTGCATGCGGGTCTTCATGATCGACTCCTGCAGCTCGCTGGCCACCAGGTCCAGCCGCTGGCTGGCCCGGACCAGCTCGCCGTCGGTGGAGCCGAGGCTGCGCTGCACCAGCTGGTTGCGGGTCAGCACCAGCTCGCCCACCAGGTCGACGAGGTCGTCGAGGAGATCGACGTCGACGCGCACCGAGGAGTCCACGACGGCACGACGCTCGACGCCGTCCCAGGGCTCGTCGGCGGCCGGGGTCGCGGCGGGCGGCGTCGCGGCCTCGGGGGGCTCCTCCTCCGTGGGCTCCTCCTCGGTGGGCTCCTCCTCCGTGGGCTCCTCCTCCGTGGGCTCCTCCTCCGTGGGCTCCTCGGCCAGCAGGCCCTCGATGACGGCCACGACCGGGGCGACGGCGACGGCCGGGTCGGTGTCGCGGCCGGTGCGCTCGATCGCGTCGAGGAGCGCCCGCACGGTGTCGACCATGGCGAGCAGTCCCTCGGCGATCGGAGGCGTCATCGCCACCTCCCCGTCCCGCAGGCGCGAGAGCAGGGTCTCCCCCACGTGGGTCAGCTGCTCGAGCCGGTTGAGGGCCAGGAAGCCGCTGGTCCCCTTGATGGTGTGGATCGTCCGGAAGACGCTCGACAGGCGCTCCCGCGACCCCGGATCGCGCTCGAGCTCGACCAGGTCGCGATCGAGCCGGTCCAGGTTCTCGTGGGACTCCACGAGGAACTCCGCGATGATCTCGGCATCGTCGTCCATCCGTCCTCCCTCCCAGGCGGGCGCCTCCACCGAGGCGCAGGGCGATCACCCTGCCGATCGGCCCGGTGCGGACGGGGATGAGCCGAGTCGAGGGAGTGGGGATCTAGTCCCGCATGCCGGGCGCTGTCACCCGACGTCCACCACCCGCACCGCCCCACGCGACGGTGTGCGCACCCGCGACGCGGGCGTCAGCCGCGGGAGCGGAGGGCCTCGCTGAGGGAGGCGACGGTGGAGTCCGGGGGCGAGGCGGCGTCGGCGTTGGCGTCGGCGAGCTCGGCGAGCAGCTCGGCGCGGTGGACCGCGACCGAGCGGGGGGCGTCGATGCCGATCCGGACGACGTCGCCGCGGACCTCGAGGACGGTCACGGTGACGGCCTCGGGCGAACCGCCGCCGATGACGACGCTTTCGCCGATACGACGCGAGAGAACCAGCACGTGGGGAGGCTATCGCGTCGGGCTAGGCGACGAGCGGGGCGGCGAGGGGCAGCTCCGCGTCGTCGAGGATGACCTGGCTGGCGCGGCGGGTCGCCGGGTTGACCACCAGCGGGGCGCGCAGGTTGACGGTGGTGTCGGCCAGGGTGGCGCCGGCGCGGACCACCAGCAGCACGAGGACGTCGTCGACACCGGTCTCGTCGATGCCGAGCTCGGTCGCGATCTCGTCGTCGAGGTCGAGCGCGTAGTCGGGATAGAACGGTGCCGGCGGCACCACGACGAACTGCAGGTCCTGGCTGTCGAGCGAGCGGAAGCCGTGCAGCACGCCGTCGTCGTCGAGTCGCACCAGCGCGAACCGCGCGTCGTCGGGGAACCCGGGCATCGGGTGCGCCAGCTCGATGACGGGGAGGTCCATGTGCCCCATCATCGCAGGCCGGAGGGTCATCGCAGGAAGTCCAGCAGGCTCGGCTGCAGCACCCGGGCGGTCGCCCCGAGGGCGGCCTGGTAGGCGACCTCCTGCAGCTTGAGATGCACGGTGGTCTCGGCGAGGTCGGCGTTCTCGATGGTGCTGAGGTGGTTGGCCAGCGTCGTCTTGGTGTCGTCGGCGGCCTGGGCCGACAGCTCGATGCGCTGGTAGCGGGTGCCGGCCGCGGCACGGGCGCCGACGACGGTGTTCTCCCGTGCGCGCAGCACGTCGACGGAGGCGGTGATGGCCGCGCTGTCGCCGGCTCGCAGGGCGGTCGCGAGGGCGTCGAGCTCGGCGAAGACCGAGCTCGCGCCGTCGCCGAACACCGTGCGGCCGTCGACGTCGACCTGGACGACCACGTCGTCGGCGACCCGCCGGTTGACCGCACCGGGGACGCCGACCCAGGTGCCGGTCGCGTCGTAGGCCTGGCCCCCGGACGTCACCCCGCCGAAGACCGGTCGCTCGAGGTAGCGCGCGTTGGCCTGGCCGAGCAGCTGGTCGCGGACCCCCTCGACCTCGATCGCCAGCGCGTCGCGGGCCTGCTGGCCCATCGCTCCGGTGTTGGCGCCCTGCAGCGCGAGGTCCCGCGCGCGGCGTACGGCGCCGGTCACGGAGTCGAGCGTGCTGTCGACCTGGCCGAGCCAGCCGAGTCCGTCGCGGGCGTTGCGCGCGAACTGCGCCTGGTCGGCCACCGAGGAGCGGATCCGCATCGCCGCGGTGGTGCCGGTCGGGTTGTCGGAGGGCCGGTTGATCACCCGTCCCGTGGACAGCTGCTCCTGCAGCGTCGCCAGTCGGCCGAGGCTCTGCTGCAGGTTCGCCAGGGACCCCTCGGTCATCATCCGCTGGGTGACGCGTCCGATCGCCATCTGTCGTGGTCGCCTCCGGTCAGCGGCCGACGAGGCCGGTGCGGTTGATGAGGGTGTCGAGCACCTGGTCCAGCGTGGTCATCAACCGCGCGGCGGCCTCGTAGGCCCGTTGCGCGGCGACCATGTTGACCGTCTCCTCGTCCAGGCTGATCCCGGCCAGCTGCTCCCGGGCGTCGTCCAGCGAGCCGGTCAGGGAGGCCTGGTTGGCGCGCTGGCGCTCGAGCGCGGAGACCTGGGTGCCCAGGCCGTTGACGAGACGCTGATAGGCCTCGGGATAGTCGCCCACCCGGCTGGCCAGGTCCGCGTTCCCGCCGTCGAGGACGCCGCCGGGGAGGCTGGACGCGGCGACCCGGTCGGGGTCGGAGATCGCGACCTGGAGGCTGGCGGCGCCGACCAGCGGGTCGTAGGCGAACAGCGGGGCGCCGGCGGCCCCGGTGGCGTCGTACCCCGCCGCCTGCTGCGCGTTGAGCGCCGCGGCGAGGTCCGCGGCCACGGCATCCAGCCCGGCGCGGTACGCCGGCAGCCGGGTCGTCAGCACCTCGGTGACCGCGCCCAGCTCGCCGCCCGGGCCGGCCGCGCCGGCGGGAAGGACCGTGCTGCCCGCGGAGTCGTCGATGCGGTAGGTGAGCGGCGATCCGTCGGCGTCGCCGCCCGGGGTGATCCCGGACGCGAGGACCACGGTGCCCGCCTCCTTGCCCTGGACGAGCGCGGCGCCGCCGACCGTGACGGTGAACTGGCCGTCGGCCTCGACGGTGGTGACGGCGCCGGTCAGCTCGGCGAGCTCGAGGGCGAGCTGGTCCCGGCGGTCCCGCAGGGTGCCGGCGTCGGTGCCGTTCTGCTCGGTCACGAGGATGTCGTGGTTGAGCGCCGCGAGCCCCTGGGCGGCCGCGTTGATGTCGCTGACCAGGTTGAGGGCGTGGACCCGCTGGTCCGCCTCCTCGCGCGCGACGTTGCCGGCCTGCGTCCGCAGCGCCTGAGCGAGGGTCTCCGCACTGCCGAGCACCTGTTGGCGCGCGGCGAGGCCGCCGGGATCGAGGGAGAGGTCCTGCCACACGTTGCGAAAGTCCAGCATCGCGGCATGGACGCCGTTCGGGCCGGGCTCGCCGACCCCCTGCTCGACCCGGGCGAGGATCGTCCGGCCGGTCGACAGGTAGGCCAGCAGGCCGTGCTCCCGCCGGACCCGCGCGTCGAGCAGGGGGTCGGTCATGCGGCGGACCTCGCCGACGCCGACGCCGTCGCCGTGACCGTCGTACCGGGACCACAGCGCGGACTGCGCGCTGCTCACCGACGACGCGAGCGCACGGCGGCGCACGTAGCCCTCGGTGTCGGCGTTGGCGATGTTGTTGCCCGCGACGTCCAGCGCGACCTGCTGGTAGCGCAGCGCCGACAGGGCGGTGCTGATCGACCCGAACGAGCCGGCCATCACAGGCTCCGGTCGACGAGGTGGTGGCGGGGCGCGTCGGCGACGACGGTGCCCGCGTTCGTGTAGCTCGCGGTGGTCGCGCCGCCGATCGCGAGGAGCGTCTCCCGGGCGGAGCGGTAGCCCGCGGTGAGCAGTCCCTTGGCATCCTCCGAGGTCTCGGCGATGTCGCGGGCGAGGGCGATCAGCGCGTCGCGGTGGTCGGCCAGGATCGAGCGCCACGGGTCCGGCGCGGCCTCGGCCAGCGCGGCCAGCGACGGGTTGGGCGTCAGCCCGAGGGTGGCGGCGGCCTCGTCGGCCGCGGCCGCGCGCAGCACCTCGGTGGCGCGCAGGTCGTCGATCAGGTCCTCGATGTCGCGCGTGGCGTTGACCAGCCACCGGGTGCGACCGCTGGCCAGCACCAGCCGCTCGACCTCGAGCCGGTAGGCGAGGGCCTCGAGCATCTCCCGCTCCCGCCACAGGACCTGCGACAGGTTGTCCATGCCTGGTGTGTCTGTGTCGACCACGACGATTCCGACCTCTCCGACCTCTCTGGGCGGCCCCGGTCCGTGGGGACGTCCGTGCCCTCTCATCGCCCGGGCCGCGACCGACCTGAGTCATTTCCCGAGGAGCAAGCCGTCGATCGGTCGGGGATCGGCTGCCATGATGACCAGACGGACCCGGGACCTCCGTCCCCATTTGCCGGACCGAGCGGCCCCATCCGGCGCAATGCTCTGCGCGCCGCCCGCGCGACAGCGGAATGTCGTGCTCGTGAACGCGAACCAGGTCACCGCCATCTCGGGCACGGACGAGCTGATCACCAGCCACATGCCCCTGGTCGGCCACATCGTGCGGGAGACGATGGGCCGGGTGCCGTCCCATGTCAACCGCGACGACCTCACCTCGGCAGGCCTCACCGCGCTGGTGCTCGCGGCCCGGGCGTTCGACGAGAGCCGCGGCGTCCCCTTCGACCGGTACGCCGCCACCCGGATCCGTGGCGCGCTGCTCGACGAGCTCCGGTCGGTGGACTGGGCGTCGCGCTCGGTGCGGCGCCGGGCCCGCGACCTCGCCGAGACCCGCAACAGTCTCTCCGCGGTCCTCGGCCGCACCCCGACCCTCGCGGAGGTCGCCCGCGCCACCGGTCTGACCGAGGACGAGGTGGCCGCCAACGACGAGGACGTGTCCCGGGCGCAGGTGCTGTCGCTGCAGGGCTCGAGCACCACCCCGATCGAAGAGCTGGTGCCGACCCGGGCGCCGTCGCCGGAGGACCTGATCGAGCACGGCGAGCGGCTCACCTACCTGCGCGAGGCGATCGCCGAGCTGCCCGACCGGCTCCGGGTCGTCGTGGAGGACTACTTCTTCGCGGAGCGGCCGATGGCCGACATCGCCGCCGACCTCGGTGTCACCGACTCCCGGATCTCCCAGATGCGGGCCGAGGCGCTGTCCCTCCTCCGGGACGCGCTCAACCACGAGCTGGAGCCGTCCCTCGTCCGGCAGGCCGGCAAGGCGGGCGGTGTCGCACAGCGGCGTCGCGAGTCCTACTTCGCCGCGGTCGCGGCCCGGCACGCGGCCGGGATGCGCCGCGGCGTCAGCCCCCTCGACGCCGTCGGCTGACCCCACGCAACCGGCGCGGCAAAACCGCTCAACCCGGTGCTCGGCGTACCGATCACCACCCCGACGGGCGACCACGGACGGTCCCCGGCAACGCACGTGACCTGATTCCAGGAGGGAAAACCATGGGTCTTCGCATCAACCAGAACATCGAGGCCACCAACGCCTACCGCAACCTGTCGGTGACGCAGGGCCAGCTCTCGAAGTCGATGGAGAAGCTGTCGTCGGGCTTCCGGATCAACCGCGCCGCCGACGACGCGGCCGGCCTGGCCATCTCGGAGGGCCTGCGCTCGCAGGTCGGCGGTCTCAAGGTCGCCGTCCGCAACGCGCAGGACGGCATCTCGGTCGTGCAGACGACGGAAGGCGCGCTCACCGAGGTGCACTCCATCCTGCAGCGCATGCGCGACCTCGCGGTGCAGGCGTCGAGCGACAGCAACAACGCCGACGCGCGGGCCAACATCAAGGCCGAGGCGGACCAGCTCACCAGCGAGCTGACCCGGATCGGCAACTCCACCAACTTCAACGGCACCAAGCTGCTCGACGGCAGCGCGGGCACGCTGAACTTCCAGGTGGGGGCGGACGGCGACGCCAACAGCAACATCGCCGTCAACCTGTCGAGCGTCAACGTCGTCTCGATCGCCAGCAACCTCGGCAGCGCGGGCGCCACCTTCGAGGTGCTGACCCCGACGGCGGTCACCGGCGCGATGGCCTTCTCGGCCACCGACGGCACCACCACCGACACGGCGACCGTCACGCTCGGCGCGGCCGGCACCTACACGACGGTCCAGCAGGTCGCGGACGCCCTCAACGAGGACAGCGCGTTCTCGGCGAGCTTCAGCGCCTCGGTCGACAAGGACAACAAGCTCGTCGTGTCGTCCAAGAACGGGCTGACCGTGGACGTCGCCACCGACCCCGGCACCGGCGTCGACAACGGCGCGGCGACCGCCGGCGGTCTGAGCTTCGCCACCCACGCGTCGGCCCAGGCCGCGATCAACACCATCGACACCCAGATCAACGCGGTCTCCACCGCCCGCGCCAACCTGGGTGCGTACCAGAACCGGTTCGAGCACACGATCGCGAACGTCAACGTCGCGATCGAGAACCTGTCGGCGTCGGAGTCGCGCATCCGCGACACCGACATGGCCTCGGAGATGATGAGCTTCACCCGCGCTCAGATCCTGTCCCAGGCCGGTACGGCGATGCTCGCGCAGGCGAACTCCGCGCCCAACGGCGTGCTCCAGCTGCTCCGCGGCTGACGCTTCGGCAATCCCCCCTGTGTCCGCCAGGTGCCGGTGGGGCCTCGGCCCCGCCGGCACCTGCCGTTCCCGACCCCCTCCGGAGGACTCCATGGCGACCGCGAGCATCGGCGGCCTGGCCAGCGGCCTCAACACCGCCGACATCATCAACCAGCTCATCACCCTGGAGTCGGCTCCCCAGCTCAAGCTGAAGAGCCAGCTCTCCGCCGAGCAGACCCGGCTCTCCGCGCTCCAGCAGCTCAACGCCCGGCTGGCCACGCTCGCGGCCACCTCGGGCTCCCTGGCCGGCACCTCGACGACGACCGGCCCCTGGTCCGCCCTCAAGGCCACCTCGTCGAACTCCGCGGTCACGGTCACCGCGACGAACGGCGCGACGCCCGGTGCGTTCACCGTGACCGTCGGCCGGACGGCTCTCGCCCATCAGCTCGCCTTCGACGAGGCCCACGCCAAGGGCGACGTGGTGACCGGCACCGGCACGGACGTCGTCCTCAAGCGAGCCGGTCAGCCGGACGTCACGATCCCGACGGCCGGCGGCACCCTCGAGCAGGTGGCGGCGGCGATCAACGCCGCGGACGAGGGCGTACGCGCGACGCTGGTGAAGGTGTCGTCCTCCGGTGCCGGCGACACCTTCCGGCTGCTGGTGGAGTCGACCGCGACCGGCGCCGACGGGGCGTTCGAGCTCACCGCCGCCGACGGCTCCCCGCTGCTCGGCGGCGCGACCGTGCGCGCCGGCCGGGACGCCGCGATCACCATCGGCGGCATCGAGGCGACCTCCAGCACCAACACCTTCACCGACGTCACGCCCGGGGTGACCATCACGCTCGGGAGCACCGCCGCCGGCAGCTCCGACGTGACCGTGAGCCGGGACGCCACCACCCGCACGGCCGCGGTCAAGGCGCTCGTCAACGACGTCAACGGGATCCTCGACGCGCTCGCGACGGCGACCGCCCACAACGCCGACGCCACCAAGGCGGGCGTCCTGTCGGGCGACAGCACCCTGCGGCGCGTGGCAGCCGGCCTGACCGAGGCGGTCTACCCCGCCGACGGCACCAGCCTGGCGGCGTACGGCATCGAGGTGGACCGCTACGGCCGCTTCACCTTCGACGAGGCGGCCTTCGCCGAGGCCTACGCCGCCGACCCCGATGCCACCACGGCCGCGATCACCGGCGCCACCGGCTTCGCCTCCCGCATCGAGAAGGCGGCCGAGCACGCGAGCGACAAGTACGACGGCACCGTCACCAACGCCGTCAACGGCAAGAACGCCGCCATCGACCGCCTCAGCGACAGCATCGCCGCGTGGGACGACCGGCTGGCCCTGCGCCGTACGACGCTGGAGCGGCAGTACACCGCCCTCGAGACCGCGCTCTCGCAGCTCCAGTCCCAGTCCGACTGGCTGAGCAGCCAGCTCTCCGCCCTGACCGCCTCGACCGAGTGAGGAACGCGATGAACGCCACGAACGCCCACGCGGCCTACCGCTCCAACGCGGTCGCGACCGCCTCGCCGGCGCGACTGCTGGTGATGCTCGTCGAGCGACTCGTCCTCGACGTCGAGCGGGCCCGCGACGCGCAGGAGCGCGGCGCCTGGGCCGACGCCCACCGGGACCTGCTCCATGCCCAGGACATCGTGCTCGAGCTCGAGTCGAGCCTGGTCGTCGAGCAGATGCCGGCCGGCGGCCAGCTCGCCGCCCTCTACGCCTACCTGCGCGGGCGGCTGGTCGAGGCCAACGTACGCCGGCAGGTCGGCATCACCGACGAGGCGCTGACCCTCGCCCGGCAGCTGTGCGAGACCTGGCGGGCCGCGGCGACGGCGGCCGTCTCGTGAGCGCCCCCGACCGCCCGGCCTCCTGGGTCGAGGCGCTGGACCGGCTGGAGGCACATGCCGACCATGCCGAACGGATGCTGCAGGGCTCGACGGCCGCGACCGGCGGCGCTCCCGCGCCCTGGCTGCCCCCGGCGGAGCTCGGCCCACTGCCGAACGACCTGGTCCCCCGCGCCCGCCAGCTGCTGGCCCGCCAGCAGCGGTTGATGGCGGCGATCCCCACGGTCCTCGCCGGCACCCGCCGCCAGCAGCAGGTCACCGACCGGGTGGGACGGGCGACCACGCTGCCGCCGGCGCCGGTCTACCTCGACGTCACCGCCTGAGACCGGGAGCGGCGCACGGTGGCGGTGATCCGCCCCGCCAGGTGCTCCAGCGACAGCACGTCGTCGGCCAACCCCGCGCCGGCGACCGCCCCGGGCATCCCCCACACCACCGAGCTGTCCTCGTCCTGGACGACGATCCGCGCGCCGGTGCCCGCGAGCTCCCGGGCGCCGGCGAGCCCGTCCTGTCCCATCCCGGTGAGCACCACGGCGAGCGCGCCGGCGCCGTACGCCTCGGCCGCGGAGCGGAACAGCACGTCGACGGCCGGCCGGCAGAAGTTCTCCTGGGGCCCCTGGTCCAAGCCCGCCCGCACACCGAGCGCGGACCGCCGCAACCGCAGGTGGTGGTCGCCGGGGGCGATGAGGACCTCGCCCGCCCGGACCGGGTCGCCGTCGGCGGCCTCACGGACCGACAGCGCGGCGAGCCGGTCGAGCCGCTGGGCCAGCAGCGAGGTGAAGACGGGCGGCATGTGCTGCACGACGAGGACCGGCACGCCGAGGTCGGGGGGCAGGGCCGGCAGCAGGCGCGCGAGGGCGTCGGGTCCTCCGGTGGAGCAGCCGATGACGACGGCGGAGACCGCGGCGGGTGCCGGTCCGGTGCGCTCACGGCGCACGACGGGGACGCTCGGGCCCGGCGTCAGCTTGCGCAGGCCCGCGAGCGCGCGGACACGGGGCACCAGCTGGTCGCGGATCGCCGCGATGCCGTCGGCGATCTGACCGGTGTTGGACGGCTTCGTGACGTAGTCGCTCGCACCGCGCGACAGCGCGTCGAGGGTCGCGGCCGCACCGCGCTCGGTCAGGGTCGAGAACATGATGACCGGCAGCCGGGCGTGCCGCTCGCGGATCCGGCTGAGCGCACCGAGCCCGTCGAGGTGCGGCATCTCGATGTCGAGGGTGACGACGTCGGGACGCAGCTCGTCGACCATCCGCACCGCCTCCAGGCCGTCGGCGGCCACGCCGGCGACCTCGATGTCGGACGCCTGCCGCAGCGCGGTGGTCACCAGCCGTCGCACCAGTGCCGAGTCGTCGACCACGAGCACCCTGATCTGCGTCACGACCGCCCCATCGGCGTCCGGCCGCCGGGCCTGAGCCCTCAGGTCCTCCGGCGCGGCGCCGATGAGGCGGGCATGACGACGCCGACCGCCTTCTCCTCGGTCTCGGCACTCGTCCGGCGGGAGACGTCGATGGTGTACGACGAGGGCAAGGAGTACCTCGTCGAGGCCCGCCTCACGCCGCTCGCCGCCGCGCGCGGCCTCGGCCTGGAGGAGTACGTCGCCCGGCTCGCGTCCGACCCCACCGAGCGCCGCAAGGTGGTCGACGCGCTGACCATCAACGAGACCAGCTGGTTCCGCGACCACACGCCCTATCAGGCGTTCGCCGACGTCATGGTGCCCGCGCTCGTCGAGAGACGACAGATCACCCGCCGGCTGCGGGTCTGGAGCGCGGCCTGCTCCAGCGGCCAGGAGGCCTACTCCGTCGCCATGCTCCTCGACCAGCACCTGCCCGCGGGCTGGAGCCACGAGATCGTCGCGACCGACATCTCCACGGCCATGCTCGAGCGGGTCCGGGCGGGCCGGTACAGCCAGGTCGAGGTCAACCGCGGGCTTCCCGCCACCAGCCTGGTCCGCTACTTCACCCGCGCCGGGCGGGAGTGGGAGATCGCCGAGCGACTGCGACAGCGGGTGACCGTCCGGCACCTCAACCTCGCGGCGCCGTTCGCCGGGCTCGGGACGTTCGACGTGATCTGGCTGCGCAACGTCCTCATCTACTTCGACGCCACCACCAAGAGCGACATCCTGCGCCGGATGCTGCCGATGCTGGCCGACGACGGCTACCTGCTCCTCGGCTCGGCCGAGACCACCCTGGACCTGCCGGCCGACCTCGCCGCCGCGTGGCGGCGCGAGCAGATCGGCCGGGTGCCCGCCTACCGGCGGGCCGGCGCCCTGTCCCTCACCAGCACCGGAGCCTGACCGTGCGAGCGATGATCATCGACGACTCCCGCACGATGCGCAGCATCCTGCGGCGCATCGTCACGAGCCTGGACTTCGAGGCGAGCGAGGCCGAGCACGGCCAGGACGCGCTGGACCAGATGCGGGCAGGCGTCGTACCCGATGTGTGCCTGGTGGACTGGAACATGCCGGTGATGGACGGCTACACGTTCGTCACCGAGGTCCGCGCGAACCCCGCATGGCAGGACGTCACGCTGATGATGGTGACCACGGAGAGCGAGCAGCGCCAGATCGTGCGGGCACTGGCCGCCGGCGCGCACGAGTACGTCATCAAGCCGTTCACGCCGGACGCGATCGTCGACAAGCTCGCGCTGCTCGGGCTGGTCCCGGCATGACCGCCGCGCCCGCGTCGCCGGCCGCCGAGGACCTCGTCGCGATCACCGAGGACGCCTGGGCGGCGCTGCTCGGCGAGGACGGCACCCTGGTGCCGCACGCCGCACCCGCCGACGACGTGCCCGGCACCGCGGCGTGGTCGGCAACCACGACCGTCGGCGGCGCGTGGCACGGCGTCGTCACGGTCGAGCTGGCCGAGGTCCTGGCGCGCCGACTGGCCGGTCGGATGCTGGCACTGCCCGTCGACGAGACCGCCCGCGACAGCGATGTCGCCGATGCGGTCGGCGAGCTGGTCAACCTGGTGGGCGGCGGCGTGAAGAGCCTGATGCCCGGTCCGAGCGCGCTCTCGCTGCCCGCGGTCGCCAGCGGCCCGGCGCGCCACGCCCACGGCGGCGTCCTGGTCCGTCGCGCCGACCTCGCCTGGCAGGCCGCCCCGCTCCGCGTCTTCGTGCACGTCCCCGAGGAAGGACCCCGATGAAGATCCTGATCGCCGACGACAGTCGAGTGATGCGCCAGATCGTGATCCGCACGCTGCGGCAGGCCGGCCACGGCGGCCACGAGATCGTCGAGGCGGAGAACGGCCGCCAGGCGCTGGAGCTGACCCTGACCGAGGCACCCGATCTGGTCCTCTCCGACTGGAACATGCCCGAGATGAACGGCATCGACTGCCTCTCCGCGCTGCGGGCGTCGGGATCCACGGTCGCGTTCGGGTTCGTCACCTCGGAGGGCTCGGAGGAGATGCGGAAGCGGGCGGCCTCGGCTGGAGCGGCCTTCCTGATCGCCAAGCCGTTCACCCCCGAGGCCTTCGACGACGCGCTCCGCGGCGTCCTCTGAGACGCCCACTCCCCCATGGCCGTCCACCTGCCGCAGCCCAAGCAGCTGCGCGACCTGCTCGCCGACCTGCTCGGCCGCGAGGTGACCCTGAGCCCGGCGACGCCGTACGCGCCCGGCCCCGCCACCCCCGCCTCGGTCGCGGTGTACGTCGACGACAGCCTGCGCATCAGCGCGCTCATCGCCTGCGATCTTGCCCTCTCCGCCCGCGCCGGAGCGGCGATCGGCCTGGCGCCGGTCGGCGACGCCGATGCCGCGATCGCCGACGGCACGCTTCCCACCCCGATCGCGGAGAACCTCTCCGAGGTGCTCAACGTGGCGGCGTCGACGTTCAACGTCGCCGGCGCCGACCACCTGCGCCTGCACGCCCTGCACCCGGCCGGGCCGCCGCTCGACCCCCAGCTGCGGATCAGCACCCTCACCCTGGGCCGCCGCGAGGACCTACACGTCGACATCGCCGGCTACGGCGGTGGCCTGCTGTCCGTCGTCCTGCTCTGAGCGGGAGGACGCGACGGGGCCGTGTCGTGTCGTGCATGAGCATCGAACGGACGTCCGTCCGGGCCGGGGACAACCTCGGGACACCGGCAGGGACAAACCGGGGACGCCGGCCCTCCTCGACGGGACGAGCCGCCTCCTAGCGTCCCCGGCATGACTTCACAGCACCCGAGACGCATCTCCCTGCTCGCCCTCGGCGCGAGCCTCCTCACCGCCCTCTCCCTGGCGTTCTCCTCCCCGGCCCACGCGGCCATGGAATGGCAGGACGGCAGCAGCCAGTCGGACACGATCCTCGACTGCGGGACCGGCCTGCCCGCCACCGGTGTCACGGCGAACGTCGGCTGGTGGTCCCCGACGGGTCAGGTCCCGAAGGTCGGGGAGCCGTTCCTGCTGCACGGCTACATCGGTCTGGTCGGCCGGCCCTGCAGCAGCGGCGTGGCCGTCGTTCCCGAGCTCCTCTTCGACGAGACCGCGTTCGGCTACCCCGACGAGCCGGTCAAGTGGGGCATCAACGCCATCGACGACCCGACGCCCACCTTCACCACCGACCCGGTCGAGCTGACCCGCGGGCTGAACGACGGGATCGCGATCGCGACGGCCGGCGGCCAGGCGATCACCCTGGAGCGGGGCGAGATCTTCGAGTTCCAGGTCCCCGTGGTCGCCAAGCGGGGCCTGAACGGCACGGCGACGCCGGCGCCCAACTGCGCCGAGCGGACCGCCGGGACCAGGCCGTGCCCGGTGGCCACCTCCGGTGACCACCTGCAGGTCGCCTTCAAGGTGGCCGGGCACGGCGGCAACAAGTCCTTCGTGACGCCGTACGTCCCGCTCTTCGCGACCGGTCCGGTCGGCGGCGGTGGCGGGGGCGGGGGCTCCGTGGGCAAGGTCTCCTCGAGCACCAGCGCGAAGTTCAAGGTGTCGGCCCGTGCCAAGGGCAAGGCCACGGTGACCGTCCAGGCGAGCTCCGCTCCCACCGGCCAGGTCGTGATCCGCGATCTCGCCCGGAAGGGCCGCGTCGTGGCCCGGGGGACGCTGAGCGCCGGCCAGCGCGGCGTGCTCAAGCTGAGCGTCGCGAAGCTCGGCAAGGGCAAGCACCGTCTCGTGGCCGAGTACGCCGGCTCGTCGGCGGTGGCGCCCTCGACGTCGCCGGTCAAGAAGGTCCGCCTGAAGTGAGCCCCGCGGCCCGGTCCGGGCCGCACCGATCGGACGGCGCCCGCCCCTCGCCGAGGGGCGGGCGCTGTCGCGCGTCCTGCCGCCCGGGCCGACCGGGCCGACCGGGCCGATCGGCCGAGATAGTCAGGATCTAGTCCCGCCCGCGGCGGCTCAGGTCCGGGGCCGTCGCACCGATCAGGCACCTGAGCGACGGATCGCTCACCTCTCTGCCGACGGACCGGCACCGACTGTCGCATCGTCCCGCGGGGCCGGTGCGGCTGCGTCTCCAGGAGATCGACCGTGTCCTTCGCATCGACCGACGCCGTCGGCCAGGTGTTGCACTCCGCGATCAACGGGCTGTCCCGACGCCAACAGGTGATCGCCGACAACATCGCCAACGTCGACACACCCGGCTTCCGGGCCCGCAGCGTCGACTTCGAGACCGCGCTCGCCGCCGCCGTCGAGCGCGGCCGGGCGAGCGGCGACGACCTCACGGCGACCGTCTCCGCGACGGGCACCCCGGTCGGTGCCAACGACAACAACGTGGACCTCCGCAAGGAGTCCATCGCCGCCGTCCAGACGCAGTTCCAGTACCAGATCATGGGCCGGGCGATCACCGACCGCGACTCCCGCCTGCGGGTGATGGGCGGCGGCGCCTGATGGGCGCCTTCGAGACGCTGCGCATCGCGAACACCTCCCTCGGCGCGCACCAGGTGTGGCTCGACGCCCTGGCCGGCAACATCGCGAACGCCAACACGGCCACGCGCACGAGCGAGGACGCCTTCCAGGCGACGTACGTCGTCTTCGACGCCCGCGCCGACGGCGGGGTGGACGTCGAGGGCTTCGCGGCCGGTGACCCCGAGGGCCGGACGGTCCACTCCCCCGGCCATCCGCTCGCCGACGAGGACGGCTACGTCCGCCTCCCCGACCTCGACATGTCGGCGCAGATGAGCCAGCTCGTCATGGCCCAGCGCGGCTACCAGGCCTCGGTGCAGGTCACCAAGTCCGCTCAGGACACCTACTCCGCGGCGCTCCAGATCGGGGCCCGCTGATGGACATCACGCCCCTGCAGTTCCCGGCGGTGCCGGGCATCGGAGCGGTCGGCGCCCCGAGCACGCTCGGCTCGATCGCGCCGCCGGCCGCGACCGGGCGGACCGCTCCCGTCACCGGGCCGGACACCGAGTTCGGCTCGCTGGTCCTCGACGGCCTCGACCGGCTCGAGGGCCTGACCGACCGCGCCGACGACCTTGCGGTCGAGGCCGCGACCGGCAGGCTGGAGAACATCCACGACTACACGATCGCGGCGAGCGAGGCCCAGGTGGCCAGCCAGCTCACCGTCTCCCTGCGCAACCGCGCGGTGGAGGCGTTCAACGAGATCATGCGGATGCAGGTGTAGCCGGCGATGCAACAGCGGCTCACCCGGTATCTCACGCGCGCCCGCGATACCTTCGGCGGCTTCACCGCGGGGCAGAAGGCCGTCGCCGTCATCGGCACGGCGGCGCTGCTCATCGCCGTGTTCATGGTGTTCCGCTGGGTGTCGACCCCCAGCTACGCACCGCTGTACTCCAACCTCTCCGGCGCCGACGCCAGCGCGGTGATCGAGGAGCTCGACGCGCAGGGCATCCCCTACGAGCTGGCGGGGGGCGGCGGCACGATCATGGTGCCCCGCTCGGACGTGTACGGCACCCGGATCACCCTCTCCGGCAAGGGCCTGCCCTCCGGCAGCGACGTCGGCTACGGCCTGCTCGACAAGCAGAGCCTGTCGACCTCGGAGTCGCAGGAGCAGACCAACTTCAAGCGCGCCATGGAGGGCGAGCTCAGCAAGACGGTCGAGGCGATCCACGGTGTCGACACCGCCGTCGTGCACCTCGCCATCCCGGAGAAGCGGGTCTTCACCGACGAACAGGACCCGCCCACGGCCTCGGTCCTCATCGACACCGAGCCCGGCCGGTCACTGGACGACGAGCAGGTGCAGGCCGTGGTCCACCTGATCGCCTCGAGCATCGACGGCCTCGACCCGAAGCGGGTCACCGTCACCGACGCGAGCGGCACGCTGCTGACGACCGACGAGAGCACCGACGGCGGCGCCGGCGCCGCGTCCGCGCGCTCCAAGCAGGTGCAGGCGTTCCAGAGCTCGATGCAGTCCGAGATCCAGTCGGTGCTGGACCGGGTCCTCGGGCCCGGCAACTCGACCACGACCGTGACGGCCGACCTCGACTTCGACAAGTCGGTCACCGACAGCCGGACCTACCAGGCACAGGAGAACACGCCGCCGCTGTCGGAGTCCTCGACGAACGAGACGTACGCCGGCCCGGCCGGTGCCGGCACCGGCGCGGCCCAGGGCGTGGTCGGCCCCGACGGTCAGATGGATCCCGCCACCGCGACCGGCGGCGACTCGTCGTACAAGAACACGACGAAGACGCAGGACAACGCCGTCGGCGAGACCGTGGAGCACCGGGAGAAGGCGCCCGGCTCGATCAACAGCCTGCATGTCGGGGTGGTCCTGGACGCGACCGCCGCCGCGGCGGTGCAGCCCCAGGTCGTCAAGGACCTGATCAGCAGCGCCGTCGGCATCAAGGCCGACCGCGGCGACACGATCGACGTCTCCACCATGGCCTTCGACCGCAGTGCCGAGGAGGCGGCCGCCGCCGAGCTGAAGGCCGCGCAGGACGCCGACGCGGCCGCCCGCCGCAACAGCCTGATCCGCAACATCGGCATCGCCGGCGGCATCGCGCTGATGGTGCTGCTCGCCTGGCTGCAGGCCCGGCGACGGGCGGCCGCGCGGGAGGAGGCCCGGGCGTACCTGGTCGAGCAGCTGCGCAACGACGCCGCGAGCCGCACCGCCCAGCTCGAGTCCCCGGCCCTGGCCGCGCTCGAGTCGCAGGAGAAGGACGAGGAGGAGTCGATGCGCGACGAGCTCATCGCGCTCGTCGACCGACAGCCCGACGACGTCGCCGCCCTGCTGCGCGGCTGGCTCGTGGAGCCGCGCCCATGACGCTCATGGCCGCGTCCGGTCCCACCCTCGTCTCGCTGGGCGTCCGCAAGGCCGCCGTGCTCCTCATCCAGCTGGGCAAGGAGCGCGCGGCGCAGGTCCTGGCCCACCTCAGCGACGCCGAGGTCGAGGCGATCTCGGCGGAGATCGCCCGTCTCGACGCCGTGTCGGCGAGCGAGACCGCGCAGGTGCTCACCGAGTTCCACGACCTCGCGACCGCGCACGCCCACGTCACCCAGGGCGGCTTCGGCTTCGCCCAGCAGCTGCTGGAGCAGTCGCTGGGCCCCGAGCGCGCGAAGGAGATCATGGAGCGGCTGCACGCCGCCGCGGTCCAGATGCCCTTCCAGTTCCTGCACCGCGCCGATCCCGCGCAGCTGCGCGGCTTCATCGCCGACGAGCATCCGCAGGTCATCGCGCTGGTGCTCGCCCACATGGCCGCCGACAAGGCGTCGCTGCTGCTCAGCGGCCTGCCCGCGCACCAGCAGGCCGTGGTGGCGCACCGCATCGCCGTGATGGACCGGACCTCGCCCGAGATCGTGCGGACCGTCGAGGCCGTCCTGGAGCGCAAGCTGTCCTCGATGCTGCAGCCCGCCGAGGTCTCCCAGGTCGGTGGCGTGGACCCGCTGGTCAACATCATCAACCGGTCGGACCGCCCCACCGAGCGGCAGATCGTCGAGGGGCTGGAGGGGCTGGACCCCGCGCTGGCCGACGAGGTCAAGAGCCGGATGTTCATGTTCGAGGACATCGTCGGACTCGACGACCGCTCGGTGCAGCAGGTGCTGCGCCAGGTCGACACGGCCGAGCTGGCCCTGGCGCTCAAGGGCGTCAGCGACGCCGTCCGCACCAAGATCACGACGAACCTCTCCGAGCGGGCCGCCGAGAACCTCCTGGAGGAGGTCGAGCTGCTGGGTGCCGTCCGCCTGGCGCAGGTGGAGGAGGCCCAGCAGGGCGTCATCCGCACCATCCGCCAGCTCGAGGAGCAGGGCCAGATCATGGTCCGGCGAGGGAACGACGATGAGTTCGTACTCTGAGCTGGAGCTGCCCGAGCTGCGGGTCGGCACCTGGACCCGCCTCGGCGGCGGCAGCGTGCTCGGCGACGCTGTCACGGAGTCGCTGCTCGACGGGATCGCCGCGGAGGCGCGCGACGCCGCCCGCGCCCAGGGCTACGCGGTGGGGTGGGCCGAGGGCCGACGGAGCGCCGCCGAGCAGGCGGCCGGCGAGGAGGCCCGTCGTGCGGCGGCCCACACCGCGGCAGAGGAGCGTCGCGAGGCCGAGCACCGGGCGGCGCTGGAGGCGCTGGGACTCGCGGCCGAGCGGGTGCGGGACCTGCTCGGCGATCTCGCCGACGCCGTCGAGGCGCAGGCGCTCGACCTGGCCTGGTCCCTGACCACGACGCTGGTCGGCGCGGAGGTCGCCCGGTTGGGGCCGCGCGACGTCGTCGCCCGCATGCTGCAGGTCCTGCCGCCCGGTCCGGTGGGCCGGGTCCGCCTGCACCCCGCCGTCGCGGGCTCGCCGGCCGCGCAGGAGCTCGTGGCCCGCGGCCTCGAGGTCGTCCCCGACCCGGCCCTCGGCAGCGCCGACGCGCTGGTCGAGGGCCTCGACGGCTCCGTGGTCGACCTGCGGATCCGGGAGGCCATGGCCCGGGTGCGGGAGGTGCTCGGTGAGCGTTGACCTCGCCGCGGTCGACGCCGCGCTGCTCGCCCGCGCGCTCGACGCCGCCGCCCCCCAGCACCTCGGCACCGTGGCCGAGCTCCTCGGCCTCCACCTCGAGGTCCGCGGCCTGCCCGGCACGGCCGTCGGCGACCTGCTCGAGATCCGTACGGCGAGCGGCCCGCTGCTCGCCGAGGTCGCCGCGCTGCGCCCCGGCTCCGCGGTCTGCCTCCCGCTGGGCACCACCACCGGCCTCCGCACGGGCGACCGGGTCCGCGCGACCGGCGGCCCGCTGCGCGTCCCGGTCGGCGACGCACTCCTCGGGCGGGTCCTCGACGGGCTCGGCCGACCCGTCGACGGCGGGCCCGCGCTCGGTGGCACGGAGTCGGTCTCGACCGAGCACCCGACGCCCGCCGCCCTCAGCCGGCCCCGCATCGCCGAGCCGCTGGGCTGCGGCGTCCGCGCCCTGGACACGCTCGTGCCCGTCGGTCGCGGCCAGCGGATCGGGATCCTGGCCGGCTCCGGCGTCGGCAAGTCGTCGCTGCTCTCGATGATCGCCCGCGGCACCGACGCCGCGGTCAACGTCATCGCCCTCGTCGGCGAGCGCGGCCGCGAGGTCCGGGAGTTCATCGACGGCGACCTGGGGCCCGCGGGCCTGGCCCGCTCCGTCGTCGTCGTGGCCACCTCCGACGCACCGGCCGTCGAGCGCCTGCGCGCCGCGTTCACGGCCACGCGGATCGCCGAGTGGTTCCGCGACGACGGCCGCGACGTGGTGCTGATGATGGACTCGCTGACCCGGGTCGCCATGGCCCAGCGCGAGATCGGGCTGTCCGCGGGCGAGCCGCCGGCGACCCGCGGCTACCCGCCCAGCGTCTTCGGCCTGCTGCCGCGGCTGCTCGAGCGCGCGGGCACCGCGACCACCGGCTCGATCACCGGCATCTACACCGTGCTCGTGGAGGGTGACGACCTGCAGGACCCGGTCGGCGACACCGCCCGCTCCATCCTCGACGGTCACGTCGTGCTCTCGCGCGACCTCGCCACCGCCGGGCACTTCCCCGCGATCGACGTCCTCGAGTCGATCTCCCGCGTCCACCGGGCGGTCACGACCCCCGACCAGCAGCAGGACGCCGGACGGCTGCGGAGGATGCTCGCCGCCCACCGCTCGGTCCGCGAGCTGGTCGAGATCGGCGCATACGTCGCGGGGGCCGACGCCGACGCCGACGCGGCCCTCGCCCGGCTCCCCCGCATCGAGGCCTTCCTGCGCCAGCACATGGACGACCTCACCCCGCGCGCCGACGCGTGGGACCGGCTCGCGGACGTGGTCGCCCCATGAGCCGCCCGCAGCGTCGCGTCCCCGGCGCGGACCGGGGCCTGGCCGCCGTCGCGCGGGTCCGCGCCGTCCGCGAGACCGACAGCCGGATCGGCCTGCAGCGGGTGCTCGCCGACGAGGCCGCCGTCCGGGCACGGCTCACCACGCTCGAGTCGGCCATCGCCACCGCCGTCGTCCCGGCCGCGACGACGGAGGCCGACCTGGTCGCGGCGCGGACCCGCCTCGCCCACGTCGGCATCCTGGTCGGCGAGGCCCGCACGGAGCTGGCGACCGCGCGGGTCGTCGCGGCCGACGCCCGCGCCCGCTGGGGCACCGACCGCGCCCGGCTGGCCGCCGTCGAGCACCTCCTCGAGCGCCGGGCGGCCCGGCGTCGTACCGAGGCCGGGCGGCGGGCCGCCCGCGACGCCGACGACCTCACCGCCGCACGATGGGCACGGGAGAGCCGATGAGCATCGAGAACGTCACCGCCCGGATCAGCGAGCTCCAGGCCCGCCTGGCGCAGTTCGCGCCCGCGCCGAGCGCCACGACCGGCGCCGGCTTCGCCACCGAGCTGACGGGCGCGCGGATCGCCACCACGGGCGCGCCGTCGGACGGGACCGTCACCGGAGACGACGTGGTCGCCGAGGCCCGCAAGTACCTCGGGCTGCCCTACGTCTGGGGCGGGACCGACCCGACCAAGGGCATGGACTGCTCCGGCCTGGTGCAGGTGGTCTACCGGAGCCTCGGCTACGAGCTGCCCCGCGTGTCCTACCAGCAGGCGGCCGCCGGCCGGCCGGTCGCCGGCATGGCCGAGGCCCGGCCCGGCGACCTGCTGGCGTGGGACAACTCCAGCCGCAACAACGGCGTCGACCACATCGCGATCTACATCGGCGGCGGCAAGATGATCGAGGCGCCACGCACCGGACTCGACATCCGGGTCGTCGACGTCCCCTCCCCACCCGACGTGATCCGGCGGATCATCGACCAGCCCGCCCCGGGTGCCGCGGGTGGGGTGCCGGTGGCCGCGCGCGCGTCCGCCGGGACGCCGTACGCCGAGCTGATCGACGCGGCCGCCGACCGCACCGGCGTCCCGGCCGGTCTCATCGCCGCCGTCGCCCGTCAGGAGTCCGGCTTCGACCCGCGGGCGGTGAGCCCCGCCGGGGCGCAGGGCCTGATGCAGCTGATGCCCGGCACCGCCCGGGGCCTCGGCGTCACCGACCCGTTCGACCCGGCCCAGGCCATCGACGGCGGCGCGCGCCTGCTGCGCTCGCTGCTCGACCGGTTCGGACGCACCGACCTCGCGCTGGCGGCCTACAACGCCGGCCCGGGCGCGGTCTCCCGCTACGGCGGCATCCCGCCGTACCAGGAGACGCAGAGCTACGTCCGCAACGTGATGGCGATGGTGAGCTGAATGAACCAACCCTTGAGCATCACTCCGTTCCTGCCGGCGGTCGCGGGCCCGCTCCCCACCGACACCGGTGGAGCCGCCGGTGGTGACCCCGGCGACCCGGGAGCGGTCTTCGGCGAGGCTCTCGCCGCCGCGCTGCTGGCGACCCTCCCGGGGCCGGCGACCCCCGCCGCCTCGTCGACCTCGTCGTCCACCTCGCTGCCCGCCCCGCCAACCGCCGCGCCGGGCGGGCCGGACCCGAGCGGACCGGCTCCCCTCCCGGGCGTCACCGCGGCCCCGATCCCCGTCGCCGGCGACGACCCGGCCGCCCCGGTGCCGCCCGATCCCGCCCCCTGCGCACCACCCGTGCCCCCGGCCCGGTCGATCGACGCGCCCGCCCACCGAGGCGCGAACGAGGCCAGCGCCCTCGCCGATCCGGCGCTCTCCCGCGACCGGACCGTCGGTGGAGGCGACCGCGCGGGCGAGACGACCGGGGCGGCGCCCACCACCGCAACCGACACCGCCACCGACACCGCCACCGACACCGCTGCCGACACAGCGGCCGCGCCGACGACCGGCGCCACGGGCACCCCGAGCGTCGCGGGCACGGCCGGCGCCCGGCCCTCGGTGGAACGGGCGATCGTGCAGCAGCTCTTCCCGGAGGTGACCCGCCTGGTCACCAGCACGCCGGCCGACCGGCCGGGGACGCACCGGATCACCCTGACCCTGCAGCCCGAGCACCTCGGCGAGGTGCGGGTGACGCTGGTGGTCAAGGACGGCGCGGTGCAGGTCCGCCTCGCCGGCAACGCGGCCGACGCCGCCGGCAACGCCGCGGTCCACCGGGCGCTCAGCGCCGGGGTCCCGGAGCTGCAGCGGCTGCTTGAGCGCTCCGGCGCCACCGACGCGCGGATCCTGGTCCGCGACCCGGCCGGTACGACGGCTGCCCCGCCCCTCGCGCCGACCGCGCCGGCCGGCGCGACGACGAGCCAGCCGGGATCGGGCGGGTACTCCGCGGACACCGGCGGCGAGGGGGCGGCGACCGGGAACGGGACCTCCGACGACACCGACCGGCGCCGCGGCCGCGACGTACCCGAGCCGCCCGCCCACGCGGCGCGACCGGCGGCCCCGATCCCCACCGGCTCGATCCCCGCCGGCTCGATCCCCGCCGGCTCGATCCCCGCCGGCCCGACCACCCCCGCCGGTCTGCTCGACCGGACCCTGTGAGGAGGAACAATGTCCGTCTCCAGCCCCGAAGGCGTCGGCTACGGCGTGACCGGAGCCGCCGCCTCGGGCACCACCGGCTCACCCACCGCGCCCGGCGCCTCCGGCACGTCGCGGAGCAGCGACAAGGACATGTTCCTGCAGCTGATGGTCGCCCAGATGAGGTACCAGGACCCGCTCAACCCGACCGACTCCTCGCAATTCCTCGCCCAGACGGCGCAGTTCACGGCCCTGGAGAAGATGCAGGACGTCGCCGACCAGACGGCGATGCTGCTGAGCACCCAGCTGGCCTTCGGCGCGAGCTCGCTGATCGGCCAGACCGTGCGCTGGTACGACGCCGCCGGGGTCGAGCGCTCCGGGGTCGTCCAGGGCACGACCTATCTCGCCAGCGGACCGGTCCTCAGCGTCGACGGCGTGTCCGTCCCGGTCACCGACGTGATCAGCGTCGGCGAGGCACCCACCGTCCAGGAGCCGACGCCCAGCGGTGACGGCTCCTCCGCACCGCCGCCCAGCGGCACCCTGCCCACCACCGCCTGACCCCCCAGCACCGCCCGAGAAGGAGAACACCATGCTTCGCTCGCTCTTCGCCGGCATCTCCGGCCTCCGCGTGAACCAGACCATGCTCGACGTGACCGGCAACAACATCGCCAACGCGAACACGACCGGCTTCAAGGCCAGCACGACGGTCTTCGCCGACACCCTCAGCCAGCAGCTGACCGCGGCCTCGGGCGGCAACGCCGAGCGCGGCGGCACCAACCCGATCGAGATCGGCCTCGGCGTGCAGCTCGCCGCCACCATGGCCAACTTCGGGCAGGGCTCGGCCCAGCTCACCAACCGGCCGACCGACCTGATGCTGCAGGGTGACGGCTTCTTCGTGCTGCGCGACGGCCAGGAGGACGTCTACACCCGCGCCGGTGCCTTCACCTTCGACCGGAGCGGCGTGCTCGTCGCACCGAACGGCATGCGGGTGCAGGGCTACGCGCTCGACGGCGCGGGCCTGCCGACCGGTGGCCCGATCGACGTCGACCTGAACCTGATCGACGGCACGCTGCCGGCGGGAGTCGACCTCACGTCGTACTCGATCGGCCCCGACGGCAAGCTCCGCGGCGTCTTCTCCGACGGCGTGCAGCGCGACATCTGCCAGCTGGCGGTGGCCGACTTCACCAACCCGATGGGCCTGGAGAAGGTCGGCGACACCGCCTTCCGCGAGTCCGCCAACTCCGGTCCCGTCCAGCTCGGCGTCGCCGGGCAGGGCCAGCGCGGCCAGCTGGTGGCCGGGCGGCTCGAGATGTCGAACGTCGACCTGTCGGCCGAGTTCACCAACCTGATCCTCGCCCAGCGCGGCTTCCAGGCCAGCTCCCGCGTGATCACCACCAGCGACCAGGTGCTCGAGGAACTGGTCAACATCAAGCGCTGACCGGCCCGCGCCGCCACTGCCTGCCCTCGGTCAGCGCCAGCGTCTCGACGGTCGGGACCGCACGCCGATCCGCTTCTCCAGCTCCTTCATCTCGGTCATGACATCGCTGACGACCCAGATCCGGTTCCGGGCCCCGCGGCTGATCTCGTGGAGGATGCCGGCGTCGGCGAGGCGCTCGATGGCCTCATAGGTGCGGGCGGGACTGGCGCCGGTCATCTCGGCGGCACCGGCCGAGTCGAAGATGGGAACCCGCAGCAACGCGCCGATCATCGTGTGGGCCGAGGACCCCTTGCGTGGCTTGACGAGTTCCATCCACCGAGGAGGCAGCGCCGCGAGGGTGTCGGCCGAGGTCTCGGCTGCGCCAGCGGCGGCGACAGCGGCCTCGCTCAGGTAGGCGACCATCGCGTTGACGTCGCCCGCGCGGTAGGCCGACAGATGGTCGAAGTAGGTGTCCACGTCGGCGAGCATGGCGGCCGCGGCCGGCACCGTGATGGTCCGGGTCAGACCTCGTCGGCGGAGGACGGCTCCGATGAGTCCACGACCGACGCGTCCGTTGCCGTCGGTGAACGGATGGATGGCTTCGAACTGGGCATGCACGATCGCCGCTTGCGCCAGGGCAGACATGTCGCGGCGATTCGCGAACGCGATGAGGTCGTCCACCAAGGGGCGGACCTCGTCATGGGGCGGCGGGACGTGCACGGCGCCCAGGGGGGTCAGGTCACTGCCGCCGATCCAGTTCTGCTGCTCCCGGAGCCGGCCGGCCCAGCGCTGCTCGACCTTGTCATCGGCGAGCAGGTGTCGGTGCGCCGCGAGGATGGCGTCCTCGGTCAATGGCGCGCCGTGATCGGCGGACTCGGTCAGGGCACGGAGAGCCTGGGCGGCAGCGACGGTTCTTGCCGCGCTGTCGGCGGCCTTGGCTCCGACACTGGCTCGGGCGATCTCGTCGAGGTCGGCGTAGACATGCTCGATCTTCGAAGTCGCGACGGCCTCGGTGCGGACCAGGAGATCGTTGAGCCCGACAAGGTGCTCGGCGCGCGATTCGAGCCGGGCGACGGCCACGGCCGCTCCTTCGACGAGCGCGACGGTGGCGGGCTCGAGCCGGACGTCGAGGTCGGCGATCCGCGGTGGGATCGCGACCTCGATCGAGGACAGCATCCGCTCCTCGAGATTCGGTCGAGCACCGTCCGGGCCGACCTGCTGGGGGTTCGTGCGCCAGGGCCGGGGCTCGACCCGGACTGCCGGCCAGCCACGGGGCACGATGGACTCATCGGCCGGCGTGCCGCGCTCGGCTCGCTTCACCACGACGCACTCCTCACCCACCAACGACGACAGTCTATTATCGTTTACTGGATCAACTGAAAGCAAGAACGCGGCTGATTGCGGTTGCGGCGACCGGGCCGGGCGCAGAACGTCGGTGCTTTTGGTCAGGGACCGCCGCCACCGGCCGATGGGACCTGCGGAGCGCCACGGACGGCGATCCGCCCCCCGGACCCAGACACGCCAGCCACGCACACGGAGGTGCCGCGGTGATCTCGCTGACCCGACTCTCGGGAACGACGTTCCTGCTGAACGCGGACCTGATCGAGCGCGTCGACCGCACCCCGGACACCGTGGTGACCCTGGTCGACGGGACGAAGTACATCGTCGCCGAGTCGCTGGACCAGGTGCGTGCGGAGGTCATCGACTACCGCGCCGCGATCGTGGCGCGTGCCGGCCTGCCGGACGCGTCGACCGTGCCGCCGGTGCGGCCCTCCCGGGCGAGCCGGCTCAGTGCCGTGCCCCCGCGAGGAGTCACCCCGTGAAGGACATCGCCGCCCCGGTCGGGATCGGCGCCGCGCTCGGCGTCATCATGCTCGCCAACCTCCTGGAGGGCGGCAGCCCCGGGAGTCTGTTCCTGATCCCCCCGATGCTCCTGGTCTTCGGTGGAACGCTCTGCGTGGCGGTCGCCGGCGGAACCCTGAACGACGCCAGGAACGCGGTGGCCTCGGCCCGCACCGCGCTCTTCGGCAAGGTCGCCTCGTCGGCCGACGTGGTGCCGGTGATCGTCAGCCTCTCCGACGCCGCGCGCCGGGAGGGCATGCTCGCCCTCGAGAGTCGGGTGGGCGACATCGACGACCCCTTCCTGGTCAAGGGCGTGACCCTCGCCGTCGACGGCACCGACCCCGAGGAGCTGCGGGAGATCCTCGAGGCCGAGCTGCACGCCAAGAAGGCCGTCGACAAGCACGCCGCGAAGTTCTTCACCGACGCCGGCGGCTACGCGCCGACGATCGGCATCGTCGGCACCGTGATGAGCCTGGTGCACGTCCTGGAGAACCTCGCCGACCCGGGCGCGCTGGGCCACAGCATCGCAGCCGCGTTCCTCGCCACGCTCTGGGGCGTGCTCAGCGCCAACGTGCTCTGGCTGCCGATCGCGGCCCGGCTCAAGCGGCTCAGCGAGCTGGAGTCGATGCGCATGGAGATCGTGATCGAGGGCGTCGCGGCCATCCAGGCCGGCTCCAACCCGCGGATCGTCGCCCAGAAGCTCCAGTCCCTCCTGCCGGCGCACGACCAGGTCACGGAGGCGGCCTGAGATGGCGCATCCCCGGCGCCGGCGTCGCGAGAGCGAGGAGGAGCACGAGAACCACGAGCGGTGGCTGGTCTCCTACGCCGACATGATCACGGTGCTGATGGCGCTGTTCATCGTCATGTTCGCGATGAGCCAGGTCGACGAGCAGAAGTACCAGCAGCTCAAGGACGGCCTCGCGGACGGCTTCGGGCGCGAGCGGTCGATCCTCAACGGCGCCAGCCCGGTGAGCAACGCCAAGGGCACCAGCGACCCCGGCGAGGCGTCGTACGCCATGCTCCTCGCCCAGGTCCCGGAGGCCCAGCGGGAGACGGTGGCGAGGATCGTCGAGGAGTCCGAGCGGCTGCGCCGGCAACGGGCCTACGGCGACGCCCGGGCCGAGGCCGACCGGCTGCTGGAGGTCTGGCGGCAGATCGACCGGGCGCTGCGCGACCAGGGCCTGCGCGACGACGTCCGGGCCTCGATCGACGACCGCGGCCTGGTGGTGAGCCTGGTCTCCCAGCACGTGGTCTTCGAGCCCGACGTCGCCGAGCTGACCGCGCGGGGCCGCAGCGTCGTCGACACCATCGCACCGGTGCTCGCCGTGCTGACGGAGCCGATCGAGCTCGACGGCCACACCAACCAGGAGCCCGTGCAGCCGCGGTACTACCCCTCCGACTGGGAGCTCTCCGTGGCCCGCGCCCTGCACGTGCTGCACCGGCTCGAGGGCGCGCACGACATCCCCGCCCGGCGGCTGCGCGCCACCGGCTTCGGCCACACCAAGCCGCTCGTCGATCCCGCCGTCCGTGGCTCGCAGCGGGTCAACAAGCGCGTCGACATCCTCGTCCTGAGCCAGCAGCCGGCCGAGACCCGGGCGCTGCTCGGCGAGGCCTACGCCGAGCTGCGCCGCGAGGCCGGGCTGGACGACCTGCCGACGCTCCCCGGCGCCCCCGCCGAGCCGGGAGAGCCCGGCGACCCCGCCGGCGACGGGTCCGGCGCGGGCACCGACGCGGCCGCCGCCCCCACCCGCTCCCGAGGAGAGGACCGACCATGACCACGAGCATCGCCGCACCCGCCACCGCGCCCGCCGAGCGGACCGGGGCGGGTCGGGGCCGGACCATCGGGATCGCCCTGCTCGTCCTCGGCCTCCTCGCCGGCGCCGCGTGGTTCCTCGTGCTGAGGCCGGCCGCCGACGGCGAGCCCGAGCCGGGCGAGGTCGCGCCGCTCGAGGCGATCCAGGTCAACCTCGCCGGCGGCCACTACCTGCGCCTCGGCATGGCCCTCCAGCTCACCGAGGCGGCCGAGGAGGTCGACGGCAGCCGGGCCCTCGACTCCGCGATCACCGTCTTCTCCGGCCTGCCGGTGGAGGAGGTCAACAAGCCCGACGTGCGCGAGACCCTGCGCCACCAGCTCCTCGAGCGGCTGCGGGAGCGCTACCACGGCGAGGTGATGGAGGTGTACTTCACCGAGTACGTCACCCAGTAGGCCGGTTCGTCGGGGCGATCCGGGACCCCACCCGGGACCCTGGGTGGCCCGAAGTGACCACGGGACCCTGACCGCCCGGCGGCACGGCGACCGCTCAGGTCCGCCGGCGCCGCGACGATGGGCCCGTCGTGACCCTCCAGCGGCCGCGCCGGCGTCCCCGCACGGCCGAACCGACGCCGTACGACTTCCGGCGTCCCATCCAGCTCTCGCGGGAGCACCAGCGCACCCTCCAGCTGGGCTTCGACAGCTTCGCGCGCCAGGCGACGACGGTGTTCACCAGCTCGCTGCGCACCGTGTGCACGGTGGCGCTGGCGGGCATCGAGCAGCGCACCTACGCGGAGTACGTCGACAGCCTCGGCCCGTCGACGTACATGACGCTGTTCAGCGCCGACCCGATCCCCGGCACCGGTGTGCTCGAGATCCCGCTCTTCGCCACCATGTCCTGCCTGGACCACATGCTCGGCGGCCCCGGCTCCGACGAGCAGCCCGACCGGCCGCTGACCGAGATCGAGGACGGGGTGATCCGCGGACTCATCGAGCGGCTGCTCGGCGAGATGCGCTACTCCCTCGACGGGATCGTCTCGCTGGAGCCGAATGTCACCGGCATCGAGTACAGCCCGCAGTTCGCGCAGGTCGCCAGCGCCGCGGACGTGATGGTGGTCGTCACCCTCGAGCTCAAGATCGGCGAGCGGGCGCATCGGATGTCGGTGTGCCTGCCGTTCAGCGGCCTGCTGCCCCACCTCGCGAACGCCGCCGGCAACGGGGCCGTCTCCGACCGCGAGCGGGCCCAGCGCGCGCACTCCGCCTGCCTGCTGCAGGAGCAGTTCCAGCGGGTGCCGGTCGCGGTCTCGGTCCGGTTCCGTCCGCTCCCGGTCGACCCGGGGACGCTGGCCGGGCTGCGACCCGGCTCCGTGCTGCGCCTGACCCATCCGTCGTCCGCGCCGCTGGACGTGACCGTCGCCGGCAACACCTTCGCCCACGCCACCCCCGGAGCCCGCGGCCAGCGCCTGGCCGCCCTCATCGTCACCACGCCCGAGGAGTCCTGATCGCCATGACCGACGTGCTCGACCCCACCCTGCTCGCCGAGGCCGTCGCCGTCGAGGCGGCCGCGGTCCTGCCGGCGGTCACGCCGCTGACGCCGGGGCCGGCCCAGCCGGGCTCGCCGCACGTCACCGCGGCCTTCGCCGGCGGCGCGATCGCCGAGCTCGACGGCGGGGTGCCGGGCGCGGTCGTCGTCCTCGTCGGCACCGAGCTGGTCGACGCCCTCGCGACCAGCCCGATCGGCGCCCTCGACGTGGCCGCCGCCGTCCAGCCGGCGCTCGACGCGGCGGCCCGGCGGCTCGGCGCGCACGCCCGGGGCGCCCGCCCGCTCGCCCTCGACGTGGAGGGCTACGACGTCACCGCCGAGCTGGGCGGCGCCTTCCGCACCGTTCCGCTCATCGGCGCCGGCATCGCGGCCGCCGTCCTCGTCCCCGAGGCGACCCTGGCCGGCGCCCGCGCGCCGCTCGCCGAGGACGCCGACCCCGGCACGGCGACCGCGCCGGCCGAGGTCGCCGAGGAGACCCCACCGTTCGTGCCCGCCTTCGGCGCCCCCGCCGCCGCGCCGCGCGGCCTCGAGCTGCTCCAGGGCGTCGACATGGAGGTGACCGTCGAGCTCGGCCGGACCCGGATGACCGTGCGCGACCTGCTCGCCCTCACCCCCGGTGCCGTGCTCGAGCTGGACCGCGCCGCCGGCAGCCCCGCCGACCTGCTGGTCAACGGCCGGCTCGTCGCCCGCGGCGAGGTCGTCGTCATCGACGAGGACTTCGGCCTGCGGGTCACCGAGATCCTCGACGCGAACGCCGCGGTCTGACGCCGATGCTGGACAGCTCCGGCGGGACCAGCCTGGGCGAGCTGGCCGTCCGCCTGGTCGGCTCCCTGGCGCTGGTCGTCGGGCTGCTGCTGCTCATCGCCCGGACGGTCAACCGCCGGTTCAAGGCACCCGCCGGCGCGACGATCCAGGTCGTGCAGCGCCAGGCGCTCGGCCGGGGGCAGGGCGTGGCGGTGGTGTCGGTCGGCACCCGGATCCTCGTGCTCGGCACGACCGAGCAGCAGGTCACCCTGCTCGCGGAGGTGGAGCCGGACGAGATCGGGCTCGACCTGACGCAGCCCGAGCCGGGCACCGAGCCCGCCGGCGTACCCGCCGCGGAGAAGGCGGCGGGAGCGCTGTCCGGGTCGGTGCTCTCCCCGCAGACCTGGAAGGACGCCATGGCCGCCGTCACGGGGAAGCGGGCGTCGTGACGACGCTGTCCCTGGCGGCGTCGCGGATCGCGCTCGCCGTGTCCGACCTCGCCGCCGAGCCGGTGGGGCCCGACGGGCCGAACGGTCCTGGCAAGGGCGGCACCGTGCAGATCGACCTGTCGGGGATGACCGACAAGCCCAGCCACAGCCTGCTGGTGTTCCTCGCGCTGACCCTGCTCAGCCTGCTGCCCGCGATCGTGCTCACCTGCACCAGCTTCACGAAGGTGCTCGTCGTGCTCGGCCTGACCCGCAACGCGCTCGGCCTGCAGCAGACGCCGAACAACCAGGTCCTGGCGGGGCTCGCCCTCTTCCTGAGCCTGTTCATCATGGCGCCGGTCCTGTCGCAGATCAACGACGCGGGCGTGCAGCCCTATCTCGACGGCGACAAGACCACCGCCGTCGCGTTCGAGGACGGGCTGGAGCCGCTGCGGGACTTCATGCTCGACAACACCGACGACGGCGAGCTGCAGCTGCTCACCAGCGTCGCCGACCGGGAGCTGCCCGAGAACCGCGACGACGTCTCGACCGCGACCCTGATCCCGGCGTTCGTGCTCTCCGAGCTCAAGGACGCGTTCATCATCGGGTTCATCATCTTCATCCCGTTCCTGGTCATCGACATCGTCGTGAGCGGCGCGCTGATGAGCCTCGGCATGATGATGATGCCGCCGGTGATGGTCTCGCTGCCCTTCAAGCTCCTGCTGTTCGTGATGGTCGACGGATGGGCGCTCATCGTCAGATCGCTCGTCGCGTCGTACGGGAGCGGGTGACGGGGTGCCATGACCGACACCGCGATCATCGAGATCGCCCTCAAGACCATGCTGGTCGCGCTCAAGCTGTCGGCGCCGATCCTCGCGACCTCGCTGGTCATCGGCTTCGCCATCTCGCTGTTCCAGTCGATGACCCAGATCCAGGAGTTCACGCTGTCGTTCGTGCCCAAGCTGGTGGGCGTCGGCGTGGCGCTGCTGGTCTGCGGCAACTGGATGCTGCACACCCTGATGGCCTTCACCCGCGAGCTCTTCGACCTGCTCCCCGGCCTCCTGGTGTAGCCGCCGCCATGACCATCTCCGTGGACGGCGCCGCCCTCAGCGCGCTGCTGCTCGCCTCGGTGCGGGTCGTGGCGTGGCTGGTCGTCGTACCCCCGTTCGCGACGCGCGGGATCCCCACGATGGCGAAGGTGATCCTCGCGATCGGCCTCTCCCTGGCGATGGCGCCGACCCTGGCCACCCAGGAGCTGCCCGGTACGACGCCGGGGCTGGTGCTCGCGACCGCCGCCCAGGTGCTGATCGGGGTCGGCATGGGCTACGTGACGATGCTGCTGTTCTCCGCGATCGGCGCGGCCGGCGCGCTGGTCGACGTCTTCGGCGGCTTCGCGCTCGCCGCGGCCTGGGACCCGCTCGCGATGAACTCCAACACCGTCTTCGGGCGCTTCCACCAGCTGCTCGCGACGGCCCTGCTCGTCGTGTCCGGCGGGCACCTCATCGTCATCGGGGGCCTGCTCAGCACCTTCCGCTACCTGCCGCTGGCCGGCATGCCCGACATCTCCGGATGGGACGGCGTCCTGCTCACGGCGTTCTCGATGTTCTTCACCGTCGCGGTGCAGATGGCGCTGCCGATGATCGCCGTGCTCTTCGTCGCCGACCTCGCGCTGGCGCTGCTCACCAAGGTGGCGCCGCAGCTCAACGCACTCAGCGTGATGTTCCCCGCGAAGGTGGGCCTGACCCTCCTGCTGCTCGGCCTGTCCTTCCCGATGCTGCCCGGTGCGCTCGACCGGCTCGTCGACTACGCCAACCAGGCCATGTCCTCGATGGCCGGGGCGGGCTGACGGCATGGCCGCGAGCAGCGAGGAGAAGACCGAGAAGCCCACCCCCAAGCGCAGGAAGGAGGGCCGCAAGGAGGGCCAGGTCCCGCGCACGCCCGAGCTCGGCGGGTGGCTGGGACTGCTGGTCGTCGGCCTCGCGCTAGGCCCGCTGCTCGACCACGAGCTCGACGCGCTGCGCACCATGATGGCCACCTCGCTCCGCTCCGCGGAGGACCCGTCGATCGCCCTCGCGCTGACCCTGCTCCGCGACGCGGGCCGCCACGTGCTGGTCAGCCTCGTGGTGCTCGGCTCCATGGTGCTGGTGATCGGCGTCGTGTCCGCCCTGGCCCAGGGCGGCTTCTACCTCTCGCCGAAGCTGGCGAAGCCGGACGCGAAGAAGCTCAACCCGCTCCAGGGCGCGAAGCGGGTCCTCGGCCCGCACGCCTTCTGGGAGGGCGCGAAGGTGCTCGTCAAGAGCACGGTGGTCGCCGTCCTCGCCTGGGGCGCGGTCAAGGCGATGATGCCGCTCGTCGGCGGGCTGCTCCCGATCGAGGTCGTCCTCCACCAGGTCAGCGCCGAGGTCTCCCGCCTCCTGCTCACCGTCGCCGGCGCCGGCCTGGTGATGGCGGCGGCCGACTACGCGATGATGCGGCGTCGGATCGGCAAGCAGCTGCGGATGAGCCACAGCGAGATCAAGCAGGAGCACAAGCAGGCCGAGGGCGACCCGCTGGTCAAGGGGGCCATCCGGGCCCGGCAGCTGGCAGCCGCCCGCAACCGCATGATCGCCGACGTCGCGACCGCCGACGTGCTGCTGGTCAACCCCACCCACGTCGCCGTCGCGCTGCGCTACGACCCGGAGCAGGGCGCCCCCCGCGTCGTCGCCCGCGGCGCCGGTGCCATCGCCGCCCGGATCCGGTCGGTGGCCGCCGAGGAGCGGGTGCCGCTCGTCCAGGACGTGCCGCTGGCGCGCGCGCTGTACCGGCACTGTCAGGTCGGCCAGGAGATCCCCCGCGAGCTGTGGGCGGCGGTCGCGCAGGTGCTGGCCTTCGTGCTCAGCCGCCGCAGCGCCGGCCAGTACGGCGGCGAGCACCGCACCCCGCGGCGTACCGACGACCTGCCGGAGGTGCTGGCCGCGTCCCGCCGGCGGCGGGCGGCTGCGGGATGAGGTGGTGCAGGAATCGCCGGTCGACCGGCGATTCCCTCGCTTGTCGGGTGTTGCAACACCCGCCCAGTGCCAGTTTCGCCGGTCGACCGGTTGTTCATGCAGCCGGTCAACCCCTCATCCACAGGAGCGCGCGGCCGATGAGGCCACCGACGCCAGGACGGCGCCACCCCGCAGTGCCACGGACGGCGCGACCTCGTCGAGAGGCTGTACCCACCGCATGTCCGTGAAGTCGCTGACGCGGCTCGGTGTCCCGCTGGGCATCGTGCTGATCGTCGTCATGCTGGTCGTGCCACTGCCGGCGATGGTGCTGGACCTGATGATCGCGCTCAACATCACCGGGGCCCTGCTGGTGCTGATGGTGGCGATGTTCATCCACAAGCCCCTGGAGTTCGCGGCCTTCCCGTCGGTCATCCTGGTCATGACGCTCTTCCGACTCGCCCTCAACGTGAGCGCGACCCGGCTGGTGCTGCTGGACGGGTATGCCGGCAAGGTGATCGACACCTTCGGCCACTTCGTCGTCGGGGGCTCACTGATCGTCGGGCTGATCGTGTTCGCGATCCTGCTCGTCATCCAGTTCGTGGTCATCACCAACGGTGCGGGGCGGGTGGCCGAGGTGGGCGCGCGGTTCACGCTCGACGCGATGCCGGGCAAGCAGATGGCGATCGACGCCGACCTGAACTCCGGGCTCATCGACGAGGAGGAGGCGCGGCGGCGGCGGGCCGAGGTGCACGCCGAGGCCGACTTCCACGGCGCGATGGACGGCGCCTCGAAGTTCGTCAAGGGCGATGCGATCGCCGCGATCGTGATCACCCTGGTCAACCTGCTCGGCGGGTTCGCGATCGGCGTCGCGCAGTACGGCATGCCGTTCGGTGAGGCCATCGAGACCTATTCGCTGCTCTCGGTCGGCGACGGGCTGGTCTCGCAGATCCCCGCCCTGCTGCTGTCGGTCGCGACCGGACTGATCGTGACCCGCTCGGTCGCGGACTCCGACATGGGATCCGACATCGTCGGCCAGGTCTTCCAGCGCAGGATGCCGCTGCGGGTGGCCGGCTTCGGTGCGCTGGCCCTGTGCGTGATCCCAGGGCTCCCGAAGCTGCCGTTCCTCGTCGCCGGCGGCCTGATGCTGCTCGGCGCGAGCCGGATCGACGAGTCGCCTCGCGACCGCGCGACGGGGGCCGACGGCGACGCCGTCCCCGGTGAGCTCGCCCCGTCTCCCGACTCCCCCGAGGCGATCGTGGCGGAGATCCGGGTCGACCCGCTCGGCCTGGAGCTGTCGGCGGACCTGATCGACCTCGTCGACAGCCGCTCCGGCGGCGACCTGCTCGACCGGGTGAAGGCGCTGCGCCGCAAGGTCGCCGGCGAGCTCGGCATCGTGATCCCGCCGGTGCGCACCCGCGACAACCTCGAGCTTCCGGCGAACACCTACGCCATCACGCTGTACGGCGCGGAGGTCGCCCGGGGCGAGGCGCCGCGGGGCACGGTGCTGGCCATCGGCGAGTTCCTGGACTCGCTGCCGGGCACCCCGACCCGGGAGCCGGTCTTCGGCCTGGACGCCCGGTGGATCCCGGCCGAGCTGCGGCACCAGGCCGAGATCGGCGGCGCGACCGTCGTGGACCGGGCGTCGGTGGTGACCACCCACCTCGCCGAGATCGTGCACCGGCACGCGAGCCGGCTGCTCGGCCGCGAGGACGTCCGGCTGCTCACCGACGTGGTCAAGCGCACCCACCCGGTCGTCATCGAGGAGCTCACGCCCACCCAGCTGCCGCTCGGCGAGGTGCAGCGGGTGCTGCGCGCCCTGCTGGACGAGCGGATCCCGATCCGCGACCTGGTCCGGATCTTCGAGGCGCTCTCGGTGCGCGCCGCGGTCAGCAAGGACCTCGACGGGCTCGTCGAGGCGGCCCGCGCCGCGCTCGAGCCGGCCCTCGCGGCGCCGTACGTCGTCGCCGGGGTGCTGCACGCGATCAGCCTCGACCCGGTGCTGGAGCAGCAGATGCTCGAGGGACTGCGGCCCACCGAGCAGGGCATGGTCGTCGTCCTCGACCCCGACGCGGCGCAGCAGGTGCTGCTCGGGCTCGGGCAGGCGGCACAGGCCGCGGAGAACACCGACGTGCGGCCCGTCCTGGTCTGCGCGCCCGCGCTCCGGGCCGCCGTACGCCGACTCGTGGCGCCCACGCTCGAGCGCCTCCCCGTCCTCTCGTACGCCGAGCTCGGCGCGGCCCAGGAGATCCGGTCGGTGGCCGTGGTGTCGGCGACCGGGGCCCGGCCCGCTCTGGGAGCAGGAGTCTGACGATGATGCTCGACCTGCGGGTGTTCGTGCTCGCCGCCCTGCTCGCCTCGCCCGTCGCGGTCCTCACCGCGCAGGGCGAGCTGACCCTCGACGAGGCGCTGACCCGGCTGCTCGTGGTGATGGTCGGCGCCACGGCGGCCGCGTACGTCGTGCGCACGGTCTGGCCGCTGCTGGCCGGACCCGCTCCCGATGCGTCCGGGGCCGATGCGTCCGGGGCCGATGCGTCCGGGGCCGATGCGTCCGGGGCCGATGCGTCCGGGGCCGATGCGTCCAGGGCCGATGCGTCCAGGGCCGATGCGTCCAGGGCCGATGCGTCCAGGGCCGATGCGTCCAGGGCCGATGCGTTCGCGACCGGACCGTCCGCGACGGCGCCGCCCGGGGCCGAGGAGCTCAGCCGACCGCCGGGATGACCCATTCCAGCGTGGTGCCCCGGCCCGGCGCGGAGTCGACGCGCAGGTGCCCGCCGAGCTCCTCGGCGCGGCTGCGCAGGTTCGCGGTGCCGTGCCCGGCCGCGACACCGGCCGGGTCGAACCCGGCGCCGTCGTCGACGACGCGGAGCCGGAACCAGGCCGACGAGGCGGTCAGCTCGACGCTCACCGAGCCGGCGCCCGCATGCCGGGCGACGTTGGAGAGCGCCTCGCGCAGCGTGCCCAGCACGTGGCCGCCCGCGTCAGGGGCGAGCGCCCGGTCCACCGGCCCCTGCAGCCGCAGCAGCGGCTGGAAGCCCAGCACCCCGGCGTACTCCGCCAGCAGGGACCGGACGTCCTCCAGGAGCGAGGGCCCCGAGCCGGTGCCGAGCTCGAAGATGACCGACCGGAGCTCGTTGATCGCCCCGTCGAGCTCCGCGACGGTGCCGTCGATCCGGGCCCGCAGCTCGGCGGTGTCGAGGTCGCGTGCGCCCTGCAGCTGCATACCGGTGGCGAACAGCCGCTGGATGACGAGGTCGTGCAGGTCGCGGGCGATGCGGTCGCGGTCGCGGGCGACGAGCAGCTGGGTGCGCTCGCGCAGCGCCTGGCGCCGGTCCAGGATGAGACCGAGCTGGGACGCGGTCACCGCCACCAGGTCGAGCATGATGTCGCGCAGCGACGGGGTCTCCTCGGCGTGCTCGACCAGCAGGGACCCGGGACCGTCCAGTCGGGTGTCGACGGGCACGACGAGCGTGGTGCGGCCGCGGGCCTCGGGCAGCCGCTCCGGGAGTCGCGAGGTCGTCACGGTGCGGATCTGCTCGGCGTACCTCTCGACCACGGTGGCCGCGGACTCCTCGTCACCCGCCGTCTGCCGGACCTCGAGCAGGCCGCCGTCGACGCGGACGTAGGCGACCAGGCGGGCACCGCACAGGTCGCGCAGCGACACGACCAGCTCGTCGAGCGCCTCCTCGGCACTACCCGTGCCGGTCAGGTCCCGACCGACCTCGCCCGTCCCGGCGAGCCAGCGCCGACGCCATTCGGCCTGCTCGTAGGTGCGGGCGTTCTCGATCATCACGCCGGCCGCGCGGGCGAGGGCCTCGACCAGCGCCTGGTCGGTGGTCGTGAACTCCGCGCCGCCGCGCTTGTTGCCGAGGTAGAGGTGGCCGAACGCCCGCTCGCCCACGAGCACCGGCGCCCCCAGGAACCGGTCGATGACCGGGTGGCTGCCGGGGAACGAGCCGGTCGAGACCGGGTGGTCGGCCACGTGGTCGACCCGGATCGAGCGGCGCTCCCGCGGCACCAGCCCGAGCAGCCCGTGCCCCTTCGGCATCATGCCGATCTCGCCGAAGCTCGCGCTCGCCTCGGCGTTGGGCACCAGGTCGACGAAGGCGCCCTCGTCGTCGACGATCCCGAGGACGCCGTACTCGGCGTCGGTGAGCTGGCACGACGCCTCGACGATCCGGCTGAGGACGCCGCGCAGGTCGAGGTCGGACCCGATGGCGACCACCGCGTCCAGCAGTGCCCGGGCCTCGGTCGGCAGCTCCAGGTCCATCCGGCGTCGATCCCTCCCGCAGCGATCGTTGACGCCTCAGGCTATCCCTTTACTTTACTCCGCACCGAGGCGTGTCGGGTGCCCATCGGCACCGGGACCGGGGTCCTGAGAAGTCGGGACCCCGGCCTCGCCCCACGGATCGAAGCTGACCGATCAGAACCGGCGCAGCTGGTAGAGCCCGCGGGTGCGGGCCACGACGGTGCCCTCGGCGTCGGTCACCTCGGCGACCAGCTCGAAGTCCGACTTGCCGCGCTCGGCCGTCTCGGCGAGCACCCGCTCGATGACGTCGTCGGCCAGCGTCGCCCGGGAGACGACGTCGGTGGTGGCGGGCCGGAGGAAGTCGATGGTGAGCGACTTGACCAGCGGAACGGCGCCCTCGAGCACCAGCGACGTGCTCGCGTAGAGACCGCCGAGGACCTCGGCCACGGTGAAGAGCGAGCCGGCGTACGCCGTGCCGAAGTGGTTGACGTTCGGCGCGGCGGGCAGCCGGGCGGCGACCGTGTTGCGCTCGGCCTCGACGACCTCGACGCCCATGGCGTCGAGGACCGGGATCATCGTGCGGACGTGGGCCGTGAGGTCGGCGGGCGTGGTCACGGCGCCACGCTACTGCCCCCCGACGGGGACCAGCGTGACCACCAGGTTGCGGCGGTAGTGGAAGCGCCCATGGCGGTCGACGACCCGGTCCGTGCATGTCACGAGCTGCACGCGCGGGCTCCCGGTCATCCGGAACAGCCCTGTGGGGAGCGGGCGGGCGCGGTCGAAGGTCCGCAGGCGCCGCACCCGGTAGGCCCGCAGCGTCCCGGCGCTGTCCCGCAGGGTGACCCGCTGCCCCTTCCGGGCCCGGCCGAGGTCCACGAGCGCGCCCGGCCGGTCGTGGCGGTCCGAGACGTGTCCGACGATCACGGCCGTGCCGATCACGTCGTCGATGCGGGCCGACGTGTCGAGCCAGCCGGTGATCGAGGGACGGGCCGGAACGCGCGCCCGCCGCCCCTTCAGCCCTGCCGGGACGACCGCCGCGTCGATGCCCACGGCCGGGAGTCGCAGCCGCGTGGGAAGGACGCCCCGTCCGTCCACGGACGCACCGGACCGACCGGCGAAGCCGGTGTCGATCACCCGTACCGGATTGGCCGCCCGCGTGATCAGGCTCGTCTCGCTGGCGAGGCCGCACGGGTGGGTGGCCGCCCGGTTGTGCTCGTCCGCCGCGAGGGTGACCTGCCAGGTGTAGTAGCCGGGCGCGTCCACCCGCACCGTCGGCGTGTGCTGGATGCCGTTGACGGGAGCGAAGGTGACACTGCCCACCGCCGTCGCCGGGGTGCACGCGAGCGCCGCCGGTGACGTGAACGGGCCGTGGAGGGTCGCCGTCCCGACGGACGACCCGCCGGGACGCAGTCCCTCGATGCGGACGACGTCGTAGAGCTCCGTCCCGACCCCGGCACGGGCGTGGGAGGTGGTCGTCTCGACCCGCGGCGCGGCAGGCGCCGGCGGCGGCACCCGCACCGGGTGGAACCCGAAGTCGAGCGTCGCGTCCCGCGCACCGTCCTGGGTCAGGTCGGCCGACTCCGCCGACCACGTCGAGGAGTCCTCGTCTCGGCCGCCGGCCCCGGGCGCGGTCGGCCCCAGGCCGTCGAGGGCGGCCCGCGTGCCGTCGGCGGCACGGTCGATCGAGACCGTGTAGTGCTGGCCCGGGGGCAGCGGCGGCAGATCGTCGAAGGAGTAGTGGCCGTCGGCGTCGGTCGCGACCGGGCCCACCGGGTCGCCGTCGACGTCCGTGACCGGCTGGCCGTCCGGGCCGGTCAGGACCAGGACGACGCCCTCGATCCCCGGCTCTCCGTCGTCCTGCAGTCCGTCCTCGTCGATGTCCAGCCAGACGAGGTCGCCCACCGAGACCGACGGCGGCGGTGGGCCGAAGCCGAAGTCGTAGGTGTGGTCCACACTGCCGGACGGGCCGGTGACGATCGCGTGCTGCGGGTAGCCGTCGACGGTGCGTCCGTCGGAGTCGAGGCGGTTCTGGTCCGCGCCCGTGCCCCGATCGGGCAGGGTCAGCCGGACGACGTCCGCGTCGAGCGGCGCACCCGGGCCGTAGTTCGCGGCGTCGTCGAGCCGGATGACGTACGACGTCTCCGGGAGCAGTCCGTCGTGGAGCGAGTCGAAGTAGTACTCGCCGCGCGCGTTGGTCACCGTGGTCGCGACCAGCCCCCCGGTGGCGTCGTACAGGTTGACGGTCACCCCCGGGATCGGCTGCTCGTCCGGGTCCTGGATGCCGTCGCGGTCGGGGTCCATCCAGACCCGGTTGCCGATCTGCAGCGGCGCGAGATCGCACAGGACCTCGAGGTCGGCCATGCCCTGGCCCTTGCCGAACGCGCCGCCGGCGGTCACCTGGTTGCCACGGTTGTTCCCCCACACCGGCGTCGAGTCCGCCGTCCGACCGCCGGCGGTGTAGCCGACGCCGAGACCGTTGAAACGGTCGACCCGGCCGTATCCGCCGGTGTTGATCGCGCCCGCGGGGTCCATCCAGCTGCTGGCGATGCCGCGCTCGGCGCGGCTGAGCGCGAGACCGCCGTACGCCGCCTCCGGGTGGACGGCGCCGACGTCCCCGGTGAAGAACTCGCCGGCGATGGTCGTCTCCGGAACGGCCGTCACCCCGCACGCGCCGTTGTGGTCGAGGACGAGATCGCCGCCGGTCCCGCGGCAGGCTCGGGTGATGTCACCGGCTGCCGTCACGTAGATCATCCCGTCCGGGGTGCTGCCGGAGTTGGTGGGCGCGAAGTACGGCAGGCTGTAGCCGTGCTGGTCGGCGCTGCGGTCGCGGAAGCCGAGGACCAGATCACCGTTGTTCTCGACCACGATGTCGCCCAGCCACGGCGTGGCGTGGACCAGTTGACCGGTGGTCGGCGTGCATCCGACCTCCATGCTCCAGGGGTTCCACTGCGTGAACCCGTTGAGCGGGCCACCACAGGTCCAGTTGCGCTGCCGCCGGATCATCATCGGCTGGTCGAGGACAGTGCCGGTGGGGGTGTAGCTGTCGGCGTCGAGGGTGACGACGATCGTGCGGAGGTCCGCGCGGCTCCTCGACGTCTCCGCGGAGCACACCCCGCCGACGTAGAGCGTGCCGTGACGCTCGGCCAGGGCACCCGGTCGCCAGTCCGCGGTTGCCGCGCAACCCGGGTCGGGCAGGTCCACGACCCGCATCGGCGCGCCCATGCTGGCTGCTGTGGCGTCGTACACGAACAGCTGGCGGGTGTGCAGGTTGAGCACGTGCAGGCGCTCGCCGTCCTCGCTGACATCCAGGTCGCCGAGCGCCTCCTTGCCGACCACGGCGGCGAAGTCCCAGTCCATCCGTCGGCCGGCGACGTCCAGGTTGTGCTCGGTGCTCCCGGCGTCGGGGACGACACCCCAGAGCGCTGTCGGCCCGCTGGGGGTCCCGTCCGGTCCGATCGAGGTCACGTAGATGGCCCCGGGCCCGGCCGGGCCGTAGGCGGCGCCGCGCTTGGCGAAGGCGCCCGCGAAGAGCCGGCGGTCCTGCTTGCGCCAGCCGATGCCGTAGACCGTGCCTGTCTCAGCGTGCCTGCTGACCTGTTTGACGTCGACGTTGGCACCGGTTCCGCGGTAGGGGGCGGTGAACAGGGTCTGGGTGTCCGCGTTGGCGATGAGGGACCCGTTGCTGGCATAGAGCGGCTGCTGACAGGCGTCGGCGACCAACGGGTTCGCCTGGCAGTAGTCGGCGGGGTCCCAGAAGGCGGTCGTGACCTGCAGGGTCTGGTCCGCGGCGAGGGTCACGAACTCGTCGGTGCTCGACAGCCGCGTGTCGTCGGGCGTGTCCGCGGTCCCCGTCGCCTCGGAGGCGAACGCCGGTCGATACCTGGCCGGGTCGGGGTTGTGCACCACGACGCGGTAGGCGCCGGGCGGCGCCGTCAGCGTGGCGACGCCCGCGCCGTCCGTGGGCACGGTCCGCACGGTGCCGGCCGCGTCGGCGAAGTCGACGAGGACGCCGGCGAGCCCCGGCTCGACCAGCGGGTCGTCCCAGTTGCCGTTGGCGTTGAAGTCCTGCACGACGCGGACCGCGACGGTCCCGTCCCCCGGCGCCGCCACGACGGGCGCGGGCGAGGGAACCACCAACAGGCCCGTGGCCGCGACGCCCACGACCGTGACGGCGCCGACCAGGCTCCTGAGACCGGACGCGACCCGATGCGCGCGCAGGACCGACATTTCGCGACTCCCTCTCATCGATGGGTCACCAAGCGACCCGAGAACCTGAACGGTCGACGGCGCCGTTCGTCACGCCGACGGCGGACGCTTCGCGACGACCGTCACCAGGGCCGGGCCGGCAGGTCCCGGAGGTACGGCGCGAGGAGGGCGCCGGACTGCTCGACGGTGAGCACCTCGGCCGGGTCGAGCGGGATGATCCGGCGCTTCGACTCGTCGATCTCCCACACGTCCTCGCCGATCAGCCGGCCCTCGTCGTCGTAGGGCCAGATCATGTGCTCGACGTTGGCGACGAGGTAGTGCGTGTCGGGGTCGACCGGCGCGCCGGCCTCGACGAGCAGGGCACCCGGCGTCTGCTGGTAGATCGTGGCGGTGGAGACGATCATGTTGTCGCCGACCGCCAGCTGCTCGTCGTCGGTGTAGAACACGCACTGAGCGGTCCGCGACCACTCCTCGTACACCGCCTGGACCGCCTCGGCGCCGTCCAGCACGGTCTGGATGCCGAAGACGTTGAAGTGGTAGACGGGGTGGTCGACGGTCATCTCCGGCGCGAAGATCTCCTTCCAGCGACCGGCCATCTCGAGGTTGCGGTGGCGGTCGTAGGCCTGGAGCAGCCAGCGGTGCCGCGGGTTCGTCGTCGTCTCGATCAGCCGGCGGACGGCGGCGTTGGTCTGGGTGATGTCGAAGCGGCTCATGTCCTCACGCTCGCAGGGGGCCCGGACCCAGGTCTTGACAGCGCGCGACTGTTTCTTGACCCTGAGCGACATGTCCCTCATCCGCGGCACGGCGCTCCAGGGATACGCGGAGCTGGTCGGCGAACTGGGCGGCGAGCTCGACCCGCTGCTCGACCTGGCCCGCCTCCCCGCGGCCGCGATCGGCGACCACGACACCTTCGTCAGCTACCGCAGCGTCGTGACGGCTCTGGAGGCAGCGGCGAGCGCGACCGGCGCCGACGACTTCGGCCGGCGACTGGCCATGCGCCAGGGACTGGAGATCCTCGGCCCGCTCGGGGTCGCGGCGAGGACGGCCGGCACGGCGGGCGCGGCCCTGCACGCCATCGAGCAATACCTCGCGGTCTACAGCCCGGCCATCGCGATCACCGTCACCGCGCTGCCGCGCACCCGGCTCGTCGAGCTCGACTGGCGCATCGTCGTACGACGCCCGCCACCGCACCGGCAGGCCGCGGAGCTCGCTCTCGGCGTGACGCTGCGCGTCCTGCGGCTGCTCGCGGGGGCCGACTTCGCGCCCCGCTCGGTCCGGCTGCGCCACCGGCCGCTCGGCGACCCGGCGGCGTACCGCGACTACTTCGGGGGGCCGGTGGAGTTCGCGGCCGACTCCTACGGGTTCCGGTTCCCGGCCGAGGTGCTCCAGCGGCCGCTCGCCGACGACGGCGACGTGCACGCGCTGGCCCAGCAGTACCTCAGCCGGATCGCCGTCCCCTCGGCGTCGGCGACCGCCGACGCGGTCGCCGAGCTGATCCGGCACATGCTGCCGACCGGCGGCCTCGACCTCGACCTCGTCGCCCGCCAGCTCGCGCTGCACCGGCGCACCCTCCAGCGCCAGCTCGCCGAGCAGGGCACCTCCTTCGCCGCGCTCGTCGACCAGGTCCGCCGCGACGAGGCGGAGCGGTACCTCCGGGAGACCGACATGCCGCTGGGCCAGCTCGCCGGGGTGCTCGGCCTGAGCGAGCAGAGCACGCTCTCCCGGGCGAGCCGCCGCTGGTTCGGCGCCCCACCGAAGGAGGTCCGGCGGGCCGCCCGGTCCGTGTCGCAGCAGGTCAAGAACCAGGCGCGCGAGGTCAAGACCTGATCGGGCCAGGCGACGGTGCCGCAGGACGCGATGGAGCGCTACCGCCAGGGCTTCGCCCGGCACAACGGCTACCTGATCACGCCGACCGGCACCTACGGCACCGACCACCGGTTGCGCGCGGTCGTCACCCAGGTCGGGCTGGGAGCGCTCCAGCCCGAGCAGGCGATGTACCCGCTGGCGCTGCTCGACCGCGCCGGTCAGCCGCTCACCGGCGCGCGGCGGTACGTCGTGCGCATCCCCGCCGGAGCGCTGCCGCCGCTGACCGCCACCGGATTCTGGTCCCTGACGCTGTACGACGGCGACGGCTTCGTCGTCCCGAACGAGATCGACCGCTACGCCATCAACGACCGCACCGACCTGCACCGCAACCCGGACGGCTCGATCGAGCTGTACCTCCAGGCGACCCGGCCCACCGATCCGAACCAGGCACGCAACTGGCTGCCCACGCCGACGGGCGGCTTCCGACTGCTGTGGCGGATGTACGGCACCCTGCCCGCCGCCATCCCCGGCATCCTCGACGGGACCGGCTGGCAGGTCCCGGCGATCCTCCCGGCCGCGGCGGGGTAACCCGGCGCACCGAGACGACGCGCTCGGTCAGGCGACGTCGTACGTCGCCCGGCCGAGCCGCGGGTGGGCGGAGCCCTTCAGGAGCACGTCGGCCACCAGGTCGACGTCGTCGATCATCGGGACGTGCCCGCACCGTGGGAGGGTGATGTGCTCGGCGCCGGGGAGGGCGCGACGGGCGCGCGTGGCCTGGTAGGGCAACAGCACCAGGTCGCGAGTGCCCCACGCGACGGTGACGGGGATGGCCGGGTCGATCGGCCGGTCGAACGGGAAGCCGCCGTCGATGATCGTCTCCAGCGCGGGCCGCGCGTGGACGAGGCCGCGCAGGTCGCCGAGGGCGGCGTCGGGGCTCAGCTTGTGTCCCTTGGTCATCAGCAGGCCGAAGGCGGCGGCGCGCCCCGCGGCGGTGCCGAGGATCGCCGGCGCCACCGGCTGCGCGAGGGTGGCCGCGCCGGTCAGCACCATGAAGACCGCGCGGATGTAGGCGAAGTCGATGCGGTTGCGCCAGAAGCCGGCGGGCGCCAGCGTGGTCGCGCTGCTGACGAGGTCGTCGGCCGCGGCCTCCAGCGCGATCCGGCCGCCGAGGGAGTTGCCCGCGATGTGCGGACGGTCGAGCCCCTGCTCGGCGAAGAAGTCCTCGAGGATGTCGCGCAGGATGTCGCGCACCGGCCGCCCGTCGGGCACCAGCGCGGGCGACTCGCCGTGGCCCGGCAGGTCGATCAGCACGACCTCGCGCTCCTGCGCCAGTCGGTCGAGGACCGGGTACCACGCCTGTCGGCGGTGCCCGATCCCGTGGACCAGGACGAGCGGCTCCCCCGAGCCGATCCGTTCGTGGGCAAGCATCGCGACCTCGCTTCCACGCACCGACGCTGGTGCGGTAGATAGGTGCAACCGTGAGTTGCAGATACCGAGGGTATGGGACGTGCTAGCTGTTGGCAAGCACCCGGTCCGGGCTCTCCGCCTCGGGACCCGGACGTCGTCCTCCGGGCCCGGAGGTCAGTCCCGCAGCACCTTGTCCATCGCCTTGCCGCGGGCGAGCTCGTCCACGAGCTTGTCGAGGTAGCGGATCTTGCGCATCAGCGGATCCTCGATCTCCTCCACCCGGACGCCGCACACGACGCCGGTGATCCGGCCGGCCGCCGGGTTGAGCCGCGCCTGGTCGAAGAACTCCTCGAACGTCGTACCGGCGTCGAGGTGAGCCTGCAGGGCAGCGGCGTCGACGCCGGTCAGCCAGGCGATCACCGCGTCGAGCTCCTCCTTGGTGCGCCCCTTCCGCTCGACCTTGGTGACGTAGTGGGGGTAGACCGATGCGAGACTGGTCGAGAAGATGCGGTGCACGGTCCTCACCCTAGACCGGGCGCACGGCGAGTCCAGATGAAGAAGAGGTGCCTCCAGCGTGGTCGTCGAACCCGTCCGGCCACGCACCAGTCCCGCCCTCATCGTCGCGATGCTGTCGTGCTGCGGCATCGTCGTCTCGCTCCAGCAGACCCTGCTCCTGCCCCTCCTGGCCGATCTCCCCCGCCTGCTCGACACCTCGGCCGACAGCGCCTCGTGGCTGGTGACGGCGACGCTGCTCAGCGGCGCGGTGGCGACGCCGACGATCTCGCGGCTCGCCGACATGTACGGCAAGCGCCGGATGATGGTCGTCGCGCTCGGCGTCGCGGTCGTCGGCTCCCTGCTCGGCGCGGTGAGCCAGGCGCTCCCGCTCCTCATCGCCGCCCGCGCGCTCCAGGGTGTCGGCGTCGCGCTGATCCCCGTGGCGATCGCGATCATGCGCGACGAGCTGCCGCGCGACCGGGTGCCGCTCGGCGTGGCCCTGATGAGCGCGACGCTCGCGATCGGCGCCGGCGTGGGCCTGCCGCTGTCCGGCCTGATCGTCGAGCACATGGACTGGCACGCGTCCTTCTGGCTGACCGGCATCGTGGGCATCGTCCTGATCGCCGGCACCCTCGGCCTCCTGCCGGAGTCGCCGGTGCGCACGAGCGGCGCCTTCGACCTCCGCGGCGCGCTGGTCCTCTCGGTCGCGCTGAGCGCGATCCTGCTCGCGCTGTCCAAGGGTGGTCAGTGGGGCTGGGCCGCGCCGCGGACCGTGGGCTGCGTCGCCGGCGGCATCGCGCTCCTCGCGGTGTGGATCCCGCTCGAGCTGCGCACGCCGCGCCCCCTCGTCGACGTCCGGGTCGCGGCCCGGCGCGCGGTGGTGCTGGTCAACGTGGCGTCGGTGTTCGCGGGCTTCTCGATGTTCGCCAACATGCTGGTGACCACCCAGCTGCTCCAGATGCCGGAGGAGACCGGGTACGGCCAGGGCCTCGATGTCCTCCACACCGGCCTCTGGATGGTCCCGAACGCCGCGGCGTTCGGCCTGATGGCCCCGGCCTCGGCGTGGCTGATCCGGCGCTTCGGGCCGCAGGTGACGCTGGTCGCGGGCGCGTTGATGATGGGAACGACCTACCTGTGGCGGGTCTTCTACAACGCCGATCTCGCCCAGATCGTCACCGGATCCGTGGTCGTCGGCATCGGCACCGCGATGGTGTACGGCGCCCTGCCCACCCTGATCATGCGCGCGGTGCCGGTCACCGAGACCGCCTCCGCCAACGGTCTCAACGTGCTGCTCCGCTCGCTCGGCACGTCCACGATCAGTGCCGCCACGGCCGCGATCACCACCGCCTCGGTGGCGAGTGTCGGCGGGCGGGAGCTGCCGACGCTCGACGCCCTCGAGCTCGTCTTCTGGCTGGCGGCCGGCGCGGGCCTGGCGACCGCGGCCGTCGGCGTGCCGATGCTCGGCATGGCGGAGTACGCCGAGGAGGCGGACCGCTCCGGCGCCGAGAACACCAGCCGCGCCCAGATCGTCCGCGGTCAGGTCCTCAGCCTCAAGGGCCACCCGATCCGGCACGCGGTGGTCACCGTGCTGACGCCGGACGGCAAGGCGGTCGACTGGGGCCAGGCCGACGCCGAGGGCCGATTCACCGCCGCTGTCCCGCAGCCCGCGGACTACCTCGTCGTGACCGCCGCCGACGGCTGGCGCCCCCGCTCGCGGATGATGGCCCTCGACAGCGCCGCCCCGATCCCGCCGATCGTGCTGCACGAGCGACTCACCCTCCGCGGCACGATCCGCAGCGCCGACTCCCGGCCGGTGGTCGACGCCCTGGTGGTCATCACCCGCGGCACCGGCGAGCTGGTCGCGACGGTGCGCACCGACCACGAGGGACGCTACGAGGTCCCCCGACCGGCCAACGGGCGCTACGTCCTCACCGTCGCCGGACCGCAGGAAGCCCTCGGCGCGCGCACGCTCACCGTGTGGGAGGAGGCGCGCGACTTCGACCTCGTGCTCGGCACGCCGCTCGCCGACCTGACCGACCGCCCGGACCGCGCCGACCGCGCCGACCGCGCCGACCGCCCCGACCTGCCGGACCGCGATCGCTCGGGGGTCGGCGAGCCGACGTAACGCGGGTCACATCCGGGTCGTTGCGCCGAGCAGTACCGCGCCCAGGAGGCCCCGTGACCGACCCGTCCCTTCCCGTCCGCGGCCCGCGTGGCCTCTCCCGCCGCTCGCTCATGGCGGGCGCGCTCGGCGGTGGCGCCGTCCTGGCCCTCGCCTCGTGGCCCGAGGCGGTGGCCGCGTCCGCTCCCTTCGTGCACGGCGTCGCGTCCGGCGACCCGCTGCCGGACGGCGTCGTCCTGTGGACCCGGGTCACGCCGTCCGTCGAGGCCGCTCCCGGCTCGGGCGTCGGGCCCGATGTCGCCGTGGCGTGGGAGGTGGCCAGCGATCCGGGCTTCGCCCACGTCGTGCGGCAGGGCACCGCGACCGCCTCGGCCGCGCGGGACCACACCCTGCACGTCGACGTCGGCGGCCTGACCCCCGCGACGGCGTACTGGTACCGGTTCACGGCGCTCGGCGCCACCTCCCGCACCGGGCGCACCCGCACCGCTCCCGCCCCCGGTTCGACGGCGCCGGTGCGCTTCGGCGTGGTGTCGTGCGCCAACTACGACTGGGGCTACTTCCAGCCCTACGCCTTCCTCGCGACCCGCACCGACCTGCACGCGATCCTGCATCTCGGCGACTACGTCTACGAGTACGCGCCCGGCGGCGTGATCGCCGGCTATCCGGCGAACCCACGCAACGCCGACCCGCTCCACGAGTGCACGACCCTGGCGGACTACCGGGTGCGCCACGGCTGCTACAAGCTGGAGCAGAACCTCCAGGACCTGCACGCCGCGCACCCGATGGTCGCGGTCTGGGACGACCACGAGATCGCCAACGACACCTGGCGCGACGGTGCCGAGAACCACGACCCGGCCGCCGAGGGCGACTGGGCGACCCGGGCCACCGCGGGCCGGCGGGCGTTCCTGGAGTGGCTGCCGATCAGGCACACCGACCCCGACGACTGGCAGCGGATCAACCGGCGGCTGGCCTTCGGCAGCCAGGTCGACCTGTGGATGCTCGACGAGCGGCGGTTCCGGACCCGGCCGCCGAGGAGCATGCTGCTGGGGTACGTCGCGCTCGGCGCCGCCTCGGGCGACCCCGACGGCTCGATGATCGGCGACGACCAGGAGCACTGGCTGGTGCAGGGCCTGGCGGCGAGCACCGCGCGATGGAAGGTCCTCGGCAACCAGGTGCCTTTCTTCCCGCAGGTGCTGCTCCCCCAGCTCCCCGGCCAGATCACCGACCTGCTCGGCCCGCGGCTGTCCCAGCAGCTCGAGAAGCCGCTGCTCCAGCTCTACGTCGAGGACTGGAACGGCTTCCTCGCCCAGCGCCAGCGGATCGTCGACGGCATGGCCGGCATCGACGACATCGTGATCCTCACCGGCGACGTCCACCAGAGCTTCGCCAGCGAGATCCCCGCCCGCCCCAACCGCTACCTGCTCGACCGCAGGTCGGTCGCGGTCGAGTACGTCACCCCGGGTGTCGCCTCGCCGTCGCTGCAGACCATGGTCAACCAGGTGGCACCCGGCGTCGGCAACCTCCTCGACGTCGTCTTGAACACCAACGCCGCGCTCGCCAACCCGTGGATCCGCTGGTCGGAGGGCTTCCGGACCGGCTGCCTGATCGTCGACTTCGCCGGCGCCCGCGTGCAGGCCGACTGGTACCTCGTCGACAAGGGCACCGATCCGCACAGCCCGATCCGCCATGTCGCCTCGCGCCAGACGAAGGCAGGCACCCGGCGGATCACCGCCGCGACCCAGCCGCTCGGCTGAGGACGCCAACGCGGACCCAACCAGCCCGGGCCTAGGGTCGCGCCATGAGCGACAGCGACGTCTCCTCGGCCCGTCAGCACACCCTCGGCGACCTCCCGCGCCGGACCGCCCAGCGCGTCCCCGACAAGCTCGCGATCGTCGACGGCGACCAGCGGCTGACCTTCGCCGAGCTGGAGGCCTACGTCGAGCGCACCGCCGCCGCGATCGCCGCGGCCGGCCTGGGCAAGGGCGACCGGCTCGCGCTGCTGTCGCACAACTGCTGGCAGTTCGCGGTCCTGGACTTCGCCGCCGCCCGCGCGGGCGTGGTGCTGGTGCCGGTCAACTTCATGCTCGGCGCCGACGAGATCGCCTTCATCCTCGACCACAGCGGCGCGGCCGGGTTCGTCGCCGAGGACGCGCTGGTGCCGACCGCCGACGCGGCACTGGCCGCGGCGGCCGACCCGCAGGTCCGGGCGCGCCGGGTCATCCGGCTCTCCGACTCCCCGGCGGTGGCGGACGGGTGGGAGGACCTCACCGGATGGCTGGAGTACGACGGCCCACCGGTCGTCGTCCCCCTGGACGACGACGACCCGGTCCGGATGATGTTCACCTCCGGCACGGAGTCGCGGCCCAAGGGTGCCCTGCTGAGCAGCAGGTCCCTGCTGTGGCAGTACGTCTCGTGTGCCCTCGACGGGTCGATGAGCGCCGACGACGTCGAGCTCCACACGCTGCCGCTCTACCACTGCGCGCAGCTGGACTGCTTCCTCGGCACCGACGTCTATCTCGGAGCGACGAGCATCATCCTGCCTGGTCCCGACCCGGCCACGGTCCTGCGCACCATCGCCGAGCACCGCGTCACGAAGTTCTTCGCGCCACCGACCGTGTGGATCGGGCTGCTGCGCCACCCCGACTTCGACACCACCGACCTGTCCAGCCTGCGCAAGGGCTACTACGGCGCCTCGCCCATGCCGGTCGAGGTCCTGCGCGAGCTCCGGGAGCGCCTGCCCGGCGTCGCGCTGTGGAACTTCTACGGCCAGACCGAGATGGCTCCCCTGGCCACGATCCTGGGTCCCGACGAGCAGCTCCCGTACGCCGGGTCCGCGGGCCGGCCGTCGATCAACGTCGAGACGCGCATCGTCGACGACCACGGCCAGCCGGTGCCCGCGGGCACCGTCGGCGAGATCGTCCACCGCAGCCCGCACGCGACGCTCGGCTACTACCGCGACGCCGCCAAGACCGCGGAGGCGTTCCGGGGCGGCTGGTTCCACTCCGGCGATCTGGGCTACCTCGACGACACGGGCCATCTCTACGTGGTGGACCGCAAGAAGGACATGATCAAGACCGGCGGCGAGAACGTCGCGAGCCGCGAGGTCGAGGAGGCCGTCTACACGCATCCGGACGTGGCCGAGGTCGCCGTCTTCGGCGTCAGCCACCCGCGCTGGGTGGAGGCGGTGGCGGCGGTCGTCGTCCCCCGAGCGGGCGCGGCGCTTACCCCCGAGGACGTGCTCGCCCACGCACGGACCAAGCTGGCGGGCTACAAGGCGCCGAAGTACGTCGTGGTCGCCGAGGCGCTGCCGAAGAACCCGAGCGGGAAGATCCTCAAGCGGCAGCTGCGTGAGGCGCACGCGGACCTGGCGGCCGCCGAGGAGGGCTGAGGGAGCCGCTCCACCGGCCACGCCTCCGCCCGATCGGGGGCGGGAGCGGCCATCATGTCCTCATCATGATGCGCATGGAGGACCTGTGATGAGCACGACGGCCGGGGCACCGACCCGACGCAGCACCCGCAAGGACAAGCTCGCCAACAACGTGGCGCAGTCGGTCCTCCGCGACATCAAGCGACGCGGCCTGGGGGCGGGCGACCAGCTGCCCAAGGAGGCCGACATGCTGGCGGAGTACAGCGTCGGCCGGGGCACCTTGCGCGAGGCGCTGCGGGTGCTCGAGACCTGCGGCCTGATCGCCCTCAAGCCCGGCCCGGGGGGCGGGCCGGTCGTGCAGAGCGTGCACCCCGAGGACTTCGGCCGGGTCGCCTCCCTCTTCTTCCAGTTCGCCGAGGTGACCTATCGCGAGGTGAACGAGGCGCGCCTGATCCTCGAGCCGATGGCGGCCCGACTCGCCGCGGAGCGACAGAAGGGCACCGACGCGGCCCGCGAGCTCGTCGACCTCGCGGCGGCCGGGCCGGACGCCCCCGACACCGAGACCTACCTCCACATCACCGCCGACTTCCACGCCTCGGTCATCGCCATGGGCGAGAACACCCTCGTCAGCCTGGTGTGCCAGTCGCTCGCGGAGATCTTCCGCGACCGGGTGCGCTCGGTGCTGTTCCCGAAGACCCGGCAGCACGACGTCCACGCGGCCCACGTCGACATCGCCGAGGCGATCCTGGCCGGCGACGGCGCGCGCGCCGAGAGCCTGATGACGACGCACATGACCGCGTACGTCAAGTACGTCGCCAAGCAGCATCCCGCCCTGCTCGACGAGGTCGTCGTCTGGCAGAACCGCGGCTGAGCCTGCACTCACCGTGGGCACGGCTCGACCGAGACGACGTCCACGTCTTCCTGAGCTCGCCGGTGGGAGGTCATCCCATGACGTTGCCCGCCGTCCGGGCAGGATCTCTCAGGCGGGAGTAGTCGCCCAGGTCGACTGACACGCCGGTTCTCGGGAGCTTGTGTTCGACGGGGCTCTGGTCGTGGTCGATCCCGGCCTCGGTGGCCGTGACGATCGCGTGGAGGAACTCGCCGACCACAGGAGCGTTCTTGAACTGGTTGCCGCTCGTGCCGATCGCGACGAAGTAGCCGCCGAGGCTGGTCTTGTCATAGATCGGCACCCAGTCGCTGCTGACGTCGTAGACGCCGACGACCCCCCGCGGCGCGGAGGGGACCACGAGCTCGGGCAGGCGGCGGGCGGCGCGATAGGCCTGAGCCTCGTAGACCTCGTGGCTCGGAGTGGTCTTGAACTCGTCCGGGTCCTCGAGCCACTGCAGGGGATCGCACGCCGGCTCCGCCCCGCCCACCAACACGTTGCCGGCAGGGGTGCGCCGGAAATAGGTACCGAGGTCCAGGTCGGCGACGAGTGGATAGTCATGGCCATCGCCGGGGAGTTCGTGGACCTCCTGACGAAGGGGACGGGTGCGGATCCGGAACTCCTCGGTGACACCGGCCATGTCGTTGATCACCGTCGAATGCGGCCCGGCGACATTGATCAGCACGTCACACGAGTACCGTTCCGCGGCAGTCCGCACACCCACGGCACGCTGACCACGCTTCTCGATCGCCACCACCGGGCTGCCGAACTCGAACTGGGCACCGTGCCGCCGCGCGGCCACCATGAGGTTGTGGGCAGCGAACGACGGGTCATCGACGAATCCGGAGTCGGGCGTCCAGATTCCGCCGAGCTCGCCGTCAGCGGGTGACCAGAACTCGTCACTCGCGACCGGCTTCGGAGGGAAGTACCGGGCGGGGTCGAGTCCCGGGATGCGGTCTCGGATGTCACCTGCCGTCCACCGCTCGAAGGGGATGCCGACCTGCTCGAACAGACGACACGTCGTTGCCGCGTCGATCTCGGGGGTGTCCAGAACCAGTCCGCCGGTCAGGTGGAACCGAGCAAGGGCGCCGTCATCAGTACCACCGAGGTGGTCCTCCCACATCGACCAAGCCTGTCTGGACTCCCAGGCGGCCGCCACCCCGGTGTGCGTCGAGTAGTTGAAGCGGACCACCGCCGACGACGCGCTCGTGGATCCCATTCCAGGGCCTTTGGCTCGATCGATGACGAGAACCTCGCGGCCGGCCCTGGCGAAGGAGTAGGCGATCGAACAGCCGATCACGCCCGCACCGATGACGATGACGTCCCGCCCCGTGCTCATGGTTGCAGCTTCTTTACGGTCACACCCGTCACGCTAGACAGGCGCACCGGCGTGACGGGACCGACGACTGTTCAGACTCTTCGCCCTCTGTCACGACAGCAGCCGAGTCGGCGGCGAGCAACGATCTTCCTAGCGCAGCCCGATCAGCTGGGAGACCTTGAGCCCGATGTGGAGAGCCAACCGGTCGTCTCCTTTGGACAGGTCGACGTCGGCCAGCTTCGCGATCCGCTCGAGGCGGTAATAGACGCTGGCGCGATGGATACACAACTGCGCTGCGGTCTGCTTCACGTTCCCCGCATTGTCGAGGAAGGCCTCCAGGGTGCTGACCAGCGAGTCGTCGGCCGAGGCGGCGTCGTGCTCGATCAGACTCAGCACACCGGGGTGGATGCTGCGGCTCAGCCTGTCCTGCGGCAGCTCGGCGAGGAGGCCGTAGACGCCGAGGCCCGAGTACCGCACGATCGACCCGAGGATCCTCACCACTCCGGCGACCTCGGCGGCTCGCTTCGCCTCCAAGAACGATGCGTGGGCATCCAGGAGCCCGCTGCGCTCGCCGCCGATCCCCACCTGCCACTCTCCGGCCGCCCGGCCGCTCTCGACACAGACCTCCCGATGGATGGTCTCCGCAACCGCGTCCACCTCTCGCCTGGCACCAGTCCGGATCATCACCAAGATGCCATGGTCGGGCCGCGTCAGCTGGATGGCCGTGCGTGGAGGCAGTCGCTGGCGACCACGCAGCAAGCCGACCGTCACCGCCAGTCGGTCTCGTTCACTGAGCGGCTCGCCGTCCTGGTGCCGCACGGAGACGACGAGCACCACCACGGGACCGATCACCACGAGTTCCTCGTCGATGAGACGGTCCGAGGCCTCACCACGCAGTCGGGGCTCCTGCGAGAGCAGGTCACGCACCAGCTCCCGCTCACGACCCCGGCTCAACTCGCCGAGGAACTGCTCACGATGGAGAACCTGCGCGGCCGCGCGGGCAGCCTGTTCGACCGCCTCGGCCTCCTGCGTGCTCACGGGCCCGTCCGACGCGAGGAGCCAGAGGAATCCGAGCAACGCGTCGTCATGCCGGATCGGCAGCCCGATGCGCTCGACCGACAAGCCATGGTCGGGCAGCGGCGGAACGGTGAAGAACTCCTCGGCCTCGAGCGCTCCAGCACTGTGGACATGGCGCACCAGGGCTTGAGGAACGGCGCGCCGCATCACCGATTCTGTGCGTGCGTCATCGACATCGGCCCGGTGCGACGTGTAGGCCAGGAGCCTGATGTTCCGATCATCGATCGCCACCGAACGGCGAAGCCGACGGCCCAGGCTGTCGACAATCTGCTGGAGCTCGGAGTCCACCCGAGCACCGTACTCTCACCGATGCCTCGGACCGGGCCGCTTTCCACTCCTGCCGACAACACCGCCCGAGCCGACCGAACCGCCTGAGCCGGTTCGACAGTTGTAGAGGCAGGGGCCGGGAGGCTGCGTCAGGTGTGCCTGGCGGCCGTGCCCGCCTCTCCCTACGGTCGGGACCATGCCACATGCCCTGAACTACGATGCCTGCCGCGAACTGGTCGAAGAGTGGCTTCATCGCACTGAGTCGCCCGCCTACGGCCATGTCAGCAGGCTCGGCTCCGTTCGGGTCAGCCCGGACGGAGCGACCGTCGCGGGCATCGGAACGATCCTGACGGGCATCGCCGAGCCCGCCCGCTCGGCGCTGTGCCTCGTCGACGTGTCCCGCGGCGACCTGACGTTGGTGGACCTCGAGCCGCAATCCGTCGCATGGGCGGGTCACGTCGTGGCCGTGGGTTCCGGCACCTCGGTCGTGATCTGCGACGAGAAGGGCCGGCAAGCCCATCGAGTGCAACTGCCCGGGCGGGTCGAGAACGTCGCGGGCGCGCGGTCGGGCCGGCACGTCCTCGCCGTCGTCGCACCCGCGCAGGACGATCACTACGACCTCTCCCCCGCCACCGGCTGCGCCGACACCGCCCCGCTGGCCTTCCTCGGCAACGCTCAGAGACCACGTGAACTGGTCGTCATCGACACGGTCACCGGGCAGCATCGGACGCTGGACGGCCAGGGCCGGAACATCTGGGAGGCCAGCTGGATCGACGACGACAGCGTGGTCGCGGTGATCTCCGACCGTCCCGGGGAGGGGGCGTGGTACGACGCGTACCTCGCCGTGATCGACACCGACAACGGCACCATCCAGACGAGGTACCGGCCTGTCGACCGACGGCAGCTCTCCTGCCCCGTCAGCGTCGACGGCCACCTCCTGGTCATCGAGAGCATCAGCAGTGACCGGGGAGTGGTTGCCGGCGACGTGATCCGCGTGGACCCGTGGGGGGAGAGTGTTCGACTCGACACCGAGAACGTCGACGTCTCATGCCTGAGCAGCGCAGGCGATGCGGTGGGCTATGTTGGTTTGCGCGGACTGACCACGGTCGCGGGCACGATCGACGCCGCCACCGGCAGGTGCAGGCCCCTCTGGTCCGGCTCGGAGACGCTCACGGGGTGGACACCGGAAGGCAGCGTCGACGTCGACGGTCGGATCTACGGGATCGCGGAGTCCTTCCACCGATACCCCCGGCTGGTGCGGATCCACGCCGACCGGGTGCACACCGTCCACGACCTGAGCCATCCCGGAGCGGAGGCCCACCTCGCCGCCGGACAACGGCTGCGGAGCCTCTCCTGGCCGGCTCCGGACGGACTGACGATCGAAGGGCTCCTCGTCCTCCCTGCAGGGCAGGGCCCGTTCCCTCTCCTGCTCAACGTCCATGGTGGGCCGGTCTCGGCCTGGCGCAACCGCTGGGGGATGGCGCACGGAACGCGCCACCCGTACGCCGGCTTGCTGGCCGAGCTCGGCGTCGCGAGCCTTCACGTGAACCCTCGCGGCAGCCTCGGCCGCGGTCAGGACTTCATCGACCGTGTGCGTGGCGACATGGTGGGGCTCGACGTCGAGGACCTCATGAGCGGCGTCGATCGCCTCATCGAGGAAGCCCTGGTCGACGGCACGCGCATGGCGGTCACCGGCAACAGCTACGGCGGTCTGATGTCTGCCTGGCTGGCTGCCAGGTCCACGAGGTTCGCCGCGGCGATCCCGACCTCGCCGGTGGTCGACTGCGTCAGCCAGCACTACACATCGAACATCCCCGAGTTCGACGAGCTCTTCCTTCAGGACGCTGTCGCCCACCCCGGCGGCGAGTACTGGAGTCGTAGCCCACTGACCCACATCGACGGCGCGACGACACCGACGCTGTTGACGGCCGGGCTGCTCGACAAGACCACGCCACCGGATCAGGCCGTGATGTTCCACCAAGCACTCCGCCGGAAGGGCGTGCCCACCGAGCTCGTCCTGTATCCACGACAGGGACACGGCGTCTCCGGGTTCCCGGACTCCACGGACTTCCTGGCGCACCTCCTCAAGTGGCTGTCCCGTTATATCGGCCTGCAGCCCGCGCGTGGTCGAACACCGAGCCAGCGGCGAGAAGCCACGTCCGCCGAGAACGCACTGTCGTAATCCACGACTCCGGATTGCGACAAATGCACGGCGCGAGAGCCCCACGGGGCGTGGTCTGCTGACTTCGCCGCGGGCCACGCGAACGAGAGGAGGCTCACTCCTGGTCCGGCCGCGGCATCAGATCCCGTTGCCGGCGGCAGGTCCTCTCGAGCGGCCTGGGCCGGGCATGCGGGACGCATCATCGCCCAGCCCGATCTGCTCCCGCCGAGCGCGAGGAGCGCACCTCGAGGAGGAACAAGGTGGAACCGAGAACTCGTCGTAGGCGGCGATGCCGCCAGGTTGTTCGCGGGGCGGCATCGGTGAGTGCAGCCGCAGTCATCGTCGCCGGCCTGCCCGTCGCGGGAAGCCAGGCCGGGGAGCCACGCCCCGCGAAGCCGAAGACCGTCGTGCCCGACACTGCCGCGCTCGCCGGGGCACTCGCCGACCAACAGCTCGAGTGGTCCGCGTGCGCTTTCGACGCCAGCGCGGACTGCACGACGGTGGTGGTGCCGCGTGACTGGCATGACCCGGACAACGGCCTCACCTGGAGCATCGCGGTCTCTCAGCTCAGCACCGTCGACATCGATGACCCCGCATATCGGGGAACGATCTTCGGCAACCCCGGCGGGCCGACCGTCCCTGGACTCGACATGAGCACGGTCCTTGCCGCGCGAAGTCCCCAGTTGCGGGGAAGCCACAACTTCGTCGGCTTCGACCCTCGCGGAGTGGGCCAGAGCAGCGCCGTGCCCTGCACCTACACCTACGATCCGGCCGACGGCCCCCACGCCGCGGCCCAGGCGAGGGGCGAGACCTGCTCCCAGGACCCCGACGTACGGACCATCACCACCGAGCAGACCGCCTACGACATGGACTTCATCCGGCATCTGCTCGGGGTACCCAAGCTCGACTACATCGGCTACTCGTACGGCACCTGGCTCGGGGATTGGTACGCACGGGTGTTCGGACCCGCCCATGGCGGCAAGTTCCTGCTCGACTCCGCGATCGACGCCACCAGGTCGACCCTCGAGGACAACTGGACCGTGCTTCAGCCGATCGCGTTCCAGCGTCAGTTCGAGGCGCGCATCATCCCTTGGATCGCTCGTCACGACGACACCTACGGTCTCGGCACGGACGCCGACGCGATCCTGCAGCGCTACGAAGACGCGGTCGCCGAGATCGGGTTGATCGCGTCCGGAGTGCAGTGGACGTTGTCCAACGCCTCTGGCTTCCTGGCGTTCTATGTCAACGCCTACTACCCCCATGCGGCCGCGAGCGTGCGGTCGGTGATCGAGATGGCCGAATCGGACCACCTGGCGGGACTGCACGGGGTCGAGCGGGCTCGGGCCTCCTTGATGCACCTTGCCAGCACCACGACCGTGCCCGAGCAACGCCGCCGCAGCGTGTCCACAGCACGCCTTCTGCCGAAGAAGGTCGACGGAGGGACACCCACGGGTCTCGTCACCGAGACCAACACCCTCGTCTACGACTACATCCTGTGCAACGACGGTCAGTGGACCCAAGGTCTCCGGTACTGGCAGAACCACGAGCGAAAGATGACAGCGAAGGCCCCGTTCCTCGCCGCCATCGGCGCGCTGGGCGCGCCAGCCTGTGGGTGGTGGGAGACCGACGTGCGGAAGCCAGCCGCGCCGCGGGACTATCCCGAGACCGTCGTGGTGCAGAGTGAACTCGACTCCGCCACACCCTGGGAGGGCGGGTACCGAGCTGGCACGCGGCTTCCCAACACGTCGTTGATCGCCGTGGACAACGAGGGAAGCCATGCGCTCTTTCCCTACGGCGTGCCGAAGCTCGACGATGCCGTCCTGTCGTTCTTCACGACGAGCAGGCGTCCCCGGAGCATCACCATCGTGCAAGGACGTCCGCTCCCCCACGAGGACGTCACCTACGAGCACTGGGCCCCACTCAAGCCCAATGCCAGGCACGGCAGGCCCGTCACTCCGCCCCTGCCGGTGGCCTCGGACAGAAGGAGGAAGCTCCCGGTGACGCCGTGGACGAATGACCGGCACATCGCTGCCGTGGCCGAGTCCCAGGCCGACGCGTGGTTCAGCGGCACTCTCGGTCGTCGTCTCGGCCCTGCCGCGTTGCGAGCGCTGGGCCTGGGGGACTGACCGGCAACCAACTCCGCTCGTCGAGAAAGAGGCCAGGGCGGCCCCGGTGGGGCCGCCCTGGCCTCTGGCGTGCACAAGGGCGTTCAGCACGCAGACCGACGTCGCGTCACTGCCGTCACTGCCGGCGGTGGATCACCGGCAGCACGACGTGCGAGGCGAGCTGTGGCTGGTGATAGATCCGCTGGACGGCCGTGTGCGGCTCGCTCTCCTGGAACGGGTTCTCCGCCCCGCCGTTCATGTTGCGGTCGTACTGGGTGAACCATGAGCTGGCCACCTCGACCCGGATCCTGTGCCCGGGGAGGAAGCGCACGCCGACCGCATCCATCGTGAACTCGAACGTCGTCGGCTCGCCCGGCGTGAGCAAGGTCGGCTCCTCGAACGAATCACGGAAGCGGGCACGCAGCGCCCCGTGACACAGGAAACGGGCGCTGCCGTCGGGATGGACGTCCACGAGGCGTACATGCCAGTCGGTATCAGGCGCCGACGAGCTCGCCACCAGGTGACACCGCACCCAACCGACCACGTCGAGCGGCTCGGCGAGAGGCTCGGTCGTGTAACACAGCACTCCCTCACGCGTCGTGGAGGCACGGTCGTCGACCGGGCCCTCCTCGAGCTGCCACGCCACGCGGACGGGGTCGGAGGGATCGTAGGCGTACTCATCGGCCGGCTCGGCCGACGACGGCGGCTCCGTCGACAGCCATCCGTCTCCGTTGAGCGTGTTGGCCCGGCCGCCCGAGTGGAGGTAGTACGCAATCTCCTCCGTGTCCGGCAGCGGCCAGTCCTCTTCTGCCCACCATTCGTTCGCGCCGACGACGAACACGTGCACGGGCAACTCGTCGTCGATCGAGTTCTCGACGCCTTTCAGGTAGCGATCGAAGAACCTGATGATGTAGCCGTCCAGGTCCACCACGGCGTCCTCGCCGAAGTCGACCCCCGACAGCACGCGCGTCTGGTTGATGTGGTGCGGCCACGGACCGATGACGAGCTTCTGCCCCGCCCGGATCTCCTCCGTGGCGGCGTCACGTCGCATGGCCTCGAAGTTGAGCGGCGCACCCGGGAAGTTCATGTCCCACCATCCGGTGACGTTCAAGGCGGCTACCTTCATCGACCGGTAGTGGTCGTACTCTCCGCGCTTCCAGAAGTCGTCGAGCGTGGGATGCTCCAACATCTCCCGCCACCACGAGTTGTTCACCCCGGCCCGCGACCCCAGAGAGGAGACGGGAAGCGCTTCGAAGTAGTCTCGCTGCGCACTGAACAGCTCCTTCGCGAAGCTGGTGTCGTGCCACGACCGATGGCCCATGCCGACCATCCACTCCCCCATGCACATCCTCAGGGTGCCATTGAAGATCGGCTCGTTGCGCCACAGCGAGCTCGGCGGGGATACCAGGGGGACGATGGCCTTCAGATGAGGCGGGACTCGCGATGCGGCCTGCCACTGGACCTGCCCGTTGTAGGACCCACCCAACATCCCGACATTGCCGTCGCACCAGTCCTGCTGTGCGATCCACTCGATGGTGTCGAACCCGTCGTCGTGCTCGTTGACGTAGGGGAAGAACTCACCGTCCGAGTTGAACCGACCACGGCAATCGCTGAAGGCGACGATGTAGCCCGCCTGGGCCAGTCGCCGACATTGCGCCATGCTCGCTGTTCGCATCATCGTCTTGTCGTAGGGAGTGCGGGTGAGGATCACCGGCAGCGGGTCCGTGATGTCCGGGCGGACCAGATCGAGGGCAAGCTCGACTCCATCGCGCATGGGCACCCGGTAGTTCTGCTCGACGACGGGCTCGCCGACAGGGTCTGAGTCCCTGCGCGACGCAGGTCGCCTGCCCACGGGGAACTCCGCCGCCGAGCCGGTCACGAACAGCTCCGAAGGACGTGGGGTGACGTCGATGTGCGCATAGCGAAGAGGTTCCTTCCAGCCATATTCCCAAGAGCGAGATGGAGCGGGGACGGGTCAGACCGCGTCACCGGCCGCCCAGCCATGCCGGCTCTCCTGTCGGCACAGCGGCCAGCAGGCTCCGCGTGTGGTCGTGCTGCGCGTTGTCCAGCACCTCGGCCGTGGTCCCCGCCTCGACCACCTTGCCGCGATAGAGAACCACCAGGTCGTCGGTCACCTTGCGGGCGACGGCGAGGTCGTGGGTGATGAACAGCAGCGTCACGCCTCGTGCCTGCACGGCTTCGAGCACGTCCAGCACTTGAGCCCGCACGGATACATCGAGCGCGGACAGCGCCTCGTCGCAGATCAACAGACGCGGCTTCATCGCCAGGGAACGTGCGATCGCCACCCGCTGCCGCTGGCCTCCGGACAGCGCGACCGGCCGACGCCCTGCGAACGCGGCCGGCAGGCCGACCTGATCGAGGAGCTCGCGGACCTCCTGTTCCTCCTCCTCGCGACTCAGCACACCTGTCTCACGGTGCCTGATCGCCTCCGTCAGGATGAAGGAGATCGAGTGGGCCGGGTTCAGCGTCGAGTAGGGGTCCTGGAACACGCATTGCACGGCTCCCCGAGCCTGTCGCAGCTCGGCCTTGGCCAGCGAGCCGTAGTGGCCGAGCTCCAGGCCGTCGAGGCGGATGGAGCCCGATGTGGGGGTCTCCAGCCCGAGGATGCAGCGAGCCAGTGTCGACTTCCCGGAGCCGGACTCTCCGACCAGCCCCAGACTGCGCCCTTCGGTGACCGTGATGCTCACGTCCGCCAGCGCCGAGGCACCCTGGGCAGCGGCCCTGCGCAGGCGGCGCGGCCGAGGGAAGTCCTTGCTGAGGTTCCTGACTTCGAGCAGCGGTGGCGCGTCGACGGACCGAGCGGCCGGCTCGCGACGTGCGTCGCTGAACGAGAGGTCCGCTGCCAGGAGCCTCGCGGTGTACGGATCCCGGGCCGAGGACCGCAGGGTGGCCGGATCGGCCACCTCGACGATCCTTCCCGCCTTCATCACCATGATCCGCTCACAGAGCGAGAAGGCGACGGCGAGATCGTGGGTGATCAGCAGCAACCCCATCTCCCGGTCGCGCTGGACGCGGCGCAGCAGCCGCAGCACCTCGCGTTGGGTCGTGGTGTCCAGGGCCGTCGTCGGCTCGTCGGCGATCAGGAGCTCGGGGTCCTTGGCGAGCGCGGTCGCGAGGGCGATGCGCTGACGCATTCCGCCGGAGAGCTCGAACGGGTACTTGTCGGGCACCGCCGGGTCGACGACGCCCACCTCCTCGAGACGACGGGCGATGTCGGCGTCCAGGGCCGACCGATCCAGGCTCGCCCCCTCCGTCGTCGAGCGCAGGGTCTCCGCAAGGTGCGTCCCCGCCGTCGTGAGCGGGTTCAGCATGGTGAAGGGGTCCTGCATCAGCAGCCCCAGATGCCGGCCCCGCAGACTCATCATCTGTCGCTCGCCGTGTGCCGACACCTCGTTGCCATCGAAGCGAACTCGCCCACGCGCAGCGAGCCCACGCGGCAGCAGTGCCATGAGCGCGCGGGCGGTCAAGGACTTTCCACTGCCGGACTCACCGACGAGCGCGACGCTCTCGCCCCGCTCGACATGGAATCCGATGCCGTCGACGAGGCGCCGGCCGGAACCGACCTGGGTGACGGTCAGTCCTTCGACATCAAGGAGTCGGTCCGCTCGCTGCCTCGGGTCGACGTCGGGCATGCTCTGTGCACTCTCAATCATTGGAGGTTCGCGCCTTCTCGAATCGCTCGTAGAGCCAGTCCCCGAGCACCGTCACCGCGGTCGCCGTGATCATCAGCATCAGCGCCGGTGCCAGCACCGCCCACGGGTTCAGCTCCAGGAGACCGCGATTCTCCGCGAGCATGCGACCCCAGTCGGCCGAACCCGGCGGCACACCGAGGCCGAGGAACGACAGCGCGGACAACGCGACCAGCGCGCCGACGAACTCCAGCAGGAAGCTCGTGACCACCGTGGGGAGGACATTGGGTGCCACATGGACGAAGATCAGCCGACGATTGCTGACTCCCACGGTCCGCGCCGCTTCGACGTACGGCAGACCGCGTTGGGCGAGCACGGCCGCCCGCAGGATCCGTGTCGTTCCGGGCGTCGCCAGGAGGACGAGCACACCGACCGCAGCCCAGTAGCCGCCGCTGAACAGTCCGATCAGGACGATGATGACCAGGAGAGCCGGCATGGCGTAGACGAGGTCCACGATGCGCATGATCACGGCCTCGAGCCGTCCGCCGTGGAAGCCGGCCAACAGGCCCAGCAGCAATCCGATGACCGTGACGCCGATCGCTGCGACGATCGGGCCGACCACGGCACTGCGCGTGCCCGTCAGGATCCGCGAGAAGATGTCTCGACCGAGATCATCGGTGCCCAGCCAGTGTTCGGACGAGGGCCCCGCGGCGGGTGACAGCAGGTTCTGGTGGCCGGGGTCTTGCGGCGCCAGCCAACCACCGAGCACCGCAAGGACCACGACGACGCCGGTCACCGCCACGCACACGGGCACCAGGACACCCCATCGGGCGCGCCGCGTCCCGAAGGCGGAGGCGTCGTGCTCCGGAGCCTCGGGCGGCATCATCCGAGCACGCCCTTGCGAACACGTGGGTCCAGCGCAAGATGGCCGAGGTCCGCCACGAGGTTGGCCGACAGCATGAACAGCGCGATCACCAATGCCAGCATCTGCACGACGAGCACATCCTTGGTCGACACGGACTCGATCATCAGCGTGCCTATCCCCGGGACGGCGAAGACCTGCTCGACCAACACGGTTCCCGTGAGGAAGTAGCCCACGATCAACCCGGCCGTGGTGACGACGGGCAGCGAACTGTTGCGCAAGGCGTACCGTCCCAGCACCACGCGACGTGGCAGACCCCGAGCGCGAGCGAAGGTCGTGAAGTCCTGGTGGTAGACCTTCAACGCGGAAGCCCTGGTCTGCCGCGCCAGGATCGCCATCGGTGCCAGCGCCAAGGCGACCGCGGGAAGCGTGAGATGCCAGGCACGATCCACGAGACCGCCCCCTGTGCCGTAGTTGGGGAACCAGTCGAGTGCCACTCCGAAGGCGTACAGCAACAGGAAGCCCACGACGAACGACGGAGCACTGACGCAGACGGTCGTCGCCACGGTGATCGCGCGATCGGTCAGGGTTCCCGACCGGATTCCCGCCACCAAGCCGGCGGGGATGCCGATGACCACAGCGATCAGAGCGGCGTAGGCCGCAAGGAACAACGTGACCGGCATCCGCTCGGACAACATGGTCGAGATGTCCTGGCCGGACCGGACCGACTCGCCCAGGTCCAGCCGGACCGCGCTCGACAGCCAGTGGACGTACTGCGATCCCACCGACTCGTCGAGGTGATAGCGCTCCCTGATCGCCGCCAGGGTCTCCGGCGAGCTCGGCCGCGTCCCCAACAGCACCTGCTCCGGGCTGCCCGGTGTCACATAGAGGATGCCGAACACCAGGATGGAGACGATCAGCAGGGTCAACGCGATCCCGGCGAGCCGGCCGCCCAGCCAGAGAGCGAGCCTCACTGCCTCACCTGGACACGATCGGCCCATTCGTCGAGCAGCGGCGTCCAGTAGCTGAAGTCCCCCGCATACTGCAGGTCCTTGCCCAGCGCGAGCGTCGAGTCGAGGAAGAAGAGCGGCACGTAGGGCACCTCTTCCGCTGCGATCTTCGCGATCTGATGCATCGCGTCGACCCGGGTGCCCGTGTCCGCGCTTCTCTCCTGCGCCAGCAGGTCCTCGAGCTCGGGGGAGGTGAAGTTCGCGACGTTGAACGCATTGGGGACCGCGTTCTCCTTGCCGAGCAGCAGGCGTGCGACTCCAGGATCGGGATAGTCGGCCGCGACGGCGAGGATCTGCGCGCCGAGGTCCTGGTGGGCGTAGATGTAGCCGATCCACTCGCTGGCGGGGACCTCCTTCGGAGTGAGCGTGATGCCCACCTCCTTGAGACTCGCGGCCATGACCTGCAGCGGCTTGCCGACGCTCGCCCGCCCCGAGGGATAGGTCACGGTGAAGGAGATTCCGTCCGGGTGCGCCGACTGCGCCAGCTCCGCCCGTGCCTTGTCCAGGTCGTACTCGTAGGTCCTCACGTCGTCGAACGTCGTGTCGAAGTCCTCCACGTCAGGTCCGAGGAAGCTCCACAGGGACGGATCGATGATCGACTGCGAGACCCTGCCGTGCCCGCCGAACACCGTCGCGACGATCGACTCACGGTCGATCGCATGAGCCACCGCTCGTCGGAGGTGCACGTCGTTCCACGGTGGGGCGGTGGTGTCCATCGACAGGACCGTCGAGATGGGGGCGTCCACGTACTGAACCGAGGTGTCGCTGAGCGTGTCCCAGTTGCGGGAGGAGGTCAGCGGAACGTTGAACGTGCCATCGACCTCGCCGCCGTCGACGGCCAGGTGGAGCGTGTCCGCGTCCGGGATGACGTCGAATCTGATCGCCTCCCAGGTCGGGGGCTCGCCCCAGTACTTCTCATTGCGGGTGACTTCAACGCCGTCGGCAGAGAACGTGGTCGCCTGGTAGGGCCCGGTCCCCATGGTGAGCGTCTTGCTGTCGCCGAGATCCTCGGCGTGCTCCTCGGCGAAGCTCTTCTTGACGGTGTGCGAGAAGAGAGCGACCAGGTACTTGAACTCGGGCACCGCCGTCTTCAGCGTGAACGTCACCTCCAGCTCGCCCGTCGCGGTGACCGATGCGATGTCCTTCACATAGGTCCCATACTCGGACGCCACGGCAGGGTCGCGATGGCGCTCGATCGAGAAGACGACGTCCTCGGCGGTGAGGGGCGATCCGTCCCAGAAGGTCACGTCGTCACGGAGCGTGTAGACGTAGGTCACCGCGTCGGTCTGGCGCCAGGACGACGCGAGCTTGGGTTCGAGTTGCCCTTGGGGGTCGACGACGACCAGCGGCTCCAGCAGCTCGTTGATCACGGTCACCGAGGTGCCGTCGAACGCGTGGGCGGTGTCGAGGCTGCGGGGTGCGCTCGTTATCGCCCACCGGAGCGTGGAGTCTCGGGAGGACGCGCCGCCCTCCGAGCCACATGCGGCGAGGCCGAGTCCGACGCCGAGAACGAGCACCATCAGGATGCGGCGGTACATCTCATCCCTCCTCGGGAGAGCTCTGGGCGGGCATATGACGCTCGAACCAGTCGACGACGCGCGTGCTGAAGTCGATGACGGCAGGAAATGCCCTGATCCCGTGGCCTTCTCCTGGGTACGAGACGCAGACCGAGGTCACACCGGCGCTCAGCAGGGCGTTGTGGAACTCCGTCGCCTGCGTCGGTGGCGTGCATCGGTCTTCGAGCCCGGTGATCTGAAGTACCGGAGCCCGGACTCCGTCGGCGAACATCACCGGACTCCGGTCGTGGTAGAGGCCACCGGCCGCGTGCGGGTCGGCGTTGAGGAAGATCTGGTCGAAGTACGGGATGTTGGACGTGTGGTGCTGGGAGTACCAGTTGGTGACCGGCGCGACGGGCACCGCTGCCGCGAACCGCGCCGGGTCCTGCGTGACGAGCCACGACGACATGAAGCCGCCGTAGCTGCCGCCGAAGACACCGACGCGCTCGGGATCGACCAGCCCACGATCGACCAGGTGGTCGATCCCGCTGAGGAAGTCGTGGGTATCCGCCCCGCCCATGTCCCCGAAGACCGCTTCGGCGAACTCCTGGCCACGGCCACCACTTCCCCGCGGGTTCGGATGAAGCACCGCGTACCCACGGCTCACGAGGAGCGGCGTGAGTGCGCCGCCGATGGCCCAGCTGTTGCGGTAGGCCCACACGGGGCCGCCATGGATGTTCACCAGGAGCGGGTGGGGACCCGGACCGTCGGGCGTGCAGAGGATGCCCTGGATCTCCCACCCGTCGCCGGCCAGCCACGTGACGGGCTCGGCGGACCCGGCGACCTCGACGCGGTGATCGGCTCCCCGATGGCGCAGACTCGCGACGACCTGCGTCTTCCCGTCACGCAGCCAGGCCAGCTCGGGATAGATGTCGTAGCTGTGGTGGACGACAGCCGCCGACCCGTCTTCGCGGAAGGACGCCGACGGGTATCTCGAGCCGATGGTCGTGTTGCTCGACCACAGTTCGGCCGTTTGTCCGCTTGCGGTGTCATGCACTCCGACGACCGAGTCCAATCCCCGTACGCCCGCGAAGGCGAGGCGGAGGTCGTCGAGCCACTGGAGGTGGGTGACATCCACTCCGAGCGTGTCCACCGAGGAGGGTCCGTCCTCGCCGAGGAGCACGACGTCGCCGGCGACCACCCACCGGTCGGAGCAGACAGCGCGGACCACGCCGACCCGGTCGCCCGATGGGCTCGCGGCGGGCCATCCCAGCTGACGGTCGGTGCTGTAGAGCTTCTCCAGATGCCCGGTGGACAGGTCGAGGCGCTGGAGATCAGCCGTGTACCAGGCACCCTCGTCGGGGGTGGGGCTGACGACGACGAGAAGGGCGTCCGGACCGCACCAGACCGCCTCCCACACGTTGATGCGCTCCGGCGACACCCGCTCGACGCTGGCCTGCTCGACGTCGTAGACCCAGGCGCTGCGCCACTGGTCGTCGGCTGCCCCCGCATCGACGTGCGGCAGCCAGTCCGCATCCGTCTCCGGAGCCGCCGCGCCCTGGGCGATGCCACCCGAGCCCTCGCCTCCGGACCTGTCGGCGCCCAGGCCGGCCACGCCGAGCAGGATCCGATCACCCCCCGGAGACCAGTGCAGGTACTCCACCGTGCCGTCGACAGGCGGCGTCTGCCACACCTGCCCGCTCGCCACGTCGAGGAGCTCCACCTGCTGCACGCCCGCAACGGCGCGGTCCGACGTGAAGGCGATCACTCGCCCGTCCGGGGAGAACCGGGGGCTTCTCTCGTCGGCGTCGTCGTCGGTGAGCAACCGCGCTCCGTCGGCGTCCGCGACGCACAGCCGGGTCCGCGTCCGCCCCTCGAGCGCCGTGAGCACCTCCCCGGCGAACGCGATCGCCTCCCCGTTCGGGGATGCCGACGGAGAGTCGGCATTGCTGATCTCACCGAATGCCGGAGCATGCACCGACGCGAAGAAGCGCTCGACTCGGGCGAAGTCCTCGGTGCCGCGAATGTCCTGGGCGGTCGGATCTGGAAGCGACATCCAGGGTTCCTTTCACTAGTTCGTGCGGGGTGACCCACGCAACAAACTCTCCAAGGCGGCACCGGCCGATACAACTGACAGCCGTCGCGGGCAGTGGTCCGGCGCAACGACAGATGTCGGAGACATCAACGGCGGGCAGGCGCGTCGAATCCGCCGCCCGGGCGGGCCCGTCGACGGGCTCGCCAGCCGGCAGCGGATGGATGCGGTGATGTGCGGCCGAGCCGTTCGGGACCGGCAGCCGGTCCCGGACGGCGGCCGGCTCAGGCGTCCGCGCAGGCGAACGACGCGGCGAGGTCCGGGTCTCCGCCCCGGTAGACCTGCACCTGCGGATAGGGGCACAGCCCGCGGTCCCGCGTCCCGCCGTCGGGTGCCGGACCGCTCGCCGGGAGCACGGTCGGGGCGACGCCCTCCTCGACCCAGCGCACCAGGGCGTCGAACGGGTCGACGGGCTGCGGTCCCGCACCGCCGCGACAGTGGTCGACACCCGGGGCGAGGAACAGCCGCAGGAAGTCGTCGGTCGCGTCCCCGGACAGGGTCCGCACCTCGTCGTAGTAGTGGATCGACTGGTCGGCCGGGAAGAGGCCGTCGGCGAGGCCGTGCCACATCAGCAGCTTGCCTCCGGACGCGGCGAAGGTGTCGAGCGCCGGGTCGGCGGTCGCGAGCAGCTCGAGGCGCCCCTGCAGGCGGGCGCGCACGGTGGTGACCAGGTCGCGCGTGGTGACCTCGCGCCAGTCGTGCGTGAGGTCGGCGTACGCGAAGTTCTGCAGCGCGAAGCTGGGCGGCACCCGCACGACGCCGCCGGTCAGGTCGATGCCCGGCGTGTGGCCGTACCAGACCGCCCGCCCGTCGGCCTCGTGCGGGCCGCGGAAGATCTCCACGGCGATCGCGGCGTCGCGCTTCTTCACCTTGCCGCACGGGAGCTTCGTCCCGACCACCGAGGCGAGCGCCCCTCGGTAGTCGCAGAGCTCGGGACGGCCGACCAGGCCGTCCGCAACGCCGTCGTCGGCGTCGCACGCCGCGAGGACCGCGTCGCGCATCGCGGCGAGCTTGCAGGTGGGCAGGAAGCCGCCCAGCCTCTCGTTCTGCACCACGGCCGGCCAGGACATCGTCATGTTGAGCCGGTCGGCGCCGTACAGCGCCGGAGCGGCGGCGAGGACGCCGTCGTACAGCTCGGGGAAGCGCTGGGCCATCGCCATGCCCTGACGCCCGCCGTTGGAGCAGCCGTTCCAGTAGGAGTACGCCGCCGGCGCGCCGTAGTGCGCCTCGACCGCCGCCTGGGCGAGGACGGTCATGTCGCGAACGCCCCGGTAGGTCCAGTTCTCGAAGAGCTGCCAGTCGAAGTCCTGCTCGGCGGTCAGGAAGATGTTGGGCTGGCGCGCCTCGGGCACGCCCGAGTCGCTCGCGACCACCGCGTAGCCGTCGGCGAGCGCCGGTGCCATCGCGGCCGGACCGTTGGTCGCCCGGGTGCCGCCGCCACCGACGGCCTGGAGCCGGCCGTTCCACTCGTCGGGGAGCCAGAGCCAGACCCGCGCCTCGTCGGGCCCCAGCCCACCCTCGACGCCGTGGGTGAGGGTCAGCTGCACCTCGCACAGCGGCAGCGCGGGCATCGCCGAGCCGAGCGGCACGGTGAGCCGGGTCGTGCCGCCGTCGTGGGCGACGGCGTCGACCGCGCTCACCTCGGCCCCGACCACCTCGAGGCCGGTCAGCGCGTCCGGCGTGCAGGAGCCCGGCTCGCGCTGCGCGGAGCCGGGCTCCGCGCCGGCGTCGAGGGGCACCGACACCAGCGCGGTGGCGGCGAGGAGGAAGGCGGCCACGCGACGACCGCGCCATGATGTGCTAATCATGACGATGGTTACTACCATAATTCGGGTTCGAAGGTAACCTGCGTCACATCGACCGTCCCGGCGACCCGGTCTTGTGACCCCACTCACCACAATGCTAATATTCATGAGCATTGATTAGGGAGAGGACCCAGCCTTGCGTGCCACACCCCCCGCCGAGCTCGACGTCCTGGTCGTCGGCGCCGGCTTCTCCGGCCTCTACAGCCTCCACCGCCTCCGCACCCTGGGCCGCTCGGTGCACGTCATCGAGGCCGACGACGACCTCGGCGGCGTCTGGTACCGCAACCGCTACCCCGGCGCCCGGTGCGACATCGAGAGCGTCGACTACTGCTACTCCTTCGACGACAGCATCGTGCAGGAGTGGACCTGGACCGAGCGCTACCCGGCCCAGCCGGAGATCCTGCGCTACATCAACTTCGTCGCCGACCGGCTCGACCTCCGCTCGGGCATCACCCTCGACACCCGGGTGAGCGAGCTGCACTGGGACGCCTCCGCCGCGCTGTGGCGCGTCGCCACGGACCGCGGGGACCGCCTCGTCGCGCGGCACGTGATCATGGCCAGCGGCCAGCTGTCGAAGCCGCAGCTGCCGGCCATCGAGGGGATCGCCGACTTCACCGGCGTCCTCGCCCACACCGGCGACTGGCCGCGCGAGGGGGTCGAGCTGTCCGGCAAGCGGGTCGGCGTGATCGGCACCGGCTCCTCGGGCGTGCAGACCGTGCCCCAGGTCGCGAAGCAGGCCGCCCACCTCTCGGTCTTCCAGCGCACCGCGCACTACGCCATCCCGGCGCGCAACCACGACCTCGACCCGGCGTACGTCGCCGACCTGAAGGCCCGCTTCCAGGAGTACCGCGAGATCGCGCGGCACCACCCCGGCGGCACCCACCGTCACATCGGCACGGAGTCGGCCCTCGACGTCGACCCCGCCGCCCTGGAGGAGACCTTCCACCGCCACTGGGAGAAGGGCGGACCCGACATCCTCGCGGCGTACCGCGACTTCCGCACCGACGAGACGGCCGCGGAGAAGGCGGGAGAGTTCGTCCGCCAGCGCATCCGCGAGATCGTCGAGGACCCCGAGACCGCCGAACGGCTGTGTCCGCGGGGCTACCCCTTCGGCTCCAAGCGGCTGGTGCTGGAGATCGACTACTACACGACCTTCAACCGCGACAACGTCGCACTCGTCGACGTCGCCGCCGATCCGATCGCCCGGGTCGAGGGCAACGAGATCGTGCTCGAGAGCGGAGCCCGCCACGAGCTCGACGTCCTCGTGCTCGCCACCGGCTTCGACGCCCTCACCGGCCCGCTGTTCGCGATCGACATCCGCGGCGTCGACGGCGCCACGCTGCCCGAGGCGTGGGCCGCCGGACCCCGCACCTACCTCGGCATCGGCACCCACGGGTTCCCCAACCTCTACGTGGTCGCCGGCGCGGGCAGCCCCTCGGTGATCAGCAACGTGCTGATCTCCATCGAGCAGCACGTCGAGTGGATCACCGACTTCATCCAGTACCAGTACAAGAACGGCATCACCACCGCCGAGGTGAGCGTCGAGGCGCAGGACCGCTGGACCCAGGAGGTCTACGACGTCGCCGCACCGACGCTGTTCATGAAGGGCAACTCGTGGTACCTCGGCGCCAACGTGCCGGGCAAGCCCCGGGTGTTCGCGCTGTACCTCGGCGGGGTCGGGCACTACCGCGACATCTGCGACCAGGTCGCCGCCGACCACTACGCCGGCTTCACCCTCGACTGAGCGAAGGACATCCCATGACTGCTGCTGCCCAGGGGCCCCTCGCGGGCGTGCGCGTGATCGAGGCCGGCTCCATGTACGCCGCCCCGACCGCGGGCCGGATGCTGCGCGACTTCGGCGCCGACGTGATCAAGGTCGAGGACCCCACCCACGGGGACTTCGCGCGCCAGTGGCAGCCCGCCCACGAGGGCACCGCCATCGGCTTCGCCCGCCTCAACAGCGGCAAGCGGTCGGTCGGGATCGACATGCGGCGACCCGAGGGGCGCGCGGTCCTCCAGCGCCTGGTCGCGGACGCCGACGTGCTGATCGAGAACTTCCGGCCCGGCCGGATGGAGGCGTGGGGGCTGTCGTACGCCGAGCTCAGCGCGGTGAACCCCGGCCTGGTCATGACGCGCGTCAGTGGCTTCGGCCAGACCGGGCCGTACCGGGAGCGTCCCGGGTTCGGCACGGTCGCCGAGACCGCCAGCGGCTACGCCTTCCTCAACGGCTGGCCCCACACACCGCCGACGGCGCCGCCGTTCGGGTTCGCGGACTCCATCGCCGGCATCTCCGCGGCCTACGGCACCGCGATGGCGCTCTTCGACCGCGGCCGCACGGGCAAGGGCAGCGAGGTCGACGTCGCGCTCTACGAGCCGCTGATGTTCATCCTCGGCGACGCCGTGCTCAACTACACCGCCTCCGGCGAGATCATGCAGCGCCACGGCAACGCCTCGGGCGCCGCGTCCCCGCGCGGCATCTACCAGGCCGCCGACGGTGGCTGGCTCTCCATCGCCGGCTCCAACCAGGCGATCGCCATGCGGCTGTTCGAGGCGATGGACCGCGTCGACCTGCAGACCGACGAGCGCTACGCGACCAATGTCGCCCGGATGGCCAACAACGAGTCGCTGCAGGAGATCGTCGTCGACTGGGTCAAGCAGCGACCGCGCGACGAGGTGCTCGCGATCCTCGACAAGTTCGAGGTGGTCGCGGCCGCGGTCAACGACTCCAGCGACATCGTCGCCGACCCGCACTTCGCCGAGCGCACGCTGACCGCCCTGACGGGCAGCGCGCTCGGGGCGGAGGCCCTGGTCCCCGGCCCGATCCTGCACCTGGGCTCCTACGCCGGACCGTCGTACGACGGCGTCCCGGCCGTCGGCGAGCACACCGCCGAGGTGCTGAGCGGGATCGGCCTGTCGGCCGCCGAGCTGGCCGAGCTGGCCGCGGCCGGGGTGGTCAGTGACTGACCACCCCGCCGGCCCGGAGTCGGACCCCGAGGCGGACCTCGAGGCGGACCTCGAGGTCGGGCTCGCCGCGCTGCGGGACGCCGCCGCGGGCAACGTCGCGATGGTCGAGCTCTCCCCCGCCGAGGCCCGCGAGCGCGTCGTGGCGGGGAACCGGCTGTGCGCCGACGGTCCGGGCGTGCCGGTGACCGAGCTCGGCCCGGCCGCCGGCGTGCCCGTGCCGGTCCGGGTCTACGAGCCCGTCTCCCCGCCGGCCGCGACCCTCGTGTACGCCCACGGCGGTGGCTGGGTCACCGGCGACCTCGACTACGCCGACGAGCTGTGCCGGTTCGTCGCGCACGACGCCGGGGTGCGGGTGGTGAGCGTGGACTACCGGCTCGCCCCCGAGCATCCCTTCCCCGCGGGCCTGGACGACCTGGCCGCCGCATGGACGTGGGCGGCCGCGACCTACGCCGGCCCGCTCGGACTCGGCGGGGACAGCGCGGGCGGCAACCTCGCCGCCGCGCTCGCCCTGCGCGCCCGGCCCGTCGTCCCGGCCTTCCTCCTCCTGCTCTACCCGGTCCTGGGACTGCCGGACAGCACGGCGTCGTACCGCACGCGGGCGGCCGCGTTCCCCATCGGCGCGGCCGACATGCGCTGGTTCTTCGGCCACTACCTCGCCGGGAACCCGCGCCCGGAGGCGACGGCCGACCTGGTGCCGCTGCATGCCGACCGCCTCACGGGCCTCCCCGCCACCCATGTCGTCCTCGCCGGACACGACCCGCTCCACGACGAGGGCGCCGCGTTCGCGGCCGCCCTGGCGGGTGCCGGCGTCCGGGTGACCGTGCGCCGGCACCCCGACCTGTGCCACGGCTTCCTGCGGTTCACCGCGGCGTCGGCGGGCGCGCGCGAGGCGCGTGCGGAGGTCGTCGCCGCCGTGCGGCGGCTCGCCGCCGGGAAGGGGCTTCCCCCACGAACCACCCAATCCCTGCCTATGATTCAGCCCTACCCGCCGGGCACCGGCACACAGCCACCGGCGACCACAGAGGTGAACCCATGACCACGACCCCGATGCGGCCCCAGAAGACGGCCATGCTGCTCGCGCAGCGCATCGTCGGCGACATCAACCGCCGCGGCAACACCGTCGGCGACCGCCTGCCGCCCGAGCGGATCATGCTCGAGGAGTACGAGGTCGGGCGCGGCACCCTGCGCGAGTCGCTGCGCTTCCTCGAGCTCCAGGGCGTCATCTCGCTCAAGCCCGGGCCCGGCGGCGGCCCCGTGGTGCAGCAGCCGGACTCCACCAGCCTGGCCACCTCGCTGACCCTGCTGCTGCAGTTCGCCAACGCGCCCTTCCGCACCATCGCCGAGGCGCGCGGCGGTCTCGAGCCGATGATGGCCCAGCTGGCGGCGGAGCGGATGTCGGACGACCAGCTCGCCGACCTGAAGGCGAGCGTCGACACGATGCACGCCCACCTCGACGACCAGTCGGTCTTCCTCGAGGAGAACAAGCGCTTCCACGACGTCATCGCGCACGGCTCGGGCAACGCCATGTTCGGCTATCTCGTCGACGCGCTGCTCGGCATCCTCGACGGCTCCGCGATCGGCATCGACTACCCGGAGGTGCGCCGGGTCGCGGTGCACAAGGCCCACCTGAGCATCTACGAGGCGATCGCCGAGCGCGATCCCGTCCGCTCGGCCGACGCCATGGCCGACCACGTCCACCAGTACCTGCGCTACGCGGAGAAGAAGTTCCCCGACATCCTCGCCGCGCCCATCGTGTGGGGCAACGGCGCCTGACGGCCTCCGCGGCTGCTCGCCCCGAGCGCTCAGGCCCAGGGCGAGTCGATGCCGAGCACGCGAGCGAGCGTGCCGCCGAGTACCTTCTTCGTCTCGTCGTCGCTCAGGCCGAGGGCGTCGATCGCGCGGATCTCCTCCGCGGGGCTGGTCATCGGCCAGTCGGAGCCGAAGACGATGCGCTCGGCACCGTGCTTGCGGATCAGGTCGCGCACCCGCTCGGGCCGCAGCGTCGCCAGGCTCGGGGGCCAGCTGGTCTCCAGCACGACGTCGGCGCCCGCGAGCATCTCCTCGGCGTCGTCGAGGATCTTGTAGCCGCCGAAGTGACAGGCCATCAGGCGCAGCCCGGGGAACCGGGCGGCGATGTCGCGGATCATCGCGGGGCTGGACAGCCGGTTCGCCTCGGGCGAGCCGCCCTCGCCGACATGGGTGATGACGGCGAACTCCTCCCCCATCGCCTCGAAGATCTCCCACAGCCGCGGGTCGTCGAGGGCGAAGCCCTGGAACAGCGGGTGGATCTTGACGGCGCGCACGCCGTGGCGCCGGAGGCTGGCGATGTTCTCCTCGGCCGAGAGCTCCACGTGGACCGTGCCGAACCCGAACCGGGTCTCGGAGGTGAGGCCGGCGACGAAGCGGTTGACCGAGTCGACGTGGCGCGCCTCGTTGGCGATGCCGAGGCAGCAGCTGACGGAGACGCCGCTGGCGGCCATGTCGGCCTCCAGCCCGCCGACCGTGCCGTCGCCCCGCGCGTCGAGGTCGGGCAGCCGGTTGGCCGAGAGGGCGATCTCGGCGATCCTGTCGGGCCAGACGTGGGCGTGGGCGTCGATGATCACGCGAAGGGTCCTTCCGTGGTTCTCAGAGCTTGCCGGACTCGCCGCCGTCGACGACGAACGTCGCCCCGGTGGTGAAGGCCGACACCGGCGAGACGAGCAGGCAGGCCAGCGGCACGAGCTCGGCCGGGTCGGCCATCCGTCCGGCCGGGATCTTCGCGATCCGCTTGGCGTGCAGCTCGGGCGACTCGGTGACCGCCTTCTGCGCCTCAGTCACGAAGGCGCCGGGCGCGATGCAGTTGACCTGGACGTTCTTCGCCGCCCACTCGGCGGCGAGCGCCTCGGTGAAGCGCACGACGGCGCCCTTCGACGTGGAGTAGGGCACCAGGAACGGCTTGCCGCGCAGGCCGGTGGTGGAGGCGACGTTCACGATCCGCCCGCCGCCCTGCTCGATCATCCGGACGCCGGCGGCCTGCGCCAGCAGCATCGGCGCGACGACGTTGACGGCGAGCGCGTCCTTCCAGATGGCCGGGTCCTGGGTGGCGAACTTGCCGGCCGGGGCGATGCCGGCGTTGTTGATCAGGCCGTCGATGCGACCGTGACGGGCCAGCACCTCGGGGACCAGCGCCTGCACGGAGGCCTCGTCGCGCATGTCCGCCTCGACGGTGGAGATCCGCCCGTCGCCCCGGGCGGCGACCTCGGCGAGGCTGTCCTTGGAGCGCGCCGCGGCCACGACGTACGCACCCTCGCGGGCCAGCTCGATCGCCATCGCCGCCCCCAGGCCACGGCTCGCGCCGGTGACGAGGACGACGGTGTCGGTCAGTCGCAGGTCCATCAGCGCGCGCCCTTCGCGAGCCGGCGCGCCAGCGAGTCGAGCAGCACCTCGGTGGCGCCCTCGTAGACGCGCAGCGGCCGGGCGTTGCGGTAGAGCCGCTCGATCTTCGATCCGCGCACCAGGCCGAAGCGGCCCATGGTCTGCAGCGAGCGGTCGACCACCCGCGCGGCGGCCTCGGTCGCGTGCACCTTGGCCATCGACGAGTAGTCGAGATGGCCGAGCGGGTCGGCCTTGGCCAGAGCCGCGGCCCGGTAGACGAAGGCGCGGGCCGCCTCGACGTCGGTCCAGGACTGGGCCAGACCCTGCGCGACCGCGCCCAGCTCGATCAGCGGCTTGCCGAACTGCTCACGGGCCAGCGCGTGGGAGCGGGCCTCGTCGAGAGCGGCCTGGGCCAGACCCACGCCGGACGCGGCCACGGTGACGCGGAAGACGGCGAGGGTCTGGAGCATGAGGGAGAACGCCTTGCCGGGAACGCCCAGCCGGTTGCCGGCCGGCACCCGCACGTCGGTGAACGTCAGCTCGCCGAGGATGTGCGGCGCGATCAGGTCGGCGCCGCGCTCGACGGTCAGGCCGGGGCTGTCGGCCGGCACCAGGACCATCGACCAACCGTCGCCCTCGCGGACGAGCGTGCAGTAGAAGTCGGCAGCGCCGCCGTTGGTGATGAAGGACTTGCGGCCGTTGACGACGAGCTCGTCGCCGTCGGCGACCAGGGTCGTCGTGACCGCGCGCAGGTCGGAGCCGACATCGGGCTCGGTGAGCGCGAGACCCGCGATGGCGTCGAGCGTGGCCACGCGGGGCAGCCACCGGGCCTTGAGCTCCTCGGACCCGCCGGCGGACAGCGAGTAGCTGCCGACCCCCTGCATGCCGAAGAGGGAGTCGAGGTGCGCGGAGGAGTACATGAGGGCCTCGCGCACGACGGCGATGGTCAGCGGGTCCAGGACGTCGGACGCGCCGCCGTACGCCGCCGTGACCACCTGCCGGGCCAGCCCGCTCTCGGCGAGCAGGCTGCGCACCTTGGGGTGCACCTCGACGAACTCGTCGGCCTCGTCGGCGAAGGGCTCGACGGCGGCCGCGACCTCGCGGGCGACCGCCTGGATCTCCCGGTGCTCCGGGCTCAGGTCGAACATGGGTCCATCCTCCTTGCCGCAGCCGCGGCGGTCACGGGTCAGCGACGCTGGTCGAACTTGCGGCCGAGCACCTCGGAGACGATGCGGATGCGCTGCATCGTCGGGGTGCCGCCGGCGATCGCCCAGCCGTGGGCGTCGCGGTGGAGCCGCTCGAGGCCGTACTCCTCGGTGTAGCCGTTGCCGCCGTGGATCTGCATGGCGAGGTCGGTCACCCGCTTGGCCATCTCGTTGGCGGTGCACTTCGCGAGCGAGACCTTGAGCGGGTCGGGCATGCCCTTCGCGTCGACCGACGCCGCGGCCTGGTCGCGCAGCAGGCGCGCCGCCTCGACCTGCAGCACCATGTCGGCGAGCATCACCTGGATGCTCTGGAACTCGATGAGCGGCTTGCCGAACTGCTCGCGCTCCTCGACGTACTTGAGCGTCTTGTCGAGCGCCGCCTGCCCGATGGCGAGGCTCATCGTGGTGTTGCCCATGCGCTCGATCGAGAAGACCCCGAAGAGTCTCCCGAAGCCGCCGGCGGGGACGACGATGTTCTCCTCGGGCACCTCGACGTTGTCGAAGTAGAGGTCCGCCGACGGGATGCCGCGGAAGCCCATCAGGCGCTCGCCGGCTCCGAAGGAGAAGCCGGGCGTGCCCTTGTCGACGACGACGGCACCGATGCCCTTGGCGCCGGGGGCGTCGGAGAGGCGGCAGTAGACGACGTACTGGTCGGCCTCGCCGCCGTTGGAGATCCAGCGCTTGTTGCCGTTGATCACGACGGTGCCGTTGGTGACCTTGGCGGTCGTGCGCATGTCGGTGGCGGCCGAGCCGGCGTCCGGCTCGGAGATGCCCACCGCCATCGTCTTCTCCCCGCTGATGATCGAGGGCAGCCAGCGCTGCTTCTGCTCGGCGGTGCCGAGGTGGGTGATCACCTGGGCGGGGCCGGTGTTCGCCTCGAAGATCTGGAAGGCGGCGGGGCGGCACACCTTGCCGAACTCCTCGACCACGACCAGCGCCTGGGCGAGGGGCGCTCCGGAGCCGCCGTACTCCTCGGGGTGGGCGATGCCGAGGAAGCCGAGCTCACCCAGCTGCATGCGCTGCTCGCGGGACACGGGCGTGCGGTTGACGTCCATCTCCTCGGCCACCGGCCCGTACACGTCGCGGGCGACCTGAGCGGCGAGCTGCCGGATCTCCGCGTACTCGTCGTTCGGCACGACATCCTCCTTCACGGTTGTAATCATTATCCTAGATTTGCCACCCGGTCGGATGTCAAGGGCTCGTGACACTTGATGAATATCATGATAAGCATTAGGGGTGACTGGACGCACCCTCTCCGATGTCGTGGTCGTCGACGCCGTGCGCACGCCGAGCGGCCGCGGGAAGCCCGAGGGCTCCCTCGCCGGCGTGCACCCCGTGGACCTGCTCTCGCAGACGATCGAGACCCTGCTGGGCCGCAGCCCCGCCCTGGACCCGGGCACCGTCGACGACGTCATGGTGGGGTGCGTCTCGCAGGTCGGCGAGCAGTCGGCGACGCCGGGGCGGATGGCCTGGCTGGGCGCCGGGCTGCCGCCGCACGTGCCGGCCACGACGATCGACCGCAAGTGCGGATCCAGCCAGCAGGCGGTGCACTTCGCCGCGCAGGCGATCGCCTCCGGACAGGCCGACGTCGTCGTCGCGGGCGGCGTGGAGTCGATGAGCCGCGTCGTCATGGGCTCGGCGCGGATGGGCGCCGACCCGTACGGCGCGCGCGTGGCGGAGCGGTTCGCGCCGGGCCTGGTCTCCCAGGGAGTCGCGGCCGAGCTGGTCGCCGCCCGCTGGAAGCTCTCCCGTGCCGAGCTCGACGAGTACGCCGCCCGCTCCCACGAGCTGGCGGCCGCCGCCCAGGACTCCGGAGCGTTCGACCGCGAGGTGATCGCGATCGCGACGCCCGAGGGCCGCGCCGAGCGGGACGAGACGATCCGGCGCGGCACCACGGCCGAGCGCCTGGCCGGGCTGCGGGCGGTCTTCGAGACGCCCGAGCTGGCCGCCCGGTTCCCGGAGATCGACTGGTCCGTCACGGCCGGCAACTCCTCGCAGATCACCGACGGTGCCAGCGCGCTGCTGCTCATGTCGCGCGAGCGGGCCGAACGGCTCGGGCTCACCCCGCGGGCCCGGATCCACAGCATGGCCGTGGTCGGTGACGACCCGCTGCTGATGCTGACCGGTCCGATCCCCGCCACGCACAAGGTCCTGGCCCGCTCCGGTCTGTCCGTCCGCGACCTCGACCACGTCGAGCTCAACGAGGCCTTCGCCTCGGTCCCCCTCGCCTGGCTGGCGGAGTTCGACGTCGACCCCGCCCGGGTCAATCCGCGCGGCGGCGCCATCGCGCTCGGCCACGCGCTCGGCGCGTCCGGCGCGCGCCTGATGACCACCCTCCTGCACGCCCTGGAGGACAACGACCAGCGCCTCGGCCTCCAGCTCATGTGCGAGGCCGGCGGCATGGCCAACGCCACCATCATCGAGCGGCTCTGAGCCGCGCCCACCCGACCGAAGGAGAACCCCGTGGATCTCACCGCAGCCTCGGCGCTCGTCACCGGCGGCGCGTCCGGCCTCGGCGCCGCGACCGCCCGGCGCCTGGCGCGTGCGGGCGCGCACGTCGTCGTCCTCGACCTCAACGAGCAGCTCGGCAAGGAGCTCGCCGAGGAGCTCGGCGGCTCCTACGCGGCCGCCGACGTCACCGACCCCGCGGCCGTCGACGCCGCACTCGACGTCGCGGTCGAGCACGGCCCCCTCCGCGCGCTCGTGCACTGCGCCGGCAAGGGCGGCACCGTGCGCCTGGTCGACCGCGACGGGAGGGCGGGCGACCTGGACCTCTACCGGCAGCTCGTCGAGATCAACCTCGTCGGGACCTTCAACGTGCTGCGCCTCGCCGCGGCGCGGATGGCCGCGAACGAGCCGCTCGACGGCGAGCGGGGCGCCTGCGTGCTGACGGCCTCCGTCGCGGCGTGGGAGGGACAGGTCGGGCAGATCCCCTACGCGTCGGCCAAGGCCGGCGTCGTCGGCATGACCCTGGTCGCGGCGCGGGACCTGGCCACCAAGGGCATCCGCGTCAACACCATCGCGCCCGGCGTCTTCGACACCCCGATCCTGGCGCGCTTCTCCCAGGAGATCCGCGACGGGCTCGGGGCGCAGGTACCCCACCCCGCGCGGCTCGGACAGCCGGACGAGTTCGCGATGCTGGCCCAGCAGATCATCGAGAACCCCTACCTCAACGGCGAGACCATCCGCCTCGACGGCGCGATCCGGATGAGCCCGCGATGACCACGGAGGAGACCGTCGTGACCGAGACCGACCTGCTCGTCGAGGAGCGCGGCCGCGTGCTCGTGCTGACGATGAACCGGCCCGACGCCAAGAACGCGATGTCGATGGCGATGGCGCACCAGATCGCCGACGCGCTCGCGCTGCTCGACGAGCGCGACGACCTCAGCGTCGCCGTGATCACCGGCGCGGGCGGCACCTTCTGCGCCGGCATGGACCTCAAGGGGTTCGCCCGTGGCGAGCGCCCCGTCGTCGAGGGCCGCGGCTTCGCGGGCATCGTCAAGCAGCCGCCGACCAAGCCGGTGATCGCCGCGGTCGAGGGCTATGCCCTCGCCGGCGGCTTCGAGATCGTCCTGGCCTGCGACCTGGTCGTGGCCTCGTCGGCCGCCCGGTTCGGCCTCCCCGAGGTCAAGCGGGGCCTGACCGCCGCGGCCGGCGGCCTCCTGCGGCTGCAGCGGCGGATCCCCTACCACCTCGCGATGGAGCTGGTCCTGACCGGTCGCATGTGGCCGGCGCCCGATGCCGCCGCCGTCCACCTCGTCAACCGGATCACCGAGCCGGGCCAGGCCCTGGCCGCCGCCCTCGAGCTGGCCGACGAGGTGGCCGCGAACGCGCCCCTCGCCCTCGCGGCCTCCAAGCAGGTCCTCGTGCGCTCCGTCGACTGGCCGCTGGCGGAGATGTTCGAGCGCCAGGAGGCGTTCGTGAACCCCGTCCGCGAGTCCGCGGACGCCAAGGAGGGCGCACTCGCGTTCGTCGAGAAGCGCGCGCCCCGCTGGACGGGCCGCTGAACGGTGGCCATGCGCGCCTGGCAGATGACGGGCACCGGTGAGCCCCTGCGCCTGACCGAGCTGCCCGAGCCGGTCGCGGGCCCGGGCGAGGTGCTGGTGGCCGTGCGTGCCGCCGGCCTGTGCCACACCGACGTCGGCATCCTCCACGACGCCGCCTGGACCGAGCGGGTCGGCCCGTTCCCACTGACGCTCGGGCACGAGATCGCCGGCGTCGTGGCGGCCCTCGGGGAGGGGGTCACCGGCTGGTCGGTCGGTGAGCGCGTCGCCGTGAACCCGGCCGGCACCACCCGACCGGGGCTCGGCCGCGACGGCGGCTACGGCCCGCTGACCGTCGCCGACCCCGCCGACCTCGTGCGGGTCCCCGACGGGCTGTCCGACGAGCTGGCCGCCGCGGGCACCGACGCCGGCCGGGCGCCGTACCGCGCGGTCGTCGTGCGCGGCGAGGTCGGCCCCGGCGACAAGGTCGGCATCATCGGCCTGGGCGGCCTGGGGCAGGTCGGCGCGCGGATCGCCGTCCTCCGGGGCGCGGAGGTGTACGCCGCGGAGCCCAAGCGCTCGCTGTGGCCGATGGCGCGCGAGCTCGGCGTGCGCGAGGTCGCGCCCGACATCCGCGACTTCGCCGACGTCGGCCTCGACGTGGTGGTCGACTTCGCCGGCTTCGGCACCACGACCGCCGGGGCGGTCGAGGTCGTGCGCGAGCACGGCCGCGTCGTCCAGGTCGGGATGGGCAGGCTCGAGTCGACCATCTCGACCAACGCCCTCATCCTCAAGCAGGTGACCCTGCTCGGCTCGCGCGGCGGGACGGTGGAGGACATCGCCGCCGTCTACGAGATGTTCGCCTCCGGCGACCTCTCCCCCGCGCTCGAGGTGATCGGCTTCGACGACATCCCCGGCGCGCTCGCCCGGCTGCACGCCGGCGAGGTGACCGGCCGGCTCGTCGCCCGCTACCCCTGAGGCCGCACCAGCGCCGGGTCACCGGCCAGGAAGCCGCCGTCGACGCCGTAGCACGAGCCGGTGACGAAGGCTGCGTCCGGCGAGGCGAGGAAGCGCACGACCGCGGCGACCTCGTCGACGTCGGCGAGCCGGCCCAGCGGATGCGCCTCCTCCAGGCGGTGGATCTCGTCCGGGGAGCGCCGTGAGCGCAGCAGCCCGGTGTCGACGAAGCCCGGCGCCACGGCGTTGACCCGGATCCCGTCGGCGGCGTACTCCAGGGCGGCCGAGCGGACCAGTCCGGTCAGGGCGTGCTTCGACGTCGCATAGGCGGCGGCGCCGGCGAAGCCGACCCCGCTGCCGACGGACGAGACCACGACGATGCTGCCGCCGGTCCCGAGCATCGCGCGCACCTGCTCGCGCAGGCACCGGAAGGTCCCGTGCAGGTTGACGTCGACGACCCGCTCCCAGGCGGCGTCGTCGTACTCGTGGAGCCGGGCGGCCGGTCCGCCGACGGCCGCCAGGTTGACGGCCACGTCGAGCCCGCCGACCAGCTCCGCGGCCCGCGCGACACCGGCCCGGACCTGCGTGGGCGAGGTGACGTCGAGTCCGACGGCGCCGGCCGCGCCGGTCGCCGCGGCCACCTCCGCGGCGGCGTCCGCGTCGAGGTCGGCGACCACGACCGCCGCCCCGTCGCGCACCAGCGAGGCCACGCAGGCAGCGCCGATCGCGCCGGCGCCGCCGACCACGAGGGCGCCCCTCCGGTGCGTCACGGCGCCGTGGCGAGCAGGTCGGCGAGGGCGTAGGCCTGACGGGTGGCGAAGGAGAGGCGGCGCGGCGCGTAGGCGTCGCCGAGCAGGTGGAGCTCGGGGACGCGGCCGACGAGCTCGGCGTGCAGGGAGGCGTCGCTGTCGGCGCCGCAGGCCAGCACGACCGAGTCGAAGCCGTCGAGCGCCGCGTCGGCGAACGTGTAGACGTGGCGCACGTCCACCCCGTCCGCGCGGATCGCGCGCACCTCCTCCAGCTGCCGGAACGCGACCCCCCGGCCGTGGAGACGGGCCAGGATGCCGCCGAGGATGTACCTGCCGAGCAGTTGCCCGGGCTGGGCGGCGCCGTAGACGAGGGTGACGTCGTGCCCCCGGCCGGCGAGCAGGTCGGCCACGGTGAGCGGCGGCAGGTGGTCGTCGCGCGCGACGACCAGGACCCGGTGCCCGACGGTCACGACCCCGTCGAGGACGTCGGCCGCGTCGAGCACGTGCGGCAGGTCGACGCCGGGGATCGCCGGGCGGTGCGACCGGGCGCCCGTCGCCACGGCCACGACCTCGGCGCCCGCGGCGACGACCTCGTCGGCGCTCGCCCGGCGTCCCAGCTCGATGTCGACCCCGAGCCGCGCGAGCCGCGCGCCCTGCCAGGCGAGGTAGTCGGCGTACCGCTCGAAGGTCGGCGCCTTGGCCGCCGTCGCCAGCTGCCCGCCGATGCGGTCGGCCGCCTCCCACAGGCGCACCCGGTGGCCGCTCTCCGCGGCGAGGGCGGCCAGCTCGAGGCCGGCCGGGCCCGCGCCGACGACCAGGAGGTCGCGGGGCCGTGCCGCGACGCCGAGCGCTCCCTCGCCCCAGCGTCCGTCCACCTCGGTCTTGACGTGCGGGTTGACGGCGCAGCCGAACGGCAGGCCCTCGGCGTACTGGCGGCTGATGCAGTCGTTGCCGCCGATGCACGGGCGGATCTCGACGGCGCGTCCCTCGCGCGCCTTGGTGAGGAGGTCGCGCTCGGCGAGGTAGGCGCGGGCCATCCCGACCACGTCGGCGTGGCCCGCGGCGAGCACCTGCTCGGCGACCTCGACCGTGGTCACCCGCCCGGCGTAGACGACCGGCAGCGCGACCGCCGCGCGCACGCGACCGGCGAGCTCGGCCCACTGCGCCGCGCCGTAGTACTGGGGCTGGATGTAGCTGGGATCCCCCCAGGGCGAGCCCACGACCGCGTGGAGGTAGTCGACGAGGCCGGTGGACTCGAGCAACTGGGCCACCTCGACGCCGCCGCTCTCGTCGTAGCCCTCCGGCATCTCCTCGCGCAGGTTGAACCGGACGCCCACCGTCAGCTCGCTGCCGACCGCGTCCCGTACGGCGCGCAGCGCCTCGACCGCGAACCGTGCCCGGTTCTCGAGCGGGCCCCCGTAGGCGTCGGTGCGATCGTTGGTCAACGGCGAGAGGAACCACTCGAGCATGTCGTCGTGGTTGAGGTGCAGCTCGATGCCGTCGAGCCCGGCCTCACGCGCACGTGTCGCGCTGAACCGGTACTCCTCGACGTACTCGGCGATGTCGGCGAGCGACATCACGTGCGGACGGTTGTTGGTGAGCGGCGAGCTGAGCACCCGGCCGGGCGACTGCGGAACGCCGCCGATGACGGTCAGCTGGCTGGTGACGACCGCGCCGGCGCGGTGGAGCCGGTGGGCGAGCTCCTGGACCCGCTCGACGTAGTTGGGCTGGCGGTAGTTGCCGATCGTCTCGGCGCCGTAGCCGCCGGTCTCGAAGCCGGGGATGACCGGGTTGCGCACCCGGCCGCGGACCCCGTCGATCCAGGAGGCGCCGTCGAGCGCGCGCGACTCCCAGTAGGCCATGTGGATCTCGGCCTCGGCCTCGGTGCCCCACAGGTTGCCGATGCCGGAGCCGTGCGGCGGCACCATCACCCGGTTGCGCAGGCGCATCGTGCCGATCGTGATCGGCGAGAAGACGTGCGGGAAGGCGGGAGCGGCGGTGGTCGTCACCGGGCGGCCTCCGCCGGCAGCTCCGCGGACACCTCCGCCGGCGTGCGGAGCATCAGTCCGGCACGCTTGCAGGTCATCACCACGACGTCGTCCTGGTTGTAGCCCCGGTGCTCGAACCACACGATGCCGGAGTCGTCGCGGCTCTGCGAGACCCGCTTGTCGAGGATCGTCGTCTCCCCGCGCAGGGTGTCGCCGTGGAACACCGGCGCGGGGAACCGCACCTCCTCGTAGCCCAGGTTGCCCAGCGTGGTGCCCATGGTCAGCTCGGGGACGTGGAACGCCCCGATGAGCGCGACCGTGAACAGGCTGTTGACCAGCGGGCGCCCGTGGATCGTGGTCTTCGCGTACTCCGCGTCGAGGTGGATCGGCGCGACGTTCATGGTCAGCGAGGTGAACAGCACGTTGTCCATCTCGGTGACGGTGCGGCGGAACGCGTGGCGGTAGACCCGCCCGATCTCGAACTCCTCGAAGTACAACCCGCGCATCAATAGCTCCTCGGAAGGCCGAGCACGTGCTCGGCGACGTAGTTGAGCACCATCTCCTGGCTGATCGGGGCGATCCGCATCAGCCGCGCCTCGCGGAAGTACCGCTCGACGTGGAACTCCTTGCTGTAGCCCATGCCGCCGTGCACCTGCAGCGCGACGTCGGCGGCGTAGAAGCCGGCCTCGGCGCACAGCCACTTGGCGTAGTTCGCCTCGGCGCCGCAGGGCCGCTGCCGGTCCACCAGCCAGGTCGCCTTCTGGAGCACGGCGTCGGCGGCCTCGATCCTGACCTTGGCCTCCGCGAGCTGGAAGGCGAGGCCCTGGTTCTGCCCGATCGGACGGCCGAAGACGACCCGCTCCCGGGCGTAGCGCACCCCGCGGCGCAGCGCGGCCTCGCCGATGCCGAGCATGGCGTTGGCGGCCACGACCCGCTCGGCGTTGAGGCCGGTGAGGATGACCTCGAACCCCCGCCCGACCTCGCCGACGACGTCCTCGTCGGCGACGAACAGGTCGTCGATGAAGAGCTCGTTGCTGTCGACGGAGTTGCGGCCCATCTTGGGAATGGCGCGGATCGTCACCCGGTCGCGGTCGACCGGCGCGAAGAAGACGGTCAGTCCGTCCGTACGGCGCGCGCACTGGTCCTTCGGGGTCGTGCGCGCCAGCAGCAGCATCCGCTCGGCCTGCTGGGCGTTGGAGATCCAGACCTTCTTCCCCGAGACCAGCCAGCCGCCGTCGACCTTGCGGGCATAGGTCGACAGGTTCGTGGTGTCGGTGCCGGCGTCGGGCTCGGTGACGGCGAACGAGATCTGCAGGTCGCCCTTCGGGACCCGGGGCAGGAAGCGCTGCTTCAGCTCCTCACTGCCGTGACGCAGGATCGGCTCGAACCCGAAGATCCCGATGTGCACCGCGCTGCAGCCGCCCATGCCCGCCCCGGACGCGGCGATCTCGCGCTCGACGATCGCGGCCTCGGTGACGCCCAGCCCGCCGCCGCCGTACTCCTCGGGGATGGTCAGGCCCAGCCAGCCGGCGTCGGTGACGGCGCGGTAGAAGTCCCAGGGGAACTCGTGCCGCTCGTCCCGCTCCGCCCAGTACTCGTCCGGGAAGCGCGCACAGAGGTCGCGCATCCCCTGCCTGATGTCGTCGTGGTCGGGATCGGGGTCGAAGTTCACGACGGCCGCCGATCGCCCATCGCGCCGTCCCAGAGGGCGTCGAAGTAGGGCTGCAGGTCGGGGACCCCCTGCGCGTACCAGGCCGGGAAGTCCTCGTACGACGTGCCGACCCCGTCGATCCCGAGGGCGTCGATGCGGCCGGCCCACTCCGTCTCGGCCTCCCGCGCGGCATCGACGAGCGCCTCACCGTCGGTCACCGCATCGGTGCCGGCCACCTCCTCCTCGACAGCGGCGTGGACGTCGGCGAGCCGCTCCACCACGTCCGCGTCGAAGGGCGTGAGCGCGCCGTCGGCGTCCAGCACGGCCCCGACGGCCGCCGCGGTGTTCTCCCATGCGCCCTCGAAGTTGGCCTGCAGGAGCACGTCGAGCCGGTCGTACATCAGCTGCTGCGCCGCGAGCGGCAGCTCGTTCCAGCGCGCCAGACTGATCGCGATGGTGCCGGCCGGGGCGTTGAAGCCCTCCTCCTCGGCGTAGGCCACGTGCGGTGCCGCGGGGATGAAGCCGCCCAGGGCAGCACCGGTGACGGTGCTGAAGGCGCAGTCGATGACGCCGCGCTGCAGGCCCTCGAACATCTCGGCGTAGCTGATCGACGTCGGCGTCAGGCCGAGCGCCTCGGCCTCACGGTTCTGGACCTTGCTCTGGCTCGCGACCCCCCGGCCGCTGAGCTCGTCGGTCGAGGCGCCCGGGTCGGTGCAGTAGGGCATGTAGGCCCCGGAGCCGAAGGCGGGCAGGAGCAGCTTCATGCCGTGCTTCTCGTACTCGCGGTCGACGTCGTCGGTGGCGGCCGCCAGGTCGAGCATGATCCCGTGCCACTGCAGCATCCAGTCGACCGGGGTCTGGCGGCCGAGGTGGCTGAGGTCCCCGAGGGCGTTGGCCGCCGGCAGGTCGTCGGGCACCAGGGCGGGCATGACCGAGCCGATGTCGAGCCGGCCGTCGGCCAGCGCGAGGTGCACCTCGTTGGGAGGCGCCATGCCGTTGGAGTAGGTGAACTCGAAGGTGATCTTGCCGCCCGACCACTCCTCGACGGCCGCGGCGTAGTCCTCGAAGCGTCGCCCGGTCGCCGACCCCTTCGGCCCGGTCGACTGGATGGCGAGCGTCACCGGCTCCATGTCGGCCAGCGCCTCCACGTACGCCGACCTGTCCGCGCCGTACTCGATGCTGCTGCCGCCGGCGTTGGTCTCCTCGGTCGCCGACGAGCCGGAGCACGCCGTGAGCGCGAGCGTCGCGGCGGCGAGACCGGCGAGCGCGGCGCCGCGGGAGCGCCACCCCTTCCGCAGACCTGTGAGCATGGGAGGCACCTTTCCTAGCGCTGATGATGGATATAATCCTTATCAGTGATTCGAATCACGCGCAAGGGGGGTCAGGCACCCGGTCGCGCGACGGCGCGACCCAGCACCTCGCCCGCGGCCAGGTGCGCGTAGGCGGCCTCGACGGCCTCCAGCCCGACCTCCTCGACCTCGACCCGCACCTCTCCGGCCGCGGCCAGGCCGAGCAGGCCGACCAGCTCGGGCCGGGTACCCCAGTACGGCAGGTCCGTACGCACCCCGAGCGGCAGGGCGTGCATGCCGACGGCCAGGCGACCGCTGCCGACGCCGACGATGGAGACGGTCCCGCCGACCGCGACCACCCCGGAGGCCAGGTCCAGGCTGGACGAGGACCCGACCAGGTCCAGCACGACATCGGCCCCGCGACCCTGGGTCAGCTCGCGCACCGTGCCGGCCAGCGACGGCCCGGGCGCGAGGACCTGGTGGGCTCCGCAGCGCGCCGCGAGCTCCCGCTTGGCGGGCAGCCGGTCGACGGCCAGCACCCGGCTGCCCGCACGTCGGGCGAGCTGGACGGCGACGTGCCCGAGACCGCCGACGCCGATGACGACGACGGTGGTCTCCTCCGGGGGCAGGCCGACGGACGCCACGGCCCGGTCGAGGGCGTGCAGGGCCGTCAGCCCGGCATCGGTGAGCGCGGCCGCCTGGGCCGCCGGCACGCCGGGAGCGGGCACCAGATGGTCGGCCTCGACGGCGACCAGCTCGGCGAGCGCGCCGGGCGCGCCGAGCCCCGGCGGCAGCCGCGGACCGGGCGCACGGCAGTAGTTCTCGGCTCCGCTCGCGCATCGGTGGCACCGACCGCAGCCGCGGGGCCCGTAGCCCACCACCGCCGCGCCGACCTCGATCCCGGCCCGCTCCGTGACACCGGGGCCGAGAGCCTCCACCGTGCCGGCCAGCTCGTGGCCCAGGACGACGGGCAGCGGGAACGGATGCTCGTCGGCCGACCGGCTCGCCAGGGTGAGGTCGGAGTGGCACAGGCCCGCCGCCGTCGTACGGACGACGACCTGGCCGGCCCCCGGCCGGGGATCGGGGAGGTCGGCCAGCCCCCACCCGTCACGGTCGAGGACGAAGGCCCTCATCGTCCCGGCGACTCTCCCCGCACGAGCCGCGCGTGCGCGAGCCAGTCCCGGGCCTTGTCGGCGTGGGCCAGGTCGACGTGCTGGCCCCGGAAGCGCACCGCACCCTCCCCGCGGGCGACCGCGGCGTCCACGGTGGCGACGAGCTCGGCGTAGTACGCGACCTCCTCGTCGGAGGGCGTGAAGACGTCGTTGACGACCGGCACGTGGCTGGGATGGATGGCGACCATCCCGCGGAAGCCGAGCTGGAAGCCGTAGTCGGCGAACTCGCGCAGGCCCTCGAGGTCGGCGAGGTCCTCCCACAGGGCGGTCAGCGGGTGCAGGCCGTACTGCCGGCAGGCCAGCAGGATGCGGCTGCGCAGGTAGAGCGTCTCCGATCCTTCCCGCGACTGTCGGAAGCCCACGGCCCGGGCGATGTCGGCGTGCTCGGAGGTCGGGCCGATCATGGCTCCGACACGGGGCGAGGCGGCCGCGATCTCGAAGCAGTTGGTGATCGCGTCGACCATCTCGACCGGGACGATCATCTCCAGGCCCTCGGCGCCGTTGCGCGCCTCGAACCAGTCGATGAGGGTCTCCCAGCGCAGGACGTCGGTGGCGTCCTTGATCTTCGGCGCGAAGACCCCGTCGAGCTCGGGGCACACGACCGCCTCGAGGTCCGCGCCGGCGAGCCGGGTCGCGAGCCCGTTGGGCCGGACGAAGAGGCCGACCTCGGGGCGCTCGGCACGCAGCTTCGGCAGGGTCTCGCGGACCGTCGCCCGCGCTCCCGGCTTGAGGTCCTGCGGGACGGAGTCCTCGAGGTCGAGGACCACGCAGTCGGCTCCCGACGCCAGCGCCTTGAAGGCCCACTCCGGCTTGTGCGCCGGGACGAAGAGGACGGTGCGGTAGGGATGCACGGCTCAGCCCTCGCGGTCGTAGGTGTCGTCGGTGACGCCGAGCGCCCGCAGCTTGGCCTTCTGCACCCGCTGGGACGGGGTCTTCGGCAGCTCGTCCACGAACCGGAGGAAGCGCGGCACCGCGAACGACGGGATCCGGCCGTCGCAGTGGGTCCACAGCTCCTCGGGCGTCGGCGGCGGGACGTCGCCGCCCGTGATCACGTAGGCCATCACCTCGTCCTCGCCCGCCTCGCTCGAGGCGGGCACCGCGATGACCGCGCACTCGACGACGGCCGGGTGGGCGAGGATCGACGTCTCGATCTCGTAGGAGCTGATGTTCTCGCCGCGCCGGCGCAGCGCGTCCTTGAACCGGTCGACGAAGTAGAACCAGCCGTCCTCGTCGCGGCGCAGGGCGTCACCGGTGTGGAACCAGAGGTTGCGCCACGCCTCGACCGTCTTGTCCGGCATGTTGAAGTAGCCCATCGAGCAGATGAAGGGCACCTTCGGCCGCACGACCAGCTCGCCGATCTCGCCGATGCCGACCTCCTCGTCGGTCTCCGGGTCGACGAGTCGCACGTCGAACCACTCGTCGGCGGCCAGCCCGGCCGCGCCGGCCGGACGGGCCTCGCCGTACGGCGAGATGATCGGTGCCGAGGTCTCGGTGAGGCCGAAGACCTCGACGAAGGCCTCGATGCCGTACCGCTCCTTCATCGGGTCGACGAGGGTGGCGGCGGTCGGGGCCGCGAACACCACGCGCAGCGGGTTGTCGGCGTCGTCGTCGCGGCGCTCCTGCTTCCAGATGAAGTCCATCATCACGCCGATGAAGTTGGTGACCGTGACCCGGCCCTCGCGCAGCTGGTCGACCCAGCGGCTCGCGGAGAACCTGCTGCGGGTGACGAAGCGGGCACCGGCCACGAGCGTCGGGTAGGCCGCCATGAACTGGGCGTTGCCGTGGAAGAGCGGCGTGACCGACATCCACGCGTCGTCGGCCGTGAGCCGGACCAGCGAGACGCACTCGTCGGCGAAGAAGTACATCTGGGCGTGCGGCATCGCCACGCCCTTGCTGGGCCCGGTGGTGCCGGAGGTGAACAGCACCGAGGCGAGGTCCTGCGGGCGGACGTCGGGCAACGCGATGGTGCCGTCGACGACGCCCGGCGCCGCGGCGTCCTCGTCGAGCTCCTCGAAGGGCGCGGCCTCCCAGCCGGCCGAGCGCAGCGTGGCGAGCGCCTCGTCCCGGGACCCGGTGTCGATCACCCAGAACTTGCGGATCGACTTGGCGGCGTCCGGGATCGCGACGAAGCGCGCGGCGTACACGTCGTCGACGACGGCGAGGGTCGCCTCCACGGTGCTCACCTGGTGGGCGAGGAAGTCGTGCTCGTAGGCGGTGTTGATCGGCACCTCGACGAGGCCGGCGACCGCGGTGCCGACCCAGGTCCGGACGAACTGCGAGGAGTTCTGCGCGACGAGGACCACGCGGTCGCCGGGCTCGGCCCCGGCCGCGAGGAGGCTGCGGCCCACGCGCTCCGCGGCCGCGAGCGTCTCGGCGTAGGTCCAGGTGCGGCCCTCCTCGGGGCAGTCGAGCCAGACCGCCTCGGGCCGCTCGGCGGCGTGGTGGCGCAACACGGTCGGCAGCGCCCACTGGGCGCGGTCGCCGAAGGTGGGCTGGAGGTCGCGGTAGTGACGCAGGCTCACTGGTCGTCCTTCTCGGTCGGCTGGTGCTGGGCGCGCCGGGCGGCGCGGAAGTCGGGCTTGCGCTTCTCGAGGAAGGCGTTGGCACCCTCGCGCATGTCCTCGCTGCCGATGGCCTGGATGAGCATCCCGAGCCCGGCGGACATGTTGTCCTTCGAGGCGTTCCACCACTGGTTGGAGCTGATCTTGGCGATCTCGAGGTAGCGCGGGCTGAGCCGCTCGATCTCGTCGAGCCACCGCTCGACCGCCGCCTCCAGGCCGCCGTCGGGGACGACCTCGTTGACCAGTCCCATGGCGAGCGCCTGCTCGGCGGAGTAGCGCCGGCACATCATCGCCATCTCCTTGGCGCGCTTCTCGCCGATCTGCACCGCCATCAGGTTGGTGGCGCCGAGCACCGGCGCGGAGCCCACGCGGGGCCCGGTCTGGCCGAACGTCGAGCGCTCGGTGGCGATCGCGAAGTCGCACGCGACGACGAGCTCGTTGCCCCCGCCGGCGGCCGGGCCGTCGACGGCGGCGATGACCGGCCGCGGGCACGAGCGGATGGCATCGACCAGGCGCAGCGAGCCCGTGAAGAGCGCACGCAGCTGCTCCGGGTCCGGCTCCCCGAGCTGGTCGAGCGCGCCGCCGGCGCAGAACGCACCACCGGCCCCGGTGAGCACGACCGCGTCGGCGGACGCCGCGTCCTCGAAGGCGGCGATCAGCGTGCGCGCCATGTCGAGGTCGTAGGCGTTGAGCCGCTCGGGACGGTTGATCGTGATCCACCGGACATTGTCGTGGGGACCTCGGGTCTCGACGTCGATCGCGGCCACTCTTCCTCCTCCTCGGACGTCAATCCATGGTTTTGATGATCAACAATCTACGGTAGCGTCCGTCACAGAGGCAAGAGAGAGGACGATCGACGTGAAGGCTGCGGTACTGCACGGGTTCGACCAGCGGGTCGTGCTCGAGGACGTACGGGTGGAGGCTCCCCTCGCGGGCGAGGTGCGGATCCGTACGGCGGCCACCGGCATCTGCCACTCCGACCGGCACGGCCAGACCGGCGGGAACCCGGCGCTCGGCCTGCCCACGGTGCTCGGCCACGAGGCCGCGGGCGTCGTCGTCGAGGTCGGCCGCGACGTCGCGGGCCTCGCTCCCGGCGACCACGTCGTGGTCGCGCCGGCGGGCTCCTGCGGGACCTGCGCCTGGTGCAGCCAGGGCCACCCCCAGCACTGCACCGACCTGCGTCGCACCCGCACCGACGGCTCGCCCCGGCTCACGCTCGACGGCCGCGCGGTGACCCAGTTCGTCGGCATCGGCAGCTTCGCCGAGGAGATGCTGCTGCAGGCGTCCAGCGTCGCCAAGGTGCCCGCCGCGATGCCCCTCGACAAGGCGGCGCTGCTCGGCTGCGCCGTGATCACCGGCCTCGGCGCGGTGCGCCACAGCGCCGCCGTCCGCGTCGGCCAGACCGTCGCCGTCGTCGGGTGCGGGGGCGTCGGGCTCAGCGCGGTGCAGGGCGCCGCACTCGCGGGCGCGTCGCGCATCGTGGCGATCGACCGGATGCCCGAGAAGCTCGACCTCGCCCGCCGGATGGGTGCCACCGACGTCGTCGACGCCGCCACGACCGACCCGGTCGCCGCCGTCCTCGACCTCACCGGCGGCGTCGACCACGCGCTGGAGATGGTCGGCCTGCCCACGACGATCGCCCAGGCGTTCGCCATGCTGGGCACGCGCGGCACCGCCACCGTCGTCGGGCTCGCCCGGCCCGGCGACACGATCAGCCTGCCGGCCACGGACCTGCTCGCGGAGAAGCGGCTCCAGGGCTCCCGGCTCGGCGGCACGCAGCTGCGGGTCGACGTACCTCTCTATGCCGAGATGTACCTCTCCGGCCGCCTCGACCTCGACGCGCTCCAGGGCGCCACGGTCTCCCTCGACGGGCTCGGCGCGGCGCTCGACGACATCGACAACGCCGCCACCGCGCGGACCATCGTCACCTTCTGACCGGGCGGACGGGCAGCTGTAACTATCTGTTCGTGTCACTTCCAGACCCGTCTACGGATGCGGTAGTGACATGAACAGATAGTTACAGCCGCGCACGGCCGCCCAGTGGCGCTCAGCCCACGAGCCGGCCGACCGGCAGGTGCTCGCTCCCTTCGGGCTGGACGAAGTAGACCACGACGGGCGCGCCGACGCGCAGGCCCGACCGGTCGGTGACCTCGGGCAGCAGGAGGGTGAGCCAGGGCCCCTCCTCGGTCTCGACGATGCCGATCACCGTGTCGACCGCGGGCTGGTCGTCGCGCGGGCGGCCGGGCTTGACCGTCCACGACACGAGGGAGCCGCGGCCGGAGGCCTCGCGCCACTCGAGGTCGGCCGCCTGCGTGAGCGAGCAGACCATCGCGGCCGGCTCCGACCACGCCCCGCTCGACGGGGAGTAGCGCAGCAGCAGGCGCCCCTCGGCGGAGGCCTCGAAGAAGGGGGCGGAGAAGTCGTCGCGGACGACGGGGGCCAAGGAGGGGGCCGCGGAGGGCGCCTGGGACATCGGGGTCACCTCGTCTTCGGGTGGGGGCTGAGGATCAGGGTGGAGTGGAAGTCGAGGACGCCGCCGTTGCCGCTGACCATGACCAGGTCGTGGTCGGCGACCTGACGCTCGCCGCCCTGGCCGCGGGCCTGGATGACCGCCTCGGAGAGGGGGGTCATCCCCCACATGTAGAACGACGACAGCTCGCCGCCGCCGGTGTTGGTCGGGTGCGAGCCGCCGGGCGCGATCGCGCCGCTGGCGACGAACTCGCCGCCCTCGCCCTTGGCGCAGAAGCCGTAGTCCTCCAGCGTGATGAGCGTGGTGTAGGTGAAGCAGTCGTAGAGCTCGCGAACGCCGATCTCCTCGACGCCGACGCCCGCCATCGTGAGCGCGTCGGCACCCGACTGCGCGGCGCCGGTGACGAGGCCGAACTCGCTGTCGCGGCGGTTGACGTAGCCCGGGTGGCCCTGGCCCCAGCCCCACACGTGCACGGGCGGCTGCCGCAGCGTGGCCGCGCGCTCGGCGCTGGTGACGATGATCGCCACCGCGCCGTTGCTGACCAGGCAGCAGTCGAGCAGCCGCAGCGGGTCGGCGATCATCCGGGACGACTGGTGGTCCTCGAGCGTCATCGGCTCCCGCATCTGCGCCGCCGGGTTCATGGCCGCCCACTGGCGCGCCGCCACGGCGACGGCACCGAGCTGCTCGCTCGTGGTGCCGTAGGTCTCCATGTGCCGTCGCGCGGCGACGGCGTACCGCTCCGGCGCGGCCTTGAGCCCGGCCGCGAACGGCAGCGAGCCGACGCCCTCCATCGCCCGCGCCTGGCCGGGGTACGCCGCGCCGGCGCGCTTGCCCTCCTTCAGCGGCGCGTCGGCGTACACGCAGGCGACGACCTCGGCCATGCCGGCGTCGATCGCCATCGCGGCGTACTGCACCATCTGGCCGGCGGACGAGCCGAAGCCCTGGATGGTCGCCAGGAGACGGGTGTGCCGCATCTGCAGGCTCGACTGCAGCCGCAGGTCGGTGTCGTTCTTGACGCCGGGGTTGACGTAGAGGCCGTCGATGTCGGCGAGGCCGAGCCCGGCGTCCTCGGCGGCGCGGCTGATCGCCTCGACCGCGAGCTGGGTCGGGGTGCGGCCGTAGATCTTGCCCATCTCGGTCATGCCGAGTCCGGCGATGGCGGCGGTCACGGTGTCTCCTGTCCGGTGGTGCTGCTGCTGACGCTGGTGGTGGTCGCGCCGGTGCCGGCGTGCGCGTCCGTACGGCGCGGCAGCACCACCTCGACGACGCCGGGCCCGACGCTGACGCCGGAGCGGTTCTCGCAGTGGATGGCGATCTCCACGACGCCGACCTCGCCCTCGAGTCGGGTGGCCGCGACCTCGGCGACGACGCGGAGCGTGTCGCCGGCGTAGTTGAAGCTGCGCATCCGGAAGCCGCGGATGCCGCGGATCCGGCCCGCGAGCCCCATCCAGTCGCGCACGCTGCGCTCCCAGGCGCTCATCAGGAAGGAGGTGTTGGCGTACATCTCCTCCGCGCCGGTCGCCCGGGCGTACTCGGTGTTGTGGTGGATGGAGTTGAAGTCGCGGTTGCTCCCGGCAGCCATCACGAGGCGGTAGACGGTCAGCGGCAGCTCGACGACGGGCAGCCGCTCGCCGACGGCGACGTCCTCGAACCGGCGGCCCTCCAGCAGTGGGGTCTCGGCGCTCACGAGGCGTCCTCCTTCCCGGCGGCCTTCGGGTGCGGGATGTAGGCGTAGGTGCCGATCCGGATCCGGCCGACGACCTCGAGCTCCTCGGTGACGACCTCGCTCTCCCAGGTCATGAAGGCGCCCCGACCGACGGCGGTCTCCTTGGGCTTGCAGCTCAGGAGGGTCTTTCCGCGCCGCCCGATCCGCTCCCCGGCGACCACGTCGCGCAGGAAGTCGACCTCGATGTCGGTGCCGAAGAAGCCGGTGGTGCGCGGCCCGAGGGTCATGTCCGCGTTGTTGATCGCGCTGTGCACGGGCTGGGCGTCCCGGTCGGCGCTGTCGAAAAGCACCTGGCCGGGCTGCCACGCGGCGGGGATCGTCCACGCGATGACGCCGGTCGCCGGCATGGTCACGTCGGCGTGTCCGGCCGCGCGGGCGACCTCCGGGTCGGTGTGCAGGGCGCAGTCGAGCTCGAGCGGCTCGAGGTAGCGGCGGATGGCGCCGCGCTCGACGGCGTCGCCGCCCCAGGTGACCGCGCCCTCGGCGAAGTCCCTGCCGATCGCGTCGATCACCGGCCGCCAGTCGGCCTGCCAGTCCTGTTCGGTGTCCGCCGGCGCGGTCATCGCAGGATCCCTCCTTCGGTGAGTACGGCGACCCGCTCGGCGTCGTAGCCGAGGATCTCCGTGAGGATCTCTTCGTTGTGCTGGCCCAGCGTCGGCGCGGCGCTGCGCGGACGTCCGGGGGTCTCGGAGAGCGCGTAGCGCGGTCCCTCGACCCAGGTGGTGCCGTGCCGCTGGTGCGGCAGCTCCACGAGGTGCTGCCGGTGCGCGAGCTGGTCGTCGTCCGGGTAGTCGTCGCTGGTGACGGCCAGGTGCGCGGGGACGCCGAGGGACTGCAGCGTCCGCTCGACCTCCGTGGCGTGCCGGCCGGCCGTCCAGTCGGCGACGGCCCCCTCGAGCTCGTCCTGCGCGGCCCGCCGGCCCTCGTCGGTCGCCAGGTCGGAGCGGTCGGCGAGGTCGGGGCGATCCATCGCCCGCGCCAGGGCGCGCCACTCCTGGTCGCTGCGCACGGCGACCGCCACGAAGCGGTCCTTGCCGTCGACCGGCAGGCAGGGGAAGACTCCGTGCGGGGCGAACCGGGGGTCCCGGTTGCCGTGCCGCTCGGCGATCGTGCCGTCGTACCCGAACTGCGCGACCTGGGGCGAGAGGAAGAAGACGCCCGCCTCGACCTGGGACACGTCGATGTAGGCGCCCTCGCCGGTCCGGCGCCGGTTCTCCAGGGCGGCGAGGAGCGTCACCAGCGCGAGCCGCGGCCCCACGTAGTCGGTGTAGGGCCCGAAGGTCCCCATCGGCAGCCGGTCCTCGTAGCCGACGAGGTGCTGGAAGCCGCTGAGGGAGGAGCCGACGTTGCCGAAGCCGGCGAGCGTGGACCACGGGCCGCGCTGCCCGGCGATCGAGGTGCTGAGCATGACCAGGTCGGGCTTGTCGGCGCTCAGCGTCTCGTAGTCGAGACCCCACTTCCGCAGCTGACCCGGCGAGAAGGACTCGACGACGACGTCGGCCCAGGCCACCAGGTCGCGCACGACCTCCTGGCCCTGCGCCGCCTTGAGGTCGAGGGTGAGGCCGAGCTTGCCGGCGTTGCAGTTGCCGAAGAGGGCGGAGCCCTCCTTGTCCTGCACGCCGCCGTGGAAGGGCTGCATGAGGCGGGCGGTCTCGACCCGCACGCTGGACTCGACCCGGACCACCGTGGCGCCGAAGTCGGCGAGGGTACGGCCGATGAGCGGGCCCGCGACCACCCAGGACAGGTCGAGGACCTTCAGGCCGGCCAGTGCGTCGGTCGTCATCGCAGCCATTCCTTCAGTACGACGTCGGTGTGCTCACCCAGCAGCGGCGCGCGGCCGCGCACCCGCGGCCCCTCCGGACCGAGCACCTGGGCCATCCGGCCGGGGATCCGGACGTCGACGGACCCGATGTCGACCTGCCCCCAGAACGAGCGCTCCGCCAGGTGCGGGCTGCCCGCGATGTCGGCCATGTCGAAGATCGCCATGCACAGCAGCCGCCGGCCGATGGCGGCCTCGAGGACCTCCGCCTTCGTCTTGGTCAGCAGGAAGGTGCGCACGGCGGCGCGAGCCACGTCGAGGTCGTCGTGGGACAGCTCCCCCGAGACGAGCCGGTCGGGCACGACGCGCCAGTCCCACGAGGCGACCGGCTCCGCCACGGCGCCCTCGTCCCTCATCCAGCCGAAGAGGTTGTTGGTGAAGGCGCCGGCGGCCGGACCCATGGACAGGTGCAGCTCGACCATGCCGTCGCGGCAGTGCCACTTCTTCAGGCTGTTGGGCGTGGCGGCGCCGCTGCCGCTCTGGTCGGTGCGGCCACCGGTACGCCGGCCGGGCGTGGTCTGCCACTCCGGGTGGTCGTCGCCGACCGCGGTCGCGAGGACGCGGGCGAGGGTCGCCACGCCCACCGCCTCCTGGGCGGTGACGTCGACGACCTGGCCGCGCCCGGTCGCTCCGCGCGCCAGGACCGCGATCAGGGTGCCGGCCGCGGCGTCGGCCGAGGCGTGCAGATAGGCCTGCGGCACGCTGATCCGCAGGGGCGGGAGGTCGCCGTCGCGGTGGGGAGCGAGCGGCCCGCCGGCGGCCCACACGACGAGGTCGGTGTCGGCGTACCCCGCCTTGGGGCCGTCCCACCCGAAGGCGCTCACGACCGTGTAGACGAGCTCGGGCCGGTCCCGGCGCAGGCGCTCCGGGTCAAGGCCGAGAGCCTCCAGCCGCTCCCGCGGCCACGAGGTCACGACGATGTCGGCGACGCCGGCGAGCCGGCGCAGCCGCGCGACCGCCTCGGGGTCGTCGAGGTCGAAGGCCGCGCCGCGCTTCCCGGCGGCGAAGGTCTCCCAGTACATCGAGCTCGCGGCGGCGCCGGCGGCCACCGGCGGAGCCTGGCGGGCGGTGGAGCCGGCCGCCGGCTCGACCTGGACCACGTCGGCGCCGAGGTCGGCGAGCAGCCGCCCGCACAGCAGGCCCCGCTCGTCGGTGAGGTCCAGGACGCGGAGGTGCTCAAGCATCGGCGGGCGCTGCCTCCGTGACCCTGATCGCGCCCTCCGGGCAGGCGTCGGCGGCGTCCTGGGCCTGGCCGACGAGGTCGGCCGGCAGCTCCCAGCAGCGGCCGCGCTCGGCAACGAACCCCTCGTCGTCGTCGGTCAGCAGGTCGGGCGCGACGGCGTAGCAGCGCCCGTGCCCCATGCACTTGCTCTCGTCGATGGCGATGAACATGGCTCAGACGTCCCACTCGAGCGGGAGGGAGGACATGCTCAGCTGGACGCCGCGCTCCATGAGCTCGGTGCCCTCCTTGATGCGGTACTCCGGGATGCGCTGGTGCCACTCCTCCAGCACGACCTTCAGCTCCAGGCGGGCCAGGTGCATGCCGAGGCAGCGGTGCGGGCCGCCGCCGAAGGCGAGGTGCTGGTTGGCGTTGTGGCGCGCGACGTCGAACCGGTCGGGGTTCTCGAACTTCCGGGGGTCGCGGTTGGCCTGCGCGATGCCGAGCCAGACCACGTCGCCCTTCTCGAGCTCGAGGCCGTTGAAGTCCTGCGGCTCCTGCACCTCGCGGCCGGCCTGGAAGACGAGGGGGTAGAGGCGGAGGAACTCCTCGACCGCCTTGGGGATCAGCGTCGGGTCGTCGATGATCGCCTGCCGGTCGGCGTCGTGCTGGGCGAGGTGGGCGTAGATGTAGCCGAGGGCGCTGCGGGTGGTGTCCAGCCCGGCGAGCATCAGCGTGAGGCAGATCGTGAGGATCTCGTCCTGCGTGAGCTCCTCCTCGTCGATGCGCGCCTGCACGAGCCGGGAGACCATGTCCTCCTTGGGGTCGCGCGGGTTCGCGCGCCGCTCGTTCACCGCCTCGTCGAAGTACTTCATGATGCTGGCCTTCGCGGCCTCGGCCCGGCTCGGGTCGCCGGCCAGCAGCGCGCCGAAGTAGTCGTCGGACCACTCGAGGAACTGCTCGCCGTCGCTGACCGGCAGGCCGAGCAGCGCGAGGAACATGTCGGTCGGATAGCGGATCGCGAACTCCTTGACGAAGTCGCAGCTGCCCGACGCCTTCATCTCCTCGATCAGCTCGATGCACCGCTGCTTGGCCATCGGCTCCATGCGCCGCACGGCGGCGGGCGCGAAGAACTGGTTGAGGATCCGGCGCAGCTTGACGTGGGGCTGGCCGTTCAGGTCCTGCGGCAGGAGGGCCTCGTTGCTCGAGTCGGGCCGGATCGCGGAGCGGACCGCCGTCGTCCAGGTCTCGTGCTGCTGGAACCCCTCCTGCACGTCGTCGTAGCGCTGCAGCATGAAGAAGCCGCGCTCGGTGGTGTCGTTGTAGAGGAAGCGGGCCTCCTCGCGGTCCGCGTCGAGCAGGCCGTAGTGACTGAGGATCGGGGCGTGACCGGTGTAGTCGGTGTGGCTCACCGGGCAGCCGCGGCGGGTCTCGGTCATGGCAGGAGGTGCCTTCCTTTCGAAGGGTTGCGGGGATTCGTCCGGGCTACTTGGCGCTGTCGGAGGCCAGGTCGGGCAACCAGGTACTGATCTCCGGGAAGAAGATGAGCACGATGGTCACCAGGATCGCCATCGGCATGAACCACCAGCAGGCGTTGAAGACGTCGTTGAGGCGGATGTTCTGGCCCTGGTTGACCTCGGGCTCCTTCGTGATCTGGTGGATGATGAAGGCGAGGATCCCGACCGGCGGCGTGACGACCGCGAGCTCGCCCATCAGCACCGCGAACGCGCCGTACCAGAGCAGGGAGATGTCGAGCGAGATCAGGGTGGGCATCAGGATCGGGATGGTCAGCACCATCATCGGCAGGGGCTCCATGAAGGTGCCGAGGACGATGTAGACGACCATCATCAGCAGGAGGAACGACACCCGGTTCAGGTCCATCGACTCGACCACGTCGGCGAAGCCGGTGCTGATGCCGGTGAGCGTGAACATCCGCGAGAGGGCCTCCACGCCGACCAGCATGAAGAAGATGGCGCCGACGCTGCTGACGGCGGCCACGGCCCCGTCGGCGATGGTGCGCAGGGGCTTCTTGCCCCACTGCCAGATGAGCGCGATGACGAGCGACACGACGGCGGCGACGGCACCGGCCTCGGTGGCGGTGAAGGTGCCGGAGAACATGCCCCAGACGATGACCGCGATGAGGATCGGGACCGGCCAGATCTTGGCGAGACTCCCGAACCGCGTGCTCCAGGTGACCGGCTCCCCCGCGGTGGCGGCCCCGGCGTCCGGTGCCCAGCGGCGGGCGAAGATGACGATCATCAGGGTGAACAGGACCGCGACCAGGACGCCCGGCCCGATGCCGGCGAGCAACTGCGGGCCGATCGGCACCTCGGCGATGCCGGCGTAGATCACCATCATGATGCTCGGCGGGATGAGCTGGCCGGGCAGGCCGGCGACGATGACCGAGCCGATCGCGAGCCGCTTGTCGTAGCCCGCCTTGAGCATCTCGGGGATGCCGATGCGCGCCAGGGCGTAGGTCGTCCCGACCGACGACCCGCTGACCGAGGCGAGTCCGGCGCCGGCGATGTTGGTGCCGACGGCGAGGCCGCCCGGCATCCAGCCCAGCCACTGCCGACCGGCGGCGTAGACGCTCTCCGTCAGGCCCGCCTTCCAGAGCAGCAGGCCCATCAGGATGAACATCGGGACGACGCTCAGGGTCCACTCGGCGACCTGGCTGTAGGGCAGCGTGGTGAGCGTGCTCTCGACCAGCAGCTCGCCCCGCAGGGCGTACATGCCGAGCAGGGCGGGGACGATCATCGCGACCGCGACGGGCATCCGCAGGAAGATCAGGCACAGCATCAAGACGATGGCGGCGATGCCGATGGCCTCGGGAACCAGTGGCAGGAACATCGCCACCGTCGAGCCGACGACGAAGACCATCGTCACCGCGAAGACGACCCAGGAGCCGGCGCCGTCGCGGGGCGCGGAGGTGGCGGCGGTGGACGCCGTCCCGGATCCCGCGGCCTGCGGCTCGTCGGCCGGCACCGCGTCGGCGGTGTGCGTGTCGATGCTCATCGAGCACCCCTTTCGTCGGCGGCGAACTGCTCGAGCACGAGCAGCTCGTCGGGGTCGCCGGCCGGGCCCTCGTCGGCCCCCTTCACCAGCGCGTGGATCGCGGCGTAGGCGAACTGCACGGTCAGCGAGGCGAAGGCGATGGGGGCGAGGAAGTAGGGCTGCCAGGCGGGCAGGTCGCTGACGCCGGCGGTCTTGCGGATGTCCATCGCGTGGACGGCCTCGTCCCAGCCGTAGCGGGCGAAGCCGAGCGAGACGGCGGCGGCCAGGAGGAACACCACCGCGAGCACGTACTTGCGGGTGACGGCCGGGAACCGCTCGTAGAGGAGATCGGCCGCGACGTGCTGTCCCCGCAGCTGGGCGGCGATGAAGCCGAGGAACGCGACGATCGGCAGATACCAGTACTGCGTGATCTCCAGCGTGTTCGGCATCGGGTTGTCGAAGAAGGTGCGGCTGATCGCGTTGGCCGTGATGTGGACCATCATCACGAAGGTCACCAGCACCGCCGGTACTTCGATCGCCAGCTCCACGGCACGGGTGGCCCGTGACTTCGGCTGCGGTTCGGTCATTGCGAGCTCCAGGAGTAGAGGGTGCGACCGGGCCGCGTGCGCGGCCCGGTCGCGGAGGATCAGCTCGGGCGGTGAGGCTCGAAGACGTCGGCCATCAGCTTGTCGATGAACGCCGAGACATCGATCTTGCCCTCGTCGTACCAGGTGTCGAAGTCGTTGAACCCGACCTCGTCGTCGATGCCGACCTCTCCGACAGCGGCGAGCCAGCTGTCGGCGGCCGTCTGCATGTCCTCGACGAACGCCGGGGCGTCCTCGATCGCGTCCTTCTCGCCCAGTCCGGCCAGGAGCTCCTCGTTGGCGCCCTGCAGGGCGGAGCGCGCGTCGTCGTCGAACGAGAAGAACCCGCCGCCGCTCGCCTTCGCCTTGGTCACCGCGTCGACGGTGTTGGGCCAGATCTTCCCGGTCAGGTTGGTCTCGATGAAGATGTCGAGGCGGTCCCAGAACAGCTGCTGGACGACGAGGGGAAGGGTGTCCCAGGTGGTCTTGCTGAAGGCCATGCCGCCCGGGGCGAGCGCGAAGCCGGCCTCCTCGTCGAGCACGACCTGCGGCGCCTCCTCGATGAACCCACCGAGGACGCCGACCGTCGGGCTGGAGATGGTGCAGTCGACGACGCCGCGCTGGAGGCTCTCGAAGAGCTCCGGGTACGGCACGGACGTCGCCTCGCCGCCGAGGGCCTCGATCTGGTGGCTCTGCGCGGTGCCACCCGAGGCGGCCGTGATGCCCTTGATGTCCTTCAGGCCGGTGCGCTTGTCGCTGCAGAAGAGCGCGTTCGATCCCGAGTTGTAGATCGGGACGAGCGGGACCATGCCGTGGTCGTCGTACTCCGCCATGATCTCCGGGGTGTTGAACGCGACCTCGTTGGGCCAGGCGTTCGACTGCAGGACGCCGGCGACGGGGCTGTGGTTGGAGATGAAGCCGGCCTCGATCAGCATGTTGTTGGCCGGGTACTCCGACGGGTTGTAGATCGGCAGCACCTGGGCGATGTCGAGACGACCGTCGACGAGCGCCTTGTCGGTCTCACCGGGCTCCGCGACGCCGTTGGAGTAGGCGACGTCGAAGGTCACCTTGCCGTCGGACCACTCCGTGATCGCGTTCAGGTAGGCCTCGACGTTGGCGCCGGTCACGGAGCCCTTCGGGGCGGGAGACTGCGTGCGCAGCTCGATCGGATCGACGTCCTCGAACGCCTTCTGGTACTCCTCGAGGGTGGCACCGGCGTCGACGCCGTCGCCTCCCGACGAGGTGGAGCCGCCCGATTCGGCACATCCCGTGAGGGCGGTCGCCCCCACCACAGCCAGTGCGGCCAGCACACTGACCCGCTGCGACTTTCGCAATCCAGCCATCTGACCTGGTTCTCCATCCTGCGGATCTGACGGCCACCTCCGTGGCCTCGGTCATGGTCGTGACGTCGGTCACGCGCCATGAATATCATTAGCCTAGATTGCCGTGAGGTCAAGAGACCATGCGCATCAATTTCGGGGAAATGCGCAGCGGAAGCCCACATTCGCGCTCGCGGAGTCGCCGGGGAGGCCGATCCGCGCCGCCGGGCGGTAGCGCCGGCAGTAGTTGTCGGCGCACAGGAAGGACCCGCCCTTGAGCACCAGCGGCGGGTCGGCGGGCGCCAGCGGGTCGCTCCCCCGCGGACCACAGCACCCGCGCTCCCGGTCCCGGTACGGCGTGGTCGTCCACTCCCACACCTGGCCGACGACGTCGTGGAGGCCGAAGCCGTTGGCCGGATGACCGCCCACCGGGCGGGTTCCCCACCCGGCGGCGCCGACCACGGGGAAGTCGCCGTCCCACACCACGGCGGGCACCGCGCCCCCGGGCCGGGCCACGGGGCCCCACGGGTACTCGTCGGACGAGCCGCCACGGGCGGCGTACTCCCACTCCTCCTCCGTCGGCAGCCGGCCACCGGCCCACGCGGCGTAGGCGGTTGCGTCGCGGAGGTCGACCTGCACGACCGGATGGTCGGCGCGGTCGGTCACGTCGCTGCCGGGCCCCTCCGGGGCGCGCCAGGACGCGCCGCGCACCAGGTGCCACCAGGTCGGCTCGGCGAGGTCGACGGGTCCGTCGGGGACGACGAACACGGCCGCGCCGAGTCGTTCGGCACGGGTGACGTGACCGGTCTCCGCGACGAACCTGGCGAACGCGGCGTTGGTCACCGGAGCGGTGCCGATGGCGAACGGCCCGACCTCGACCTCGCGGACCGGGCCCTCCTCGGCGTAGAACGCGTCGGAGCCCATCGCGAACCGCCCACCGGGCAGGTCCACGGTGTCACCGCGCTCGCTCACTGGGTGTCGAGGGCGAGGCGGCGGGCCTCGGCGAGTCGGGCGGCCAGGTCGGCGGCCACGTCGGGGTCGGGGTGATACGTGGCCGAGCGGATCTCGCCGGTGTAGGGGAAGGAGCGCCGCCTGCGGTAGAGCTCCCAGGAGACCGGCGACCTGCGGCAGATCCCGACGTCGATGCCCTCGAACGGCAGGAACCCGCCGAACCGGCGCAGCCCGGGGAGGTCGAGCGTGGTGCCGTCGCCGAGGCGCACCACGGCGTCCCACCGGCCGGCGCGGGTGGTGACGGCGAGCTCCAGGCCCGCCGCCCCGTCGGCGAGCGGCAGCGGGCCGAACCGTCGTGGCGTGCCGAAGTCGTTGTGCTCGTAGTGCAGAGCGCCGTCCTCGACGAAGACGAGATAGCCGGCGGCCTGACTGCCGTGGGCCAACAGGATGCCCTCGTCGCCCGGGCGATAGGTCCAGTCCACCTCGACGCGCCACGTCGCACCCTGCACCAGCGCGCCGGCCCGATGGCGCTCGAGCGTCGGCGTGCCCGCGAGGATCCGCACCGGCCGCGGCTGCGGCACCGGCGGGCGCTGCAGGAACTTCACGCCCGACCCCTCGTCCAGCGGGTAGACCTGATGGGCCCGCGCCGCCCGGTCGAAGCCGGCGACCAGCTCGGCCACCTTCTCCGGGTGGCGGTCCGCGAGGTCGTGTGCCTGTGTCGGGTCGGAGTCGTGGAAGAGCTGCCACGTCTCGTCCTCGAAGGGCGTCAGCGGGCGACGCACGGTGGCCGCCTCCCAGCCGTCGCGATAGAAGGCACGGTTGCCCACGCACTCGGTGTACTGCTCGCCGTGGGCGGACTCCGCGGTGGCCTGCTCGAGCGTCGCCGCGAAGCTCGTGCCGGCCGGGTCGGCGCCCGGGACCGCCGCCGGAGCCAGCGGCACGTCCAGCTCGAGGAGGTCGACCAGCGTCGGCAGGACGTCGGTGATGTGGGTGTACTGCCGGCGCACCACATCGCCCCCGTCGGGGAAGCGCGCCGGCCACGAGAAGACGAACGGCGACTGCTGCCCGCCCCGGAGCGTGCTGAACTTGTACAGCCGGAAGGGTGTGTTCGATGCCATCGCCCAGCCGCGCGGGTAGTGCGGCCAGGTGGTCGGCCCGCCGAGCTGGTCGAGGATCTCGGGCAGCCGCTCGTCGATATCGCACACGTCGGGGTTCTGCATGTAGCCGAAGTACGACGCCGTGCCGGTGTCGGCGCGCGTGGCCCAGCTCGGGCCGGGGCGGTTCTGGTCGGTCAGGCGGGCGGCCCCGTTGTCGCTGCTGAAGACGATGACGGTGTTGTCCAGCTCCCCGAGCTCGGCGAGGACCTCGCGCAGACGGCCCACGCTGCGGTCGATCGCCTCGACCATCGCGGCGTAGACCTCCATCTGCCGGGCGTGGACCCGTCGCTCGGTCGCGGACAGGTCGTCCCAGGGACCGACGTCGAGACCGTCCTCCCCGTTGCGCTCCGGGAGCACGGTGCCCTCCGGCATGATGCCCAGCTCGATCTGCCGCGCCAGGCGCCGCTGCCGGACCACGTCCCACCCGACGTCGTACCGGCCGCGGTGGCGCGCGACGTCCTCGGCCTTCGCGTGCATGGGCGCATGCACCGCGCCGTGGGAGAAGTAGAGGAAGAACGGCTTGTCGGGATCGGCCGCGCGCACCTCGCGGACCATCCGGACGGCGCGGTCGGTCAGGTCGTCGGTCAGGTAGTAGTCGTCGGGGTACTCGTCGACGTGCACGACCGAGTTGCCCTCGATCAGCCGGTGCGGGTGGTGGAAGTCGGTCAGTGCCTCGAGGAAGCCGTAGTACTGGTCGAAGCCGCGCTGGAGCGGCCAGTTGTGCCGGCTCCCCGCCTCCGAGAAGTCCTCGTCCTTGCACAGGTGCCACTTGCCCACCATCAAGGTGGCGTAGCCGTTGGCCCGGAAGATCTCAGGCAGCACCGGCTGGTCGAGCGGCAGCTCGGAGCGGTAGCCGGGGAAGCCCGGGTCGATGTGGGTCGGGAAGGCGATGCCGGCGGCGTGCGCGTTCAGCCCGGTCATCAGCGCCGCCCGCGTCGGCGAGCACAGCGGCGTCACCCGGAAGTTGGCGTAGCGCACTCCGGCGGCCGCGGTGGCGTCGAGATGGGGAGTCGGGATCTCCGATCCGAAGCACCCGATGTCGGAGAAGCCCAGGTCGTCGGCGAGCACGACCACGACATTGGGCCGCCCGGGGCGGCGGGGTGCCGGATCGGGCCACGACGGCGTCGAGGCCGCCATCGTGGTGTGCACCTCGCCGTCGAAGTCGCGGTAGGGCTCGAAGGGACGCTGGCCGGGCACAGGACCTCCAGGTGGGCGAGCGGTCAGAGGGCCATCGCCACGACGGCGACGGTGAGGACGCCGCATCCGGCGACACAGCAGGCGAGGACGACGGCGGCGCCGGTCGTGGGCAGGGCGGCTCCGGCCTCGATCGCGCGGTCCACCCGGCGCCAGCGCACGACGCCGGCCACGGCGACGTACACGGCCACGCAGGCGAGCACGAGCCCGATGGCGGCGCGCAACCCGAGCGGTACGGCGTCGGCCGGCACGAGGTGCACGACCGCCACCGCGGCGGCCGAGAGCCCGAGGGCCGTGCGGATCCAGGCGAGGAAGGTGCGCTCGTTGGCGAGCGTGAACCGGTAGTCCACGACCGTCCCGGGCGCCTCCGGCCTCACGAGCGCAGGCCGCGCCATGCGGTCGTCCCGCCGTCGACCGGGAGGATCACCCCGGTGAGGAACGACGCGTCGTCGGACGCCAGGAAGCACACCACCTTGGCGACCTCCCCCACCCGCCCGAACCGAGGGATCAGGTGGGCGCCGGTCATCCGCAGCAGCTGTGCCTCGGGGTCCTCGGCGGCGGCGATCACCGACTGGGACATCGGCGTCTCGATCGAGCCCGGCGCGAAGGCGTTGACCCGGATCTCCGGCGCCAGCGAGATCGCGGAGGAGCGGGTCAGCTGGATGACGGCTCCCTTGCTGGCGGTGTACGCCGGCGAGACGTAGCCGGTCATCCCCGCGACCGACGCGGCGTTGATCACCGACGGGCCGCGACCCGACGCCCGCAGATGCGGCGCGGCGGCCTTCGTGGCGAGGTAGACGGCCTTGACGTTCACCGCCATGACCTGGTCCCAGACGTCCTCGGGGAGGGTGTCGACCGCCGCGTCCGGGGTGAGCACGCTGTCGATGATCCCGGCGTTGTTGATGAGGGTGTCCAGCCCCCCGCCGGCCGCGACCGCCTGCTCGACCATGCCGACGACCTCCGCCGACACGGTCAGGTCGACCTCCAGCGCGAGACCTTCGCCGCCCGCCCGGCGCACCTCGGCGACCGTCTCCTCGGCGCCCCCCAGGTTGCGGTCCGCGACGGTCACGAAGGCGGCGCCCTGCCGCACCGCCTCGATGGCGATCTCCCGGCCCATCCCCTGGGCGGCGCCGGTGATCAGCACCCTCTTGTCGCGCAGCATTCCGTGCGTCCTCCTCGGTCCGTGGTCTCGGTGGTCTGGGTCTCGGTGGTCGGGGTCTCGGTGGTCGGGGTCTCGGTGGTCGGGTATCGGTCGGGTGGCTCGGCGCTCAGGGGTGGCCGGGCGTGCCGGACCAGGTGACCAGGGCGTCGAGCGCCTCGACGAGCCCGCCGTCGACCCGCAGCGGGTTGACCTCCAGCCCGTCGAAGGCGGCACCATGCGCCGAGGCCATCGCCTCGGCGAGCCGGCCGATCCCGGCGACGGCGCCGGCGATCGCGGCGCGGTCGGCCGCGGGCCGCCCCCGGACGCCGTCGAGGAGGGCCGATCCGCGCAGGCCGGCGAGCATGCGCAGGACGGTCGACTCGTCGACGGGCAGCGGCGCGAGCGCGACGTCGTCGAGCACCTCGACCAGCACGCCGCCGAGCCCGACGGCGAGGAGCAGGCCCCAGTCCTCGTCCCGGGTCACCCCGACGAGGAGCTCGGTGGCAGGCGGCCGCATGGGCGACATCAGCACCCCGTCGAGCCGCGCGTCCGGGCGGGCCGCGGCACAGGTCGCGACGAGGTCGTCGCACGTCGCCGCCGCGGCGGCGGGATCGACGCCCAGGCGGACGCCGCCGATGTCGCTCTTGTGCCCGATGTCGGCGGAGACGATCTTCATCGCGAGCGGCGCACCGGACTCGGCCGCGGCCTTCGCGGCCTCGTCGGCCGAACGCACGTGCCACGACGGGACCGTCGGCACGCCCGCCGCCTCCAGCAGGGTCCGGGCCTCGGCCTCGGACAGGGGCCGTTCCGCGCTCAGGCGGTCGATCTCGGGGAGGTGCAGCGCGCCGGCGCGCGGGCGCGGGCGCTCCCTGCGGGCCGACCACAGCGCGACCCGGGCGACCCCGTCGACCGCCAGCCGGAGTCCCGGCACGACGTGGCCGATGCCGCCGGAGCGGAGCACCTCACGCGCCTGGGGGCCGACCGGCTGGCTGGTCTGGGTGACGTAGAGGACCGGGACGTCGGAGGCGGCCGCGCCCGCGCCGATCGCGTCGACGAACCGCTGGCCGTAGAACGGCTTGCCGTCCTCGCGCCACGGCAGGCTGTTGATCGCGAGCACCGCGCCGACCGACGGGTCGGTGCCGACCGCCGTGACGGAGTCGGTCCACAGGGTGGGGTCGATGATCGCCGCGCCCGTGATGTCGAGGGGGTTGTGTGCGTGGCCGAAGTCCGGCATCCGCGCACGCAAGGCCGCCGTCGTGGCCGGCGACAGCTCGGGCAGCTCCGCCCCGACCGCATCGGCGAGGTCGGCGACGATGTCGCAGGCGCCGCCCGAGATCGACACGACGCCGATGCCCGGGCGCGTCAGCGGACCGGTGTGGGCTGCGATCCCGGCGGTCACCAGCATCTCCTCGATGGTGTCGACCCGGATCACGGCGAGGTCGGCGAGCATCGCGTCCACCACCCGGTCGTCGCCGACGAGCGCGCCGGTGTGCGAGGCCGCGGCCCGCGCGGCGAGCTCGCTGCGCCCGGCCTTGAGCACGACCACCGCCTTGCCCGCGGCGGCGGCGCGGCGCGCGGCCGTGGCGAAGATCTCGGGCTGCTTGATGCTCTCCATGAACACGGCGACCGCGCGTACGCCGTCGTCGTCGACGAGGGCGTCGACGAGGTGGCCGACGGTCACCATGGCCTCGTTGCCGACGGTGAGGACGTGGGACAGGCCGACCCCCGCCATCGCCGCGAACTCCTTCATCGCCCCGCAGCTCGCGCCACTCTGGGAGACGAGCGCGACCGGACCGGCCTCGGTCGGCGGGTCGGACAGGGCCATCGCGGGGATGCCCGCGGCCACGTTGACGAGACCGAGCACGTTGGGCCCGAGCATCGCGATGCCCAGCTCGTCGGCGAGGGCCACGAGCTCGTCCTGCCGGACCCGGCCCTCCGGCCCGGTCTCGGACCAGCCGGAGCTCAGCACGACCGCGGCGCGGGCGCCCGCCGCGGCGGCGTCGCGCAGCGCGTCGGCGGCGGCGCCGGCGGGGACCATGACATGCACCAGGTCGATCGGCCGGCCGGCCGCCTCGGCGGCCGCGACGCAGGTCGGGTGGGTCGGTCGCCCGTGGACCTCGGCACGTCGGGGGTTCACCAGGAAGGTGCGGTCCTGGTGGCCCGCGGCGACGAGGTTGCCGTGCACCAGGGTGGAGAAGGTCGACTTGTCGCTCGCGCCGACCAGCGCGAAGGTGCGGGGGTTCAGCAGGGCGTCCACGGACTCACGGGTGACCACGGATCACTCCTCCTCGGGGCTGGTCCGGCCGACCCGGCGGCCGGCCTCGCGGCGTCCGGCCTGGTCGGCGTACTTCTCGTCGGCCATCGGCGACGGTCCGCCGGCGCCGGTCATCCCGGCGTCGATCGGCAGCACGATGCCGGTCACGAACGCGGCCTCGTCGCTGGCGAGGTAGACGACGCCGGCCGCCACGTCGGCGGGCTGCAGGGGGCGGGCCATGTAGCGGGAGCGGTCGAGCGCCGCCTCGGCCCCGGCCAGGTCGGAGGCGTCGCCCGCGACCAGGTCGGCGGTCATCTGCGAGACCACGGCACCCGGGATGATGACATTGGCGCGGACGCCGAAGGTGCGCAGCTCGGCGGCGACGGAGTGCGAGAGGCCGATGATGCCGGCCTTGACGGCGCTGTAGACGTGGGCACCGACGCCACCCATCACGCCGGCGGGGCTGGAGGTGGAGATGATGACGCCCGATCCCTGCGGCTTCATCACCCGCGCCGCGTGCTTCATCCCGAGCAGCACCCCCCGCAGGTTCACGGCGATCGTGAGGTCGGCGTCCTCGGTGCGGGTGCGGTCGATCGGGCCGACGGCACCGATGATGCCGGCGTTGTTGAACATGACGTCGAGCCGTCCGAAGCTCTCGACCGCGGCGTCGACCGCGGCGCTGACCGAGGCCTCGTCGGTGACGTCGGTACGCCGGAACACGACGCGCTCACCGAGCTCGGCGGCGAGGGCCTCGCCCGCGGCGACCTGCAGGTCGGCCACGACGACGCTGGCCCCCTCCGCGTGGAAGGCACGCACGGTGCCGGCGCCGATGCCACTGGCGCCGCCGGTCACGACCGCGACCTTGCCGGCGAGGCGCCCGCGCGGTCCGGTCACGAGCCGATCGCGATCGACTTGGTCTCCAGGAACGCGGCGAAGCCCTCGGGGCCCATCTCCCGGCCGATGCCGGACTGCTTGAAGCCGCCGAACGGCGAGCCGTAGGCCTGCGGGCGGCCGTTGATGCTCACCATGCCGGTGCGGACCCGCCGCGCGACGGCGACCGCGCGGTCGTCGTCGGCACTCCAGACCGAGCCCGAGAGACCGTAGACCGAGTCGTTGGCGATGCGCACGGCGTCGTCCTCGTCGTCGTAGGCGATGACGGCGACGACGGGACCGAAGATCTCCTCCTGGGCCACCCGCATCCCGTTGTCGACGCCGGCGAGCAGGGTCGGCGGGACGAACCAGCCGCCCGCCAGCTCCGGCGGGAGGGTGAGGGTCTCTCCGCCGGTGACCACGCGGGCGCCCTCCTCGCGGCCGAGGCTGATGTAGCCGGCGACGCGGTCGCGCTGGCGCTCGCTGACCATGGGACCGATCTTGGTGTCGGCGGCCATCGGGTCGCCGACCCGCTGGGCGGCCATGGCCGCGGCGAGCGCGTCGACGAACTCGGCCTCGCGGGAGCGGGGCACGAGCACCCGGGTCTGGGCGATGCAGGCTTGGCCGTTGACCATCATGGCCATGGGCAGCAGCGCGGGCACCACGACGGACGGGTCCGCGTCATCGAGCACGATCGCGGCGGACTTGCCGCCGAGCTCGAGGGTGACCCGGGCGACCCGCTGGGCGGCGGCGGCCATGATCTTCTTGCCGGCGAGGCTGCTGCCGGTGAAGGCGATCTTGTCGACGTCCGGGTGCTCGACGAGGTGCTCCCCCGCCTCCCGGTCGCCCGGGATGATGCTCAGGACGCCCTCGGGGAGTCCAGCCTCGAGCAGCGCGTCGGCGAAGGCGTACGCCGTCAGCGGGGTCTCCGGCGGCGGCTTGAGCACGACCGAGCAGCCGGCGGCGAGCGCCGGCGTGATCTTGAGGGACGGCGTGCTGAGCGGTCCGTTCCACGGTGTGATCGCGGCGACGACGCCGACCGGCTCCTGCGTGACCAGGCTGGTGTTGCGGCCGTCCGTGCGGACCTCGTCGTAGGCGAAGGAGCGGGTGTGCTCGGCGTAGTAGCGCGTGTGCCGGATCGGGTTCGGCACGTGCGCCATCTCGCTGAACCACAGGGGGCAGCCGAGCTCGGAGGTGATGCTGACGGCCAGCTCGGCCGCTCGCTTCTCCAGGTGGTCGGCCGCGCGGAGCAGCACCTCAGCACGCTCCTCGGGCGAGGTGCGGGACCAGACGCCGGAGTCGAACGACGCGCGGGCGGCCGCGACGGCGGCGTCCACGTCCGCCGGGCCGGCGAGCGCGGCCGTTCCGACGAGTTCTCGCGTGGCCGGGTTGCGGACCTCGACCACCTCCCCACCACGGGGCGGCTGCCAGGTGCCACCGATGAACAGCTCGGGCCGGTCGCTCAACGACATGGAGTCGGGCCTCCCTCTGGCGACGGATCGCCTCACGGGTGTCTATTGCTGATAATGAAACATACCGTATCGTGCGGCGTGACGCCAGCCACAGAACGAGGAGTCCCGTCCATGGAACCAGCACGTGTCGTGATCGTCGGCGCCGGCCTCGCCGGCCTCCGGACGGCCGAGCGGCTGCGCCGCGAGGGGTACGACGGTGCCCTGACCCTCGTCGGCGCCGAGGAGCACCTGCCCTACGATCGACCACCGCTGTCCAAGGCACTGCTGGTCGACCCCGGGCCCGTCGCGCCGCCCCTGCTGCGCGCCGCGGACCGGTACGCCGAGCTCGACCTCGACCTGCGCACCGGCGTGCGGGCGACCGCCCTCGACGCCGCCCGTCGGACGATCACCCTCGCCGACGGCGCGGTCGTGGAGGGCGAGCACATCGTCGTCGCGACGGGCCTGGTCGCGCGCGACGTGCCCGGGTGGGCCGGCGTCCCCGGGGTCCACACCCTGCGCACCTACGACGACTGCCTCGCCCTGCGCGAGGCGGCCGAGGGCGCGGCCCACGCCACCGTGGTCGGCGCCGGCGTGCTCGGCAGCGAGATCGCCGCAGCGCTGCGCACCCGCGGCCTCGCGGTCGACCTGGTCGAGCCGCTGCCGCAGCCGCTGCACCGTGTCGTCGGCGAGGAGGTCGGCGCGTTCGTCGGCGCCCTGCACCGCGACCACGGCGTGCGGACCCACCTGGGCGCGACCGTGGCCGGCCTGGAGCAGGACCACGCGGGGCGCGTGCGCGCCGCGACCCTCGACGACGGCTCCCGGTGGGAGACCGACCTCGTCGTCACGGCGGTCGGCGGCACCCCCGACGTCGCCTGGCTGCGCGACTCCGGTCTCGCGGTCGCCGACGGCGTGGTCGTCGACGCCGAGGGGGCCGCGTCGGTCGCCGGCGTCTGGGCGGTCGGCGACGTCGCCTCCGTGCCCGGCCCCCGCGGCGGCCGGCTCCGGCTCGAGCACTGGACCGCCGCCGGCGACCTCGCCGCCACGGTGGCCCGCAACGTGCTGGCCGACCTGCGCGGCGCACCCCGCCGGGCACACGCCGAGGTCCCCTACCTGTGGACCGACCAGTACGACACCAAGGTGCAGGTCCTGGGCCTCCCGCGGGCCGAGGACGAGGCCGTGCTGCTCGCCGGCTCCTTCGCCGAGGCGGCCTTCCTCGTCGCCTATGTCGCCGACGGCCGGGTCCGCGCGGTCGCGGGCGCCGGCATGCCCGGCCCGCTCATGCGCTGTCGGGCCGCGGTCGCCGGCGCCGTACCACTGGACGAGCTGCGGACCCTCGCTCCCTGGGAGCGTAGGAAGGTGTCGGCATGACCACCGACCTCCAGGCCCTCCTCGAACGGGTCGCCCGGCTCGAGGAGGCCGAGCTCGCCCGCAACCTGCTGCACGCGTACGCCGAGGTGCTCGACGACCCGACGCCGGAGGCGGTCGCCGCCCTGTTCGTCGAGGACGGCGTGCTGAGCGTCCCGGCCGGCGACTTCGCCGGGCGGGAGGCGGTCGCCGGGTTCTACCGCGACCGCCTGACCGGCGCCTCGGAGAAGCGGCACTTCATCATGAACGTCCACACCCGCCCGCTGGAGCCGGGCGTCGTCGAGGTGGCGTCGTACTTCGTCTTCACCGCCCGCGAGGCCGCAGCCAGCGGGCTGGGCTGGGGAACCTACCTCGACATCGTCGACGTGACCGACGGCGTCGCGCGGTTCCGGCACAAGACGATCACCCCTCACCTCGCGACCGACCTCGCGACGGGGTGGCCGGCGGCGCCGTGACGGAGGCGGAGCTGTAACTACCTGTTCATGCCACCGGCGTACCGGTCTACGGGTCAGGTGGCAGCAAGGACAGGTAGTTACAGTCAAGAGTGCCCGCTGCGCCGCCGAGCGCCCTGCCCGATCTCAAGCGGTCTTGCGGTCACCGTGCACTCGGCGGATCTCGTCGGCATCCCGCAGCAACTCCGGGCTCGTATCACGCCCATAGACGCGATCGGCCTCGACCTGCGCACGTCGGACTCGCGCGACGGTCCCGTCGCGTCGTTCATTCCAGTGATCCGACCAGACCACCTGGGAGACCACCAGACCTCGGTCCCGGATCGCGCGCTCGCGGAGTTTGGCCTCCCACGCCGCGTTCTCGACGTCGCTGGCCACCCCGCCGTGGTCGCGATGGCGCAGCTTGACTCGCCCATCGGCTTCGGTCACGTGGTTGCCGACCACCATGTCGCACCAGACGATGCCGCGATCGGTCCGAATCGGGAATTGAGTCTCGGGTCGTCGGCCGACCGCTTCGATGACGAGCGCACGGGTGATGCTCTCGAGCGCAGTCTCAGCACCAGGATCAGCCAGGTCGATGCATGTCTCGACGTGGGTGCGCCCGGGCCAGTTCTCCATGACCGCAGCGGCCGCCTCGAGATCGACTCGCGTCGCCCCGGCGCGCAGCACGGCGTCGCAGGCGACCAAGCCGCTGCGTACGCCGTGCGTCCGCGCCATGTCAACGCCGGTACGAGCGTGGTTCAGCGCACGCAGACCATCCTTCTCGATGACCTGGCCGGGATCGAAGCGAGCCAGGTGCCGTCCGACCCCGTCTCTGGTCCAGGCGTTGGTCCATCCGGGGCGCGTCAGGTGGACGAGCGGTGCGGTCAATGCGAGCACCGGTAGGCCGAGGAGGTGGCACGCCGAGTCATGACTCAGCACCCACCCACGTTGGATGGTCTTTGTCGCGGCGCGAGCCATGAGGAGCGGGCGGCCGACGTACTCGTCGAGACCGTCCCAGATCGATCGCGTGGTGTAGACACCCCGACGCACGGCGATCCAGACCCCGTCGCGTAGGAGGGCGCGGATCGTGCTCGGGCTGACTCCGAGGTCGAGAGCCTCGGCACGGCTGATGAGACCGTACTGAGCGGCGATGACAGCTTCCACACGAGGATCCACGCACCTGAGCATCGGACGTCACCTGTCACCGCCCCCAGTACCCCTGGCTGGGTTGTGAGTAAGGGCCGTCACCGCCCGCGCTGTGGACAGATGAAGGCTCGTCCTGTGGACAGAGTGACGAATGCGCGAACCTGCAGGGCGGCATCGCGCTGCAACTACCTGTCCTTGTCTCTGGCTGACCGGTCTACAGGTCAGATGGCAGCAAGGACAGATAGTTACAGCTTGCCCGGCCCGCCTCAGCGGAAGGCCGGGAGCACCTCGTTCTTGAACTTCTCCAGCGTCGCCAGCACCTGGTCCTGACCCAGGTCGTACCACTGCATGCGCAGCACGATGTGGGTCAGGCCCTGGGCCTCCAGGTCCTTGAGCGCGGCCACCGCCGAGGCCGGGTCGGTGAACAGGTACGACGCGTCGGCGACCTCCTCGGCCGCCTGGTCGGTCTGCAGGTGCTTGTAGGCGTCGCCCTGCTGCGGGGCGTTGTACGCGGCGTACTTCTGGGTGAGCGCGCCGCGAGCCGCGACGCCGATCGCGCGGGCACGGTCACGGTCGTCGTCGAGCACCAGCTCACGACGGACGACGAGCTCGGAGGTGGACTTGCCGAGCCGCTCGCGCTCCGCGCGATAGTGACCGAGCACCACGGCGAGCCGCTCGGGCGTCACGTGGGGCGGGACGATCCAGGCGTCACCCAGCCGCGCCGCCCGCTCCGCCCCCTTCTTGTGGGGGCCTGCGCCGATCCAGATCTGCGGGCCGCCGGGCTGCACCGGCGTGAGGCTGATGCGCTGGTCCGCCAGGCGGAAGTGCTGGCCGTCGAAGGTCGTCTGCTCACCGGTCCAGAGCTGGCGGATCAGGCGCACCCCCTCGTCGTACCGGCCGACCCGGTCGTCCATGGGGATCCCGAACGACGCGAACTCGTTCTCCCGGTAGCCCATCCCGAAGCCCGCGACGGCGCGGCCTCCGGTGAGGTGGTCGAGGGTGGCGAACTCCTCGGCGACCTCGACCGGGTGACGCAACGGAAGGATGAACATGTTGGTGCCGAGCGTCATCTCGCCGGCGTCCTGGGCGAGCGCGGCGAGCAGCGGGACCGGCTGCAGCGTCGGCATGCTGCCCAGATAGTGCTGGAGCACCCAGACCGAGGAGATCCCGGCCTGCGCGGCCGCCCGGACCTGCTCGCGCAGCATCGCGACCCTCGACGCCGGTACGACGTCCGGCGGGAAGTCGTTCATGATGGCGAGGCCGAACTTCAGCGACATGGTGTCCTCCAGTGAGATCGTCGAATGACGGAAGGTGCTCGGGTCATGGGATTGCGGCATCGACGGTGATGCCGATCTTGCCGCGGGTCCCACCGCGGGCGAGTGCGCGATGCGCCTCGACGACGTCATCGAGGGCGAACCGCGACGCGAGGTGGACGCGGAGCGCACCGTCCGCGCACCAGCGGGCCAGGGTCTCCAGGCCGTCGTGGTCGGGCCGGACGGCGGCGCGTCGCGCGCGCACTCCCGCCCGGGCCGCGAGCTCGTCCAGGCCGGCATCGGCTCCTCCCGGTACGCAGACGACCACGCCGCCCGGGACGGTCACCGCCACGGACGCCGCCAGGGCCGCGCCGCCGATCAGGTCGACGACCGCGTCGACCGGCACCACGGACGCTCCGTCGGTGTCATCTCGGAATTCGTCCGCCCCGAGCCCCCGGACGAACTCCCCCTTCTCGGCACGGTCGACGGCAACGACCTCCGCACCGAGGATCTTCGCGATCTGCACCGCGAGGTGGCCCACGCCGCCCGCCGCGCCACGAACGAGCAGTCGTCGTCCGGGGCGCGCCTCGGCCAGATCGCGCACGGCGGAGAGGGCAGTCAGGCCCGCGAGCGGGAGGGCGCCCGCGGTCGCGGCGTCGACCGCTTCCGGCAGCGCTGCCAGGTGCTCCGCCGGAGCCACGACGTGGCCCGCGTAGGAGGCCGCCTGCTCCGGGAAGCGGGGCATGCCGAAGACCCGTTGCCCCGCGACGAGCGAGGCGACCCCCTCGCCGACGCCCTCGACGATGCCGGCGACGTCCCAGCCCACGGAGATCGGGAACGGGCCCAATGATGCGGCTGCGCCTCTCCCCTCGCGCGTCTTGACGTCGATGGGGTTGACCGAGGTGGCCGCCATGCGCACCAGCACCTCGCCGGCGCCGGGACGAGGGGCGTCCACGACCGCGTGCTCGAGAACCTCCGGGCCGCCGTACGCATGCTGCACCACGCGCAGGGAGGCCGGGCCGGTGGGCTCCGTTCGCATGGTCACTCGCGCGGGAGGCCGAGGCCGCGGGCGATGATGCCGCGCTGGATGTCGTTGGTGCCGCCGCCGATGACGTACATCGGCGCGACACGGATCGCGGCGTCGTACCGGCCGGCCAGGGCGGCCTGGGGACCCAGGACGTCGAGACAGGTCCGGCCGAGCTCCTCGGCCAGGTCGCCGCTGAGGACCGCGGCCATCGGGCCGGCGAGCCGGGCGTCGCCGCCGCCGTCCATCGAGCGCGTCGCCCGCAGGACCAGGGCGCGGGCGGCCTGGAGCCGGGCCCCGGCCCAGGCGACCCGGTCGCGGTCCAGCGCGTCGACCTCGCCGCCGGAGGCGATGCGGGCGCGCAGCTCGTCGAGCAGCTCGTCGTAGTGGCGTCGCAGGGTTGCGGCGACCCCGCCCATCACCACGCGCTCGGCGGTGAGGGCGTCGGTGATGACCTTCCAGCCACCGTCCACCTCGCCGACCCGGGCGGCGTCGGGCACCCGCACGCCGTCGTAGAAGACCGTGCAGGAGACCTCGCCGGAGAGCGCGACATGCTGCTGCACCGTGATGCCCGGCGTGTCCATCGGCACCAGGAAGATGGTGATCCCGGCGTGGCGAGGGGTGGCGTCCGGGTCGGTGCGGACGGCGAGCCAGACGTGGGAGGCGGTGTGGCCGCGGGTGGTCCACAGCTTCTGGCCGTCGATGACCCAGCCGTCGCCGTCGCGCACGGCGCGGGTGCGCAGCGAGGCCAGGTCGGAGCCGGCCTCGGGCTCGGAGTAGCCCAGGCAGAACGCCATCCGGCCGGCATGCAGGAGCGGGAGGAACTGTTCCTTCTGCTCGGGGCTGCCGTGCCGCAGGAGCGAGTGGCCGATCAGCATCGTGGCGCTCATCGCGCGGTCGACCGGCCCTCCGGCGTACTTCATCTCCTCGTGGAGCACGACCTGCTCCTCGACCGAGACGGTGCGCCCGCCGTGCTCCTCGGGCCAGTTGAGGGCGAACAGGGCCTGCTCGTCCATCTCGGCACGAAGGGCCTCGACATCGTAGTCGTCGCCCCGGCGGTGCCGGGCGAGCAGGTCGCGGACCTCGCCGCGGAACGCCTCGGCACGCTCGCCGAGGTGGAAGTGGGGAAGCCGCGCACCGGCGAGCAGCCGGGCGGCGACGCCGTCGGCCCGTCGGTCGTCGAGCAGGCCCGCGCCGAGGTGCGAGAGGTCGGCGTGCACCCGCCGGAAGAGCCAGGCGGCCTCGTGCTCCTCGAAGAAGCCCACCGCGCCGAGGGTGTGCTGGGCACCGGCGAGCACCCGCTGGGCGGCGGTGCGGGCGTGGCGACCCGCCAGCGCGGCGGCGAGCGCGGCGTCGTCACGGCCCGCGACGAGGGCGCCCACCGCCTCGTCGATCAGCGCGTCGCTGGCGGCGAGGTCGATCTGGCACGCCGCGACCCGCTGCTGGACGGCGCCGAACGCGCCGATCGCGCGCCCGAACTGACGGCGCGTCCGCGCGTGCTCGACGGCGAGCTCGTGCGCTCGCGCCGCGGCGGCGACCGCGCGGGCGGCGACGGCCAGGCGCAGGACGGCGACGGCGTCCGCGAGCGCGTCGGCGTCGAGGGTGCGCTCGGCCACCGGCTCACCGGCGACGACCTGCCGCCACGCGGGCCGGGCCAGGCCGTCGACCGGCTCCGCGGCGGCGATCGTGCGGAGGGAGAGCGTGCCCAGGGAGGTGTCGACGACGAGCACGTGGGAGGCCGTGCCTGCGTCGTCGACGATCAGGTGCCGCGCCGGGCCCGCGGCGACGACCACCGGTCGCACCTCCCCGGTGCCGATGGCGTCCGCGAGGTCGGGGAGCAGCCGGGCGGCGACGTACGCATCGGCGAGGGGCAGCGGGCAGGCGCGACGACCGAGGGTCCGCACGGCCGCGACGAGGTAGTCGGCCGCGCCCTCGGGGCCGAGCTGGTACCAGCCCTGCTGGGCGGCGATCTCGGCGACCTTGGCGCTGTCGGCCGATGCGGCGTCGACGGCCGCCGGCCAGGCGCCGTCCAGTGCGCCGGCGACCGCGTCCCGGAAGTCGTCCACCTCGGTCATCCGCTGCTCCGTCCTTGCGTCCTGGGTCCTATCTATGAATACCATATTCATGATCAATGGCACAGTGCCACGTCCGCCCAGGAGGCTCGCCGTGTCCTTCCCGCACCTGTTCTCCCCGATCGAGGTCGGTCCGCTGACGGTCAAGAACCGCGTCGTGCTGCCCCCGCACGCCCACGTCGTGTCGAGCCTGTGGGGCACCGACGCCGAGGCGGAGCGGCATCTCGGCTACTGGGCGGCGCGCACCTCGGCCGGCTGGGTCGACGGCGTCTCCGCCCATGTGCGCAACCATCTCGCCCCCGGGTTCGAGCCGACCGGCGTCGGCGCGCAGTACGACGGCCACTTCCGCCAGCCCTACTTCCTCGACCGTGTCGGCCGGCTGGCACAGCTCCTCCACGCCGACGACACGATCCTCACCGTGCAGATGATCCTCCAGGGCGGGATGCCGCACGCGGCGTCCCCCGTGCCCAGCGGGCCGATCGTCAACCAGGTCCCGCACGCGCTGACCGATGAGGAGATCGACTGGTTCGTCGAGGAGTACGCCCACGGCGCGCAGCAGGTCGCCGCCGCCGGCGCGGACGGCGTCGAGCTGCACCTCAACCACGACGACATGCTGGAGTACTTCCTCTCCCCGCTGACCAACCACCGCGAGGACGAGTACGGCGGCGATCTCGCCGGCCGACTGCGCTTCCCGCTGCGCATCCTGGCCGGCCTGCGCGCCGCGATGGGCCCCGACCGGGTCGTCGGCGTCCGGCTCAACCTGCGCGAGGAGGAGCCCGGCGGCTACGGCGTCGACGGGCCCGACGGCGCCGTCGCGATCGCCCGCGCCCTCGAGGCGAGCGGGTACGTCGACTACCTGTCCTGCGCGATCGGCAGCCCCTGGGGCAACCCGTCCTACATCCAGTCTCACCACCACCGCCCCGCGGCCTGGTCCGGCCTGGCCGGCAAGGTCAAGGAGGCGGTCGGCGTCCCTGTCGTCTACACGGGCCGCGTCACCAGCCCCGCCGTCGCCGAGGAGGTCCTCGCCGCCGGTCACGCCGACCTGGTCGGCATGGCCCGGGCGATCATCGCCGACGGGCAGCTGCTGGTGAAGGCGCGCGAGGGACGCACCGAGGACATCCGGCCGTGCGTCGGCGGCAACGAGTGCATCAGCCGCCGCATCGTCGAGGGCACTCCCTTCTCGTGCGCCGTCAACCCCGAGGCCGGCAAGGAGGCCGACCGTGCCGTCCACGCCGCCGACGCACGACGCCGCGTGCTCGTCGTCGGCGGCGGACCCGCCGGCCTGGAGGTCGCGGGCATCGCGGCCGAGCGCGGCCACGACGTCACGCTGTGGGAGCGCGGCGAGATGCTCGGCGGACAGCTGCGGACAGCTGCCCGGGCGCCACACCACGAGGACTACCGCGCCTACCTGGCCTGGCAGGAGCGACGCCTGGCCGCCGCCGGGGTGCAGGTGGAGACGGGGCGTACGGCGAACGCGGCCGACGTGGCGGCGTACGGCGCGGACCGGGTGGTGCTCGCGACGGGCGCGTCGCCGCGGCGTACTGCCGTCCCCGGGGTGGAGCTGCCCCACGTGCACACCTCCGTCGACGTCCTGGACGGCGACGCGGCGCTCGGCGAGCACGTCGTCGTGATCGCCCAGGACGATCACCTGCCGCCGCTGTCGGTCGCCGACCACCTCGCCGGGCGCGGTCACCGGGTCACCGTCGTCCACGGCACCGCCGGCCCGGCGCCGCTGGTGAGCCGTTACTCGCTGGGCTCGATCCTCGGCCGCCTCGACGCCCGCGGCGTGGTGCTGCGCGCCTCGGAGCAGCCGGTGCTCATCGAGGCCGGGCGGGTCGTCGTGCGCCACGTCTACTCGGGCGAGCGGCGCGACATCGCCGGCGTCGACAGCGTGGTGCTGGCCTGCGGAGCGGTCCCGGAGACCGGCCTCGCCGACGCCCTGCGCGCCCAGGGCGTCGCGCACGACGTCATCGGCGACGCCTACGCCCCGCGACGCCCGGTGTTCGCGACGAAGCAGGCCCGGGAGCTCGCGCTCACCCTGTGAGCGCCCGACCGGGTCAGTCGTAGTACGAGCGCCCCTTCTGGGCCAGCACGTCGTCCCCACCGTCGACGACCAGGCAGGCGCCGTTGACCCGCGGGGCGCGCGCGAGGAAGAGGGCGGCGTCGGCGATGTCGGCGGCCGTGGTGGGCACGCCGCTGGAGGAGTTCGCGGCGAGCCGACGATAGGGGGTGTCGAGGTCGTCGACATCGCCCATCAATCCGGCCGACAGCGAGCTGACGGTCCCGCCGGGGGCGACCGCGTTGATCCGCAGGCCCGACGGTGCGAGCTCGACGGCGACCGACTCCACCAGTCCCTTCACCGCGTGCTTGGCGGCGGTGTAGACGTGCGGGCCGAGCCCACCGCGCACGCTGGCCACGCTGCCGGTGCACACGATCACACCGCGCCCCTGGGGCCGCATCACGCGCACCGCGTGCTTGACCGTGAGGAAGACGCTGGTGAGCAGCAGGTCCGTCGTGCGCCGGAAGTCGGCGAGCTCGGTGTCCTCGATCCGGCCGGTGACGCCGACGACGCCCGCGTTGGCGAAGACGGCGTCGAGCGGGCCCAGCTCCGCCGCGGCGTCGACAGCGGCGGCGACCTGGTCCTCCTCGGTCACGTCGCAGGGAACGAAGCGCGCGCCGCCGCGCAGCCGCTCGACCAGGGCGTGCCCGGCGCGCTCGTCGACGTCGGCGACGACGACGCGGCCCCCGGCGGCGACCACGCCCTCCACGATGGCGGCGCCGATGCCGCGCGCGCCACCGGTGACCAGGGCGACCGCCGGGCTGCTGTCCATGGGCTCTCCTCCTCGATTGACACTCCGGAGAGCGCCACATTACATTGGAATCATTATCAGAGATAGGAGCACCGTGTCCTCGACCGTGACCGAGCTCGATCGCGTGGTCATCCGCTTCGCCGGCGACTCCGGCGACGGGATGCAGCTGACCGGAGACCGCTTCACCCAGGAGGCCGCGGTCTTCGGCAACGACCTCTCGACGCTCCCCAACTTCCCCGCCGAGATCCGAGCGCCCCAGGGCACCATCCCGGGCGTCAGCAGCTTCCAGCTGCACTTCGCGAACTACGACATCCTCACGCCGGGCGACCGGCCCGACGTGCTCGTGGCGATGAACCCCGCGGCGCTGAAGGCCAACCTCGGCGACCTGCCCAAGGGCGCGACGATCATCGTCGACACCCACGACTTCACCAAGCGCGCCCTCGACAAGGTCGGGTACGCCGCCGACCCGCTCGAGGACGGCTCGCTGGCCGACTTCGCGGTCCATGCCCTCGACCTCACCGGCATGACGGTCGAGGCGGTCAAGGACTTCGGGCTGTCCCGCAAGGACGCCGCCCGCTCGAAGAACATGTTCGCGCTGGGCCTGGTCTCCTGGCTCTACGGCCGCGACGTCGTGGGCACCGAGCAGTACCTCGAGGCGAAGTTCGCCGGGAAGCCGACGATCCGCGACGCCAACGTCGCGGCACTGCGCGCGGGCTGGAACTTCGGCGAGACGACCGAGACCTTCGCGGTGTCCTACGTCGTGAAGCCGGCTCCGGTGCCCGCGGGGCGCTACCGCAACATCACCGGCAACACCGCGCTCGCCTACGGGCTGGTGGCGGCCGGGCAGCTCAGCGGACTGCCGGTGCTGATGGGCGCCTACCCGATCACCCCGGCGAGCGACATCCTGCACGAGCTCAGCAGGCACAAGTCCTTCGACGTCTCGACCCTGCAGCTGGAGGACGAGATCGCCGCGATCGGCGCCGCCGTGGGCGCCTCCTTCGGCGGCGCGCTCGGCGTGACGGCGACCTCGGGCCCGGGCATCGCCCTCAAGTCCGAGGCGATGGGCCTCGCGGTGATGACCGAGCTGCCGCTGGTGATCATCGACGTCCAGCGCGGCGGACCGTCGACGGGCCTGCCGACCAAGACCGAGCAGTCGGACCTGTTGCAGGCGATGTACGGCCGCAACGGCGAGGCGCCGATGCCGGTCGTGGCGCCCCAGTCGCCGACCGACTGCTTCGCCGCGGCCGTGGAGGCGGCGCGGATCGCGGTCACCTACCGCACCCCGGTGATGCTGCTGTCCGACGGCTACCTGGCCAACGGCTCGGAGCCGTGGGCCATCCCCGACGTCGCGGACCTGCCGGCCATCGATCCGGCGTTCGCGACCGCGCCCAACCACGCGTCCGGCAGGGCCGGCGCGGACGACGAGCTCGACGAGTTCTGGCCCTACCTGCGCGACGAGGACACCCTGGCCCGCCCCTGGGCCGTGCCCGGGACAGCCGGCCTCGAGCACCGCATCGGCGGACTGGAGAAGGCCGGCACCCTCGAGGAGGGTCACGGGAACATCTCCTACGACCCCGCGAACCACGACGCGATGGTGCGCATCCGTGACGAGAAGGTGAGGCGGATCGCCGACTCCCTCCCGCCGCTCGAGGTCGACGATCCCTCGGGCGAGGCCCGGGTCCTCGTGATCGGCTGGGGCTCGACGTACGGCCCGATCGGCGCCGCGTGCCGTCGCGTGCGGGCCGCGGGCCTCCCGATCGCCCAGGTCCACCTGCGCCACATCAACCCGTTCCCCCACGACCTCGGCGAGCTCCTGCGCCGCTACGACCGCGTCGTGTGCCCGGAGATGAACCTCGGGCAGCTCTCCCGTCTCCTGCGCGCCGAGTACCTCGTCGACGTCCGCTCGATCACTACCGTGCGCGGCCTGCCCTTCGGCGCCGAGGCGCTGTCGCAGGACCTGCTCACCCACGTCACCGCGACCCTGGAGCCCTCCGCATGACCGCCGTCGACCTCGGAAACCCGTCCCTGCGCTCCGGCACCGAACTGGTCCCCACCCTCACCGAGGGCGAGACCCAGACCGGCAAGGACTTCTCCAGCGACCAGGAGGTCCGCTGGTGCCCCGGCTGCGGCGACTACGCCGTCCTCAAGGCCGTCCAGTCCTTCCTGCCCGACCTGGGCCTGCGCCGCGAGAACATCGTCTTCGTCTCCGGCATCGGCTGCTCCAGCCGCTTCCCGTACTACCTCGACACCTACGGCATGCACTCGATCCACGGCCGCGCGCCGTCGATCGCCACCGGCCTGGCCACCGCCCGCGAGGACCTCTCCGTCTGGGTCGTCACCGGCGACGGCGACGCGCTGTCCATCGGCGGCAACCACCTCATCCACGCGCTGCGCCGCAACGTCAACATGACGATCCTGCTGTTCAACAACCGCATCTACGGCCTCACCAAGGGCCAGTACTCCCCCACCTCCGAGACCGGCAAGGTCACCAAGTCCACCCCCGTCGGCTCCATCGACCACCCGTTCAACCCCGTCTCGCTCGCCCTCGGCGCCGAAGCCACCTTCGTCGCCCGCACCATCGACTCCGACCGCAAGCACCTCACCACCGTGCTCGCCGCAGCCGCCGCCCACCGCGGCACCTCACTCGTCGAGATCTACCAGAACTGCCCCATCTTCAACGACGGCGCCTTCGACGCGATCAAGGACAACGACACCAAGGCCCACGCCATCATCCCGCTCGTCCACGGCGAGCCGATCACCTTCGGCACCCGCGACGAAGCCACCGGCCTGGGCGACAAGGCCCTCGTCCGCGCCGCCACCGGCGGCGTCGAGGTCGCCGACACCGCCTCCGTCGCACGCGAGGCGATCCTCGTCCACGACGCCCACCACCCCGACCCGTCGACCGCCTTCGCCATCTCGCGGCTCACCGACGCCGGCTACCTCAACCGCAGCCCCATCGGCATCTTCCGCCAGGTCGACCGCCCCACCTACGACGACCAGGCCCGCGCCCAGGTCGCCGAGGCCGTCGCGACCCGCGGGCGGGGCGACCTGCAGCGGCTCCTCGACGGCGGCGACACCTGGACGGTGGCCTGAGAGCGGGGACCGGCGCCGGGCACGGGACACTGGGGGTCGTGACGGAGGCTGCGGAGGAGCGCGACGGCTGGCTGTTCGCGACCCTCGCGGCCGTCACCACCGTCACCGCGATCATCAGCAGCCTCGGCGCCCCGCTGGTGCCGAGCATCGCCGAGCGGTACGCCGTACCGATCAGCACGGCGCAGTGGATCCTCACCGCCACCCTGGTCACCGCCGCGGCCGCGACACCGGTCATCGGCCGGTGGGGCAGCGGTCGACTGCGCCGTCCGGTGATCCTCGGGACGCTGCTCCTGGTCCTCGCCGGCACCGTCCTGTCCGCACTGCCGGTCAGCATCGGTGCCCTGATCGCCGGGCGCTCCCTGCAGGGCCTGGGCCTGGCCGTGGCGCCGCTCGCACTGGCCGTGGCGCGCGACGCCTGGTCGGGCACGCGCCTCGCCTCGCGGCTCTCGTTGCTGTCGGTCGCGACCGTCGCCGGCGCGGGCCTGGGCTACCCGGTCACCGGCTTCATCGCCGAGCACGGGGGCGTCAGCGGCGCGTACGCGTTCGGCGCGGCCCTGATCGCGGGCACCCTCGTGCTCGCCGCCCGCCACCTGCCCCGTCACGCGGACGGGGCTCCGCAGGGCGTCGACCTGCCGAGCGCCGGGCTGGTCGCGGTGGGGGCCGTCGGCCTGCTCCTCGCCATCAGCCAGGGCGAGCAGTGGGGCTGGTCGTCCGGCGCGGTCCTCGGCCTGGCCGCGGCCGGCGCGGGCCTGCTGACGGCGTGGGTGGTCCGCTCGCTGCGGGTGGCGCGCCGCGGGGGACAGCCGCTGGTGGACCTGCGGCTGGTGCTGCGCCCGGGCCTGCGCGGCCCGAACGCGGTGGCCTTCGCCCTGGCGACCGGCATGTACGGCCTCCTGACCATCGTGGTGCTGCTCGTGAGCGGCGACGGCAGCCGCGGGTGGGGTCTCGACGCGGGCCCCGGGGCGGCGGGCCTGGTCCTCGTGCCGTACGCCCTGCTCAGCGTGACCGGCAGCCGCGTCGCGCTGCGCGTGGCGCGACGGTTCGGCCCGCAGTGGCTGCTGCCGTTCGGCTCGACGGTGTTCGCCTCGGCGATGGCCCTGCTCGCGGTGCTCCACGACGACCTGGGCCAGGCGCTGCTGGTCATGGCGGTCGGCGGCCTCGGCAGCGGCTTCACCTTCTCCTCGCTGCCGATGCTGATCGTGCCGCACGTCCCGCCCGCGGAGACGGGCAGCGCGATGGCCTTCAACCAGCTGCTGCGCTATCTCGGGTTCTCGGTCGGCTCGGCGGCGGGCGTGACGCTCCTGGAGGTGTTCGGCGGCGGCGACGCCGCACTGCGCGCGACCGCGCTGACCCTCGCGGCCGTCTGCCTGGCGGCCGGCGTCGGGGCGCTGTTCGGGCGCCGCCGACCCTTGCCACATTCCTAATCATCAATACAATGGAATGACCGTCCCGGCGCCGGAGCCGGGACCCCTGGGTGGAGGTGGCAGATGGCCGGGACGATCGTCGTCGGAGTCGACGGCAACGAGCGCGCCGAGCGCGCCGCCGAGACGGCCGCGCGCCTGGCTGCCGCGACCGGCGCGGCCCTGCACGTGGTGTGTGCCTACAGCCGCGAGCAGTCGGCCGAGGTGGAGGCCGGCGGCGAGCGCCTCACCGTCTCCGTCTCCGAGGAGAGCGCCGACATCGCCGCTCGCACCGCCGCGAGGCTCGCCGACCTCGTCGGCGCCGGCGTCACCGTCACGTCCACCGCGGTCCAGGCCCGCCCCGCCGACGCGCTCCTCGCCGAGGCCGAGCGGCTCGACGCGACCCTCGTCGTCGTCGGCAACAAGCGGATGCAGGGCATCGCCCGGGTCCTCGGCAGCGTCCCCGCCGCCGTGGCCCACCACGCGCAGTGCGACGTCTACATCGTCAACACCGCCTGAGCACGCCACCGCCCGCTGTCGACGGGTGAGCCCGCGCGCGCTTGGATGGGCGGGTGCTCCTCGACCTGCAGCTGGACGCCAGCCCCGACCGGTCCGTCCTCCGCGCCCGGGAGCTGGTCGCGGCCGGGGCGGCGGGACTGTTCACCTTCGAGGGACCGCACGACGTCTTCCTCCCCCTCGCCGCGGTGGCCGGCCGGGTCGACGCCGACCTGATGACGAACGTCGCGATCGCGATGCCCCGCTCGCCGATGCACCTGGCCCACACGGCCTGGGACCTGCAGCTGATGTCGGGCGGTCGGTTCCGGCTCGGCCTCGGCTCGCAGATCCGCCCCCACATCGAGAAGAGGTACGGCGCCCGGTGGTCGCCGCCAGCGGCCCGGATGCGCGAGATCGTCGGCGCGGTGCAGGCGATCCTGCACTCCTGGCAGTCCGGCGAGCGGCTGGAGTTCCGCGGCGAGCACACCACCCACACCCTGATGCCGCCGACCTTCGTCCCCGGGCCGAACCCGTTCGGGCCGCCGCCGGTGCTCCTCGGCGCCCTGGGGCCGGTGATGACCCGCACCGCCGCCGAGGTGGCCGACGGGCTCCTGGTCATGCCCTTCCACAGCCGCCGCCACCTCCTCGAGCGCACCCTGCCGGCGGTCGCCGAGGGCCTCTCCCGCGCCGGTCGCGGGGCGGCCGACTTCGCGATCCATCCGCAGGCGATCGTCGCGATGGGCCGCACCGACGCCGAGGTGCGCAGCGCCCGCGCCGGCGTCCGCGGGCTGCTCGCGTTCTACGGCTCCACGCCGGCGTACCTTCCGGTGCTGGAGGTCGAGGGCCGCGCCGACCTGCAGCCCGAGCTCAACCGGCTCTCCAAGACCGGCGACGTCGGCGCGATGACCCGCCTGGTCGACGACGCGCTGCTGGACACCATCGCCGTGGCGGGCACGCCCGAGGAGTGCGCGGCCGAGATCGGGCGCCGCTTCGGCGACCTGCCGGGCGCCGAGCGGGTGTGCTGCTACTTCCCCGGCTACGACCCGCCGCTGGAGCAGGTCGCGACGCTGGCAGCCGGTCTGCGGGAGCTGTGACGCGCCGCCCGGCCGCCCACCGGCGTCACCGGGAGAAGGCGGGCCTCTCCTTCGCGAGGAACGCCCGCACGCCCTCGGAGAAGTCCGGTCCGGTGTAGACCTCGCGCAGCAGCGCCTCCTCGCCCTCGATCGAGGCCTCGGCCGCGCGGGCCCGGGTGAGGAGCTGGTGCTTGGTCGTCTCGATGGTGGCCCGGGAGGCCTGGCCGATGCCCGCGGCGAGCTCGGCGACCTCGGCCTCCAACGCCGCCGCGTCCGGTACGACGCTCGCCAGCGCCCCGACGGCGTACCCGCGGTCCGCGGTCACCAGCCGCGAGGCCAGCAGCATCTCCCGGGTCAGGGACTCCCCGAAGATGGCCTGGCAGCGGTAGAGGACCGTGCCGGAGAGCGCGTTGCCGAGGGTGCGGGCGATCGGATAGCCGAAGCGCGAGGACGCGGTCGCCACCCGGAGGTCGCAGTGGGTCGCGACGGCGAGGCCGCCGCCGACGCAGACGCCGTCGACGGCGGCGATGGTGACCTGCGGGAGCGCCCAGAGGCGCTCGAACATCTCCCGGATCCAGTTCTCGTAGTCGACGGCATCGGCCTCGACGAAGTCGCTGATCTCGTTGCCTGCGGCGAACGCCTTGCCCCCGGCACCGCGCAGCACCACGACCCGCACCGAACGGTCCTCCGCCGTCTGCTCCCACAGCGCCCGCAGGCCGGCGTACATGTCCTTGGTGAAGGCGTTGCGACGCTCGGGCCGGTTGAAGGTCACCTCGAGGACGCCGGGGCCGAGGCGGTCGCGTTCGATCAGCAGGTGGTCAGCACTCACGTCCGAGAGGGTAGGAGATTCCGCGATCGGGTGATGCCGTCGCGAGCGTCGTGAGACACGGGTGATGGCAAGGCGGCGGAGCGAAGATGTGCTGGACCGCCCTTCGAGCGACGCCAACGCCGCCAGTGCCCGTGTATCGCGGCGCGCAGCAGGCGTCACCTGGTCGCGGGATCTCTCAAGGCGCGCAGCAGCAGGTCCCGCGCCCGCGTCCGACTGGTGAGGAGGCCCAGCGCGACGCCGACGGTGTTGGCGAGCGCGTCGCGCGCGTCCATCATCCGGTCGTCGGTGAGCATCCCCTGCGCGAGCTCGAGGCCGGCGCCGAGCGCGACGACCACCGCCGCGGCGACCATCAGCGGCCGGCCCGGGCGGAACAGCTGGACCGCGACCGCGGCGAGGCCCGCGTAGACCAGCAGGTGCTGCCACTTGTCGCCCTGGGGCACGTCGGGCGACGGAGGCGGCGGCGCCAGGGACAGCACGACGACCAGCAGGAGCAGCCCGGCCCAGGCCGCGGCCCACAGCCGGGGCCAGCGCAGCGGCTTCACACCGTCGCCGCTCGGCGGCGCTCGCTCACGGCGACCGCCGCCACCACGCCCGCGACCGCCCCGAAGAGGTGTCCCTGCCAGGACACGCCGGCCTGGCCGGGCAGGACCCCCCAGAGCACGCCGCCGTAGATCACCAGGACGCCGAGGCCGATGGCGATCTCGCCCGGCTTGCGGTCCACGAAGCCCTGCACCGCGAGATAGGTCAGCCACCCGAAGATCAGCCCGGACGCCCCGAGGTGCACCGTGTTGCCGCCCGCGACCAGCCAGACCGCGAGTCCGCCCGCGAGCCAGATGATCGCGGTCGCCGCGAGACCGCGGGCCAGGCCGGTCGCGAGCGTGAGGAAGCCGAGCACCAGCGCCGGCACGGTGTTGGCGACCAGGTGCCCCCAGCCGCCGTGCAGCAGCGGCGCGGCCAGGACGCCCAGCAGGCCCTCGCCCGAGCGCGGCCGGATCCCCCAGCCGTCGAGCCGGTGGGAGGCGGCGACGTCGACGAGCTCGATGGCCCACAGCAGCGCGACGAAGCAGGCGGCGCCGATCGCGGCGACCTGCCAGCCGGGGCGGTTCCGTACGTCCATGGCGACAGTGTGGCGGGTCAGCGCCAGCGCGCGACCCAGTACTGCACGCCGAACGGCGCGTCGTCGTAGGTCACCTCGGCCTCGTCGAGCGGGGGCAGCACCCCCAGGCAGTCGGTGTCGGCCCACAGCTCGGCGGCGAGGTCGGCGTCGATGCCGGCGAAGGTACGCCGCAGTCCGGCGTCGAAGTCCTCCGCGCGCGGGTCGAAGTGGCCGGGGGCCTTCTCGGTGCGCCGGGCGGAGCCGTTGCCGACGACGAGCAAACCGGTCTCGCCGTCGGCGACGACCGCGGCGCCCACGGCCGCGGCCAACGCCGCTCCGACGCGGGCACCGCTCGGTCCGGACGCCAGGACCCGCACCCGCGGGCCCAGCCCGCCCACGGCGGCGAGGCACGCCGCCCGCAGCTCGGCGACCGGATCCTCCAGCGACGCGTACGCCGGCAGGAGGGCCGGGACGCCCGGCACCAGGGCGAGAGGGAGCGCGCTCACTGGATGCCCCGGATCGCGCGCAGCGGCGGGCGGCGGCCGGCGATCGACCACACCATGTCGACGGTCTGGCGGGTCTCGACGACCTGGTGGACCCGGTAGATCCGGGCGCCGGCGAGGGCGCACACCGAGGTGGCGGCCAGCGTGCCGAGCAGCCGCTCGCCCACCTCGAGACCGAGGGTCTCCCCGACGAAGTCCTTGTTGGACAGCGACACCAGCACCGGCCATCCGGTCGCGACCATCTCTTCCAGCCGCCGGGTGACCTCGAGCGAGTGGAAGGTGTTCTTGCCGAAGTCGTGGGCCGGGTCGATCACGATCGACTCGCGCGCGACACCCGCGGCGAGGGCACGCTCGGCGTAGGCGACGGTGTCGGCGATCGCGGAGGCGACCACGTCGTCGTACTCGATCCGGTAGGGGCGGGTCCGCGGCGTCACGCCGCCGGTGTGGGTGCAGATGATCGCGGCGTCGTACTGGGCCGCGACGTCGACCAGCTCGGGGTCCGCGCCGCCCCACGCGTCGTTGAGGACGTCGGCGCCGGCCGCGCACACGGCGGCGCCGACCTCGGCCCGCCAGGTGTCGACCGAGATGACGAGCTCCGGGTAGGTCTCACGGACGCGGGCGACGAAGTCGACGACCCGGTCCTTCTCCTCGGCGGCCGAGATCTCGACGCCGGGTGCGGCCTTGATGCCGCCGATGTCGACGATCTCCGCGCCCTGCGCGACCACCTCGGCGACCCGCGCGAACGCGGCGTCCTCGGCCCAGGTCGCGCCCTTGTCGAAGAACGAGTCCGGGGTCCGGTTGACGATCGCCATCATCAGCGTCGCGTCGTCGCCGAACGCCTGCCGTCCGAGCCTCACAGGTATGCCTCCGCCGCCGGTCGCTCGAGGGTCGGTACGACGCGCTCCACCGGCTCGAGCCCGCGCAGGTACTGGCGCAGCACCGCCTCGGTCGCCACGCAACGACCGGAATTGTCGCCTTCGGCCGCTCCCGACGACGAATTCGGTAGTGGAACCGCGACACCGGCCCGCGCCAGCGCCGCCGCGAGGATCTGGGTCGCCATGCCGCCGAGGTCGCGCAGCGCCTGGTGCCGGTGGGCGCGCACGCCGAGGTCGACCTGCGCGATCGCGCCGGCGCCCGCGAGGCGCACCGTGTCGACGAGGGCGGCCAGCTCGACGGCGTACCCGGTGGGGACCGAGAGCCCCGCGAACCAGGTACGGCGCACCGCCCACTCCCCCGCGAGCGGCTGGACGAGCCCGCCCAGCTCGGGGAACAGCAGCGCGATCAGCGGCCGCGCGACCAGCTCGGTGACCCGGCCGCCCTCGAGCGGGCCGTCGGCGCCCGGCCGGTCGTAGAAGCCCTTGACCAGCTGGACCTCGGGGTGATGCAGCAGCGGCCCGAGCAGCCCGGGCACGAAGTGGGTGTCCCAGTCGTGCAGGTCGGCGTCCATGAACACCACCAGGTCGCCGGAGGTGACGAACAACGACTTCCACATCGCCTCGCCCTTGCCCGGATGGGTGCCGAGGTCGGGCCGGATCTCGGCGGCGCGGTGGACCCGCGCCCCGGCGGACTCCGCGACGGCGTAGGTGTCGTCGACCGAGTCGCTGTCGATCACGACGATCTCGTCGACGAGCGCCACGGTGTCCACCAGCGCCTCGCGCACCCGCGCCACGACGGCACCGACGGTGGCCGCCTCGTTGCGGGCGGGCACGACCAGGCTGACCCGCTGGCCGGTGGCCGCCTTGCGCCTCAGCAGCCCCTCGAGGGCCCAGTCGTCCCAGTGGCCCGCCCGGATCCCCATGCCGGCCAACCTACCTGCCGCGATCACCTCGCCGTTCGTCTCCCCAACCCGGGGACACGGTGTTACCGTCGAGGGGTCTCGGGAACTGTGGGTGCTCCCTCCCCCCTGGAGTTGGTCATGTCGTTCCGCCGTTTCCGACGCAAGGTGCGCTGCGTGCTCAAACACGGGCCACGCGGCTGTCCGCACATCGAACGCCACACGCGCCGCCCGAAGCGGCCCGCCACCGAGCAGCGACCGGGACCGGCCCGGATGCCGGCCGCGCCGCTGTCGACGCCGCCGCTCGGGAAGCACTCGCGGGACTGAGGTTCAGCCGGTCAGGAACGCGCGGATCGCGGCACCCAGCGCCCGGGCGTAGCGCTGACGCCCCGCGGCGCGCTCCATCACGTCCGCGTCCCGCGGGTCGCGCATGTTGCCGAGCTCGGCCATGACGACCGGCACGTCCGAGTGGTTGAGCGTCCCGAGGTCGGTGCGGACGTCGATCCCGTCCACCCCGAGGTACGTCGACGGCGTGAACCCCGCGGCGACCAGGGCGTCGCGCAGGGCGACCGCGAGCCGCTCCGAGGGCGCGAGCACGTCGTCGGTCCAGCCGTCGCGCCGCCCGGGCCGGATCACGTGGAAACCGTGGGCCGACGAGGCCCGGTTGCCGTCCGCATGGATGCTCACCCGGACGTCGGCGGTGGGACCGGGACCGCCCGGGTTCCCGAGCCGTCCCCGCTCGTCGATGCACGGACCCCACGCGTCGGCCGCGTTGTCGTCGCGGGTCAGCAGGACCCGCGCGCCGAGACGCCGCAGCTGACGACGCAGCTCGACCGCCACCTCCCAGGCGAAGGTCGCCTCGGGGTAGCCGTCGTCGCTCGCCGTTCCCGTGGTGTTGCACGCCTTGGTGAACCCGCCGGCGTCGACCCCGCGGTTGATCTCGGCGGGGAAGCGCGCGTTGCCGAGCTGATGGCCGGGGTCGAGCACGACGACCCGGCCCGCGAGCGGCCGGGGCGGCTCAGGCGGCTCGGGTGACTGGGGTGGCGTCGGCGGGGGCGGCGGCGTCGAGCCGGCGGCGTCCGGGGAGACCGCGCCCGGCGCGGGAGCGGACGTCGGGGGCGAGCCGGCGCTCGGCGTACCCGTGCCGGGGGCGTCGGTGCCCGAGCAGCCCGCGACCAGGACCGCGACGGCCAGGAGACCGGCCGACGCACGCGCGGGCCGCGGGACGCGGCGGCGGGTGGGGACCCTGGTCACGCGTACCCCAGCACGTCCTTCCGCTTCTCGCCCCACGCGAGGGCCGAGGCGATCGCCTCGTCGAGCGACAGCTCGGTGCGCCAACCCAGCAGCTCGGCCGCCTTGTCGGCGTTGGCGAAGGCGCCGGCGGCGTCGCCCGGGCGGGCCGGGGCCTCGACGACGGGGATCGGCCGGCCGACGACCCGCTCGACCGCGGCGAGCAGCTCGCGCACGGTGACCCCGTCGCCGGCGCCCAGGTTGATGTAGGTGGACGGCGCGCCGACCTTCTCCAGGACCCGGTCGAACTCCTCGACGGCGCGCACGTGCGCCCGGGCCAGGTCCCAGACGTGGATGTAGTCGCGGATCCCGGTGCCGTCGCGGGTCGGGTGGTCGGTGCCGGTGAGGGTGAAGCTCTCGCGCAGGCCGAGCGCGGTCTGCGCCATGAGCGGGACGACGTGGGTCGCGTCGCGCAGGTGGTAGCCGGTGGTGAGGTCCGGGTCGGCGCCGATCGGGTTGAAGTAGCGCAGGATGATCGCCCGCAGGTCGGTCGCCCGGGCCAGGTCCTCGAGGACCTGCTCCATCATCCGCTTGGTCCGGGCGTACGGCGAGGTCGGGTCGACCGGGTCGTCCTCGGTGACCTCGAACCCCGGGGTCAGCGCGTAGAGCGACGCCGTCGAGGAGAAGAGGATCCGCGGCTTGCCCAGCTCGGTGAGGGCGTCGAACATCTCCAGCGACTTGGCGACGTTGTCGCGGTAGTAGCCGTAGGGCTGTTCGACCGACTCCGGTACGACGATCCGCGCGGCCATGTGCACGGTGACGTCGAGGTCGGGGTGCTCGGCGACGATCCGGGCCAGCAGCGCCCGGTCGGCGATGTCGCCCTCGTAGAAGATCCGGTCGCCGACGTAGGCCCGGGGTCCGCTCAGCAGCGAGTCGAGGATGAGCGGGGTGTGCCCGGCCTCCTCCAGCGCCTTGGCCGTGATCGACCCGAGATAGCCGGCGCCGCCCGTCACGAGAACCTTCATGCGTCGACCCTACGTCCCACCGACCCGGCGCATCTGAACGCCCCACGACCGCCGACCCGGCGCGTTCGAACGCGCCGGGTCGATCAACGGCGGCGCAGGCCGGCGAGCGCCGGGCGCACGTCGGCGAGGTAGACCAGCGCGGCGACGAGGAGGGCCAGGTTGATGATCGACAGGTTGATCGGCACCACCTGCAGCAGCACGCCGACGCCGAGGATCGCGGTCCAGGTCGGCTTGGTCAGCTTGTCGGCGGCGACATAGGACTCGCCGGAGTAGAGGAGGGCACTGACGAAGGCGAAGATCTTGACCACGAGCAGCACGAAGGCGATGCCGACGTTGATCCAGCCCTCGACGTCGCCCAACGCCCACACGAACCCACCGCTCATGGAGCGATCGTAGTTGGCCCGCGGTCGGGACCGGGATGCAGTTCGGCCCCGAGACGATGCCTCGGGGCCGAACGGGTGGGAGCGCCGGGCTCAGCCCTCGACCGGGGCCTTCGCGGCCGGGGCCGTGGTGGCCGGGGCCTTGGCGGCGGCCTTCTTGGCCGGGGCCTTCTTCGCGGTGGCCTTCTTGGCCGGCGTCTTCTTCGCCGCGGCCTTCTTGACCGGCGCCTTCTTCGCGGCCGGGGCGGGGGTGGCCGGGGCGGCGGGCGTGGCCGGCGCGGCGGCGACCGGAGCCTTCGGAGCCTCGCCGGTGCGGAGCTTGACGACGACACCCTCGCCGCGCTTGGCGAGATCGGCGTACAGCGCGGTCGCGGTGGCGACGTTCTCGTCGTAGGCACCCTTGACCGAGCTCTGCACCTTGGCGGGGAACGCCTTGGCGTCGGCCTGGAGGCCGGCGATGCGGGCCTCGGCCTGGGTACGGCGCTCGGCGAAGGTGGCGACGGCCTTGGTCTGCAGGCGCTTGCGCTCCGGCAGCTCGAAGCCCTTGACGGTGCCGGTCACCGCGGACTGCACGTCGGCCACGCGGGCGACGACGTCCTTCTGGACGTCGGCGACATAGGAGTTGACCTTCGCCTGCACGTCGGCGACGTAGGTGCGGACCTTCTCGACGGCGAGGTCGGTCGCGCCGACGCCGGCGTAGATCGGCTTCGCCGCGGCCGCGGGGATCTCGGGGAGGTCGACCTTGGGCAGATCGACCTTGGGCAGGTCCACCTTCGGCAGGTCGAGGGTCGGGATCTCGATCTTGGGGAGCTCGAGCTTCGGCATTGCTGGTTTCACCCTTCGTTGTCGACGGCGTCGGAGTCCGTCTCGGTCGTGATCGGCGCGTCCTCCCGCGCCCCCGCCGCCGCGTCGGCCAGGGAGCCGTCAGCCGCGTTGAGCGCCAGGAACGATGCGTAGACGTCGAGGAGCGACTGCTTCTGCCGCTCGGTGAGGCCGGTGTCGCTCACGATGGCGAGCTCGACCGATCCCCCCACGCCGTCATCGGGGCTGAGGATCCCGGCCCTGATGTAGAGCTGCTCCGCGGAGATCCGCAGTGCCTTGGCGATCTGCTGCAGCACCTCGGCCGAGGGCTTGCGGAGCCCGCGCTCGATCTGGCTGAGGTAGGGGTTGGAGACGCCCGCCTGGTCGGCGAGCTGCCGCAGGGACAGGCGGGCGGACACCCGCTGCTCCTTGAGGTAGTCGCCCAGCGACCCGACGGTCTTTCCCACCTTGCCCTTGGCCATGCGCCCATCGTGCTAGCAACAGTTAGCAAAGAGCAAGCACCCGCGGCGTGAACTCGTTCACAAGCGCACGCGGTGATCGGCGGTCCACGGTCACTGTTCAAAGCGAATCAACTCACTCGACTCTGTACGATCACCCGTGTGCCAGCCCCGCCCCCGCCCCAGCACTGCCCGACGCAGCGCGAGCTCGACGACCTCGAGCTGCTGACGTCCGGAGCGGCCGCCCCGATCCGGGGCTTCAACGAGCCGGGCAGCCCCCTCACGCTCTCCCTCCCCGACGAGCTCGCGCTCCACCTCGACGAGGGCAACGAGATCGAGCTGGTCGACCCCGAGGGCCTCCCCCTCGCCCGGGTGGCGAGCGTGCTCCGCGGCCTGGCCGTGATCCCCCTGACGCATGCCCAGTTCGGTCCGTTCCGCCGCCTCTACCTGTCCCCCGCCGCCGTGCGCGAGCAGTACGCCGGGCGCACCTTCGTCCCCGTCACGGACCTGATCACCGACGTCCAGCTCGAGCAGCTGCGCGGGCTCGGCCCCGTCGTCCTGGTCGCCCTCGTCGGCACCGGCACGCCCGCGGTGAGCCCCGTCGGCCTCCTCCGCGCGACCCAGCGGGTCGCCGCCTCCCTCGACGCCGCGGTGGTGGCGGTCCCGCTCGCCGACCACGGGTCCCTGGCCGACCCCGCGCTGCGCATCTCCGTGCTCACGTCCTATGCGGACACCGACCCGGTCGTCGAGCTGGCCTACGGCGGCCACCTGCTGCCGGCCCTGGCCGACATCGCCGCGACCGAGCGTCCCCGCCGCGACGAGCAGGGCCTGGTCCTCTTCTTCACCGGCCTGTCCGGCAGCGGCAAGTCCACGCTCGCGCGGGCGCTGATGGACCGGCTGCTCGAGCACGGCGGGCGCAGCCTCACCAGCCTCGACGGCGACGTCGTACGCCGCAACCTGTCGGCCGGGCTCACCTTCTCCAAGGAGGACCGCGAGACCAACATCCGGCGGATCGGCTGGGTGGCCGCCGAGATCGCGCGCCACGGCGGGCTCGCGGTCTGCAGTCCCATCGCCCCCTTCGACGCGACCCGCCAGCAGGTGCGGACGATGGTCGAGCAGGCCGGCGGGGCGTTCTTCCTCGTCCACGTCGCGACCCCGCTGGAGGAGTGCGAGCGGCGCGACCGCAAGGGCCTCTACGCCAAGGCCCGGCGCGGCGAGATCCCCGAGTTCACCGGCATCTCCTCGCCCTACGAGGAGCCGCTCGACGCCGACGTCCGGGTCGACACGACCGGCCGCTCCATCGAGGACGCCCTCGAGGACGTCGTGACCGCCCTGCGCGACGCCGGGTACGCCGACCTCACCGGGCCGGACGCGCCGGCGGAGCTCCCGGCGGCACCGCCCGACGCGCCCCCGCCCGTCGATCTCGACGAGGTCGGCGCCGGTCCCACGCGCGTGTCCGACGAGGAGCCGCAGCCCGGCCCCGCCGGGGCGCGCACCGCGACCTCCGGGTCCCGCCCGCTGCGGGTGCTCTTCGTCTGCACCGCGAACATCTGCCGCTCGGCGTACATGGAGCTCCGCTCCCGGGCGCTGACCGGGCCCGGCGGCGGGATCGAGTTCGCCAGCGCGGGCACCCACGGGTTCAACGCCCACCCCGTCGACCGCACCATGGCGGAGGTGCTCGCCGAGCGCGGCGTCGGCAACGACCTGCTGGGCGGCTTCGCCAGCCGGCCCCTCACCGACGACCTGGTCACCGCGGCCGACCTGGTGCTGACCGCCGAGGCCGCCCATCGGCAGTTCGTGCTCGAGGAGGTGCCGAGCGCGTTCCGCAAGGCGTTCACCCTCGCGCAGTTCGCCGAGTCCGTCGACCGGGTCGACCCGCACCTGCGCGGCGTTGATCTCGTGACCGCCGTCGGCCACCGCCGGGCCGGCACCGCCGAGCACCACGACATCCGCGACCCCTACCGGCGGGGCAAGGCGGCCGCCGAGGTGTCGGCCGACCAGATCGACACGCTGCTCCAGGCCGTGCTGGCCCGGCTGGCACCGTCCGCGACCGCACAGACAGGCGACGAGTAAGTGGGCGAACTCCTCACCCTGACCGCGCTCTCCATCGCGGCCGCCGGCTTCGTCGTCGGCATCGTCGTCGGCCTGACCGGGATGGGTGGCGGCGCGCTGATGACGCCGGCACTGATCTTCCTGGGCGTCGGGCACACCGCCTCGATCGTGACCGCCGACCTGACCGCGGCCGCCGTCTACAAGACCGGCGGCGCGCTCACCCACGCCAAGGAGGGCTCACCCAACCTGCGGCTCGCGGGCTGGCTGATCGTGGGGTCGGTCCCGATGGCGTTCCTGGGGCCCTATCTCGTCAAGGCGCTGACCGACGACCCCGCGCACCTCGAGGACACCCTCAAGCTCTGCATCGGCATCGCGCTGCTCTTCGCGGCCTCCACGTACGCCCTGCGGCTCTACATCAACCTCAAGCGGGTCCGTCGCGGTGGTGCGCTGCCCGACGACAACCCCCGCATCCGACCGGTCCCGACCCTCCTGGTCGGCATGCTCGGCGGACTGCTCGTCGGCGTGACCAGCGTCGGCTCGGGCTCGGTCATCATGATCGCCCTGCTCATGCTCTATCCCGGCCTGTCCGCGGTCCGGCTCGTCGGCACCGACCTCGTGCAGGCGGTCCCCCTGGTGCTCAGCGCCGCGCTGGCCAATATCGCCATCCACGGGCTCGAGTGGGACCTGGTGATCCCGCTGATCGTCGGCTCGGTGCCCGGGACCCTGATCGGCTCCCGGCTCGCCCCGCGCGTGCCGCAGTCGGTGATCCGCCGGGGCATCGTCATCGTGCTGACCATGTCGGGCGTGGCCCTGCTCTTCAAGGCCGGGCTGCACCCCTTCGGCGAGGGCCACGAGACGCTGGAGGCGATGCTCGTCGCCGGGATCGGCATCGCGATGCTGGTGCTGGTGCCCTTCGTCTGGGGCCTGTTGCGCCGGCAGCACGGGCTGCCGATGTTCGGTGCGCCCACCGTCGCCGAGATCGAGTCCTTCGGCAGCCGCGAGCGCCGGCGCGCGCGTACCTGAGCGGCGGGGTCAGCCGACGGGACGGAACTCCTGGGGCTCCTCGACCCGGAACGGCGAGTCCTCGGCGGCGGCGCGACCGACGCCGAAGGTGAACGCGGCAGCGGCCGCGACCCACATCGCGCCCGCGACTCCGATCAACATGTCCATGGCACTTCCCCCTCCTCCTCCCGACCACGGTACCCGCCCGCACCCACCCGATCCGTCCCCTGAACGGGGTAGGACCGGGATAGTCCGTTCAGGCCACTCCGCCGTCCGGTCGGCCCGCAGGGACACGGCAGGACGACGTCAGTCCCTCCCGTACACGTCGCGCGTGTACACCTTGTCCGCCACGTCGTCGAGGGCGTCGGAGCGCCGGTTGGCGATGATCACGTCCGCCTTGGCCTTGAACGCGTCGAGGTCGGTGATCACCTTGGAGTTGTAGAACCGCTTCTGCTCGAGCTCGGGCTCGAACACCACCACCTTCACGCCCTTGGCCTTGATCCGCTTCATCACGCCCTGGACCGCCGACTCCCGGAAGTTGTCGGAGCCGGCCTTCATGGTCAGGCGGTAGATCCCGACGACCTTCGGGTCGCGGCGCAGCACGTCGTCGGCGATGAAGTCCTTGCGCGTGGTGTTGGCGTCCACGATCGCGCTGATCAGGTTCTGCGGCACGTCGCGGTAGTTCGCCTGCAGCTGGCGGGTGTCCTTGGGCAGGCAGTAGCCGCCGTACCCGAAGGACGGGTTGTTGTAGTGGCCGCCGATGCGCGGGTCGAGGCCGACGCCCTCGATGATCTGGCGGGTCTCGAGGCCGTGGGTGGCGGCGTAGGTGTCGAGCTCGTTGAAGTAGGCCACCCGCAGGGCCAGGTAGGTGTTGGCGAACAGCTTGATCGCCTCCGCCTCGGTCGAGCCGGTGAACAGCACCGGCACGTCGTCGCGGGCCGCGCCCTGGAGCAGCAGCTTCGCGAACAGCCGCCCGGCCTCGGTGTCGGAGCCGACCACGATGCGCGAGGGGTACAGATTGTCGTGCAGCGCCCGGCCCTCGCGCAGGAACTCCGGACTGAAGAGGATCGCCGCGCCGGGATGGGCCGCGCGCAGGGTGTTGGTGTAGCCGACCGGCACGGTCGACTTGATGACGACGGTCACCGCGGGGTTCGCGGCGAGCGCCGCCCGGGTGACCCGCTCGACGGTGGAGGTGTCGAAGCGGTCGGTCTCCGGGTCGTAGTTCGTGGGGGTCGCGACCACGACGTACGCCGCGTCCGCGTAGGCCGCCTTGGCGTCGCGGGTCGCCCGCACCGTGAGCTCGGGACGGCGCAGGTGCTCCTCGAGCTCGGGGTCGACGATCGGCGAGCGCCGGGCGTTGACGGCGTCGACCCGGCCCTGGTCCACGTCGAGGATCCACACGTCGTTGTGCTGCGCGAGCAGCACGCCGTTGGACAGGCCGACGTAGCCGGCGCCCACCACGGTGATCTTCATGTGATCGAGGCTGCGGCCGCGTCCTGAACGGCGCCGGGAGCCCGGGTGACGAGGTGGTGACGGACAGACGGCCAGTCCCGGACCGGCGGCCCGGGCGGCACCGGGCGGTCAGTCCCAGACCGTGGCGATGGGCAGGCTCCACAGTCGGGCGCCGTACCGGTGGCCGCGGGTGGCGGTGTTGAGCACGACCCCGCCGCGGAACCGGCCACCGGCACGCCGGGCGAGGGCGTGCAGCGAGGCGAACTGGTGGGGCCGCAGGCTCGCGGCGGTCCGCACCTCGATGCCGAACAGGGTGTCGTCGGGCAGCTCGATGACCAGGTCGACCTCCAGGCCGTTGCGCTCGCGCAGGTGGCTCACCCGGTGCTCCACCCGAGCGGTCTCCCGCTGCCGCAGGAGCTCCGCCGCGACGGCGCCGCGGAGCAGGTCGGTGAGCAGGCGGCGTCCGCCGAGGTCCTCCAGGGCCGCGCTGGAGGCGCCGGTCAGATGCCGGGCGAGCCCGGGATCGGCGAAGACGGCCGCGGGCCGGCCGATCGCGCGCTTGGCGACCGCCGCCCGGCAGCCGGGCAGGAGGCGCACGACGTCGAGGTGGACCAGCACGTCGACGTACGGCGACAGCGTGGTGACCGGCAGGCCCGCCGCCGCCGCGATGCGGGCCTTGTTGAGCTCGGCGGCCGGTGGGTCCGCGAGGGCGGCGAGGACCGCGTGCAGCCGGTCCGGGTCGAGGCGGCGCCGGCGGCGGGCCCGGCGGACGATCGCGCTCAGCTCGTCGGCGGCGCCGGGCCGGTCGAGCCGGGCCAGGTAGTCGCCGAGCTCCCAGGCCGACCGCACCTCGTCGGGTGCCGGGGCCCGGGAGCCGAGGCGGGCGACGAAGTCGGCGGACACGAGGTGCAGCGTAGGCCGCTCAGCGGACCCGGCCGGCCGCCGCGTGCTGCGCGGCCGCCTCCGCGAGCACCACCCGGATCCCGCGCACGGTGTCGGCCCACGCGGAGACGGTCGCCGGAGGGCGTCGGCGCTCGGGCCCGGCGAGCAGCGCCGCCATGGCCGCGCCGAGGCCGCCGGGCGTCGCGGCCGCGGTCAGCACGCGGTCGCCGTGGATCGCGTCCAGGCCGCTGTCGTCGGTGCACAGGACCGGGATCCCGAAGTAGCGCGCCTCGGCGACCGGGAGCCCGAAGCCCTCGTCCGAGGATGCGAGCACGACCAGCCGGGCGCGCTGGACGAGCTCCTGGTAGACCGGCGTCGCGACGTACCCGGGGAAGTCGATCGCGTCGGCGACCCCCTGCGCCCGGGCGATCCGGCGCAGCTCCTCGCGCAGGACGCCGCCGGCGCCCAGGACGACCAGCCGCGGTCGCGAGCCGAGTCGGTCGTGGGCGACCCGCAGCGCGCGGATGACGAGGTCGGGGCGCTTGTTGGCGTGGTGACCGTAGGTCACCACGAACGGCTCCGCCGCGGCGTCGGGGGGCACCACGGGCCAGGTACGCGGGTGGTCCTGGCCGTTCTCCACCGTCACCCGGCGGGCCCGCGGGGCGATCCGGGCGGTCTCGGCGTCGGTCTTGGAGGAGATCTGGATCGAGCGGGTCGCGTGCGTGGCCGACCACGCCCAGAGCCGGCGGTAGAGCCGCTGGTGCCGGGGGAACTCCGCGGGGTGCCGGACGTGGCGCCAGTCGTGCGCGATGCACACCTGCGGCCGGCGACCGGCCAGCGGGCTGACGAGGGGACTCACCGACAGCAGCGCGTCCGCGCGCCACCGGCGCGCGACCACGCCGGCGCGGACCCACTGGCCGAACGCCCGGGCCGCGAAGCCCTCGGGCACGACGTGCACGGTCACCGACGGCCGGGCCGGGAGGACCTCCGCGACCCAGGGGGCGCCGATGACGACGAGCCGGTCCTCGGGCGCGACGTCGGGCCAGGCCCGCAGCAGCTGCTCGGCGTACAGGCGCATCCCACCGGAGTCCGCGGGCGCGCCGAGCACGTCGATGACCAGCCTCACGCGCGGATCCCCACGCGCGGATCGTAGTGAGCGCCGACCCCGCTCGGAGGTGCTTTCGCCGGACGCGGCGCGGGTCGCCGGGACGAAACTCGTCGATTTGTCTGAGCGACCGTCTCGGATGCCGCCGCGCCCGGCGTCGCATGGCACGATGAGCGGGCCCGCAAGGCAGCAGAGCCCCCGAAAGGACAGGTCGCCCAGGCATGACCCAGACGCACAGCGACTACCGCCTCAGCCAGCTGGACCAGCTGGAGGCGGAGTCGATCCACATCTTCCGCGAGGTCGCGGCCGAGTTCGAGAAGCCGGTCCTGATGTTCTCCGGTGGCAAGGACTCCATCGTGATGATGCGCCTCGCCGAGAAGGCGTTCTACCCGGCGAAGATCCCGTTCCCCGTGCTGCAGGTCGACACCGGCTACGACTTCCCCGAGGTCCTCGCCACCCGCGACAACTGGGTCGACCGCCTCGGCGTGAAGCTGATCGTCGCCAGCGTCGAGCAGGCCATCAAGGACGGCATCGTCGTCGACGACGGCAAGACCTCCCGCAACCGCCTCCAGATCGGCACCCTGCTCAACGCCATCGAGGAGAACGGCTTCACCGCCGCCTTCGGCGGGGGCCGGCGCGACGAGGAGAAGGCCCGCGCCAAGGAGCGCGTCTACTCCCACCGCGACGAGTTCGGCCAGTGGGACCCCAAGAACCAGCGCCCCGAGCTGTGGAGCCTCTACAACGGCCGCCTGCACGAGGGCGAGCACATGCGGATCTTCCCGATCTCGAACTGGACCGAGCTCGACATCTGGGACTACATCGGCCGCGAGGGCATCGAGATCCCCAGCATCTACTTCTCGCACCAGCGCCGCGTGTTCCAGCGCGACGGCATGCTGCTCACCGAGAGCGAGCACAACCCGCTGCGCGACGGCGAGGTCGCCGAGGAGCGCACCGTCCGCTTCCGTACCGTCGGCGACCTGACCCTGACTGGCTGCGTGGAGTCCACCGCCAGCACGATCCCCGAGATCATCGAGGAGGTCGCCGTCGCCCGGGTCACCGAGCGTGGCGCGACCCGCGGTGACGACCGGTTCTCCGAGGCCGCCATGGAGGACCGCAAGAAGGAGGGCTACTTCTGATGTCCGCGACCAACATGGACCTCCTGCGGTTCGCCACCGCCGGCTCGGTCGACGACGGCAAGTCCACGCTCATCGGGCGCCTGCTGCTCGACTCGAAGTCGATCTTCGAGGACCAGCTCGAGGCGGTCGAGGCCACCAGCGAGGCGAAGGGCTACGACTACACCGACCTCGCGCTGCTGACCGACGGCCTGCGCTCCGAGCGCGAGCAGGGCATCACCATCGACGTGGCCTACCGCTACTTCGCGACGCCGAACCGCAAGTTCATCATCGCCGACACCCCCGGGCACGTGCAGTACACCCGCAACATGGTCACCGGCGCCTCCACCGCCGACCTCGGCCTGGTGCTCGTCGACGCCCGCCAGGGGCTCACCGAGCAGTCCCGCCGGCACGCGGTGATCCTCTCCCTGCTCCGCGTCCCGCACCTCGTGCTGGCCGTGAACAAGATGGACCTGGTCGGCTTCGACCAGGCCGTCTACGAGAAGATCTACGCCGAGTTCACGCAGTTCGCGACCAAGCTCAACGTCCCCGACCTCGAGGTCATCCCGATCTCGGCGCTGCAGGGCGACAACGTCGTGACCCGCTCCGAGAACATGCCGTGGTACTCCGGTCCCACGCTCATGCACCACCTCGAGCACGTGCATGTCGCCTCCGACCGCGACCTGATCGACGCCCGCTTCCCGGTCCAGTACGTCATCCGCCCGAAGTCGGACGAGTTCCACGACTACCGCGGGTACGCCGGGCAGGTGGCCGGTGGCGTCCTCAAGCCGGGCGACGAGGTCGTCGTCCTCCCCTCGGGGATGACGTCGAAGATCGCCAAGATCGACCTCTTCGACCAGGAGATCACCGAGGCGTTCCCGCCGATGAGCGTGACGGTCCACCTCGAGGACGACGTCGACGTCTCCCGCGGCGACATGATCGCCCGGGTCAAGAACGCCCCGACGCCCAGCCAGGACATCGACGCGATGGTCTGCTGGATGACCACCACCCCGCTGCAGCCGCGGCAGAAGCTGGCGATCAAGCACACCACCCGCACGGGCCGCGCGCTGGTCAAGGACATCCAGTACCGCCTCGACGTCAACACCCTGCACCGTGACCAGTCGACCAACGAGCTCGGCGTCAACGAGATCGGCCGGGTCACCCTGCGCACCACGGTGCCGCTGCTGTGCGACCCGTACTCCAAGAACCGCACCACCGGCTCGTTCGTGCTCATCGACGAGGCGACCGGCGTGACCGTCGGCGCCGGCATGATCAACGGCTGAGGCGCGACCCGGCGCATCTGAACACCGAGATCGCATCGACCCGTCGCGTTTGAACGCGACGGGTCGATGCGTTGGGCGGGCCGGGTCAGCGCTGGGGGCGGAAGTGCAGGCCGATCTCTGGGTCGACGAGGACCTCCTGCGCGGCCGGCAGGCCGTCGACCACCAGCGGCGCGGTCACGTCGGTGTTGCGCTTGAGCAGCGCCAGGGCGATCGGACCCAGCTCGTGGTGACGCGCCGACGAGCCGACGACGCCGACGGCCCGGCCGCCGCCCTCGGGCAGCACCTCGGCCCCACGGGCGGGCAGCCGGTTCTCGGAGCCGTCGAGGTGGAGCAGGGTCAGGCGCCGCGGCGGGCGGCCCAGGTTGTGCACCCGCGCCACCGTCTCCTGGCCGCGGTAGCAGCCCTTGTCGAGGTGGACGGCGGGCGGCCACGCCGCGTCGGCGCCGGCGTCGGGGCCGAGGTCGAGCCAGCCGACCTCGTTGGGGATCGTCCGCTCGTCGGTGTCGAGACCGAGCCGTGGCTCGCCCCGGGCGATCCGCAGCGCCTCGTAGGCCCACAGCCCGGCCGCCGGCCCCGCCGCCGCGGCGTACGACGTCAGCTGCTCGCGCGGGACCAGGTCGTACTTGCCGCCCCCCGCCGCCGGGCGCCAGGCCACCGCGAGGTCGGCGGTCACGTCGGCGACCTCGACGCGGAGCATGAACCGCATCCGGTCGAGGAAGTCGAGGAGCGCCGTGGCGGCCCCCGGCTCGGTGTGCGCCGTGAACGACTCGCCGTCGTCGACGCCGGAGAAGGCGTGCTCGACCCGGCCCTGCGCGTCGAGCAGGAGCGCGGAGGTCCAGCGCCCCGGCTCCAGTCCCTCGAGGTACTGGGTGGTCATCGAGTGCAGCCAGCTGAGCCGGTCCGGGCCGCTGACCCGGATGACGTCGCGGTGCGAGAGGTCGACGAAGCCCTCGCCGGCGACCAGCGCGCGCTGCTCGCCGTACAGGCTGCCGTAGTGGGCGGCGACGCCGGCGTCGATGCCCTCGCCGGCGACGGCGCCGGGGAGGTCGAGGAGGGGGCTGGTGCGCAGGTCGGTGGTCATGTCAGGTCCCGGTAGTGCTCGAGGAGGCGGGTCAGGGTGCCGAGGGCTGTCTGCATCTCCTCGATGTGTGCCGGGTCGAGCGTGCGGAGCATCTCCTTGATCTCGGTGCTCGACACACCCGAGGTGCGGGGCAGGTACCTCACCTCGCAAACGTCGGAGAGGTCGTCGAACTTCCCGGCCCAGTCGTCGCCCATCACGAACAGGTCGACGCCGTGCTCGACGATGTCGGCGCGCTTCTGCTCCCAGGAGCGCTCGGGCAGGACCAGGTCGACGCCCTTGATCGCGGACACGATCGCCGCGCGGTCGTCGTAGGAGACGACCGACCGCTTGCCCTTGCCCGCGTTGAACTCGTCGGTCGAGACGCCCACGATCACCCGGTCGCCCAGCGCGGTGAGGCGCTCGATGAGCCGCAGATGGCCGATGTGGAACAGGTCGAAGGTGCCGTAGGTCAACACGGTCGTCATCGGCTCGCCCCCTCGCACCGCGCGCAGCGACCGAACACGGTGAGGTGACCGAGGTCGGGGGTGAACCCCCGGTCGGCGAGGATCGCGACGAACGGCGCCGCCTCCTCGGCGTCGACCGAGACGATGTCGCCGCACCCCCGGCACACCAGGTGGAAGTGAACATGCCCCCGCGTCGAGTGGTACGTCGGCGCGCGGTCGCTGAGGTGGGCATGGCGGATCAGACCCAGCTCCTCGAGCACCTCCAGCGTGCGGTAGACGGTGGAGGGGTTCACCGTGCTCACCGTCTGTTGGACGTGGGCCAGCACCTCGTCGGGAGTGGCGTGGCCCAGCGCGTCGACCGCCGCCAGGATCAGCTCGCGCTGGGGCGTCAGCCGGTAGCCCTTCTCGCGCAGGGCCGCGCGCCAGTCGTGGCCGTGGTCGGCGTGGTCGTCGTGGTCGTCAGGCACGCTTCAACCTCGCCCACAGATGCGGTTGCAGCGCCTGCCCCATCGCGGCCATGTCGAAGGCGTAGAGGAGGTCGCCCTCGACATTGCCGTAGAGGCGCTTGCCGGCGGAGTACTCCTTGGCGGTCTCGGTGCGCGCGACGGCGTCCGTCGTCCACTCGAACTTGCCGTTGTCGGCCTCGCCGTGCCAGATCTCCGCGATCCCCGTGTTGTGGGTCAGCAGGATCTCGAACGTGCCCTCGCCGACCCCGCGGATGAAGCCGGTCTCGATCGCGGCGTCGCGGACCTTCTCGCCCTGCTCGTCGACGATCCAGGCACGCGCCATGTAGTGGAAGAACGGCCGGCCGTCGTGGGTGAAGATCAGCTCCTGACCGAACTGGAACCGCTCGATCGTCGGGTAGTCGCCGTGGCCGTTGCCCCGCCAGGTGCCGAGCAGCCACGCGATGGGGCCGCAGTTGGGGTGCAGGTTGTCGGGGAGTTCGAAGGCCACGAGGGCCGAGTCTAGTCGCGGACCGGCCGCTGCGTAGGCTCGGCGCATGTCCCGCTCTCTGGTCCTCAAGGTCACCTGCGGCGCGGACGAGCCCGAGCGGTGCAACCAGGGCTTCACCGTGGCCGGGGCCGCGGCCGTCTCCGGGGTGGCGGTCTCGCTGTGGCTCACCGGCGAGGCCTCGTGGCTGGCCGTCCCGGGCCGGGCCGCCGAGCTCGAGCTCCCGCTGGCCACGCCGCTGCCCGACCTGCTCGACACCGTCCTCGCCACCGGTCGGGTCACGGTGTGCGCGCAGTGCGCGGCGCGACGCTCGCTGACCGAGGGCGACCTGCTGCCCGGCGTACGGATCGCGGGTGCGCCGGTGTTCGTCGAGGAGGCACTCGGCGAGGGCGTCCAGGCACTGGTCTACTGACGTGCGGGCGGTCCTGCAGCGGGTGTCCTCGGCATCGGTCGTCGTCGACGGCGAGGTCGTCGGCGCGATCGACGGGCCCGGACTGCTGGTCTACCTCGGCGTCACCCATGACGACGGCGACGCCGAGGTCGCCTGGATGGCCCGCAAGATCCGCGACCTGCGGATCCTGGCCGACGAGCGGTCGGTCGGCGAGACCGGCGCGCCCGTGCTGGTGGTCTCCCAGTTCACGCTGTACGGCGACGCGCGCAAGGGACGTCGACCCACCTGGGTCGCGGCCGCCCCCGGCGCGGTGAGCGAGCCGCTGTACGACGCGGTGTGCGCCGCGCTGGTCGCCGCCGGGACGCCGGTCGAGCGCGGGGTGTTCGGCGCGGACATGGCGGTCAGCTCGGTCAACGACGGGCCGTTCACCGTCCTCCTCGACTCCCCCTGAGCGCCGTACCGGACAGGACGGTCGCGAGATCGCCTGAATCTCAACCGGAATGCCCGGTACGACGATCAGGTCAGGCCGCGGCGCGACGGGAGAGGCGCAGCCCGAGCAGGTACAGCTCGCAGCCGAGGCAGAACGCGAAGACGGCGTTGAGGAAGGCGGCCACGAAGGCGAGGGCCGCGGCGACCTGGCCCAGCAGGACCGCGTCGGTGGCGAAGCCGAGGGTGGCGACGACGGCGAAGACCAGTCCGACCGCCTGGGCGAAGCGGGGCGGGGCAGGGTCCTCGAGCTCGGCGGGCGGCGCGAGGCGGGGGCGGACCAGGCGGCGGAAGAGCACCCCCGTCGGCGTCCGCTGGACGCCGAGACCGGCGCCGATCGCGAAGAGCAGCGCCTGCACCGCGGTGATCACGGCGGCGGCGCCCGGGGCCGCGTCGGAGAGCAGCAGCGCGACCGCGAACACGACGAGGGTGATCGCGGCGGTGAAGCGGGGACCGCGCGGGTCGATCCCGGCCGGCGTGCCGGAGGTGCCGGCCATCAGGACTCCTGGAGCGCGGGGAGGGCGGCGAGCACCTGCTCGCGGCGGGGGGCGCCGGCCGCGCGGGTGACCTCGTGACCGGCGTGGTCGAGGATCAGGGTCGTCGGCGTACGCCGGACGTCGAGCGCGCGGACCAGGTCGAGATGCTGCTCGGCGTCGATCTCGACGTGGGCGACGCCGTCGGTACGTCCCGCGACGTCGGCGAGGACGACGCGCGTCGTGCGGCAGGGGGCGCAGAAGGCGCTCGAGAACTGAACCAGCGTGGCCCGCTCCCCCAGCGCCGCGTCCGGCAGCGCACCGGCGACGGCGGTCCACGGGCTCGGGGCGGCGGGAGCCGCCGCGGCGAAGCTGCCGTCGGTCCGGCGCCGGTACAGGCCGAAGCCCGCCGCCAGGGCGACGGCGAGCAGGAGCAGCACGAGTCCGGTCACGCTTCCTCCAACGAGGTGGGGTCCCGCCCTATTCCACCGAAGCGTCCCGCCACGGGTCCCGCCGGGCCGCCCTGCTGAGGCCGCATCGGTCCGACCAGGGCGTCCGGGGGCGCGGCCGGGTTTCCCCGGCGTGGGCATCCGTCAGGTGACCGATGCCGACCGGCCGACCGGCCGCCAGCTCGGGCAGATGACCCGATACCGGACGTGACCGGGCGCACATAGTTTCGGGCCATCTCGGTCAGACCGAACCCTGGAGGACCCATGAGAAGCGCCATCCGAGCGATGTCGTCACGGACCAAGATGACGATCTTCTGGCTGCTGTTCGGCGCCAGCATCCTGCTCGCCGTCTTCCCGCCGCTCTACCTGGCGGGAAGCGGCATCGACAGCCCGATCCTCGGCGTGCCGTTCAGCGTCGCCTACTGGATCTTCGACGCCCTGCTCGCCACCGGCGCCGTCTGGCTGCTGTGGATCTTCGAGAACATCCGCGGCGAGGTGGGCGAGGAGCCCGAGGAGGTGGCGGCCTGATGACCTCCATGACCGGCTCCATGGCCGTCACCCTCGGGATGCTGACGGCGTTCTTCGCGCTCATCGTGTTCGTGCTCTACGCGACGAACCGCAACGCCAAGTCGTTCTCCGACTACGCCGTCGGGGGCCGCTCGTTCACCAGCTGGTACATCGCGATGTCCTACACCAACTCGTGGTGGCCCGGCGCGACGTACACCGCCTTCTTCGGGCTCAGCGTCAGCGCCGGCGTGCTCGGGTTCTACGCCCTGGCCTACTCGCTGCTCGGCGTGACCGCGATGTACCTGATGGCCGAGCGGGCCTGGCTGTGGGGCAAGCGGTACGACCTCAAGACCCAGCCGGACATGCTCGGCCTGCGCTTCGACTCCCAGGCCGTGCGGGTGATCGCCAGCGCGATCGGCGTCGTGTGCCTGTTCCCGTGGATCGTGCTGGGCATGCAGGCCATGGGCCTGATCTTCCGCTTCGCCAGCTTCGGGCAGTGGTCGGTGACCACCTGCCTGGTCGTCGGCGTCGTGGTGATCGCGGTGCGCCAGATCTGGACGGTGCAGATGGGCATGCGCGGCCTGGTCATCACCGACCTGGTGCAGGGCATCGTGGCCTACGTGCTGGCCGCCCTGGTCTGCCTCGGCATCCTCTTCGGACCCGCCGACTCCGGCGGCTTCACGGCGCTGAAGGACGTGCCGGACGCGCTGCTCGTCGTGCCGGGCGACGGCGGCTCCTACGGTCCCTGGTACCTCTTCTCCCTCATCGTCACCGGCGTGATCGGCTCGCTGTGCTGGCCGACGAGCTACCAGCGGATCTACACGGCCAAGGGCGTCCGCAGCGTCAAGAAGGGGACGCTGCAGACGATGCTCGTCGCGGGCGGCTTCTACCTGATGCTCACCCTGGTCGCGCTCGCCGCCGCCTCGATGACCGACATCGCCGGCGCTCCGCAGGACGGCTGGTTCACCCTGCTCTACGACCGCGGCGGCCAGTGGCTGCTCGGCATGGCGCTGGTGATCGTGCTCGCCGCGAGCATGGGCTGGATCGACGGCTGCGTGCAGGTCTGCGGCGCGCAGATCGCCAACGACATCGTGCACGTCATCTCACCGCGCACCGACTTCCAGCTGAAGGTCGTCGCCAAGGGCTCGATGGTCGTCTACATGCTGGCCTCGGCCGTGGTCGCCTATATCGCCTTCGACTACCCACGGCTCCAGCTGCTGGCGCAGATGTCCTACCAGGGCATCGTCCAGCTCGCCGTCCCCATGTTCCTCGGGATGTTCTGGCGCCGCGGGACCAAGACGGCGGCCCTGGTCTCGATGTGCACCGGCTTCCTCGTCGCCGCGGTCCTCACCTGGCAGTACCCCGACGACATGCCCGGCCTCGGCAGCCTCACCGGCGGCGTCGTCGCGCTCGCGATCAACCTCGTCGTGTACGTCGTCCTGGCCTACGCGCTGCCCCAGCCGGAGCAGGAGCGCCGCCGCGTCGACGAGCTCTTCGAGGCCGGCCGGTCGCGCCCCGAGCCGTCGCTCGCCCCGACCCACTGATCCGACCCACTGATCCGACCCACTGATCCGACCCACTGATCCGACCCACTGATCCGACCCACTGACCCGACCGACGTCCGACCGACCCCCCCGACCGATCCCCAAGGAGCTGTTCCCATGACATCGCAGGAGACCCACGACCGCGTGCTGGCGGCGGTGGACGCCCTCGAGGACGACCTCGTCGCCACCCTCTCCGAGGTCATCTCGATCCCCAGCGTCAACCCGAAGTACCCCGGCCAGGTGTACGACGACGTGGTCGGCCTGGAGGGCCGGGTGTCCCGCCTCGTCGGCGAGATCTACGAGGACGCCGGCGCCGACGTGGAGTACTGGGCGGTCGAGAAGGGCCGGGACAACGCGGTCGGCACCCTCAGGGGCACGGGCGGCGGCCGGTCGCTCATCCTCAACGGCCACGTGGACGTCGTCCCACCGGGCAACCCGGACCGGTGGACCTCCGGCGACCCGTTCTCCGGCAGGGTCGACGGCGACCGGGTCTGGGGCCGCGGCGCCAGCGACATGAAGGCCGGCCTGGTCGCCCAGGCGTTCGCGGTGAAGGCGCTGCAGCGGGCGGGGGTCGCGCTCCGGGGCGACCTGATCGTCGAGGCCGTCGTCGGCGAGGAGGTGATGGACCACGAGTGCGGCGTCACCTCGACGATCGAGCACGGCTACCGGGCCGACGCCGCCGTCGTCGCCGAGCCGAGCGGCCCGACGAACCTCGGCGTCATCCCGGTGACGCCCGGGCTGCTGTGGTTCTCGGTGACCGTGCAGGGCAAGGCGACGCACTCGTCCATGCGCGGGCAGACCATCCGCGCCGGCGGTGGGGGCAGCGCGGTCGGGGTCAACGCGATCGACAAGGGGATGCTCGTCTTCCAGGCCATGCAGCGCCTCGAGGAGGAGTGGGCCTTCACGAAGACGCACCCGCTCTTCGCACCGGGCCACTTCACGATCCACCCGGGCGTCGTCCAAGGCGGGCCGCACGGCGTACTGGTGCCGTTCATCCTGTCGGAGTACATGACCATCGAGTACTGCATCTGGTACCCGCCGCAGGACGTTCCGGAGCACGTCAAGGCCGAGGTCGAGGCGCAGATCCGCGCCATCGCGCAGACCGACGGCTGGCTGCGCGAGCACCCGCCGGTGGTCGAGTGGAAGCTCAACTGGCCCGCCAACGACCCCGGCGAGGCGGCGAGCGCGATCACCGGCGCCGTGGCCGCCGCGCACGAGCGGGTGTCGGGGCAGACGGCGTACCAGGGTCCGCCTCCCGTCGCCGGCTTCTGCGCCGTCGAGGACTGCTCGTTCCTCACCGCGGCGGGCATCCCGGCGATCAGCTACGGCCCGGGCGACCTGCGGGTCGCGCACGCCGACGACGAGTACTGCCTCATCGACGAGGTCCGCCTGGCCACCCGCACCTATGCGGCGCTGGCACTCGACTGGTGCGGCGCCGAGTGACCCGCCCGACCACCGACCACTGAAGAAGGGACCGACCATGATCGACCTCACCGGCAAGAGGGCCGTCGTCACCGGAGGCTCCTCCGGGATCGGCCGGGCCATCTCCACCACGCTCGCCCGGGTGGGCGCGCATGTCGTCGTCGCCGACCTGACCGAGCAGGCCCGCGAGGGCGGCGAGACCACCGCCGCGGTGATCGCGGCCGCGGGCGGCTCGGCCGAGTTCGTGAAGCTCGACGTCACGGCCAGCGCCCATGTGGCGTCCGTGTTCGCCGATCTCGACGAGCGCCTCGGCGGACTGGACATCCTGGTCAACAACGCGGGGGTGCTGCGCGAGGGCAGCGTGCACGAGACCGACGACGAGACCTGGCGGACCCAGTTCCTCGTCAACGTCGACGGCACCTTCCACTGCACCCGTGAGATGGTGCGCGGCCTGCTCGCCCGCGAGAAGCCCGGCAAGATCGTCAACATCAGCTCGATCAGCGGCTTCCGCGGCAATCCGGGCTTCGCGGCGTACTGCGCCACCAAGGGTGCGATCGTGAACTTCACCCGCCAGGTGGCCCTGGACTACGCAGGCAAGGGGATCAACGTCAACGCGGTCGCACCGGGCTTCGTGACGACCCACATGACGGCGCTCTACGACCAGGCCACCCACGACGCCCTCGCCGGGCAGACGCCGCGCGGCCGGTGGGCGAGCCCGCAGGACGTCGCCAACGCGGTGCTCTTCCTGGCCAGCCCGCTCGCCGACCACGTGGTCGGCGACAACCTGCTGGTCGACGGCGGCTGGACGATCGGCACGCCGGTCGAGCTGGACGCCTGAGGCTCAGGTGCGCGCGAGCAGGGGGGTGGACGGGGTGGAGACCGTGAGCGGCACGATCCCCTCGGCCACAGCCTTGCTCGCCGCGGCCACCCGGGTGGCGCAGCCGAGCTTCGCGAGGATGTGCTCGACATGGGTCGCGACCGTGCGCGGGCTGAGCGAGAGCGACAGCCCGATCGCGGGGTTGCCCAACCCGGCCGCGACCAGGGTGAGCACCTGGACCTCCCGCGGCGAGAGCCGGTACGGCGCCGCCGCCTCCCGCAGCGTGACCAGGACGCCGGTCGCCAGGCGCGTGGTGCGGACCTCGTGGCACCGTCCGGACGGCGAGACCCAGGCGAACCGCGCGGGCGGACCCTCGGGGCGCGCCAGCAGCTCGGCGGTCAACGGTGAGTCGTCGGCCAGCCAGCGGTCGCGGCGCAGCCCGGGCAGCGCCACCAGGCGGCGGTCGTGGGTGATCAGGGCCGCCTCGGCGGCGTCCTCGAGCAGGTCGGTCCAGCTGTGGCCCTCCGGCGGCCGCATGGCGTCCATCAGCGGCGCGATCACCCGCTGCAGCGCGATCAGCGTCTCGACGGCGGAGTCACTGATCGGCAGCGGCGAGTCGGAGCTCAGGTGCAGCGCCCCGGTGTAGCGCCCGTCGCGGGTGAACAGGCAGGTGGTCGATCCCTCGGCGAAGCCGCCGGGGATGAACACCTCGTGCGCGCTGAACATGTCACGGTAGTTGGGGATGTCGCACCAGCGCAGCGGCCGCGGGTTGCGGAAGCGCATGGTGAGGAACGCCGGGTCGCCGTTGACGAAGCCGTCGTTGAGGTAGGTCAGCACCGGGTCGGAGTACCCGATCTCGGCGATCGTGAGATGGCGCTCCTCCACCGGGTCGAAGGTCGAGAGCGCCGCCGCCTCGAGCGGTATCGCCTCGCCGATGCGGTGCAGGACGGCCGTGGCCCGGACGGTGGCGGGGGTGGGCTCGACGCAGATGGCAGCCACGTCGGCCACCAGGTCGAGCGGCGAAGGACGGCTGCTCATCGGTTCTCCCTGCTGACGATCGACCCAGCCTACGCGCCCGGCGCCCTCGTCGTACCGGACAGAACCGCTGCGAAATCGGTGATGCCACGACAGTTCTGTCCGGTACGACGGGGGTCAGTCGGCGCGCTCCTGGGTGTCCTCGAGGACGATCCGGCCGATCGTGTCGAAGCGCTCCGGGGCGAAGCGCTTGGCCCACAGGGCGAACCCGATGCCGGCCAGCCCGACCGCGCCGACCACCCACGGGGACAGCTTGAACACGATGTCGCTGGCCGCCGCGCCGGCCGCGAAGCCGGCGTTCTCGACCAGCAGCCAGATGACGTAGACCATCCCGATGCCGCCGACGAGCGGCGCCGCCAGCGTCCGGAACCAGTGCGCGGTCTCCGGATGCCTGCCCTGGACGTGGAAGTAGGCGATGCACGCGAACGCGGCGAGGGCCTGGACGATCATGATCGCGGTCGTCCCCATGATCGCCATGAGGGCGTAGAGCTGGCCGTAGGGATCGCGGTCGGTGACGAAGAACAGCAGCACGATCGCGGTGGCGACGGCGGTCTGCACGAAGCCCGCGACGTACGGCGAGCCGTGCACCGGGTGCGAGGCGCCGAGGGTCCTGCCGAAGCCGGGCACCAGGTCCTCGCGCCCGATCGCGTAGATGTAGCGCGAAGCGCAGTTGTGGAAGGCCATGCCGCAGGCGTACGAGCCGCTCATCAGCAGGAACTCGAAGAGCACCACGGCCCAGTGGCCGAGGTGCTGCTCGACCGGGCCGAAGAAGATCTGGCCGGCGGTGCCGCTGTCCTGGGCGAGCGCGACGGCGTTGTCCGGGCCGGTGCCGACGATGGCCGACCACGACACGATGACGTAGAAGATGCCGATGCCCAACACGGAGAGCATCGTCGCGAGGGGGATGATCCGCTTCGGGTTGCGCGACTCCTCGCCGTACATCGCGGTCGACTCGAAGCCGACCCACGACCAGAACGCGAAGAAGAGGCCGATCCCGGCGGAGCCGGCCACAACCAGCGTGGCGCCGGTGTCGGGATGGGTGACGCTGCCGTCGAGGCCCTGGAAGGCGTTGAGCGGGTTGAGCGAGCCCAGCGACCAGCCGTCGGGTCCTCCGCCGCTGGCGAGGATGGAGACCGTCATCGCGCCGAGCATGACGATCTCGGCGACGAGGAAGACGCCGAGGACCACCGCGGTCAGGTTGATGTCGAAGTAGGTCAGCGCCGTGTTCACGCCCAGCATCAGCAGGGCGTACCAGATCCAGGAGATGTCCAGGCCGGTGTGCGTGGCGAAGAAGCTCGCCGCGAAGAACGAGAAGATGCCGACCAGGGCGGCCTCGAACACGACGTACGCGAGGGTGGTCAGGGCCCCGGCGCCCATCCCGACCACGCGGCCCAGGCCGTGGGAGATGAAGCCGTAGAAGGCTCCGGTCGACGTGATGTGCTTGGCCATCGCGGAGTAGCCCAGCGCGAACAGGCCGAGCACGATCGTGGCGACGAGATAGCCGGCGGGGGCGTTCGCCCCGCTGCCGAAGCCGATCGCGATCGGCACGTTGCCGACCATCGCGGTGATCGGCGCGGCGGTCGCGACCGCCATGAACATGACGCCCACCAGGCCGACGGCGTTCGGCTTGAGGCGTTGGACCTTCGCGTCGGTCTCGGGTACGGCGCGCGTCTCCTCTGCAGACATGCGGACTCTCTCTCCCGTGCCCGCGCGGGGCACGTCCGGGTTGTGTCCTGGCTCACACCAGGCCCCGGCATGCTGGCACTGCCGAACAGACCAAATCAAGGTTTTGGGTCAGACAATTTTCTTCGATTTCGACCATTGACTTTTTCGGTCTGACCAAACAGGATCCTGACCACAAGGCTTCCGGTGCCCGCACGGGGCGGCCACCGACACGTAGGGATGGCGATGCACGACGACGACGCGTTCAGCTTCGACTCGAAGGCAGAGATGCTCGAGAAGTCGGCGCACTACTGGAACCCCGACAAGACGAAGTTCTGGTCGGACAGCGGGGTCGACCTGGTGATCGACCGGCGCGAGGGCTACCTGCTCTGGGACATGGACGGCCGCCGCCTCATCGACGTCCACCTCAACGGAGGCACCTACAACCTCGGCCACCGCAATCCCGAGGTCGTCGCCGCGGTGAAGCAGGCGATGGACCGCTTCGACGTGGGCAACCACCACTTCCCCTCGCTCGGCCGCACCGCCCTCGCCGAGGCGCTCGTGGAGTCGGCGCCCGCCGGCCTGACGAAGGTCGCGTACGCCTCCGGCGGCGGCGAGGCGATCGACATCGCCCTCAAGAGCGCACGGCACGCCATGCAGAAGCGCAAGATCGTCTCGATCGTGAAGGCCTACCACGGGCACACCGGCCTGGCCGTGGCCACCGGCGACGACCGCTTCGCCAAGCTCTTCCTCGCCGACCGGCCCGAGGAGTTCCCCCAGGTGCCGTTCAACGACCTCGACGCGATGGAGCAGGCGCTCCGCGGTCGCGACGTGGCGGCGGTGATCATGGAGACGATCCCGGCGACCTACGGCTTCCCCCTCCCCCAGCCCGGCTACCTCGAGGCGGTCAAGGCGCTGTGCGAGAAGTACGACGCGCTCTACATCGCCGACGAGGTGCAGACCGGCCTGATGCGCACGGGCGAGCTGTGGGGCATCACCAAGCACGGCATCGAGCCCGACATCCTGGTCAGCGGCAAGGGCCTGTCCGGCGGCATCTACCCGATCGCCGCGGTGCTGCTCAGCGAACGGGCCGGCGCCTGGCTGCGCGAGGACGGCTTCGGTCACATCTCGACCTTCGGCGGCGCCGAGCTCGGCTGCGTGGCGGCGCTGAAGACGCTCGAGGTCACGCGGCGCCCCGAGGTCCGCTCGATGGTCCACTACATCGCCGACCGCGTCGGTGCCGGCCTGCGGCAGGTCCAGGCGCAGTACCCCGACTGGTTCGTCGGGATCCGCCAGAACGGTGTCGTGCTCGGCCTGGAGTTCGCCCATCCCGAAGGCGCGAAGTACGTCATGCGCCAGCTCTACGAGCTCGGCGTCTGGGCGATCTTCTCCACCCTCGACCCCCGGGTCCTGCAGTACAAGCCCGGGATCTTGATGACGCCCGACCTGGTCGAGGAGCTCCTCGACCGCACCGCGCTCGCCATCGGCCGCGCGGCCGCCGATCCCGCTCTGTCGCGCCGGAGGGCCAGCTGATGTCCGACCAGCCCCAGCAGACCGTCACCGCCCCCGGCGCGGCCGGCCACATGCTCGAGCGCGCCCGCTGGGCGGCACGCGCCTTCGCGTCGTACTCCGCGAGCGACGTGGACCGGATCGTCCGCGCCGTCGCCGACGCCGCCCACGCCCACGCCGAGAAGTACGCCGAGTGGGCCGTGCGCGAGACGGGCTTCGGCGTCGTCGAGCACAAGGTCCGCAAGAACCGGGCCTGCTCCCGCGGCATCCTCGACGCCTACGCCGGCGACGACTTCGTGACGCCGCGGATCCGGCTCGACGACAAGATCGTCGAGGTGCCGCGCCCGGCCGGCGTGGTCCTCGCCCTGACCCCGTCGACCAACCCGGTCGCCACCGTCTTCTTCAAGGTCCTCCTGTCCCTGATGACCCGCAACGCGGTGGTCGTCAGTCCCCACCCGATGGCCAAGGACTGCTGCCACGACGCGGCGCAGCTGCTCGCCCGGGCGGCGGTCGAGGCGGGTGCGCCCGACGGCATCGTGCAGAGCATCGCCGAGCCGACCATCCCGCTGGTCGAGGCCCTCATGGGCGACGCCCGCACCAACGTCATCCTCGCCACCGGCGGGACCGGCGTGGTCCGGGCCGCCTACGGCTCGGGCAACCCCGCCATCGGCGTCGGCCCCGGCAACGTCCCGGTGCTCGTCGACGCGACCGCCGACGTCCGGGCCGCCGCCCAGCGCCTGGTGGAGAGCAAGGCCTTCGACAACTCGGTGCTGTGCACCAACGAGTCCGTGCTCATCGTCGAGGAGGCGGTCGCCGACCGGCTCGCGCGCGAGCTGGAGCGGGCCGGCGCGGCGCTGCTGGGCGCCGACGACAGCCAGCGGCTGCGCGATTACATGTTCCCCTACGGCCGGCTCAACGTCGACGTCGTCGGCAAGGACGCGGCATGGATCGCCCAGCAGGCCGGGATCCGGGTCGGGCCGCGCACGAAGGTGCTCGTCGCGCCGTTCGAGGTGGCCGTGCCGGAGGAGCCGCTCACCCACGAGAAGCTCTCGCCGGTGCTCGGCATGATCCGGGTCCCCGACGCGACGGCGGGCATCGCCACCGCCCGGGCGGTCGTCCGGATCGCCGGGGCCGGGCACAGCGCGGCGATCCACTCCGCCGATCCCGGCACCGTCATGAGGTACGCCGCCGAGGTGCCGGTGCTGCGCGTGTCGGTCAACGTCGGCAACAGCACCGGCAGCTCGGGACTCGACACCCACCTGGCCCCGACCATGACGATCGGCACCGGCTTCGTCGGCCGCAGCGCGCTCGGCGAGAACCTCCAGCCGAAGCACCTCGTGGACTGGACCCGGATCGCCTACAACAGCGACCCCGCCGAGGCGATGCCGGCCTACGCCGGGCTGGACCCGTCGACCGACCACCGCACCCCCGTCCCGGCGTACCCCCGGCCGTCGAACGACGAGCACGCGCCCCGGCCGCACGTGCCCGCGCACGTCGACGCGCTCGTCGACCGGATCGGCGCCCGCGCCGGCTCCGGCGCGGCAGGCGCCGACGACGCCGCCTTCCGTGAGCAGGTACGACGCCTCGTCGTCGAAGAGCTCTCCCACCTCATCAAGGGCTGACCATGGCTGAACTGCGCTCCTTCATCTTCATCGACCGGCTCCAGCCGCAGACCATGTGCTACCTCGGCACCTGGATCAAGGGCACGCTCCCCCGTGCCCACATGGCGGCCCAGATCATCGAGGTCGCACCCGGCATCGACATCGAGCCGATCACCGACGTCGCGCTCAAGCACGCGGAGGTCGCCGCCGGCGTCCTCGTGGTCGAGCGGCAGTTCGGCTACCTGGAGTTCCACGGCGAGACCGGCTCCGTCAAGGCCGCCGCCGAGGGCGTCCTCGACGCCCTCGGCGCCGACGCCTCCAGCGCGGTGCGGCCGCAGATCCTGGCCAGCAAGATCATCAGCTCGGTCGACCACCAGCACGCCTTCCTCATCAACCGCAACAAGATCGGCTCGATGGTCCTGCCGGGCGAGTCGATGTACGTGCTCGAGGTGCAGCCCGCGTCGTACGCGATCGTGGCGACCAACGAGGCCGAGAAGGCCGCCGACATCAAGGTCGTCGACTACCGGATGATCGGTGCCACCGGCCGGGTCTACCTGTCCGGCAAGGAGGCCGACGTGCGCCAGGCGGCGGAGGCGGCCGAGGACGCCCTGCGAGGGCTCACGTGACCACCTCCCCCGACCTGCGGGCGCTGATCGCCGACGTCGTCCGCGAGGTCGTCGCCGACCTCGCCGGACCGGCGCCGGCGGCCGCGGCGCCCGCGCCCCCGGTCGCCGCGGCGCCGGTCCCTCCGGCCGCTGGCGTGGCGGGCGCCGAGCACGTGACGCCCCCGCAGCCGCGCGAGCGGGTCGAGGCGGTGCGGATCGGCGACGACGCCGACCTCGACCGGTTCGCCCGGCAGCTGCTGGCGCTGTTCGAGAACCCCAAGAACCGGCAGGACCTGCGCGCCGGCCGGCTGCGGTTCCGCCTGGAGGGCGCCGCCGCGGGCGTCGTACCGGAGGCCCGGCCGACGCAGCGGATCGACACCGGCGCCGTCACCGAGCGCCAGGTCAAGGCGGCCGCCGAGGCGGGGCGCCGCCTCGTCCTCGGCCGCCGGGCCGTGCTGACTCCCCTGGCGCGCGAGAGGGCTCGCGCGCTGGGGGTCCCCATCGAGAAGGAGCGCTGATGCTGAGAGCAGTCGTGACCGGGAACGTCTGGTCCACCAAGAGGATCGACGGCCTGCCCAACGGCGCCTTCCTGGAGGTCGAGGTCCCCGACGGCCGGGGCGGCGGGAGCAGGCTCGTCGCCTTCGACGTCCTGGGCAGCGGGATCGGCGAGCAGGTCCTGGTCGCCCAGGGCTCCGTCGCGGCCGCCTGGTTCCCCGGCACTCCCCCGCCCGTCGACGCGCTGATCATCGGCTCGGTCGACACCCCGCCGGGCCAGGAACCGTCCTAGCCCCCACCCAGATGTCGGGCGCCACCGGCCCCGTCAACCACCCGTCAACCACCCACCAGCCCCCACGCATCACCAGCACACCCACCGCACAACCAAGGAGCAGCACATGTCCAGCACCGCCATCGGCATGATCGAGACCAAGGGCTTCGTCGCCGCGCTCGCCGCCGCGGACGCCATGGTCAAGGCCGCGAACGTCACCATCACCGACCGCCAGGAGGTCGGCGACGGGCTCGTCGCCGTCGTCATCAGCGGCGAGGTCGGCGCGGTCAAGGCCGCCACCGAGGCCGGCGCGGAGACCGCCTCTCAGGTCGGGGAGCTCGTCAGCGTGCACGTCATCCCCCGCCCGCACGCCGAGATCGGCAACCACTTCGACGTCAGCGCGAAGTAGCCCGCCCCGGCCCGGAACCCCAGCAGAGCCCGAACCCCGAGAAGAGGAGGTCCGATGACCGCCACCCACGCCCGCACGGAGCTGCGGGTCAACCTGATGGTCGAGGACCTGCAGCCGCAGTTCGCCGCCTACCTGGGCACGCCCACCCGGGCCCGCGGCTACCCGCCGTACGCCGGGGACCACGCGCTGATCATCGAGGTCGCCCCCGCGCTCGCCATCGAGCGCGTGATCGACCTGGCGCTGCGCGCGGTGCCGTCGGTCGAGCCCGGGATCCTCTTCGTGGAGCGCCAGTTCGGCGTGCTGGAGCTGCACGCCTCGTCGCTGGCCGACGTCACCGCCGCCGGCCAGGCGGTGCTCGACGGCACCGGCAGCTCGGCCAGCGACCAGCTCCGCCCGCGGGTGCTCTATCACGACATCATCGAGCACATCACCGACCAGCACGCGGTGATCCTCAACCGCAACCGATCGGGGTCGATGGTGATGCCGGGACAGTCACTGCTCGTCTACGAGATGACGCCCGCCCTGTTCGCGGCCGTGGCCGCCAACGAGGCCGAGCGCGCGGCACCCGGCATCACGATGGTCGACGTCCAGTTCATCGGGGCGGCCGGGCGGCTCTACCTGAGCGGCACGACCGAGGACGTCGAGGTGGCTCGTGACCGGATCACCAAGGTCCTGGAGTCGATCGAGGGACGGGAGCACTGATGGACACCGTCGCCGCGGCCGTCGACACCCGGGTCGCCGAGTTGGCCCTGCCGTCGTACGGCTTCAGCCCGGCGCGCACCCTGCGGATGATCAACCTGTCCGAGAACGCCACCTTCCTGGTCGAGGAGCCGGACACCGGGCGCACCGCCATCCTGCGCGTGCACCGGGTCGGCTACCACTCCCGCGGCGACATCGAGAGCGAGCTCGCCTGGCTGGCCGCCCTGCGCGCCGAGTCCGGCGTGGCGACCTCCGCGGAGATCCCCAACGTGCGCGGCGAGCGGGTCACCACCGTCGTCGCCGACGGCGAGGAGCGGCACTGCGTCCTCTTCGAGCTCGTGCCCGGCATCGAGCCCGACGACGTCGCGCTCGGCACCTCGGACTTCGAGACCCTCGGCGCGATCACGGCACGGATGCACGAGCACGCCCGGTCCTGGACCCCGCCGCCCGGCTTCCACCGGTTCCGGTGGGACTGGGAGCACTCGCTCGGCGACCGGCCCCGATGGGGCCGCTGGCAGGACGGCTTCGGCGTCGGGCCCGCCGAGGAGGAGGCGCTCGGCGCCGCCGCCGCGATCGTGCGGGAGCGGCTCGCGTCGTACGGCACGGGGGCCGACCGGTTCGGCCTGGTCCATGCCGACCTGCGCCTCGCCAACCTGCTCGTCGAGGGCGACCAGGTGACCGTCATCGACTTCGACGACTGCGGCATGTCGTGGTTCATGTACGACTTCGGCACCGCCGTCTCCTTCATCGAGCACGACCCGCGGCTGCCGCAGTGGCAGGACGCCTGGCTGCGCGGCTATCGCACGGTCTCCGACCTCGCCCCCGAGCACGAGGCGATGCTGCCGACCTTCGTCATGATGCGCCGCCTGCTGCTCGTGGCCTGGATGGGCTCGCACGCCCACTCCCGCGAGTGCCAGGAGCTCGGTCCCGGCTACACGGCCGGCTCCGTCGAGCTCGCCCATCGCTACGTGGCGTCCGGCGGCGCCACGCTCGCCTGACCCATCGTCGAATCGGAGGACCCATGTTCACCTCACTCGCTGGACGCTCCGTCGTCGTCACCGGCGGCAGCAAGGGCATCGGCCGCGGCATCGCGACGGTCTTCGCGCGAGCCGGCGCCCGGGTACTCGTCACCGGACGGGACGAGGCGGCGCTGCAGGCCGCATGCGCGGAGATCGGCGGCGCGACGTCGTACGCCGTGACGGACGTGAGCTCGCGCGAGGACTGCGACCGGATGGCCGCGACCGCGATCGAGCGGCACGGCGGGATCGACGTCCTGTGCGCCAACGCGGGCATCTTCCCCGCGGCCCGGCTCGACGCGATGACGGCGGCCGACCTGCACACGGTGATGGCGACCAACCTCGACGGCACCGTGTTCGCCGTCCAGGCCTGCCTGGAGGCGCTCACCGCGAGCGGCCGCGGCCGGATCGTGGTGACCTCCTCGATCACCGGACCGCACACCGGCTACCCGGGCTGGTCCCACTACGGCGCCAGCAAGGCGGCCCAGCTGGGCTTCGTGCGCACGGCGGCGCTGGAGCTCGCTCCGCGCGGGATCACCATCAACGCGGTGCTCCCGGGCAATGTCGCGACCGAGGGCCTCGACGGGCTCGGCGAGGACTACCTGGCCGCGATGGCCGCCAGCGTGCCGCAGAAGCGGCTCGGCAGCGTCGCGGACATCGGCAACGCGGCGCTGTTCTTCGCCACCGAGGAGGCCGGCTACGTCACCGGGCAGAGCCTCGTCGTCGACGGCGGCCAGGTCCTCCCCGAGTCGCTCCAGGCGCTCGAGGAGATCTGAGAACGCGTCCTGAGCCCGGTCGGGTACCGTTTCACCCACCTGGTCAGACCAATCGGGCGGTCACGCCGGGACCCGCCGGAGGAGGAGCGAGGCATGGCCAACGAGCACGCCGTCGCGGAGACCCTGCGGCGCCGCATGCTGACCGACATCGGTGCGGGCACCCTCCCCCCGGGCGCCCGGCTGGGCAGCGAGCGCGAGCTCTCCGAGCACTACGGCGTCAGCCGGGCCACGCTGCGGCAGGTGCTCGCGGCGCTCGAGGAGGCGGGGCTGGTCCGTCGCGTCGCGGGCCGCGGCGGCGGCACCTTCATCAACCACGCGAAGGTCGAGCACGACCTGACCAAGGTCGTCGGCGTCCCCGCCTATCTCGCCCGGCAGGGCTACTCCGCCGGCACCCGCGTCGTCGCCACCAAGATGGGCGTCGCCGACGCGGCCACCCGCCGCGCCCTCCAGCTCGGCGAGGGCGACCTCGTCGTCGACGTACGCCGGCTGCGGCTGGCCGACGGGACGCCGTTCTCGCTCGACCACGCCCGCCTGCCCGCCGACCGCTTCCCCGGCCTGCTCGAGCAGTCGCTGGGCGGGTCGATCTACGAGCTCATCGAGCACGACTACGGCGTCGTCATCGCCGACGCCGAGGAGGTCGTCGAGGTCGTCCACGCGACCGACGAGGAGGCGGCGCTGCTCGCCGTCGCCGTCGGCGACCCGCTGGTGTCGATCACCCGGACGACGTACGACACGACCGGGACGCCGTTCGAGTTCTCCCACGACCTGTTCCGCTCCGACCGCGTGCGGATCACCATGCGCACGCCGGGCCGCGGCCTGCGCGGCGTGCCCGGCGGGGACACCCCCCACTTCGCGACCATCTCGTCGGTTCCGGCCAGCTGACCCGGCCCGGCCGCGCAGGGGGCCGGGAGACGCGGACCGCCCCGGAGACGCAGAGAGCCCGGGCGCCGCGTGGATCCACGCGGCGCCCGGGCCGTTGCGTTCGGTGCTCAGATGGAGATGAGGACCTCGGCGACCGAGCCGGTCTGTGCCTGCACGACGCGGTCGACCGGGTCGGCCTTCGGCGCCAGGGTGCGCAGCGTCCACTGGCCGTCGCCGGCGAAGAACCGGAAGTGGCCGGTCGCGGAGGTCGGGACCTCCGCGGTGAACTCGCCGGTCTGGTCGAGCAGCCGGACGTAGGCGCTCGCCACGGGCGCCGCGTCCTCACCGCTGCCGCGCACGACCTGACCCTGGATCACGGCCTCCTTGGCGACGTTGACGCCGTCGAGCGACAGCCCGCCGACCTTCGCCCCGCACATCAGGCGTCACCGGGCTCGTCGCCGAGCGCGATCGGCACGCCCACGAGCGAGCCGTACTCGGTCCACGAGCCGTCGTAGTTCTTGACGTTCTTCTTGCCGAGCAGCTCCTGCAGCACGAACCAGGTCAGCGAGGAGCGCTCGCCGATCCGGCACAGGGCGATGGTGTCCTTGTCCTCGTCGAAGCCCACCTCGGCGTACAGCGCCTGCAGGTCGGCGTCGGACTTGAAGGTGCCGTCGTCGTTGGCGTTCTTGCTCCACGGGACGTTGACCGAGGTCGGGATGTGGCCCGCGCGCTGCGACTGCTCCTGCGGGAGGTGGGCCGGAGCGAGGAGGCGGCCGGCGTACTCGTCGGGGCTGCGCACGTCGACGAGGTTCTGGTTGCCGATCGCGGCGACGACGTCGTCACGGAAGGCGCGGATGGAGCGGTCCTGCTCCTGGGCGACGTAGGTGGTCGCGGCGCGCTGCGGCAGCTCGTCGGTCAGCTCGCGGCTGTCGAGCTCCCACTTCTTGCGGCCGCCGTCCATGAGCTTGACGTCCTGGTGGCCGTAGAGCTTGAAGTACCAGTAGGCGTAGGCCGCGAACCAGTTGTTGTTGCCGCCGTAGAGGATGACGGTGTCGTCGTTGGCGACGCCGCGCGAGGACAGCAGAGCCTCGAACTGCTCCTTGTTGACGAAGTCGCGGCGGACCTGGTCCTGGAGGTCGGTGGTCCAGTCGAGCTTGATGGCGCCCTTGATGTGACCCTTGTCGTAGGCCGTGGTGTCCTCGTCGACCTCGATGATGACGACCTTGTCGGCGCCGAGGTTGTCCTCGACCCACTGGGTGGAGACGAGCGAATTCTCGCGGCTCATGATGATTCCTATCGGTGGTTGCGATGATGCGGTACGACGGACGGTGCTGCAGCGCGAGCTCGAGACGAGCAACACGTCGGACGCACAGGACGACGCCTGGGCGCACGACAGCGCCGCGGGACGACGGGTGAGACGGCAGAGAGGCCGAGAGCTCAAGGACCCGTCAGCAGGGTCGACACAGCGCCGAGCTGACGCGGCAGTTGTCCACCGCGCGCCGCTTGGTCAGCAGCAGGGTCGTCGACATGAGGAAGAGCGTAGGCGGCTTTCCCGGATCCACGAACTCGGCGTTCTACATCTTGAGATCCATATCCAGATAATGAGACGCCGCCACTGTAACTACCTGTTCGCGCCCCTACCTGATCGGTCGACAGGTCAGGTACCAGCACGAACAGGTAGTTACACGTGACCGCCGTACGACGGGACCGGGGCCCCGCCGTACGGCGGTCGTGTCGAGCGGGCGGGTCAGCGCTTGCGGAAGCGCACCACCGCCTTGTCGGCGGCGTACGCCGTGCTGCCGGTGTACTTCGCCTTGACCTTCCAGGCACCCGGCGTGAGCCGGACCCGGCATGTCGCGACCCCGTCCTCGACCGTCGCCGTGCACAGGGTGCGCCCGCCGCTCTTGAACACGACCCGGCCGGTCACGCCGGCGGCGACCTTGGCCTTGAGCCTGACCTTCGCGCCGCGGGCGAGGGAGGCCTTCGCGACCTTCGCGCGCAGGTTCGGGTCCGCCTTCGCCGCGTCCGCGACCTTCAGCACGAAGGAGCGCTGCGCCTCCCGGTGGTCCGCGTCGCCCACATAGGACGCGACGACCACGTAGTCGCCCGGCGGCGGCAGGATCTTCACCGTGCACGTGGCGGTGCCGTTGACGGCCATCGCCTCGCAGAGCGTCTCCTCACCCTCGAGGAAGCGGACCAGACCCGTGGCCGACGCGGGGCCGACCTTCGCCGTCAGCGTGGGCTGCTGCCCGAAGGCCACCGACACGTTGCCCACCGTGACCGCCGTGGCGGCACGCGTGTCGACCGCCTCGACCACCCGCACGACGCGGGAGGCGATCGCCTGGTTGCCGTTGGCGTCCACGACGACATAGGTCAGCGGGTAGCTCCCGGCTCGGTCCGTGTCCACGTCGCCGACGACCTCGACCTGAGCGGTCAGGTCACCGTCGACGTCGTCGGTCGCCGTCACACCGGCCTTCGGCTCGAAGGCGTCCCCGACCGTCAGCGTGGTCTCCGCCGGCACGACGAGCGTCGGCGCGGTCACGTCGGTGCCCGCCGACGTCGCCCGGAACACGGTGCCGAACTGCGGCAGCGAGCCGATCCGGTCGCCCGACTCCGTGCGGCTCTCCGCCGTCCAGGCGTAGACCTCGCCCTCCGTCAGCCCCTTCCACTCGACGGTGGCGGGCCAGCCCGACCTGGCGGTCTGCACACCGATGACCTCGGCGCTCGGGGTGACCACCGTGAGCCCGTCGGTCGAGAACGTCGTGGTGCGGCTGGACAGGTCCACCGGCAGCACCAGGTTGTCCTCGGCCCCGTTGTAGCGCTTGCGGTCGTCGTACTCGGTCGCGCCGAAGTTGTCGAAGTGCGGCGAGTAGGTGTCGATGCTGACCTCGGCCCGGTCGACGTCGAACTGGAGCAGCCGGAGCCAGCTGGCGCCGAACTGCAGCAGGTCGGTCGCCTTGTGGTCGGTGACGCCGTCGCCGTCGAGGTCGATGTTGCCGCTGCTGTCGACCTTGTCGGGCCACAGCTCGCGCGCGGACACCTTGTAGAACTGGTAGTCCGCGAGCAGCTCGACCACGTTGTGCTGCACGGTCGCGCCCACGCCGGTCTTCAGGTTGGTGCCGACGCCGTGCTCGTGACCGGCGAGGATCAAGAAGACGTTCGGGTTCGCCGAGACGACCTCGTCGTACAGCTTCGAGCCGTCGCCGGAGAAGCTCGCGCCCCGGCCGTCCTTCGCCGTGGAGGGAGCGATGTAGGCGTGCGTCAGCAGGATGCCGTTGCGGTCGGGGTAGCGCTCGAAGACCGAGCTGGCCCAGTCCGCCTCCTCCTGGGTGACGCCGTAGGACAGGCCCACCGCGACGAAGTCCAGGCCGCCCGCGGAGAACAGGACGTAGTTGTTCTGGTTGTCCTGCCCCGGCGTGCTGACCGCGCCCTGTGCGTCGGTGACCTCGTCCCAGGCGTGGTACGACGCGCCGGCCGGCCAGCCCTTCGCGACCTCGTAGTAGCGGTCCGGGCCGTAGTACCGGTTGAACCGCGACGTCGGCCCGGTCTCGTTGCCGAGCTGGTTGTCGTGGTTGCCCGCGATCACCTGGTTGGGCACGCCCGACTCGTCCAGCGCCTTCTGCGCGTCCGAGGTGAAGGCGAACTCACGCGTCACCTGCTCGTCGAGACCGGGGTAGAGCAGCCCGCCGCTGCTGTTCGTCGCGAGCGGGTCGTAGTAGTCGTTCTCGATGATGTCGCCGGTGTGTCCGGCCCAGGCGATCTTGCGGTCCTTCGCCTGCTCGGCGATCCACTCGGTCGTGGCACGGTAGGCGCGGTCCCAGATCGCCCGCTCCTCCTCCTTCATCACATCCGACGGCTCGACGTTGCCGTCCCAGTCGTCGTAGGTGCCGCCGGCGGCGCCCTCGGCGAGGTACTGGGTGTCGGTGAAGTGGGCCAGGGAGAAGTCGTAGTCCTCGGGGTCCTCGAACCCGTCCTTGGTCTCCGCGGCCGTCTCGTCGCGCGGCGCGAGGTCGTCGGCGAACGGGTCGGTGCCGAGCACCAGGAGGTGCACGGTGCCCTGGTCGACCATCGCCGGCCGGACGACGGCGTTGAGGACCGTCTCGCCGTCACGCACGCCGCGGGCCGTGGCGAGCTCGGCCCACCGCGACGTCTCGGTGTTCCAGGCGTGCAGGGTGACCGAGCGCTCCGGGTCGACGACGCCCTTCCAGACGACCTGCTGTCCGGTGACGGCCGCGCCGACCTCCACGTCGAAGCGCTGGAACGGGATGTCGCCGCTGGTGGCGCTGGTCTGCGCGCGGTCGTCGTCCGGCGTCAGCGGGTCCGCGATCGGCTGCTCGTCCTCGTGCTCGAAGTCGAGGGTCGTCGGGACCTTCTTCACGACGCCCTGGACGCCGCCCTCGGCCACGGTCGCGGTGGCCTTGCGGAAGGTCGTCGTGACGTCGCTGCCGTCGGGGCTGGTCGCGATCGCGGACAGCTGGACGACGCCCCGGCCCTCGCCGGACCCGGTGCCGCCGCCGGTCGGGATCGTGTCGGACGCGAACGGGATCGTGAAGGCGATGTCCTTGCCGAACACGTCGACGGCGGACGCCGTCAGGGTGTGCGGGCCGGCCTGGAGGCCGGGGCCGACCAGGTCGCCCTCGGCGACCGGCTTGCCGTCGAGGAGGTAGGTCCAGCCGGTGGCGTTGTCCTCGTGGGCGATGTCCAGGTCGAGCTCGACGGGCGCGGAGAGGTGGTCCCCGGCCGCCGGCACCGACGCGTTCAGGCTGACGCCGGCATCGGGGTGCTCGCCGAAGGCGGCGATGTCGAGCGCCTTGATCTCGGTGTCGTTCAGCGCGCGGCTGTAGATGCGGGCGTTCGCCAGCTTGGCCGGGGCGTAGAACTGCGCGCCGCCGTTGGGCGAGGAGTCGGCGCCGAGGGTCCAGGCGCGGGCCGTGGCGTTGGGCAGGGTCAGCGCGCCGGTCGCGGGCGTCGTGGCGGCGAGCACGCCGTCGACGTACAGCCGGATCTCGGTGCCGGTCCAGAGGCCGACGACGTGGTACCAGCGGTTGGCGCTGAAGGTGGCGCGGGCGGTCTTGTAGCCCCCGCCGATGTGCGCCATCAGGCCGACCTTGTCCTCGTTGATGTAGATCGAGAGGCCACCGGCCTCCTTGCCGGAGCAGACCGCGGCCTCGGTGCTCCGCGGCAGCGTGCCCAGGTAGCGGAACGTGCACTCGAGGGTGACCGCGTTGCTGATCTCGCCCCAGTGCGGGGTGAGCGCGTAGCCGTAGGCGTCGTTGCCGTCGAAGGCCGCGACGTCACGCCCGAGCGCGCCGTCGTGCGCGATGGTCGGGCTGCCGAAGGTCTTCACCGCGAGGTCGCGGACCCGCTCCTTCGGCGTACCGTCGGCGAAGTCGACGTCGAGGACGTCGGCCTCGGGCGTCGGGACGGCGGTGTCCCACTCCGCGGCGAGCGCCTTCACCTCGGCCGCGGTGACCGCGCGGGAGAAGACGCCGGCGGCCGCGAACGTGCTCGGCGGCGCCGGCTGGCCGATGCCGGTCGGGCTGGCGTCAGCACCGACGATGAAGCGCTGCGCCGTGGCCACCGGGGGCGTGAGCGTGCCGCTGGCCGCCGAGGTCTGGGCGAGCTGCCCGTTGACGTAGAGCCTGATCTGGCTGCCGTCCCAGGTCGCGACGGCGTGGTACCACCGGTCGCCCTCGATCGGGGTGAGCGCGCTCTTGTAGCCGCCGCCGATGTGGCCCATGAAGCCGAGGTTGCCGCCGGTGACGTACATCGACAGCCCGCCTGCCTCCTTGTCGGAGCACAGGTCCATCTCCCGGACCACCGGCATGGCGGTGTTCACGCGGAACACGCACTCGAAGCTCGCGCCCGTCGCCAGCTTGGGCCACTGGTCCTCGAACGCGAACCCGACCGCGTCGTCGACGCCGTCCACCGTCATCACCGGTCCCTGCCGGTCGTCGGTGCCGTACGTCGGGGTGCCGTAGGTGATCGGCGTCAGCGACTGGGCGGTGTCGGTGGGGACGCCGTCCGGGAATCCGACATCGAGGATGTCCGGGGTGGGCGCCGCCTCGGCGGTCGTCGCCGGGGTGTCCGGCAGCAGCGTCGGGGCGGCGGCGGGGGCCGCCTGGCTCGGGGTGGCCAGCAGGCCACCCGCGGCGACGGCCACGGCGACCACGGAGGTGGCGGCCAACCGGAGCCTGCGCATCGGTCGTGCGGGCACGACATGTCTCCTTAGAGGGTGGGGGTGGGAGGGACCCGTCGCCGACGCCGGGCCACCACGGCCCCCGCGACGACGACGAGGAGGACGGCGCCGAGGACGCCGCCGATCTGGAGGGCGGCGCTGGTCCCGGTGCCCAGGGACTGCTCCTGGGTGCCGCCGGTCGCGTCGCCGGTGCCGCCGGTGGTGCCGGTCGTGCTGGTGACGCCGAGCGCCCAGTCGTGGCGGGGCGCGTCCGCGCTGTAGACCCGGTGCTGTCCGTCCGGGCCGGTCGCGAGGGTGCGGTACGCCGGGTGCAGGTCGGTCAGCGTGCTGACCTCGACCGTCGCGCGGGCCGGCGGGGTGGGGCAGGCGAAGACGAGGTCCGCCCCGTCGGCGATCAGGTCGCCGGTCGCCTCCACCCGGCCGGTGCACGCCCGGCCGTCCGCGCTCACGGCCACGTGCTCGAGGAGGTACTCCCGGACCTCCGGCGCCTGCTCCACGAGCGTCGCGTCACCGTCGTCGTAGCTGATGGCGCCGTCGAGCATCACCCGGTCCTCGGGCAGCACACCGAGATGGATGCCGAGCAGGGTGAGGTCGTCGGCGGCGCCGACCTTCCAGGTCACGTGCACGACGGCCGGGTCCGTCGGGTCGGCGGCGATCTCGACCGTCTGCGGGTCGCCGAACGGGTGCGCCGCGACCATGCCGCTCACGCGGCGCCTGCCAGCCGGCCGACCGCGGTGGTCGTGAGCACGCCGCCGATCACGGTGATGCTGGTCGCCGCCAGGACCGGCGCGACCCGGGTCGCCGCGGCGACGAGGGCGCGCGACTCGGCAGCCCGCACGACGACGTCGCGTCCGGCCAGCGCCAGCAGGCCGACCCCGAACAGCACCGTGGCCAGGCCCAGCCCGAAGGTGATGACCAGCAGCAGGGCGAACCCGGAGCGGCCGGTGAAGATGCCTGTCACGAGCACCAGGAACGCCGCGGGGGACGGGGTGAGGCCGCCGGACATGCCGAGCAGCACCAGTCCCGGGCGGCTGGGGCCCGGCCCCTGCCCATGCCCATGGCCGTGCCCGTGGCCGTGCCCATGCCCGTGGCCGTGCCCATGCCCGTGCCCGTGGCCGTGCCCATGCCCGTGACCGTGACCTCCGCGCAGGTGACGGCGGAACAGCCAGATCCCGACGCCGACCACCAGCACCCCCGCGATCAGCTGGAGCGCGCTGGTCAGCCGCTCGAGGGAGAGCAGCTGCGACAGCGAGAGGAAGGTCCACGCGACGGCGACGACGAGGACCGAGACGGTGTGCATGACCGCCACCGAGACCCCGAGCCACGCCGCGTCGCGCACCTTGCCGTCCGAGCCGATCAGGTAGGCAGCGGCGAGGCTCTTGCCGTGGCCGGGCCCGACGGCGTGGGCCGCGCCCGCCACGAAGGCGAGCAGGAACGCCACCGGGACGAAGCCGGGGGCGCCGACCAGGTCGATCAGTCGGTCATCGAGGGAGGGGACGAGAAGGGCGTCGGCCAGTCGCGCCACCTGGGTGGTGGGGGGCACGGGCAGCCATGTTCACGACGCCGGGTGACGGCCGGGCCTTCGGTCCGTGGCGGCCCGGTGACCCGAAGGTAAAGAGATGGGGCCGCCGACCGGGTCGCGGTCAGCGCACCGCGCAGGCCGACGGCACGGTCGCGTTGGAGCTCACCGGCCGCGCCCCCGGGCTGACCTCGACGTCGATGTCCCCGTCCTGGCCCGGAGCGCCGCGCATGACGAACGACAGCCGGTGCCGCTCCTGCGGCGCGAGAGACACCGCGACGCGCACCAGGTCGCGCCCCTCGAACGGCACGGCGTCGATGGACTGCGGACGGCCGTCGACCTCGACCTCCTCGACCTCGCCTCCGACCGGGGTGGTCAGGTAGACGACCAGCAGCTGGTGGCCGGGAGCGACCCGCACACCCGGGTACGTCGCCCCGGTGATCGCCGCGGGCAGCTGCCCGACGTCCGGCGGGGTGTCGCTGTGGAACTCGACCTCGCCGGCGATGCTCTGCCGGTCACCGGTGCACGAGCGCGCGAACACGCGGGCGTCGTAGGCGAGGTAGTACTGCATCTTCGTCGGGCCGGCGTCGTTGAGGTAGATGCCGACGTGCGGGTCGGCGTCGCCGTCGGGCGTGAGCTCGCCCGCGATCGCGGTGCCCGCGATCTCCTGCTGCGCCTCGGGCTCGGTCAGCGCGAGCCGGATCCGACCCTCCTGGACCCCGCGCACCAGCCCGGTGAGCACGGCGACCGAGTTGCCCGAGCCGTTCGCGAAGGCGTCGAACACCGCCTCGGCGACCGCCTGCTGGTAGTCGCTGTGCACGCCCCGGTCCTCACTGAGCCGGTAGATCTGGTTCTCCACGGCCGCGACGACCGTGTCCGAGGTGACCGCCGGATAGCCCGGAACCGGCACGGCGCCGGTGCCGGCGAGCAGGTAGCTGACGGCGACCGGGTCGACGAAGACGACGCCGTCGACCCGGCCGCCGCGGACCTGCTGCCACCGGGTCCGGAGCAGGTCGGCGGCCCGGCCGAAGTCCGGCGTGAGGGTCGCGTCGACCGGATAGACCCCGAGCAGCTCGCCGAACGCCTCCCGCTCCTCGGCGCTCAGGGGCAGGATCGGCTGGTCCGAGCTCCCCAGGTCGGCGGCGTCGGCCTGCTCGACGACCTCGACCCGGCCCCGGTCGGCCTCGATCAGGGTCAAGGCGCCCGGCAGGCCACCGCTGCTGCGTGCCTCGGCGTTGTTCTGCAGGACCATGAGGAAGCGGCGAGGGCGGTCGTCACCGATGAGGCGCGGGATCAGGCGCGCGGCGCGGTACGTCGTGTCGAGGGTCTGCCGCGCGTCCACGACGAGGTCGCGCAGCTGCTCGAACCGGTGCCGGACCGGGCCGGCGAAGGAGCTGGGGTCGACCTCGGCCAAGGCCGTGTCGGCCCGGTCGAAGGCGGCCTCGCTGCGCTGGGCCGGGTCGGCCAGCCCCGCGATCGCCTCGACCGGGAAGGCGTGATCCCGCGGCCGGAAGGCCTCGCCGGAGACCTCCTCGGCGGCATCGGCCAGCGGGGGGAGGCCGTCGCGGCCCAGGTCGGCGAGCACGCCGGAGACCACGGCGATGCCGTCGAGGTCGTCCCCCAGGACCGGCAGCAGCTCCAGCACCGACCAGGTCGGACCGCTGGTGCGCGCCTGCGCCGTCTCCGCGGCGTCGCGGTACTCCGCCATCGCCCGGCGGGCGCCGTCCGCGTCCCCGCGGACGAGCGCGGCCCGCATCACCTCCGCGCGCGTCGCGACCTCCGCCAGCGCCCGGCTGGTGGACCACAGGGTCCAGCCCACCCAGGCCCCGGCGACGAGGAGCACCGCCGCCAGGATCAGCAGCCCACGGTGCCGACCGCGGGCGAGGCGGCGCAGCCGACGCCGCGCCCGCTCGATCGGTGTCCGCGGCCGGCTGCGGCGCCGGCGGCGCCGCTCGGTCGACATGGGGGCGAGCATAGATGACCGGTCACCCTCCGACGTGTGGCGTCCTGCGCCATCGGGGGCAGTGACCGCCTACACTTTCGACCGCCGGCCGCGTGCCGGATCACACTGCCCCCACACGCGAGGACGAGGGTCGACACTTTGGACTTCAAACAGTTCGTCGGAGTGCTCCGACGCCGGTGGCTCAGCGTCGTCGCTCTCATGGCAGTCGGAGTCGGTGTCGCCTCGCTGCTGAGCTTCGTCGTCCTCACGCCGAAGTACGAGTCGAAGTCGACCGTCTTCCTCAGTGTCGACGTCCGCGAGAGCACCGACGCCATCACGGCGCTGTACTTCGCCCAGACCCGGGCCACGGCGTACGCCGACCTGGCGCGCAGCGAGGAGCTCTCCCAGCGGGTGATCGACGCCCTCGACCTGGACATGACGCCCGGCCAGCTCGCCGGCGAGATCAGTGCCGAGGTCGTCGAGACCACCTCGCTGATCCAGCTCAAGGTGACCGACACGTCCGCCCGGCAGGCGCAGACCATCAACGACGTCCTCACCGACCAGTTCACGCGCTACATCTCCGAGCTGGAGACCCCGGGCGGGACGTCGTCGGGCGAGTCGCCCCAGATCACCGCCCAGATCACCGACAAGGCGAGCTACAACCCCTCCCAGGTGAGCCCCCGCACGGCGCTCTACCTCGTGGTCGCGGGGCTGGTCGGCCTGCTGCTCGGCATCGCGCTGGCGCTCGTGCGCGAGCTGCTGGACCGCACGATCCGCACCGCCGACCACGTCAGCGAGATCACCGAGGCGCCGGTGCTGGCCAGCGTCGGGTTCGACACCGACATGCGCAACGCCCCCCTGCTGACCGACCTGGGTGGCTTCGCCGCGCGCACCGAGGCGTTCCGCCTGCTGCGCACCAACCTGCAGTTCATCGACCTCGACAACCAACCGCGCTGCCTGGTGATCACCAGCGCGGTGCCGGGCGAGGGCAAGACCATGACGGCCACCAACCTCGCCGTCGCGCTCGCGCAGACCGGTCGCAACACGCTCATCATCGACGCCGACCTGCGCCGGCCCCGGGTCGCGACCACGCTGGGCCTCGACCCGGCGATCGGCCTGACGACGGCCCTCATCGGCCGCACCGAGATCCACGACGCGATCCAGGTCCACGACGCCAGCGGCCTGCACGTGCTCGCCTCCGGTGCGAAGCCGCCCAACCCGACGGAGATCCTGCAGTCCCGGATCACCCAGGACCTGCTCCAGCGGCTGCGGGCGTCGTACGACATCGTGATCATCGACGCGCCGCCGCTGCTGCCCGTCGCGGACACCTCGGTCCTGGCCACCATCGGCGACGGCGTCATCCTCGTCGTCCGCCACGCCACGACCACGCGCGACCAGGTCGCCGAGGCGGTCAAGCGGCTCTCGCAGGTCGGCGGTCGGCTCTACGGCATCGTGGTCAACATGGTCGCCAAGCGCGCGATCGGCTCCTACTACTATTACTACTACGAGGAGACCAGCCCCGAACGCGGCAAGTCCGGTGGGTCCGGCGGCAAGCGCGCCGCCCCACGCTGAGCCGGTCTCCCCGGGTCGACCCCGGCCTGACGCGACGAAGGGCCCCGCCGTCCGGCGGGGCCCTTCGTCGTCTCGGTCGCGGACGTCGTCGGGGGTACCGAAAACCCGGTCAGCCGACCCGGCGCAGCCAGAGGGACGACGGCGGGTTGGGGTCGTCGGCCACCGGCACGTAGCGCGGGTGGCTGCGTCGCAGCGCCGCCTCGTCGTCGTGCCGGAGCATCGGCACCGACAGCTCGATCGGGAACTCCTTGTTGAAGGCGAGGAAGGTCTGCACGACCATCGCCTCGTTCCAGTAGACCGGCCACCGCTCGCCGAACAGCCAGGTGTCGGCGGGATAGGGGGTGTTGAACGGGAACGGCACGTCGTGGATGTGGACGATCACGCCCGGCTTGATCCGCGGCAGCACCTCGAGGAAGAGGTAGGCGACGTCGCTGTCGATCTTGAGCGAGTGGGACGAGTCGATGAACAGCAGGTCGCCGGCCTCCAGCTCCTCGAACCGCGCTGTCGGCACGTCCTGGACGAAGCCCTCGACGAGCTGGAAGTTGGGCAGGGAGCGCAGCGCGTCGAAGGGGTACGGCTCCACGCAGGTGATCTGCAGCGGCGCCCCCTCCGCGGCATTGCGGCGCCCGGCGAGCGAGGCGTAGTAGGTCGACAGGCCGGACCCGACCTCGAGGTAGCGGGCCGGCTTGTGCTCGCGCAGCATGTAGTAGAGCGTGCGCGCGTCGAACTCGGGGTAGCCCGGGCCGAAGCCCCGCCGGGTGTTGGCGAGGTAGTCGCCGGTCTCGGCGACGAACTCCGCCTCCCAGCGCGCCGCGAGACCGTCGAGCCGCTCGCGCATCGCGGGGAGGTCGACATCGAGGCCCGGCAGGCCCGAGGGCCGGTCCCAGCGGGCCCGGGTCTCCTCGATCTCCTCCAGCACCGGCAGGGTCGAGTAGTAGTCGGCCCGGTGGGCGACGTTGTAGCCGAGTCGGCCGAAGACCCGGCGTACGCCGCGGATCCGGGCCCGGCGGGCCCGGAAGACCACTCGGTCGAGGAAGGAGATCAGGAAGCCCGGCGCGAACCGGGTGAGGAGACGCTTGACCCGGCCGGTGAACGGCACGTGGGTGGTGCGCTCCGTCGCCGGCGGGGCGACCTCGGGAGCAGTTTCGACACTCGACATGGCCGGGATCCTACGCACCGGCGGCACCGTCGGCGGCAGACTCCGCGGACCCGGTCTCCGCGACGTGCCCCGACGCCGTGGTGACGAGCACGCCGAAGCCCAGGAGCAGGCAGGCGGCGACCGCCACGGCCGTCAGCAGGATGCCGACCAGCACGATGCTGTCGTTGAGTGCCGCGACCACGATGCCGGCCGCGAGCGCGGCGGCGAGGACGAACTCCACGACGGAGGCGTACCGGGCGTGGTCGCGGGCCTGGAGCACCGCGATCAGCACCCGTCGGGTGCCCAGCAGGCACGCGGCGAACACGACCCAGCGCGCGCACTCGACGGCACCGACGAACTCAGACCCGAAGGTCCAGCGGACCAGCGGCTCCATCGCCAGCTCCAGGGGAACGGTGATCACGACCATCAGCACGACCGTCAGGGTCAGGGTGCGCCGGACGTACTCGCGCTCCGCCGCGGGGTCCGTCTGCAGCACCGCCAGCCGCGGCAGCGCGACGCCGGCCAGGGACATGCCCAGCACGTTGTGGAGGGCGGAGAGGGCGGAGGCGACGCCGTACAGGCCCAGCATCGTGTTGCCGAGCAGCGAGCCCACCAGGAACCGGTCGAGCTGGAGGCCGTCGATCGGCCCGACACTGCTCACATGGCCGCGGCGCGCGAGGCCGCGCAGCTCGTCGCGGTCCAGGCGCGGTGCGTCCGGGCCGAGCGAGGGACGCAGGCTGCGGATCCGCGCCAGGAGCACGCCGCCGCTGAAGGCGAGGATCACGAACGGCACGCCGACCGGCCCGAGGTTCCACCCGAAGGCCAGGCAGATGCCGAAGGCGACCACCACAGCCGCCTGGGGCAGCACCCCGGTGAGCGCGATGCGGACCGGCTCGGTGCCCTCACCCAGCATGGCGCCCATCAGGATCCGCGCCGCCATCGCGTTGACCGCGGTGAGCACGACCGCGACGGCGAGCAGGGCCGTGTCGACGCCGAGCCGGTCGCGGTCGACGAACACGAAGTACGCCGCCGCGACCGCGCCGGCCGCCAGACCGATCGCCAGCCAGGAGCGCGCGAGTCCGCGCAGGCCGTCACGGGCCGGGATCCCCCGCTCGGCGAGCTGCTTGGTGATCGCGTTGGGCAACCCGCCGCCGAGGCTCAGCTGGGCGGCGACGGCGCCGAGCGTCGCCACGAGGAGGACCTGGCCCCGGCCCTCCACCCCCAGCATCCGCGCGGCCATGATGCCGCTGGCCATGGTGAGCAGCTGGGTGAGCACGCCCGCCCCGGCGAGCAGCCACCACGGCACCGGCCGGTGCCGGTCGGCCGCGGGCACGGAGGTGGCGGGGGAGGACGTCGACACGGGTGCAGGATACGGGTAACGCAGCCCCCCGGACGGTCGTTGGAGAACCCGGGTCCGATGGGTGTGCGGCGAACGCCGCCGGGCCTGCGAAAGGAGTTCCGTGAGCGCGCCGTCCCCCCAGCGACCCCTCGTCTTCAACCACATCCCGAAGTGCGCCGGCACCTCGGTGCGCAACGCGATCGTCGCGGCCCTGCCCGCGGAGGCCACGACCGTCTACCGCGTCGACCTGTCCCTGGTCGGCGGCTACGACCGGATCGACGCGCTCCGTCCCCAGGCGGCGGCGACCTTCGTCCGCGGCCCCGAGGAGCTGCCCGCGGACGGCGACTTCGTCACCGGGCACGTCGCTCCCGGCACCACCCGGGCCCGGTACGCCGAGCGTCGGGAGGTCACGATCCTGCGCCACCCGCGGCTACGGGTGCTCTCGCAGTGGGTCCACAGCCGGGCCCTGTCCGACTTCGACCTGCGCCACTTCGGGCACGCGGGCTCGGTCGCCTTCCGGGTCGCGCGCGGCCGTCTGGGCGACTATCTCGACCACGCGATGATCGCGCCCAACATCGACAACACCATCACGCGCTTCCTCGCCTGGCCGCACCCGCTCCTGGCGCCGACGTCCTTCATCGAGGAGAGCCAGGACGAGGAGATCCTCGCCGCTGCGCTCGACTCGCTCGACCGCTTCGACCACGTGGGCCTGGTCGAGGACCCGCGCTTCCTCGAGCACCTGGGGAGCGCCATCGGCCTCGAGCTCCCCGACATCCGGCTCAACGAGCGGGTCTCCGTGCCGCGCCGTCGGCGGCCCGACCTCGGCCCGGAGCTCGACGGCCGGACCCGGGAGCTGCTGGCCCGCCGGACCCGCCTCGACGAGCGGCTGTGGACCCACGTCGCCCGCCGGATCCGGCCCGACTCCGATCCCGCGCAGACCCTCGAGGTCGCGTGGGAGCAGGCCCTCACGCGGTACGACGCCGCGCTCACCGCGCCCTACGAGACCCGTCCCGTCCGCCGGGCGGCCGAGCTCGTCTACGGCACCTATGCGGCCGCCCGGGGGCTGCGCCGCCCCTGGTACTGAGCCGGGCGAGGGGGCCGCGTCAGCCGGTCAGGCCGCCGTCGACCACGAGCACCTGACCGGTCAGGTAGGTGTTGCGCGGGTCGGTGAGGAACTGGCAGGCACGCGCGATGTCCTCGGGGTCGCCGAGTCGCCCGGCCGGCGTACGGCGGACGATCTGCTGCAGCTGGTCCTCGTCGAGCCCGTGGCTCATCTCCGTGCGCAGGTAGCCCGGCGCGATGGCGTTGACGGTGATGCCGCGGGTGCCGAGCTCGCGCGCCAGCGCGCGGGTCATGCCCTCCAGGGCGGCCTTGGTGGCGCTGTAGACGGCGAGGCCGCGGTAGCCGGAGCGGCCGACGACCGAGGAGATGTTGACGATCGTGCCGCTGCGCCTGACCATCATCCGGCGGCTCACCTGGCGGGCCATGTAGAGCGAGCCCTTGACGTTGAGGTCGACCACGACGTCGATGTCCTCGTCGGACGTCAGCCCGATCACGCCGTCGCGCGCGACCCCGGCGTTGTTGACCAGCACGTCGATGCGGCCGAACCGCTCGATCACCGCGTTGACGAAGGCCGCGCAGTCGGCCGAGCTCGACACGTCGGCGGCCTGGAACAGGAACCGGTCGGCGACGGCCGGGTCGCCCTGCCACTTCTCGACCTCGGGAGTGCTGCTGCGGGCGCAGGTCGCGACGATGTCGCCGTCGTCGAGATAGGCCTGCACGATGCCGGCGCCGAGCCCCCGGCTGCCGCCGGTGACGACGACGACCCGCGGCTCGGCGGTGCTGGTCTCGCTCACGGTGCTTCTCTCCTGACGATCTTGCTCCCGGTCGTGCTGACCTCGTCGACGAACCGGATGCTGCGGGGGCGGGACGCCGACGGCAGGTCGGCGCACGCCGCCCGGATGGCGGCGTCGATCGTGGCTGTGTCCGCGCCTGCGGACGCCACCACCTCCACCGCAACGATCTGACCCGTCATCGGGTTCCGCCTGCCGTAGACCCGGGCCACGTCGACGCCCGGCACGGCGCCGATCCGCTCCTCGATGACGAGCGGGTGCACCTTCACCCCACCGACGTTGATGATCTCCGAGGAGCGGCCCAGGAAGACCAGACGGCCGTCCTCGACCGCGACGAGGTCGCCGGTGGGACGCCACTCCTCGGGGTCGATGTCGGGCTCGCCGTAGTAGCCCACCATGCCGGTGCGCGAGCGGATCCACAGCTCGCCGTCAATCACCTTGAGCGCGACGTCGGCGTCCTCGCCCCGCTCCAGCACGGCCGTCGACAGCCCGGCCCGGCGGTCGCGCATCGACCCGGTCGAGCCGAACTCCGACGCCGCGTAGACCTGCGAGACGTGGGCGTCGGGGAAGACCGACGCAAGCTCGCCCAGCAGCGGGCCCGGGATCGCCTCGCCGCCCAGCGTGATCTGGCGCAGCGACGGCACCGGTCCCCCGTCGGCGCGCAGCTCGGCGAGCAGGAAGCGCCAGTACGTCGGCGTGGCGCTCGCGTGGGTCACTCCGAGCCCGCGCATGGCCGCGAGACCCTCGCGCGGGCGGCGCGGTGCCGGCGCGACGAGGGTGGCGCCGGCGGCGAAGACGTGCAGCAGCACCTGGAGACCGGCGAACTGGTGCAGGCCGAAGGCCAGCAGCCAGCGCTCGTCGTCGGCGGGCCGGACGTGCGCGGTCGTGCGCACCAGACGCCCCCAGTCGTGGCGGACGCCGCGGGGAGCCCCCGTGGTGCCCGTCGTGAGGACCAGGTGGGGCCGGCGCGCGGGCAGGTCGTCGGGAGCGCCCTGTGCGGGCGTCGCGAGCAGGTCGGCGAGCCCGACGCGGCGGACGCCGTCGGGCAGCGCGGACGCCGGCAGGTCGGCGCGGTCGGTCACGACCACGGTGTGGTCGAAGCGGCCGAGCAGGTCGAGGACCTGCTCGGCGGGGTCGGGCGGGAGCAGGCACAGCTCCACCCCCGTCGCCGACGCGGCGGCCATGAGGGCGACGACCGGTGCCGCCTCGTGATCGGCGAGGGCGACCCGGTCGACCCCGAGCTCGCCCAGGGCGGCCGTGGCCTGCTCGGCCATCGCCAGCAGCTCGGCGTACGAGACGCTCCGCTCGTGGGTGACCACCGCCGGCCGCTCCGGCCGGGTCTGCGCGCCGCGGCGCAGGAACTCGATCATGCAGTCCGGCTCAGGCGGTCACATAGAACGACACGATGTCGTTCAGCGTCTCGGGCATCGTGTCGCCCTGGAACGGGTCGGTGCCGAACTCGTCCTCGAGCACGGCCGAGAGCTCGGCGGCCTCCAGCGAGTCCAGGCCCACGCCGTCGGCGTAGAGCGGCGTCTCGACGCTCAGCTCACCGGCCTCGGGCTTCACCCGCGCGACGAACTCTCGTACGACCTGCTCCACCCGATCCTGCATGCCAGCCTGCTCCTCGTCTCGCCCGGAAATGGCGGGCCAACCATAGCCGCAACTCGGTCCTCACGACGGGCGTTCCACCGGTAGCCTCCTCTGCCATGACCGCCGACATGCGTGTCCCTGCTCCCAGGACCGTCCGCGAGAAGATCGCCGCCCGGCTCAGGCGAAGCGTCCGGCGCTGGGTGGACGGCCCCCAGCTGCGCCACTTCGACGAGCTCGACGAGCGGCTGCTCACCTTCGAGTACCCGTCCTACCCCTGGATGAAGATCGTCGAGACCGTCGAGAACGACGGCCAGCCGGTGCACGTCAAGAGCTATGCCGGCGTGAACCCGACCGCGATCTTCATGCCCGGCGGCCTCCATCACGCGAACTGGGTCACCACCGTCCACGCCCACGTCGAGAACGGCGAGTGGGTCCAGGCGCCCAACGCCATCCACAACAAGGGACCGATCACCGTCGGGCACGACGCGTTCGTCGCCTACGAGGCGATCATCTCCTCCGGCGTCACCATCGGCGACGGCGCGATCGTCGCGACCCGGGCCGTGGTCGTGCGCGACGTCGAGCCCTACGAGATCGTCGGCGGCAACCCGGCCAAGCACATCAAGTACCGCTTCGAGCAGCCCGTCCGCGAGGCGCTGCTGCGGATCAAGTGGTGGGACTGGGACGTCGACAAGGTCGCCGCCCACAAGGACATCATCCACTCGCCGCGCGTCGAGGAGTTCGTCGCCGCGCACGACCCGGAGCTCGGGCCGCCGTCCTGCGAGATCTGCCGTCCGTGAGCGGGGCCGTGGTCAGTCGATCCGCTCGTACGAGCCCGGGATGATCGCCTCGCGCACCGCGACCTTGCGGGCCGGGACGCCGAACATCACCGCCCGCTCCGGGGCGTCGGAGAGCAGCACGGAGTTGGCGCCGACCTGGGCGTAGCGGCCCACGGTCACCTTGCCGACCAGGACGGCGTTCGCGAGCACGATCGCGCCGTCGCACACCGTCGGGAAGCCGTCCTCCTCCGGCGGCGTGTCCGGCTGCTTGACGCCCGCGGTGACCCCGCCGCCGAAGGTGACGTTCGCGCCGACCCGCAGGCCGTTGCCGATGACGACCCCGTTGGGATGGGGCATCAGCAGGCCGGGGCCGACATCCATGCCCGGCACGAAGTCGGCGCTCACCAGCACCATGCCGATCGAGCGGAGCAGGAACGCCAGCCGGGTCCGGCCGCGGCGCACGGCGATCTGCTGGGCCCGCAGGATGACCGACGCGACCAGGCCGGGGTTGGACACCGCCTTCATCGCGACGGCGGGCCAGGACGGCCGCACGTCGGGCCGGTAGCGCAGCAGGTCGGAGAACACGAGGTCGCGGAAGCCCAGACCCGCCGAGGTGGTGAGGCCCGCCACCGGCTCGGCGGCCGGGCCGGTCACCGGACCGCCTCGATCGCCATCTGCGCGCCGCCCTCGCCGGTGCGCTTGTCGAGCCCGCGCAGTGCCTCGTGCTGGCTGTCGGACAGGGACCACTCCCGCGCGTCGGCGAAGCCCGCCTTGGTGAGCTCGGCACACAGCGACGCGACGTCGTAGAGGTAGCCGGTGTGGTGGCCGAAGGACGCGATGGGCACCCGCACCAGGTCGGTCGGGTGCTCGACGGTCAGCCCGAGCGAGCGGTAGAAGCCGCCGACCTCGTCCTCGACCGAGCGGGTGCCGGCGAGGTAGAGCTCGACGTGCTTGCCGAGGTCCGGGGTCACCAGCCGGATCACGCCCCCGGGGCGCAGGCAGCGGTGGGCCTCCGCGAACATCCGGCGGCCGGCCTCCAGCGGGACGTGCTCGATCATGTTGTCGGCGTACACGACGTCGAGGGCGCCGTCCTCGAACGGCCACGGCCCGGTGGCGTCGAGGTAGTTGCGGGTGCGCGCGTTGACGTTGACGACCAGCCAGCCCGCCCGGTCGGAGAGGCCGCCGATCTCGAGCTTGATCGGGCGCTGGGCCGCCGCCGCGGCCCTCCCCATCCGCCGCTTGGCGATCGGGGTGTTGACCGCGTGCGCGGTCGCGCGGGCCGCGGCGTAGAGCCGCGGGTGCTCGGACGGGTGAAGCCTCATCGGGGGAACGCCTCCTGGGGGATCGTGGGAGCCGCGGCTCGGTCAGGCGCGCTGGCTCGACCGAGGACGACGTACCCGTCCCAACGAGTCGACGCCCAGCAGGTTCTCCGCGAATTCGTCGGCGGTCGCCGGGGGGATCGCGTTGGAGCGCTTCCGGTCGGGCGGATAGGCGAACACCCGGGCGATGGCGGCGCCGATGCTGGCGGCGTCGAGGTCGGCGACCTCGCCCGCGTCCGTCGCGACCAGCTCGCGGGCCCGCACCCGGGAGCCCGCGGTGACGACCGGCACCTCGGCGGCGAGCGCCTTGCCCATGATCCCCGAGGGGCCGTTGTTGGTCAGGATGACCGGCGCCACGTCGACCGACGCCACCAGCCGGTCGAGCACGTCACCGGCGAGGAAGCCGTCGCGCACGATCACCCGGCCCCGCTCCTCCGCGGGCAGCGCCTCGGCCCACGCCAGCACCTCCGGCGCGATCGGGCCGGCGAGCAACAGGTCGGCGTCGAGGCCGGCCTCCCCCATCGCCTCCCAGACCAGGCGGGCGTTCTTGCGCTCGTTGATCACGCCGAAGATGCCCGCGATCCGGCGCTCGGCCGGCAGGCCGAGCTCCGCGCGGTGCTGCGCCCGGTCGCGGGAGTGCGCGTCGCACAGGTCGGGGTCGCGGGTGCGCTTGACGATCCAGCCGGGCGTCAGGTCGTCGCGGCCGGCGAAGCCCGCCGTGCGGTCGAGCGTGCGGGTCGCCATCGCCGCGACCGCCAGCGTGGCCTTGGGGATCCGCAGCTTCCAGCCGGTCAGGTCGCCCAGCCCGAGCTTGGCCGGGTAGCGGGTCAGCATGAAGACCACGCGCGGGCGCGGCTCGATGCCCCTCAGGATGCGGGGCGCCTCGAACCACCAGCGCTTGAGCGCCTGGTCGGCATCCATCACCACGATCGTGTGGCGCTCCCCCGGCCCCGCCGGCCGCTGCCGGCAGATCTCGGCCGCGGCGGCGGCCATGGCGCGGGTCGGCGGCAGGACCCCGTCGAAGACCTCCTCGACGCGCACGTCGAGGTCGCCGAGATAGTCGCCGAACGCCTCGTGCGCCGTGGCGCCGTGGGACGTCAGCAGGACCACCTCCCCGCTGCGCAGGGCCACCCGGGCGACGTTGGCGACGGCCTGGAACCGGTGCCCGACCGGACTCGGCTCGACGAGAACGGTCGTCATCACACCTCTCCACACCCCACGGTCGCGATCCAGGAAGGGCCGCAGCATAGCCGCACGCAGCACGGCGGACCACCGCTACGGTGTGCACCCATGGAGCAGAACCTGGGACGGCAGCTCACCTCGCGCGCCCTGCGCTCGGCCATCCAGGTCGTCGCGGACCGCGGCTTCGTCGTCCGCCGCCACCCGGCGGTGCGCCTGCAGACCCAGCTCGCCGCCCGCGAGGTGGACCTGGTCTTCGACGTCGGCGCCGCCAAGGGCACCTACGGTGCCGAGCTGCGACACTTCGGCTACGGCGGCCCGATCGTGTCCTGCGAGCCGATGAGCGCGCCGTACGCCGTGCTCTCCGCCGCCGCGGCCGCGGACCCGCACTGGCACACCGTCCAGGTCGGCCTCGGCGCCGAGAACGGCACCGCCGACATCCACGTCGCCTCCAACAGCGACAGCAGCTCGTTCCTGCCGATGGGCGAGCGGCACGCCGCCGCCGCGCCCCACGTCGGGTACGTCGGCACGGAGACCGTGCGCGTGAGCCGGCTCGACGACCTGGTCGGCGAGCTCCCGGTGCGCGGCGAGCGGATCTTCCTCAAGGTCGACACCCAGGGCTTCGAGCGCCAGGTCCTCGACGGCGCGGCCCGGACCCTGGACCGCTGCGTCGGCGTCCAGCTGGAGCTGTCCTTCACGACGACCTACGAGGGCGGCATGCTCGTCGACGAGGCGATCACCCGGATGTACGACGCCGGGTTCGTCCTGACCGGCCTGGAGCCCGGCTTCGCCGCGGCGTCGGGCGCGGTGCTCCAGGCCGACGGCGTGTTCTTCCGGGAGTCCTGACCGGCCGGACCGTCGCCCGGGCGACCGCCCGGGCTCAACAGGTGCGCAGGAAGTCCTCCAGGTTGCGCGCCCACGAGGCCGGGGAGAGACGCATCGACAACGCCTTGCTCACCGCCGACATCTCCTCGAGCCGCTCCGGCCCCGCCGTGCTGGTGCGGGCCATGCGGTCGGCGAGCGCGGCGGCGTCCCCGGTGGGGTAGAGGAAGCCGTTGACACCGTCTTGGACCATGGTCGGCGCGGCACCGACCATGTCGGAGGTGATCACCGGCAGGCCGGCCGCGGTGGCCTCGTGCAGGACGACGCCGTAGGGCTCGGCCAGGGACGGGTTCACGTAGGCGCTGCTGCGGTGGAACAGCCCGGCGAGGTCGCGCGGCTGCACGAACCCGTGGCGGACCACGCCGGGCACGCCGTCGAACTCCGCCTCCAGCGGTCCCACGCCGGCCAGGTGCAGCTCCCACGGCTCCGCCACGGCGGCGCGGTAGCGGCGGTAGGCGTCGGCGAGGACGTCTGCTCCCTTGTGGTGCACCATCCGCAACGCCGAGAGGAAGGCGCCGCGGCCCGCCAGCTCCGTGCCGGGCCACGGGCCGGCACCGTAGAGGTCGGTGTCGGCGCACAGGCTGCCGCGCAGGATCGCGTCCGGCGCGAAGCCGAGGTGGCGCGCGAAGGTCTCGGTCCGCTCGCAGGGCACCATCGCGGCGTCGAACATCGGTCGCAGGAACCAGCGCGAGGTCGCCCGGCCGACCCACTGCCGAGGGGTGCCCAGCCAGTTGTTGTCCATCCAGCACACCCGCAGGCACTGGCCCTCCCGGCCCTTGAGCACGTCGCGGTACGGCGGGATGTGCCAGGAGTGCACGAGGATCGCGTGCGGCGCGAAGTCGTCGACGAGACGGTCGAGCTCCTCCCCCGTCGGCAGCTCGTGCCACGCGTGCACTCGGGCGACGTCCTCGAGCGGGAACCGCTCGTAGGCCACGTTGTCCCGCTTGGCCTGGGTGATGACGAACAGCTCGACCCCACGGGCCACCAGGGCGCGGAACTTCGCGTCGAGATAGCCCGTCAGGCCGGTGGCCAGCATGACGACGCGCAGGGGCTCGGCGTCCCGGCGCGCCGTCGCGACGGCGAGCGCCACCTCAGCCGCCCGTGCGCCGCGCGTACAGCACGTGCCGGTCCCGCTCGGTGCGCAGGACGACGTCGACCTGGTCGAAGCCGAGGGAGTTGAGCAGGGCGATCTCGTCGGGCAGCTCGTCGTGGCCCTCGTAGAGCAGCTCGGCGTGCCGGGCGAGGAAGCGCAGCACCCGGTCGCGGTCCGGCAGCCAGTGCACGACCGACAGCGCGGTGACCAGGTCGTAGCCGGACAGCCGCTCCTCCCACCTCTCCGAGCCCATCAGGTCCAGCTGCTCGAAGGTCGAGCCGGTCTGGAAGGCGTCCGCGACGGTGCGCGCGGCGTCGACGATCGTGGGGTCGTGGTCGACGCCGTGGGTCTCGGCGGCGCCGTGCATCTTCGCGAAGTTCGACAGCAGGCCCATGTTGCAGCCCAGCTCGAGCATCCGCTTGCCGGTGAAGTCGACCGAGGCGGCGATCGGGTCCCAGCGCAACGGCCAGGCGCGCTCCCCCGACAGGTGCCGGCCACGGTAGCTCAGGGCGTAGTACGCCAGCCCCTGACCGCGGGCGTTGGCGGCGGACTGCTCGGCGAGGTGCCACGCGTCGCGCAGCCGGGCCACGTCACGGGGCTCGCCGGCGACCTTGGCCGCGGGCCGGTTCTTCACCAGCTGGTAGCGCAGCCGCCGGGCCGCGGTGAGGCTCTTCGGCGCGAGCGAGACCGCCGCGAGCTTCCAGAACGGCGTGGGGCTGCCGCCGATGCCGACCCAGTCCCGCAGCGCCGCCCGGCGCGGCGAGGTGCGGGCCGCGCGGTCGAAGTCGACGAGCCGCACCGCGTCCCCCTCGACGAGGATGTTGTCGGTGCGCAGGTCGCCGTGGGAGATGCCCTGGCGGTGCAGCGCCCGCAGCTCGGGCACCAGCGAGCGCAGCACCCGCACCCGGTCCCCGGTGGTGAACGACGTCTCCTGCTGGTCGAACAGGTGGCTGCTGAACGTGCTGCCGGGCAGCACGTCCTGCACCGAGACCTCCCAGCCGTCGCGCTGGGTGTAGTCGACCTCACGACCCAGCGAGCGCAGGAACCCGGCCTCGACCTCCATGCCGGCGTCGGCCGGCCACGCGGGGTCGATCCGGCGGATCTTCGCCAGCCGGTCACCGGCGCGGTAGGTCCGGCTGTCGGTGATGTACCGGCTCACGGAGACCAGCTCGGCCCCGTCGCCGAGCACGGCAGCGACGATGGCGCGCCACGCCGCCTCCTCCTCCTGGACGTGCTGGGCTGGGGTCGACTGGGCGACCTCGTCGGGTTCTGCGGGGGCCATGTCCACGTGCCACTTCCTCCTGGGGGGTCCGGCGATCCTAGAGTCACAACGTCCGGACCCCGGCCAGGTTCCGAGGCATCCGCTGCCGGACCGCTCCGTCGGCTCAGCGTCCGCCCAGAAGCCGGCTCAGGTCCTCACGGTCGGCGTCCACCATGATCCGCGCGAGCTCGGGCGCCCGCACCGAGGCGGTCCACCCGAGCAGCTCCTCGGCCTTGGCCGCGTTGCCGATGAGGGCGTCGACCTCGGCCGGGCGCTCGAAGGCTCCGTTGTGCTTGACGTGGTCCGCCCAGTTGAGCCCGGCATGGCCGAACGCCGCGTCGCAGAAGTCGCGCACGGTGTGACCGACACCGGTCGCGAGCACGTAGTCGTCGGGCTCGTCGGCCTGGAGCATCCGCCACATCCCCTCGACGTACTCCGGCGCGAAGCCCCAGTCGCGGACCGCGTCGAGGTTGCCGAGCTCGACGTGGTCGGCGATCCCCGCCTCGATGGCGGCGACGGCCTTGGTGATCTTGCGGGTCACGAAGTTCTCGCCCCGCCGCGGCGACTCGTGGTTGAAGAGGATCCCGGAGACCGCGAACAGGCCGTAGGCCTCGCGGTAGTTGACCGTCACCCAGTGCGCCTGGAGCTTCGAGGCGCCGTACGGCGAGCGCGGGTGGAAGACGGACAGCTCGTCCTGGGGCGGCGGCGTGAGCCCGAACATCTCCGAGGTCGACGCCTGGTAGAAGCGGCACTCCAGCCCGGCGGCGCGGATCGCCTCCAGCAGCCGCAGCGTGCCGATGGCGTTGGTCGACGCCGTGTGGTCCGGCATCTCGAAGGAGACCTTGACGTGGCTCTGCGCGCCGAGGTTGTAGACCTCGTGCGGCTCGATCATCCGGACCAGGTTGACCAGGCTCACCCCGTCGGTGAGGTCGCCGTAGTGGAGGCTCAGCCGCGGGTTGTCCTTCAGGTGGTCGATCCGTCCCCGGTTGAGCATGGACGAGCGCCGCACCAGGCCGTGGACGTCGTAGCCCTTGTCGAGCAGGAGCTCGGCGAGGTAGGACCCGTCCTGACCGGTGATGCCGGTGATGAATGCGCGCTTCACCCGGCAGAGCCTAGAGGAGGCCGATCGGGAGGCGGCTCGTATCATCCAGCCCCATGAGCCGTCGGCGAGCCGCTTCCGTCTGCGTCGCCCTCCTCCTGGCCGGCGGGCTGTCGGCGGCGTGCGGCGATCCGGAGGAGGAGCCGCGCCCGGACGCCGGGGCCAACCGGGGCCGGAGCATCGCCGCCGGGGACCGGTACGTCGCGATCGGCGACTCCTACACCGCGGCGTACCTCACCGGCGAGACGGATCCCGACTCCGGTGCCTGCCTCCGGTCGCTGGCCAACTATCCCCGCCAGGTCGCGGAGCGGCTCGAGCTCGAGCTCGTCGACGCCAGCTGCGGCGGCGCGACCAGCCGCGACGTCCTCTCCCCGCAGGAGAAGGAGGGCGGCACCGAGATCCCGCCGCAGATCGGCGCGGTCACCGCGGACACCGACCTGGTCACCATCAGCGTCGGCGCCAACGACATCGACCTCTACGGCATCGTCATCGGCACCTGCGTCAGCCTCGCCGCGAGCGATCCCGACGGCTCGCCCTGCACCGACCTGGCCGAGGGGGCCGAGGACAAGGGGGAGCGCAACCTGGCGGCGGTCGGCGACGCGCTCACCCGGATCGTCCGCACGGTCGCCGCCAAGGCGCCGAAGGCGCGGGTGATCCTGATCGGCTACCCGCAGACCTTCCCCCCGGACGAGCCGTGCGCGGACCTCCCCATCGCGCGCGGCGACGTCGCCTTCGCCTACGACGCGGCGCGCGAGGTGACCGAGACGCTGCGGTCGGCGGCGGACACGATGGGCATCGAGTACGTCGACGTGTGGTCGGCGACCGACGGGCACGACATCTGCGCGAGGAAGCCGTGGATCGCCGGCTCCGAGCCCGAGCGGGGCGACGCCTTCGCCTACCACCCCTTCCCCGAGGAGCAGGAGGTCGTCGCCGACCTCCTCGCCGACGCGCTCGGCTGAGACCGCGCCGAGCGCCCGCGGGACGCACCCGCGGGACGCACCCGCGGCGGGCAAAGCACCCAATGCGAGCGCGTGAGGGTTCGGTGTGCCCTAGGATCCGTCCCGCCCACGAGGCCGTGTCCGCCCGGCACATTCGCGAAGGAGCCCCATGCCCGACGTCCAGCAGTGCCCGGCGTGCCGATCCCAGCAGATCCGCAGGATGCCCGCGTCGCGCGCGACCGGCCGCACGATCGTGACCTGCCCGGTCTGCGGGATGTCCGCCCACGGCGAGTACGACGACGCGCCGCCGCAGGTGGTCGACGAGGAGCAGATCACCCCGGAGCTCTACGCCGCCTACGTCGCCGCGAAGCGCGACGGCGGGCGCCCGGAGATCTGGCGGGAGATGCTGGGCGCGAGTCTCGACCTGGTGGGGTCGCGTCGCGGGACCCGCGTCTTCGACGTGGGCGCCGGCGACGGCGGCTTCCTGCAGCTGGCGCGCGACGAGTTCGGCTGCGAGGTCTTCGGCAACGAGACGTCCGCGGCCGCCGTCCGACTCGCCGAGGAGCGCCACGCGGTCCGGCTCGAGCTCGGCGACATCGGGACGCTCGGGCACCGCGACGAGTTCGACATCGTCACCATGTGGTGCGTCCTGGCGCACGTGCCCAACGGCGACCACCTGCTCGCCGACGCCCTCGCCATGCTGCGGCCCGGCGGCTGCCTGGTCCTGCAGACACCGCACCGCACCTTCGCCGACCGGGCCGCGCTCGGGATGGCCAAGATCACCGACGGCCGGGTCACGAAGGTCTCCGACCGGCGCCTGCCCACGCACCACCGAATCCTCCACACCCCCGCGAGCATGGAGCTGCAGCTCACGCGGCTCGGCTACACCGACGTCGTGGCGACGCCGAAGGCGCGCTACAGCCTGTCCTCGGAGCTCTACCTCTACTTCGCCGGGCTGCGCGGACGCGCGCTCAAGGCCGGGAGCCGGGTGATGGACCAGTTCGTCGACCGCGGCCTGGCCCCCCGCATCGTCCTCGACGTCACGGCGCGCAAGCCCGCCTGACCGTCCTCCGCCGGCCGTCCTCCGCGACCCGCTGGGATCCCGCACGTAGGTTGGCCGGCATGCATCGTCACGCACGACGTCGACGCATCGCCGCTCCCGCCGGCGCCGTGGCCCTCCTCGCTCCGCTCGTCCTCCTCCTCGCGGCCTGCCCCGCCCGCCCCGGGGGCCCGGACGGAAACCGGGACCGGGACATCGGGGCGGGCGACGCGTACGTCGCGCTCGGGGACTCCTACACCGCCGGCTACCTGACCGGCGAGCTCGATCCCGCCTCCGGCGGGTGTCTGCGCTCGCTCGACAACTACCCCCACCGCGTCGCCCGCGCGCTCGACCTCGAGCTGACCGACGTCAGCTGCGGCGGCGCGACGACCGAGCACGTGACCGCCGCCCAGACCCCCACCCGCGGCGGCCCGGTGCCCCCGCAGCTGGACGCGGTCGGCGAGGACACCGCGCTCGTCACGATCGGCCTCGGCGGCAACGACTTCAACGTGTTCGGCGTCCTCGTTGTCAACTGCGTCCTCGCCGGCCAGCAGGACCGGACCGGATCTCCGTGCGCCGATCTCGTGGCGGAGAACCCGGAGTCCCTGGACAACATCGGCAAGATCCGCAACCGCCTCGTCGACGTGGTCGAAGCGGTCCGCGAGCGCGCCCCGGAGGCCCGGATCCTCCTGGTCGGCTACCCGCAGCCCTTCCCCGCCACCGCGGGGTGCGAGCAGCTGCCGCTCGCCGACGGCGACGTCCCGTTCGCCCACGACGCCCTCGTCTCGCTGAACAGCGCGGTCTCCTCGGCCGCGCGCAAGACCGACACCGAGTACGTCGACGTGGCCGGCGCCAGCGAGGGACACGACATCTGCTCGGAGGAGCCCTGGATCGCGGGCGCCGCTCCCCCGCGACCGGACGGCGCGGCGTACCACCCCTATCCGGAGGAGCAGGAGCTCGTCGCCGACCTCCTCCTCGACGTCCTCGGGAAGGACGCCGAGGAGGACTGAGCGGCTTCACCCCGTCGGTCCCGTGACGTGGAAGCCCCTGGGTCGTTGAGATCCGCATGCAGCTGGGGGGCTGAAACGCGAAGGAGTGAGGGAACATGACGGCTCGGCCTGTAGACGTGCTGGTCGCTGGTGGCGGAGGGTTCATCGGAGGCCACCTCGCGGCCGACCTGCTGGCACAGGGCAAGTCCGTGCGCGTGGTCGACGTGAAGCCGCAGGAGGAGTGGTACCAGGTCCATCCCGACGCCGAGAACGTCCAGGCCGACCTGTCCCTCCTCGACGCCGCCGAGGCGGCGACGGCCGGCGCGCGCGAGGTCTACATGCTCGCCGCCGACATGGGCGGCATGGGCTTCATCGAGAACAACAAGGCGCTGTGCATGCTGACGGTGCTCACCAGCACCCACATGCTCCAGGCCGCGAAGAAGTACGACGTCGAGCGCTACTTCTACTCCTCCTCGGCCTGCGTCTACGCGGCCGACAAGCAGACCGACACCGCGGTGACCGCGCTGCGGGAGGCCGACGCCTACCCCGCGATGCCGGAGGACGGCTACGGCTGGGAGAAGCTCTTCAGCGAGCGGATGGCGCGCCACTTCGCCGAGGACTTCGGCCTGATCACCCGCACCGCCCGCTACCACAACGTCTACGGCCCCGAGGGCACCTGGACCGGCGGTCGCGAGAAGGCGCCCGCCGCCGTGTGCCGCAAGATCGCCGAGGCGGTCATCTCCGGCAAGCACGAGCTCGAGATCTGGGGCGACGGCGAGCAGACCCGCAGCTTCATGTACATCGACGACTGCGTGAAGGGCTCCCAGATGATCCTGGCGAGCGACCTCGAGGACCCGATCAACCTCGGCTCCGCCGAGCTCGTGTCGATCAACCAGCTCTACTCCATCGTCGAGGAGATCGCCGGCATCAAGTGCGAGCGGAAGTACGACCTCTCCGCCCCGCAGGGCGTGCGCGGGCGCAACTCCGACAACACCATGATCAACGAGGTCTTCGGCTGGGAGCCGTCGATCAGCCTCGCCGACGGGCTCGCGAAGACCTACGCCTGGGTCTACGACCAGGTCAAGCGCGCCCAGGGCTGAGCACTCCTCCCCGACGTGCGCATCCTCGTCCACGACTACTCGGGTCACCCGTTCCAGGTCGAGCTCAGCCGTGAGCTCGCCCGGCGGGGGCACGCGGTCACCCACTCGTTCTGCCCGGGATGGGTGTCCGGCAAGGGGCACCTGCGCGCCGAGCCGGGCGAGACCCTCGTCTTCGACCCGGTCGGCCCGGCCACGCCGATCGCCAAGGACAGGTTCGCCAGGCGGATCCTGATCGAGGCGGTCGTCGGGTGGCAGCTGCTGCGCCAGGTGCGCCGCACCCGCGCCGCCACCGCCATGCTGTCCAACGCGCAGATCCCGACGCTGGTGGTGTTCGCCCTCGGCATGGCGCTGATGCGCCGGCCCTGGGTGCTGTGGCACCAGGACGTGTACGCCGTCGCGGTGAGGTCGTTCGCCGGCGACAAGCTGGGCGGGCTCTTCCGCGTCGTCGCCACCGCGTTCAGCGTCGCCGAGCGGTGGGTCTCGCGCCGGGCCGCGGCGATCGTGGTGATCGCGCCGTCGTTCGTCCCCGTCCACGAGGAGTGGGGGACGGCCGACAAGGTCACCGTGATCCCCAACTGGGCGCCGCTCGACGAGATCGTCCCCGTCCCGCGGGTCAACCGCTGGGCCGAGGAGCAGGAGCTCGACGACGTCGCGACCCTGCTCTACTCCGGCACCCTCGGGCTCAAGCACGATCCGACCCTGTTGGTCGGGCTGGCCCGCGAGGTGATCGACGCCGGCCAGCCGGTGCGCCTCGTGGTCGTCAACGAGGGCCCGGCCGTCGAGGTGATCCGCGACGAGGCCCGGCGGCTCGACGTACCGGTGACCCTGCTGCCGTTCCAGCCCTACGACCGGCTGTCCGAGGTGCTCGGCTCCGGCGATGTCCTCGTCGTCCTGCTCGACAAGCAGGCGGGCGCCTTCTCGGTGCCGTCGAAGACGCTGTCCTACCTGTGCGCCGGCCGCCCGGTGCTGGGCATGATGCCCGGCGAGAACCTCGCGTCCACCCTGATCACCAAGGCCGGGGGCGCGGTCGTCGCCCCCGAGGCCCGCTCGCTTCCCGAGGCGGCCGCGTGGGTCGCGCGGGTCGTCACCGACGCGGAGCTGCGCGAGGAGCTGGGCGAGGCGTCGCGCGATCTCGCCGAGCAGGAGTTCGCCCTGGCGGGGTGTGCCGACCGCTTCGAGACCATCCTGCGCCGGGCCGGCCGATGAGCCGGTCCGCGACCGTCCTCCTCGGCCCGAAGACCCGCCTGGGCCGCGCCGTCGTCGACGTCCGTCGCGGATCCCCTCTTCTCGCCGTGGCGCGCGACGCCGCCGACGCGGTCGCGGTGGCCGACGCGACAGGGCTCGGCCCCGCCGCGGTGGTCGACGCCTCGGACGGCACGCTCGCCGAGCGGGTCCGCGCCCTGGGCGACGGCACGGTGCGCCTGGTGGTGGCGGCGCTCGGTCCGGTCCATCCGGTCGAGCCGGACTTCGAGGCCGACCTGGCCGCCGTCCGCCGCGACCTCGGCTACGTCGACGAGGTCCTCGCCTGCGGTCGCCGGGTCGAGGTCGTGCTGGTCTCCACCGTCATCGCGCTCGCCCCGGGAGACGACCGCCGCTACTACGGCGGCTGGAAGTGCCTGCTCGAGGAGCTGCTCCAGCAGCGGGTGGACCGCCACGGCGCTCGGCTCGCCGTGCTCTATCCCGGGCGGCTGCGCGCCGGGCGGGGCGGACTGCCGTGGCAGCGTCTCCACGCGTCGTACGACCGGCTGGCCCGGGTCGCGCTCGACCCCGACCTGGGGGCGGTCGGACGGACCGTCGGGGCGGACTCGCGAATTTGGCTGGCCGTGAGGAGTATCTCTTTCGCAATTCGCTCGTTGAGTCTCTCATCGGGACGACGCCGCGGCGCGCTGGGGGGCGCTAGGGACAGCGGGTCGACCGGGAGAACACGGGAGTAGCGAATGCACATCAAGCGGGTGTTCGACGTCGTCGTGGTCAGCCTGGCTGCCGTGGTGTGGCTGCCAGCCGTGGCGGGCGGCGCGCTGCTGATCCTGATCACCTCGGGACGGCCGGTGTTCTACCGGTCGAACCGGCTCGTCGGGAACGGCGATCCCACGAAGGTCGTGAAGTTCCGGACGATGGTCAAGAACGCCGACCGGCTGGTCAACCGCGACACGGTGCCCGTCACCAACACCCGCTTCCTCAACATCTCGCCCGACTCGCCGCTCTACACCCGCGCCGGGCGGCTGCTCGAGAAGTGCGGGCTGACCGAGATCCCCCAGCTCGTGCACGTGCTGAGCGGCAAGATGAGCATCGTCGGCAACCGGCCGCTGCCCACCAACGTGATGAACGCGCTGCTCGACGAGTACTCCTACGCCGGCGACCGCTTCCTCACCGCGGCCGGCCTGACCGGTCCGGCGCAGCTGGTCGGTCGCGACGCGCTCACCGACTCCGAGCGGCTGCGCATCGAGGGCGCCTACTGCCACGCCGTCCTCGACGGCTACCGGCTGCGGCTCGACTTCACGATCCTGCTCCGCACGGTCCTGATCGTCGCCCACGTCAAGCCGTCGCTCAGCTACACCGAGGTGATGGACCTCATCGCCCGCAACAGCGGCTCGCGCTCCGTCGTCGCCCTCGACGAGCACCCCTCGCCGCGGGCGGACAACACCGAGGTCGCCTGACCCTGCCCCCACCGGCTGATTCCGCACCCGGCGGCCGCTGCCACCGGCCGAGCGGACGTCAGTCCGCGAGCAGGCGCTCCAGGGCCTCCTCGACCCGGGCCGGGGCGAGGTCGATGTCGTCCATCACGCCGCGCTGCGGCCGACCCGGGCGGGCAGCGCGCGGACCGTCGCCGACGACGTACCGGTAGCGGCTGTCCGCGATGTTGCCGACGATGGACCAGTAGCCGCCGTTGACATAGGTCGGCGCGAAGAGCTCGAGGACCCGCACGCCGTCGCGCGCGAAGACGAGATTGGTCAGCGCGGCGCCGTGCGGTGCCACGACCACGCGGGCGGCCGCGAAGTGGTCGATCTGCTCCTGCACGCTGAGCGTCCCGGGGTCGATGACCGTGAAGCCGCGCCGCCGCAGCATCGCGACGACCGCCTCCTCCTGCACCAGCCGGCGCGTGTGGGGCGTCGTGCCCCGCGTGACGTAGAGGCGGTCCGGCAGTCCGCTCGCCGCGCCTCGCGGCGGCAGCCGGACTCGCAGCCACGCGCTGGTCTCGGGAGAGACCAGCGTGCTGACGTTCGGCAGCGAGGGCACCAGCAGCCGCCGGGCCTGCAGCGAGAAGCCGGGGCCGGGGGCGACCAGGCGCTCCTCCTCCAGCCCGAGCAGCGCGATCAGCTCCCGCTGGTAGCGCGTGGCGGTGTCGACCACCCAGCGGTCCGGTCGGAGGCCCGGATGGGCCGCGTCCAGCATCGCCAGGCGCGGCAGCGCGTCGATGAGGAAGTGGTAGTAGTTGTGGCCGGTGCCGCGGGCGGCCAGCACCGCCACGGTGCCGTCGACACGCTCCGCCGGCCGCGGTCGGGGGTTCCAGAACACCGGGTGCTCGCGCCAGCCGGCGATGTCGAAGTAGTGGCTGGTCTCCAGGTCGAGTACGCCGCCGGCCGTGACGACCGCCGCGTGCCGGCCCTGCAGCCGCCCCTCGGTCAGCTCCAGCACGAAGCGCTCGGGGACCCGCTGCTCCAGCCGCTCGGCGAAGTACCAGTGCGCCGGCGGCTCGCCGACGGGCAGCGTGCGCCGGACGGTGAAGGCGTCGCCGACCGGGACGATCCGGGTCGTGGCCGGCTCCAGCAGCGCCGTCTCACGGGACCGCTCGCTGCCGGTGCGCGGCAGCCCGCGGGCAGGCCCGACGGTGTGCCGGCCGGCGGCGCCGACCATCCGGGCACCCCAGCGGTGCCCCCGCTTGACGACCGGCCAGAGCGGCTGGAGCTGGGAGGGCAGGCGGCTCACGGATCGAGGCTCAGGCCGGTCGCGAGAGCCAGATGACGCCGAGGCCCGGACGCAGGCCCGGGTCGTGCCGGCCGGGCTCCAGCCCGACGGCGGCGAAGAAGGCGAGCAGCTCGTCGAGCGTGTGCCCCTCGACCGGGTGGTACTCCATGACGACCTTGCGCACCTGGGCCCACGACGCCGGCGAGCTGCGCAGCACGATGTCGTACTCGGCGCCCTCCACGTCCATCTTCACGATCTGCACCGCGCGTCCCTCGGCTTCGATCTCGCCGACGGCGCGGTCGAACGACTGGGCCGGCACGGTCACCTCGGTCGCGCCCTGCTCCTTCATCCAGCCGGGCGCGGTGAGGCCGTTGTGGCCGCTCGCGGTGCCGCTGTCGACGAAGGTGAACTCGCCGGGCTCGCCGGCCATCGCCTCGCCGTGGACCGTGATCGTGGCGCCGAGGCCGTTGTCCTCGACGTTGCGCGTGATGTACGACGCCGACACCGGCGACGCCTCGTAGACGTGGATCCGGCTCTTCGGCAGCACCCGGGCCAGGGCCAGCGAGAAGCTGCCGATCTGGCCGCCGACGTCCAGCACCGCGGCGTCGGCGTCGACACCGGCGGTGAGCTCGCCGAGGTGGTAGGCGTCGTCGGCGAAGATCTCGTAGAGGGGGAACCGGGCGCCGTTGACGTTCGGGCAGGTCACGACGTACCCGTTGCGCATCCGGAAGGTCATCTCCTGGCGGCGCAGGCGCGTCCGATGCGTCCCGAGATCCCAGAAGACCTCAGGGAAGTTGCGGAACAGCTGGGGCGTCTGGCGTACGCGCTTGGCCAGGTGGGCGCCACTGCGGACGAGCGTCATCGATCAGCCTTTCGGGGGGCGGCGCCGGCCGGAGCGGGCACCGTGGGGGGCGTTCCTGACGGTCGCTCCGGCAGGAACCAGGGTGTCGTGCGGCGGTACTCCATCACGGCCACGGCACCCAGGGCGAGGGGCAACCAGATGCTGCGGTCGTAGAAGCCCGGCACTGTCGCACCGAACCCGATGAAGGCCCACGCGACATACAACAGCCGACGATGCGGAACGTCACTGAACAAAGGCCGCGCGAACACGAAAATCACGCAGAGGTACCCGGCGAGGCCGAAGACGCCGATGGCCGCCGCGATCTCGAGGTACATGTTGTGGATCTCGAACAGGTCGATCAGTCCGGTGCCGATGAAGGGCTGGGACAGGAAGCGCTCGATGCCGGTCTGCTGACCGAGCTCGCGGGCCTGATCGGAGAAGCCCGAGCTGCTGCCGCCGACCAGGCGCCCCAGGGAGGAGGTCTCGCCGCTGATGTCGACCAGGATCGGGATCGCGATCACGAACAGCGCCCCGCCGATGGCGTAGATGAAGCCCATGATCGCCGAGCGCTCCACCACGGGGATCATCAGGATGAGGACGGCGGCGACCACCATGGCCGCGCGGCTCCCGCTGAGGTAGATCGTCGCCCCGCACACGACGCCGGCACCGACGATCACCGTCCGCACGACCCACGTGCGATGGCGGTAGAGCAGGTAGAGGAGCACGCAGAACGTGATCAGCCCGCCCTGGGCGAAGTAGTTGGGGTGGGTCGCGAGGCCGCCGTACCGGCCCTGGTCGGACGGTCCGTAGTACATCGCGTAGCCGAAGCTGACCATGTGCCCGAAGACGTAGCACCAGCACAGGAGGTCGAAGACGGCGTTGCTCGGCCGCCAGATCGCGAAGACCGCCGGCAGCCCGGCCATCACCCCGAGCCACAGGATCATGGTCAGGTAGCTCTTCGCCGGCTCCGGGGACGCCACCGAGGCGATCGAGGACATCACGAACACGACCGTCACGCCGAGGGCGAAGAGTCCGGGCACCTCGATCCGCTTGTTGAACAGCGACGGGGCGAGCAGCAGCACGCCGAGCGCCACCAGACCGTCGGTCGCGGTCACCAGCGAGCTGGCGGAGGGGGCGAGGCCCTTGTACATCGGGGCCGTCGCGAAGGCCGCCATCAGCGTGAAGACCGCGGTGCGCTCGCGACCCACGAGCGCGAGCATCAAGACGTAGAAGGCCGCGCCGCCGGCGACGATCGTCGCGATCGTGCCCTGGCTCGCCAGCGCGGCCAGCACCACCGCCAGGACCACCAGGCAGGCGGTCACCGCGATGCTGTCGGCCCGATACCGCCCGGACGGGCGGGGCTTTCGGGAGGAGGCGAGCACGCGGGGAGTATAGGTGCGCGGGACCGCCGCGGTCTCACCCTCCGGCGAATGGCGGGAGGAACTCCACGACGTCTCCCGGACGCACCAGCACCGCCGCCGGATCCTCCGACGAGACGGGCCGCTCGCCGATGAGGACCGAGCAGATGCCGACGACGTCCGGCAGCCGGGTGCCCGGGTGGCGGTCCACCACCTCGGCCCGCAGCTCGGCGAGGGTCACGGGGCCGGCGACGGCCACGTCCTCCTCCGCGATCCCGGCCGCTGCGCGGGCGGCGGCCCAGTACCGGACCCGGATGACCTGCGTCTCACTCACCTCGACGACCCTTCCCCACGGCGTGCGTATGTCGGTATCATCCCCCATCAGAAAACTGGCCGGGGCCCAACGGTGCGTTTCGGTCTCGACTCGGTGCCGCCACGACGGCGGCGTCGGCGAGGAGGCCAGCTTGAGCACGCTTCTGCTGTTGACCAGCGCCCTGCAGCCCTCGGCGGAGGTGCTGCCCGGCCTCGCCCTGCTCGGCCACCAGGTCCGCATCCTCCCCGCGGAGGGCAGCGCCCTCCTCGACGCGCCGGAGTCGGACCTGCTGCTCGTCGACGGCCGGCAGGACCTCGCCGGCGCCCGGGACCTGTGCCGGCTGATCCGCACGACCGGCGCCGACGTCCCCGTCGTCCTCATCGTGACCGAGGGCGGCCTCGCGGTGGTCCACCACGACTGGGGCATGGACGACGTGGTGCTGCACACCTGCGGACCCGCCGAGCTCGAGGCCCGCATCCGGCTGTCCATCGGCCGGCTCTCCGCCGCTCGCGACGCCGCCGATCCCGACGCCCACCTGATCCGCTCGGGCGAGGTCGTCGTCGACGAGGCGACCTACACCGCGAAGGTCGGCAGCCGCGCGCTCGACCTCACCTTCAAGGAGTTCGAGCTCCTCAAGTTCCTCGCCCAGCACCCCGGCCGGGTGTTCAGCCGTCAGCAGCTGCTGCAGGAGGTGTGGGGCTACGACTACTTCGGCGGCACCCGGACCGTCGACGTCCACGTCCGGCGGCTGCGCGCCAAGCTCGGCCCCGAGAACGAGACCCTGATCGGCACCGTGCGCAACGTCGGCTACCGGTTCGTGCTGCCCACCAAGGACGCCGAGACCGCGCCGACGTCCGCACCGGCGCCCGCGCCCGAGGTCGAGAGCCGCGGCGTCTGATCGCGCCATCCCCTAGGGTCGTCCCCGTGAACGAGACCGGATGGCTCCCGACCCGGATCTTCATCCGGGGCGCATCGACGGCCGGCTGGACCAGCCCGATGAGCGGCCCGCGCAGCAACCTCGGCTTCCCCCGGGTCGTCGAGCGCGAGCTGCTCGCCTCGGGGCAGCCCACCGAGGTCCGCACGGTCACGGTCGGCGGCATGCCGACCTCGGCCGTGGTGCGGATGTGGGAGCGCGACGTGGTCGGCTTCTCGCCGGACGTCGTGATCTACATGGTCGGGCACTACGAGACCCTGCACCTGCTCTGGCCCAACCGGCTCGAGCGTCACGCGAACGCCTTCACCTGGCTGCCGAGGCGGCTGTCGACGGCGTACCGGACCAAGGTGCTGCGCCCGCTGTGGCGCTCGCTCGTGCGTGCGCAGACGGCGCTCGACCGGCGGCTCCCGCCGCGGTACGGCGAGCGCCGGGTCCGCCACGCCGTCGCCGACATCATGCGCGCCACCGAGCGGGTCCGGGAGATCCAGAGCCCGTTGGTGATCCTCATGGAGACGCCCCTGCCGGGCACCTACGGCGTGCAGCTCTTCCCCGGCATGCCGGCCCGGGTCGAGCTGCTCAACCGGCTCCTGGCCGAGGCGGTCGAGGCGCGGGGAGACCGGGAGGTCCGGGTCTTCCGCACCAACGAGATCGTCGCGGCGACGTACCCGAACCGTGACGACGCGGTCCCGGACGGCTTCCACTTCTCCCCCGACGCCCACGATCTGGTCGGCCGGGCGCTGGCCGCGCAGATCCAGGAGTGGACCCGCACCCAGCCGCACCTGCGGCAGCCCGACGCGGTGCCGCTACCGTCGGAGGGGTGACCTCGCAGCTGCGCCTGTTGACCGACGCGCCCGCCCTCGACGCGATCGGCCGGGTGCGCGACGCCAGCCGCGAGGCGGACGGCACCGACCCGGTCGACGAGGCCGTGACGCTCCGGCTCAAGCACCACGGGCTCGACGGGATCGGGTCCTGGGTGAGTGACGACGGGTTCGCCCTGCGCCGCGGCACCGAGCTCGACCTCGTCGTCGCCCCGGGGAGGCGCGGCTCGGGCCTGGGGGCGAGCCTCGGCGCCCTGGCCGTCGCCGAGCCGGGCCCGCTCACCGCCTGGTCGCACGGCGACCATCCGGCCGCCGCGGCGCTCGCGCAACGGTGGGGCTTCGTCCGCACCCGGGAGCTGTGGGTGATGCGTCGCCCGGCCGCCGTGCCGCTGCCCTCCGTGGAGCCGCCGGCCGGGGTGCGGATCCGCGACTACGGCGCGAGCGACGCCGACGCGCTGATCGCGGTCAACGCGGCCGCCTTCGCCCACCATCCCGAGCAGGGCGCGATGGACGCCGCCGGCCTGGCCGAGCGGATGGCCGAGCCGTGGTTCGACCCCGCCGGACTGCTCCTGGCCGTCGACGACGACGGCGAGCTCCTCGGGTTCCACTGGACCAAGCAGCACGACGCCTCCCTCGGCGAGGTGTACGTCGTCGGCATCGCGCCCGCCGCCCAGGGCCGGGGGCTGGGCCGCGTGCTCACCATCGCCGGTCTGCACCACCTCGCCGCGCGCGGCGTGAGCGAGGTGCTCCTCTACGTCGAGTCCGACAACACCCCCGCGCGCCGGCTCTACGAGGCCCTCGGCTTCCGCCACGCGGCGGCCGACACCCACGTGCAGTACCAGCGCCCGGAACTGGCCCGTAACTCTGCGACCGGTGAGTAGATTTACCCACCATGAGCTCTGTCACCGACGGCGAGCCGGGTCCCGAGGACGCCCGGCTCGCTGAGTCGCGTCCTGGACGCGGCCGGGGACGGAGAGGCCTGCTGCGGCGTCGTACCGACGACGGGCCGATGGTCGGCGAGCTCGACCCGGACGACATCCAGGAGCTGCTGCGGCGCAGCAACACCTCGGTGCCGCTCGAGGAGGGCGACGGCCCCGACGAGACCGCCGGCACCGCGACGGACGAGCCCTTCGACGACCTGGTGGCGCGCGTCGGCGGCCGGAGCGGCCGGCTGCGCGCGGCCGACGCCGGCGACGTCCCCGACTCCGCGGAGGGCGACGGCGTCGACGGGCAGGCTCGCGCCGACGCGGGGACCGACGCCGTCGCCCCGGCCGGGGCGGGGCCGTCGGACGCCGACTGGGCCAGCGTCATCGACCGCTCGCTCGGCCGCCCGCTGACGGAGATCGACCCCGAGGAGTTCGAGGCCGGGTCGAGCGCCACCACCGACGACCCGACGTTGCGCGGCACGCTGACCGACCGTCTCGAGCGGATGCGCTCGGAGCCGGCGCCGGAGCCCGGCGATCCCGGCCGCGATGCCGCCGACGACCCGGCCCCAGGGCAGGCGTCGGCCGGGGCGCCGGACGCCCTGGAGGAGCGTGGCGCCGACGAGACCGGCGACGCCTCCGGCGACTGGTCGGACATCATCGCGCGCGCCACCCGCCGGCCGTTCGGTGACGCGCTCGACGTGGCCGCCGCGGCGCCGGGCACGCTCCCCCGGGACGCCGGCGGCGCGGAGGTCGACCCGCTGACGGCCGAGGTCTGGCACGACGAGGACCCCGCCGTCGCGGCGCCTTCTCCCGAGGCGGAGCGGCACGACCCCGCGGTCGCGTCCGACGAGCCGACGCCCGCGCAGGACATCGGGCCGGCCTCCGTCGGGGCGCCGGAGCCCGCACCTGAGCCGGAGCCCGAGGCGGAGGCGGAGCCCGAGGCGGAGGCGGAGCCCGAGCAGACAGCCGCGACTCCTTCGCCTGCACGCCGGGTCAGCGACGAGGAGGCCGGGCAGCGCGTGATCGCGGCTGCCGTCGACGGTGGCTTCGCGGAGCCGGTCCCCGCGCCCCAGCCCAAGGGCCTGGCCCGCCTGCGACGCCGGCCGGGCGCGAGTGCCGCACCGAAGGCGCAGTCGCGGCCCCGTCAGGAGATCGTCGAGCCGCCCCTGCTCGAGGAGCCGATCCCCCACATCGACGAGGTGGCCGAGGCCCCCCGCCGGCCGGAGGAGGTGCTGGCCCACGCCCGCGCCGAGATCGAGGCGGAGCTGGTCGCCCCCGCTCAGACCGACGGCGAGGTCGCCGACGACACCCCCGGCGTCCCCGACAACGCCGAGGTGGTCGCCGCGCTCGCCGCCCGGCTGCGTCGCGACGCCGAGCTGGCCGCCGCCGAACAGGCCGCCGAGCGGCTCGCCGCGGAGGAGGCCGCCCAGCTCGCCCACGAGGCCCGTGCCGAGGCCGACCGGCTCGCGAACGCTGCCTCCGCGCAGCGTGAGGAGGCGGAGCTGCGTGCGGTCGAGCAGGCCCGGCGCGCGGCGGAGGCGCATGCAGCCCGCGAAGCCGCCGAGGCCCGGGCCCGGGTGATGGCGGAGGCCGCGGCCGTCAGCGCCGCCGAGCACGCCGAGTTCGCCCGCCGCATGCTCGAGGAGCGGGAGGCGGCCGAGCGGACCTCCGCCGAGATCGCCCAGGCACGAGCCCTCGCCGAGGAGGCCGCCCGCCAGCAGGCCGCCCTCGCCCAGGACGCCCACCGCGCCGCCGAGGCGGCCGAGGAACGGGCCCGCCTGCTCGCCGAGCAGGCCGCCGCGAGCGCGCAGGAGCACGGCGCCCTGGCCCGTCAGGCCGTCGAGGAGCGCGCCGCGGCCGAACAGGCCGCCGCCGACCACGCACGCCTGGCCCAGGAGGCCCACCAGGCCCGCAGCGCCGCCGAGCAGGCCGCCCTCGAGCAGGCCGAGATGGCCCGCCTGGCTCTCGAGACCGCCGAGGCGGCCGAGCGTCGGGCGCTGGACGCCTCCGAGGCGCGCCGTCTCGCCGAGGAGGAGGCCCGCCAGCAGCTCGAGCTCGCCGCCGAGGCCCACGCCAGCGCCGTGCAGGATCTGCGCTCGGACCTCGTCCAGGCCGAGGAGCGGGCGCTCGAGCACGCCCGGGCGCGGGAGGAGGCCGAGGCACGTGCGGCCGAGCTCGCCCGCGAGCGCGAGCGCGCCCTCGCCGACGCCGCCGCGCTCGCCTACCAGGTCGCCCAGATCCGCGCCCAGCTGACCGAGGACGTCCTCGCCGCGCCATCGGCCGCCGCGCCCGCCCCGGCCGCCGCGCCCGCCCCGGTCGCCGAGCAGCCGGTCGTCCCGGTGGCTGCGCCGCCGGTCGAGGCGCCGGTCGATCCCGAGCCCGTCCCGACCGCCGCGCCGGTCGCCGAGTCGGTCGCCGAGTCGGTCGCCGAGTCGGTCGCCGAGCGTAAACCGGCCTCCGGCCCGGCGCCCACGCCGGAGGCCGAACCCGCCACCGAACCCGCCCCCGAGGTGCGGTTCGCTGCCGAGCCCGAGGAGGCGGGCGACGGGGAGCCGGAGTCCGCGGCCGGTCCGCCGGAGCCCGCCGACCTGCCCGACATCGCCGCTCTCGTCGACGCCGAGCCGGCCTCGGCGGTCCCGCCGGTGGGCGACCTGGCCGCCCAGATGGCCCAGATCCGCGCCCGTCTCGCCGCGGAGGCGACCCCCGCGGTGCTGCCGGAACCCGAGACGACCGAGCCCGTCGAGCCCGTCGATGGCGTCGAGCCCCACACGGACATCGCGGACGCGCTCGGCACGCCCGCCGAGCGGACCCCCTCGCTGCTGGAGCAGTGGCGGGCGACGGCGAGCACGCCCACCGAGGCCGACGAGACGGGCGAGCCCGACGAGACCGATGAGTTCCTCGACGACGTCGAGACCCTCGATGTCGCAGCCGAGGACGACGACGCGCCCGTGAGCCCGCCGACCGCCGCGCCACCGAAGGCCGCGGAGCCCGAGCCCGAGGTCGTCGCCCCCGAGCCCGAGCCGGCTCCCGCGCCGGAGCCGGAGGTCGATGCCGAGGTCGTCAGCCCCGAGCCGGAACCGGAGCCGGAGCCCGAGCCGGAGCCCGCGGCCGAGGCGGAGGCAGTCACGGAGGCGGAACCCGACGCCGTCGTACCCGAGCCCGAGGCCGTCGTACCCGAGCCGGAGCCGGACGCTGAGCCGGTCGCCCCCGCGCGGGCGACCGAGCGGGAGCCCGCGGTCGCGGCTGCCGTCCCGGCCCCGACCCGCAAGCGGGTCCCCTTCCATGCCAAGCGCGGCAGCGACAGCCTGGCCCCGCTGGCCATCCTCGGCGCGATCGGGCTGGCGGCGATGGTCGGCCGGATGGCGATCAAGGGCACCCTGGCCGACGACATCGCCTTCAGCGCGACGCTCACGGTCATCGCCGCGATCCTGCTCGGCTACGCCCTCAAGGCCAGCAACTCCTCGCGCAGTGTCAGCATCGACGAGACCGGCGTCCTCAAGGTCACCCAGGGCGACACCAACAGCACCTTCGACCTGACCAGCCCGAACACCAAGATCGAGCAGACCGGCACGCCGGGATCCAAGTCGTGGCGGGTGCTCATCCTGCGCCGCAGCATGTCGCCGGTCGTGATCGACGCGCGCATGGTCGACGCGTCCACGTTCCTGGAGGCGCTGCGCCAGTGGCGGACCGACCTGTGACCCGGGGCCGATGACCCAGCCCGACGTCGACCCGGTGGCCGCGCTCCGGCAGGAGCGCGACGACCTGGCCCGTCGGCTCACGGCGAGCCAGGACGAGGTGGCCCGGCTGACGACCGAGCTGGAGAGCGCGCGGGCCCAGGTCCGCGCCCTCGAGACGCAGGACGGCGACTCGCTCTCGCTCTTCGAGGGCGAGCCGACGGCGGGCGACCGGCTGACCGGCGACGGCAGCGATCCCCGGGTGCTCTCGATGGTGCTCGGCGCGACCGCGATCGTGGCCGGCATGGTGGCGCTGCTGACCCTGATCAACGGCAAGCTCGGCACGCCGTTCGGGGTCGCGATGGTGGTCATCGCGATCGGACTCGGCTGGGCAGCGGCCCGGACCCGCGTGGTCCCGGTGGAGGTCAGCGTCGTGCGCGGCATCGTCTACATCGAGCAGGGCGAGTCCACGCACCGCTTCGACGTCCGCAAGCCGAGCACCCGCGTGGAGATGGTCGGCAGCCCCGGCGACCCCGGCTGGGTGGTGCGGTTCCCGCGCAAGGGCATGGACCCGTTCGTGATCGACGGGTCCATGGTCGACGCCGAGGAGTTCGTGCGCCAGCTGCGCGAGCACCGTCCCGACCTCTGAGTCGCCCGTGCCCGGCGGCCGGGCCGGCCTCAGCCGAGCAGAGCGGCGGCGACCCGGCTGAGTGGCCGTGCGAGGAGGTCCGCCATCACGACGCCGGCGCGGACGACCCCCATCAGGTCCACGCCCGTCTCGATGCCGAGGCCCGCGAGCATCCACAGCAGGTCCTCGGTGGCCAGGTTGCCGGTCGCCGATCCGGCGAACGGGCAGCCGCCGAGACCGGCGACCGAGCTGTCGAAGCAGGTGACACCCGCCTGCAGTCCGGCGTACACGTTCGCCAGCGCCTGTCCGTAGGTGTCGTGGAAGTGCAGCGCCAGGTCGCCGGGGCCGACCCCGGCGGCGCCGTGGGCGTCGACGACGGCGCGGACCTGCCCGGCCGTCCCGACGCCGATCGTGTCGCCCAGCGACACCTGCTCGCACCCGGCGTCGACCAGCGCACGGGAGACGGCCGCCACCCGTGCCGGCGCGACCGGCCCCTCCCACGGGTCGCCGAAGCACATCGACACGTAGCCGCGCACGCGCAGCCCGTGGCTCCTGGCCTCGGCCGCCACCTCGACGGCGGCGTCGAGCGCCTGCTCCAGCGAGCGGTTCAGGTTGCTGCGGGCGAAGGCCTCCGTGGCGCTGACGAAGACCGCGACCCCGCGCGCGCCCGCGTCGAGCGCGCGCCGCAGTCCGGTGCGGTTGGGGACCAGCACCGGGTGCCGGCTCAGGTCCGGCCCCAGGCCGGCGAGCACCTCGGCCGCGTCCGCCAGCTGCGGGACCCAGCGCGGGGAGACGAAGCTCGTCGCCTCGACCACCGGCAGGCCCGCCGCCAGCAGGTCCTGGATCAGCGTGACCTTGGCGGTGGTCGGGACGATCCGCTTCTCGGCCTGCAGCCCGTCGCGGGCGCCGACCTCGTACACCGTCACCGCGGCCGGCAGGCCCGTCCCGGGGTGGCGGGCCGGCAGGCCGAGGGTGTCCGCACGCGCCGTCACGGCAGGACCGTCACAGCAGCACCGGGACGGTCAGGACCGAGACGTAGTACGCCATGCACTGCACCCCGACGTGCATGCCGATGACCTTGTTCAGCACGCCGCCGACCAGGCCGACGGTCAGCATCACGACGACGCCCCAGATGCCGCCCTCGTACATCGCGACGACGAGGACCAGACCCGCGAACGCACCGACGACGGCCTCGTGGCTCAGGTTGCGCGCCACGAAGAGCGCCGCGCGGCGCGCATAGGTCACCGTCAGCGGGTAGGCGATCAGCGCGGCGGCGAGGACCCCGATGAGGCCGTACACCAGGAACTGGGTCGGGCTCAGGAGCGTGTGCAGGTTGTGGAGCTCGACGCCGTCGCCGCCGACGGTGAAGACCGGCGGGGCGTTGAACAGGGGCGCCGCGGCGCCGGCGGCGATCGGGCTGAGCGGCAGGCCGACGGCCACCAGCGGGATCAGCGTCTCCGCCAGGTAGGTCGAGTCGGTCACGCCGTTGCGCACCGAGATCACCCGGGTGAGCCGCTGGTAGGCGTGCTTGACGCGGGCGCCGACGATGTCGCCGACCAGGATCGCCATGGCGAGCGGGCTGACCACGAAGGTGAGGCTCGTGACACCGGCCGCGGCGGCGGTCGTCGTCGCCTCGGAGCGGGACAGCACGCGCAGCGGGTTGCGCGGCGCGGCCGCGGCGGAGCCGTCGCCCCCGTCCTCGGGGGCCAGCCAGAAGGTGGGCCGGCGCTCGCGCAGCAGGGCCGCTCGGCTCAACGGTGAGGCGAGGCCGACCAGGTCGACGATCATCGGCCCGACGGCGAGTCCCACGAAGAAGCTGATCGCCAGGGTCTTGCCGGTCTCGGCGGCGACGAAGGTGTTCAGGCCCGTGATCATCGCCGTCAACGGCACCAGGGCGATCACCGAGGCCCAGCGGCCCTTGGACAGGTAGGCGATCGCGATCGCGATGACCGGGAAGAGGTACGGGATGACCTGCTTGATGTCGTCGGCGATCGTCGCGAGCGCGCTGGCGGCCAGCACCGACACCGGGATCGCGATCAGGGCGGACAGCACGGCGGCCGAGACCATCTTGCGCAGCGCGATGTGCGGCACGCCGAGGCGCCGTAGCGAGTTGGCCTCCTCCATCAGGGCGATCGCCATCGTGTCGCCGGGGATGCCCAGCAGGGTCGTCGGTACGGCGTGGGTCATGTGCTTGGCCGCCGCGCCGGCGATGAAGAAGGTCAGGACGCCGGCCGGGGGCACGCCGAGCAGGACCACCGCCAGCGTCAGCGGGGCCAGGGTCGCCGTCTCGTCGGTGCCCGAGACCAGGCCGAGGAGCGAGAAGATGACGGCACCGGCGAGGCCGGCGAGCAACGCGGCCGTGATGCCGTCGATCAGCTCGGCGCTCACCGCGCCGCTCCCGGCCCGGCCACGTCGATCTGGTCGATCTGCTGCTCGTCCACCGCGGTCTGCGCGGCGAGGCGGCGCTCGGCCTCCTCGAACACCTCGTCCAGGCCCAGACGGCGCAGCTCCTCGCGGCCGGCGTCGTCGAGGTCGGACAGGCGCCCCATCCCGAGGGGCTGGCGCGCGATGTCGAGCGCGGCCTCGATCTGCTGCTCCCGGTCGAGGGTCTGCTCGCTGACGATCCGCTTGGGCTCGAACAGCCGCGCCGACACGATCGCGGCGACCAGACAGGCGAGGAGGCCCGCGAGCATGGCGTAGGTCTTGGCCAGGTCCTGGTTCTCCATCGTCGCGGAGAGCACCTCGCGCGCGACGAGGAACGTCGGCACGGCGAGACCCGCCCCGAGGAGGACCGAGATCTTCACGTGGGTCTCGTTGACGGTGTCGCCCCACACCTCGACGAGCCCCGCCTCCGGCCCCGGCGAACCCGGGGTGCCTACCTGTGACATGACGATTCCTTCCGTGGATCGATGAGTGCTCACGCGCCCGCGATGTCGACGAAGAGGGTGCGGGACTGGGAGTACTCGCGCAGCGCCTCGACGCCCTTCTCCCGTCCGTAGCCGCTGTCGCGGGTCCCGCCGAACGGGAGCTCGACGCCGCCGCCGGGCGCATAGCCGTTGACATAGGTCTGTCCGACGTCAAGCGTCCGCGCGACCCGCAGCGCCCGGTCGACGTCGCGGCACCACACCGCCGCGGTGAGCCCGTAGCGGCTGTTGTGCGCGGCCGCGACCGCCGCCGCGTCCGAGTCCACCGGGGTGACGGCCAGCAGCGGCCCGAAGACCTCCTCGGTGAACAGCTCGGTGTCCTGGCCGACCTCGTCGAAGAGGACCGGCGGCACGAAGAAGCCACCGAGCGCCTCGGCGGGCGGCTTCGCCTCGGCGGCGACCACCGCGCCCTGCGCCGCGGCCCGCTCCAGGAAGCCGGTGACCCGATCGGCCTGCGCTCCCGAGACGACCGGCCCGACGGTCGGATCGGTCAGCCCCGGCCCGAGCGTCGCCTCGGCGAAGTACGGCGTGAGGGCGTCGACCAGGCGGCGGTGCAGCGACTCGTGGACGACGACCCGCGTGCCCGCGGTGCAGGTCTGGCCCGCGTGGAGCAGGAGTGCGCGGGCGATCACGGGCGCCGCACGGTCGATGTCGGCGCCCTCGAGCACGAGGTGGGCGGACTTCCCGCCGAGCTCCAGCAGGACGGGGCGTCCGCGATCCGCGCAGGCGCGGGCGACCGAGCGGCCGGTCGCGACCGAGCCGGTGAACGACACGTGATCGACGTCGGGATGCGCGGTCAGCGCGGCGCCCGCCTCGGCCCCGCCCGGCAGCACGTTGACGACGCCCGCGGGGAAGCCGGCCTCGCGGGCGAGTCGGCCATAGGCCAGCGCGACCAGCGGAGCCTCGTCGGCGGGCTTGACGACCGTCGCGTTGCCGGCCGCCAGGGCCGCGCCGACCGACCGGGCCGTGATCTGCGCCGGGTAGTTCCACGGGACCACGTGGCCGGTGACTCCGTGCGGGACGTGCTCCACCACGGCGAGCGAGCGGGCACCGAGCGGGATCGAGTCGCCGAGGAAGCCCTCCACCACCGATCCGTAGAACTCGAAGTAGCGGGCGGCCGCGGTGATGTCCGCGCGCCCCTGCGCCAACGGCTTGCCCGTGTCCCTCGTCTCCAGCCGGGCGAGCACCTCCTGGTCGCGACGCACCAGGTCGGCGAGCCGCCGCAGCAGGGCGCCGCGTTCGGCGGGCGGTCGGGCCGCCCATGCCGGCGCGGCGGCGCGCGCCGCCGCGACGGCGTCGGCGATCTCGTCGCCGGTGGCGCTGGCGACGGTGGCGAGGCGCTCGCCCGTCGCGGGGTCGATGTCGTCGTGCCACCGGCGCGGCTCGCGCGGCTCGCCGGCGACGTCCAGCCCGAAGGCTCCGGGCAGCGGCGTGCGGTGGTCGTCGAGCGCGGGGCGCAGGCTGTCGAGGTCGGCGCGGTCGGTTGCGGCCATGGGGAGCTCCTTCGTCGTGGTCAGCGGCCGGCGGGGCGGACGATCGGCTTGATCTCGGTCATCGCGACCATCGCCTCCATCGCGTCGCCGAGGGTGTCGAGGTCGTACGTGGAGCCGAGCATCCGGTCCCAGTCGAAGCGGTCCTGGTAGCGGTCGAGCGCGAGCATCGCGCGGTGGTAGTCACCGATCGCGCCGCTCATCGATCCGGTAACGCGGAGGCCGCGCGTGACGATCGTCGCGACGTCGACCGGTTGCGGGGCGCCGCCCAGCGTGCCCAGTACGACGTACCGGCCGTTGCGCGCCATCATCCGCACGCCCTCGCCGACGACGCCGGGCGCACCGGCGAGCTCGAACGCGACGGAGGCCCCGCGGCCGGTGATCGACATGACCTCCTCGATCCGCCCGGCGGGGTCCGCGGCCGGGTCGACGAGGACGGTGTGGGTGGCTCCCCACGCCGCGGCCAGGTCGAGTCGGTCCTGGGGGCCGCCCACCACGACGAGGCGGCGCGGGTCGTTGAGGGACAGCAGCGCCGTCGCGAAGAGTCCGAGCGGTCCGGCCCCCTGGACGACCACGGTGTCGTCGCGGTCGACCGGACCGGCCAGCTCGAGGGCCTTGACCACCGTCCGCAGCGCGCAGCTCCCCGCCGACGCCCAGGCCGAGTCGACGCCGTCGGGGATCCGCACGCGACCCGCGTCGGGACGGACCACGCCGTACTCGGCGAAGGTGCCCGTGAAGTGCGGCGGCACGGAGCAGTCGTTGAGATAGCCGATGTAGCGCTGCGAGCACAGGACCGGCGTCTGCTCGACGGTGCACTCGTGGCACCGCCCGCACGATGCGTGCGCCCAGACCACCCGGTCGCCGATCGCGAGGGGCTGGCCCACGCTGTCGACGTCGGCGCCCTGACCGATCTCGACGATCCGGCCGGCCATCTCGTGCCCGAGGATCATCGGCAGCGACACGTCGAGGGACAGCTGTCCCTTCCAGGCGTGCACGTCGGATCCGCAGACCGTCGCGGTCTCGATCTCGACCACGAGGCCCCCGGCGTCGGCCCGCGGGCGGGGGAAGGTCTCCACGGTGAAGTCCTGGCCGAAGCCACGCAGCACCGCCGCGCGTCCTGTCGCGCTCATCGCGCCACCTCCTGGTAGTCGTCGTGTCCCTGCCGACCCTCATGCTCGTCGTCGAGCTCGGCGAGGATCTCGTCGGTGTGCTGGCCGAGCGCCGGCGCCGGCCCGAGCCGATCGACGCCGCCCGCGGCCAGCGGGCCGCGCGTCATCACGACACCGTCGTGCTCCGTGGTCAGGCCCAGTGCCCGCGCCTGCTCGCTGCGCGCCGCCTGATCGGGATCGAGGACCGCCGCGACGAGCACCCCGTGCCGGCGCAGCCGCGCCACGGCCTCCTCGACCGTGAGCCGGCCCACCGCCTCCTGGACGACGAGCTCGACCCGGTCGCGATCGGTGACCCGGTCGGCGTTGGTGCGCCACCGCGGCCCCCCGAGCTCGGCAGCGAGGTCCAACGCGGTGAGGAGTCGCTGGAACATCGCGTCATTGGTCGCCCCGAGGACGACGTGACCGTCGGCGGCGCGGAACGCCCGGTACGGCACGATCGAGGGGTGCGCGCTCCCCCACGGCCGGGGGGCGCCACCACCGGCGGACGACGACGCGATCACGGTGCCCAGCGCGCTGACGGCGGTGGCGTACAGCGACACGTCGACCCGGCGCCCGCGACCGGTGCGTCCCCGCTCGAGCAGCGCCGCGAGGACGCCGTTGATCATGGTCAGTCCCGTCGCCAGGTCGACCATGGCCACCCCGAAGCGCACCGGCTCCCCGCCGGGGACGCCGGTGACGCTCATCAGTCCCGAGGCGGCCTCCACGATGACCTCGGTCCCCGCGTCGGACGCCAGGGGGCCGGTGCGGCCGAAGCCGGTGATGGAGGCGTAGACCAGCCGAGGATGGGCGGCCATGACCTGGTCCGCGCCGAGCCCCAGCCGCTCGGCCACCCCGGGCCGGAAGTTCTCGACGACGACATCCGCCGTCGCGAGGAGGCGGTCGACCGTACGGCGTCCCCCGGCGGTCGTGAGGTCGAGGGCGATGCTCCGCTTGCCGCGATTGACGGCGTGGAAGTAGGCGCTCGAGTCGCCGACGAACGGCGGGCCCCAGGCCCGGGTCTCGTCCCCGGCACCGGGCATCTCGACCTTGATGACGTCGGCGCCGAGCTCCGCGAGCGACATCGTGGCGTACGGACCGGCGAGGACGCGGGTGAAGTCGAGCACGCGGACGTGCGCCAGGGGACGGAAGTCGTCCGACGACGAGGCCGGGGGGACGGGAACGGAGGTCATCTCTCACTCTCTCGGCGACGTCGGGCATCGCCTCTGCCTGGTGGCGCCGGTCACGTCCGGCGCTATGACGACCGTCACCGTATGCACTGGTCATTTTCTCTGCACGCCTCAATACACATCGATTGATGCGCTCCGCGGGATAATGCCGGGATGCTCGTCCCCTTCGACCTCGACCTGCGCACGCTCCGCCTGGTGCTGGACGTGGCGCGGCAGCGCAGCTTCACGATGGCCGCCGAGCGGGCGCACCTGTCGCAGAGCGCGCTGAGCCGCGCCGTGAACGACGCCGAGCGACGCCTCGGCATCCGGCTGTTCGACCGCACGACGCGCTCCGTCGAGCCCACCCCCGCCGGACGCGAGTTCGTCCGCATCGCCACGGGCCTGATCGCCGACTACGAGCGCGGCATGCGCGAGTTCGCCCTGTTCCGCGACGGCGCGGGCGGAGTGGTCCGGATCTCGGCGCTGCCCTCGGTGGCGGCGACCCTGCTGCCGTCCCTCGTCGCGCGGCTGCGCGAGGACGCCCCCGACGTCACGATCGACATCCACGACGTCCTCGCCCACGACGCGATCGAGGACCTGGTCGCCGGGCGGGCCGATCTGGCGATCGCCGGCGACGCCGACCTTCCCCCCGGCACCGCCTTCGCCCCGCTGCTCTCCGACCGGTTCCACGCCGTGCACCCGCGCGACCACCGGTTCGCCGACGGCGCCACCGTGACCTGGCGCGAGCTGGCCGGGGAGACCCTGGTGATGTTCGGCCCGTCCGCGAGCCTGCGCATCCTCACCGACGCGACCCTCGACGCCCTCGACGCCCGGCCCGCCGACACGATCGAGGCCCAGAACATCGCGGTCATCGCCGGACTGGTCGCGGCCGGCCTGGGTGTCGCGGCGGCGCCGGCGACGGTGCTGCCCCTGATGGCGTTCGCCGACCTCGCATCCACCCCGCTCGTCGCCCCCGAGGTCGACCGCACGCTCGGGATCGTCACCATGCCCGACAGATCGACCTCCCCGGCGGCCCAACGGGTCATCGCGACGCTGCGCGCGATGTTCGCCGACGGCGCCCCGCGCGGGGGCTGACGGGCGGCTACGCCAGCGCGGCGCGCAGCCGGCCGGCGATCTCGAGCACCGCGGCACGGCTGCTGCGGCCGACGCCCACGATGTTGAGGAAGCCGTGGATCTGGTCGGCGTACCGGCGCAGCTCGACCTCGGCGCCCGCGTCCGCCATCCGGCGGGCATAGGCCTCGCCCTCGTCGCGGAGCGGGTCGAAGCCCGCCGTGGCGACGTACGCCGGTGCGAGTCCCGCGGGAAGGTCGATGTCGAGCAGGTTCATCCGCTCGTCGTCCCGGTCCTCGGGACGGGGCAGGTAGATGTCGTTGAAGGAGGCGATCGAGGCCGCGGTGAGGTAGAGGCCCTCACCGAACAGGCGCAGGCTCTCCGTCTCCCGGTCGGCGTCGGTGCACGGGTAGACGAGCAGCTGGAACGCCAGCGGGAGGCCGGCCCGGGCCGCCGCGACGGCCGTGTAGGCGGCGAGATTGCCGCCGGCGGAGTCGCCGCCGACGCCGATCCGCTCCGGGTCGATCCCGAGCTCGTCGGCGTGCTCGTGGGCCCAGCGCAGCGCAGCCTCGGCGTCGTCGAAGGCGGCGGGGAAGGCCTCCTCCGGGCCGACGCGGTACTCGACGGCCAGCACGCGCACCCCGGACCTCTCGGCGAGGATCCGACACGGCGCGTCGTGGGAGGCCAGGTCGCCGTAGAGGAAGCCGCCGCCGTGGAAGAACAGCAGCAGCCCGCGCCCGGTCGGCCTCGAGGGCTCGTAGAGCCGAGCGGGCCGGTCGGCGACGGCGAGGTCGCGGACCCGGCCGATCGGCTGACGCCCGCCGGCCAGGACGGCGTTCGCCCGCATGGCGGCTCGACCCTCGAGCACGCCCTCCCCCGCGAGGTCGCCCCGGCGGGCCAGGCGCTGCAGCGTCAGCATGAGGTGCAGGTCGTCCGCGAGCGTCTGCCCGTCCAGGACGAGCGCACCTCCGGACACCCGTCGCTGCACCCCGGCGGGGAGGCCCATCAACATCGCCAGCGCCCGGGCCTCGACGGCGGTTCGCATGCTCACGGGAGCCAACATACTTCGGGTACGGCCCGCCCCGCAGGCGTCACCTGCCGTTCACCCGCAGATGCCACACTCGCGAGCATGTCGACCGAGCAGCAGCCGACGTCCCTCGTCCCGGACGCCGACCCGGGCACCCTCACGGCCGTCCCGGACGACCGGGGGGACGACGGGCAGGCGCCCGGCTACGTCCCGGATCCCGCGCTGGTCGCGGCGATCGAGGCGGTCGACACCCGCTTCCTGGACCGGGAGCTGTCCTGGCTCCGGTTCAACGAACGCGTGCTCGAGCTGGCCGAGGACACCGAGCTGCCGCTCCTGGAGCGCGCCCGGTTCCTGGCGATCTTCACCAGCAACCTCGACGAGTTCTTCATGGTCCGGGTGGCCGGCCTGAAGCGGCGGATCGCCACCGGGCTCGCGGTCCGCGCCGCCAGCGGCCTGATGCCGCTGGCGGTCCTCGAGGCCATCTGGCAGCGGTCGGCCGAGCTGAGCCAACGCCACGCCCGGGTCTTCCACGACGACGTCATCCCCGCGCTCAGCACCGAGGGCATCGAGCTGGTCCGCTGGGCCGACCTCGACCGCGACGAGCAGAAGGAGTGCAAGCGGCTGTTCAAGGACCGCATCTTCCCGGTCCTGACCCCTCTGGCGGTCGACCCCGCGCATCCCTTCCCCTACATCTCGGGGCTCTCCCTCAACCTCGCCGTGGTGCTGCGCAACCCCAAGACGGGCAAGGAGCTCTTCGCCCGGGTCAAGGTCCCCTCGAACTTCGACCGCTTCGTCGCGCTGGGCAACGCCCGCTTCGTCCCGCTGGAGGACGTGATCGGCGCCCACCTGCGCCGGCTCTTCCCCGGCATGGAGGTGCTGGAGGCCCACACCTTCCGGGTCACCCGCAACGAGGACCTCGAGGTCGAGGAGGACGACGCCGAGAACCTCCTGACCGCGCTGGAGAAGGAGCTGCTGCGGCGCAAGTTCGGCCCACCCGTGCGCCTGGAGGTCGAGGAGTCGATCGCGCCGTCGGTGCTCGAGCTGCTCGTCTCCGAGCTCGACATCAGCGAGAAGGAGGTGTTCCGGCTGCCCGGCCCGCTCGACCTGCGCGGCCTGCACTCCATCGCCGACCTGCCCCGCGACGACCTGAAGTACCCCTCGTTCGTGCCGAGCACCCACACGCGGCTGGCGGAGTTCGAGTCGGCGGCCCCGGTCGACGTCTTCAAGGCGCTGCGCCGGCGCGACGTCCTGCTGCACCACCCCTACGACTCCTTCGCCACCTCGGTGCAGCGCTTCATCGAGCAGGCGGCGGCGGACCCCCACGTCCTCGCGATCAAGCAGACCCTCTACCGCACCTCCGGCGACTCGCCCATCATCGACGCCCTGATCGACGCCGCCGAGGCCGGCAAGCAGGTGCTGGTGCTGGTGGAGATCAAGGCCCGCTTCGACGAGCAGGCCAACATCCGCTGGGCCCGCAAGCTCGAGCAGGCCGGCTGCCACGTCGTCTACGGCCTCGTCGGCCTGAAGACCCACTGCAAGCTGGCGATGGTGGTCCGCGACGAGGGCGAGCAGGCGGGCGGCATCCGTCGCTACACGCACATCGGCACCGGCAACTACAACCCCAAGACCTCGCGGATGTACGAGGACCTCGGCCTCCTGACCACCGACCACGCCATCGGCGAGGACGTCGCCCACCTGTTCAACAACCTGTCCGGCTGGTCGCGGAAGGCGACCTACGAGCAGCTGCTGGTCGCGCCCGACTCGGTCCGCTCGGGCCTGGTCGAGCAGATCCACGCCGAGATCGAGCACCACCGGGCGGGCCGGCCCGCCGGCATCCGGTTCAAGGCCAACTCGGTCGTGGACGAGGAGACCATCGACGCGCTCTACCTCGCCTCGTGCGAGGGGGTCCCCGTCGAGCTCCTGGTCCGCGGCATCTGCGCGCTGCGGCCCGGCGTACCCGGCCTGAGCGAGAACGTCCGGGTGCGGTCCGTGCTGGGCCGCTTCCTGGAGCACAGCCGGATCTTCTCCTTCGAGGACGGCGGGGAGCCGGTCACCTGGATCGGCTCGGCCGACCTCATGCACCGCAACCTCGACCGCCGGGTCGAGGTCCTGGTGCGCCTGCCCGACACCAGCCGCGACGAGGTACGCCGCCTGCTGGATCTCGCGTTCGCCGCGACGACCCAGGCCTGGGAGCTGGGGGCCGACGGCGAGTGGAAGCGCAACGCCGGCACGGTCCACCTGCAGGAGACCCTCATCGAACAGCAGCGGAGGCGGCGTACCACCGCCTGAACCGCCGCTGACCTGCGACAACGCGTCGCCGTGCGGCGCTCCACAGCTCCCGAGGTCGCCCGCAGTTGCATTCACGCGCTCGTGGTCCCCTAGCATGAGCGCGTTCGCCTCCGCCTCAACGGGAGTCCATGTGGGTCTGCGTCTGCGTCCGGTCGATACCTCCTTCTACGACCTTTTCACCCAGTCGGCCCAGCACCTCGTGGCCGGCGCCGAGCTCCTCGCGGAGATGTTGTCCGAGTCCTCGGACAAGGATTCCGTCGCCGAGCGGATGCGTGCCGCCGAGCACGCCGCCGACGAGACGACCCACGAGATCGTGAAGAAGGTCAACAGCACCTTCGTCACGCCCTTCGACCGCGAGGACATCTACGCACTCGGGTCCGGCCTCGACGACGTCATGGACATGATGGACGAGGCGGTCGACCTGATCCTCCTCTACGAGGTGCAGGTGGCGCTGCCCGCCGAGCTCTCCGAGCAGGTCGAGGTCCTCCAGCGCTGCGCCGAGCTGACCGCGGCCGCGATGCCGCGCCTGCAGTCGATGAAGTCGCTCGAGGACTACTGGATCGAGATCAACCGCCTCGAGAACACCGGCGACCGCAACCACCGGCGCACGCTGGCCAAGCTGTTCTCCGGCGAGTACCCCACCATCGAGGTGCTCAAGCTCAAGGACATCGTCGAGTCCCTCGAGAGCGCCATCGACGCGTTCGAGCGGGTGGCCAACACGGTGGAGCAGATCGCCGTCAAGGAAAGCTGACCGCGAGCCTGTGGACATCACCCTCGCGATCGTGATCACGGTCGTCATCGTCGCCTTGGTGTTCGACTACACCAACGGCTTCCACGATGCGGCGAACGCGATCGCCACCTCGGTCTCGACGCGCGCGCTGACCCCCAGGGTCGCACTCGGGCTCGCCGCGATCATGAACTTCGTGGGCGCCTTCCTCGGGCAGAAGGTCGCCCACACGGTGAGCGAGACGATCGATCCACCCCAGACCAATCACGGCCTGATCATCGTGGTCTCCGGCCTCATCGGGGCGATCGCGTGGAACCTGATCACCTGGTACTTCGGCCTGCCGTCGTCCTCCTCGCACGCGCTCATCGGCGGCCTGGTCGGCTCGGCCATCGCCGCGGGGGTCGGCGTCTCCTGGAGCACGGTGCTCGAGAAGGTCGTCATCCCGATGTTCATCTCGCCGCTCTTCGCCTTCGGCATGGGCTTCTTGGTGATGCTGGCGCTGCTGTGGGTCTTCCGCCGGGCGAACCCCCACAAGGCCAACCGCGGCTTCCGGATCGCCCAGACCGTCTCCGCGGCCGCCATGGCCCTGGGCCACGGCCTCCAGGACGCCCAGAAGACGATGGGCGTCATCTTCCTGGCCCTGCTCACCGGCGGGTACGTCGGCGCGAACGACGAGCTCCCGCTGTGGGTCATCTTCTCCGCCGCCGCGGCGATCTCCGCCGGCACCTGGGCCGGCGGCTGGCGGATCATGCGGACGCTGGGCCGGCGGATCATCCACCTCGACCCGCCGCAGGGCTTCGCTGCCGAGTCCGTCGCCGCGTCGGTGCTCTACACCACCGCCTACGTCTACGAGGCGCCGATCTCCACCACGCACACCATCACCTCGGCCGTCATGGGCGTGGGCGCGACGAAGCGCCTGTCCGCCGTCCGCTGGGGCGTGGCGCGCACCATCCTGGCGGCGTGGGTGCTGACCTTCCCGGCCGCGGCGTCGGTGGCCGCGCTCAGCTACGGCATCATCCACGGCATCACCCGCCTCTGAGACCGCTGTAACTACCTGTTCGCGCCACTGGCGTACCGGTAGACGGGTGCGGTGGTGGCGCGAACAGGTAGTTACAGTTGCCCACCTCACCCCACGGTGAGGCTGTAGCCCCGCCCCCGGATCCGGCGTACGTCGGCGACGTCACCCAGTCGGGTGCGCAGCCGGGTGACGTGCATGGCGATCGTGTTGCCGCCCGGGCGCTTGCCGTCGCTGCCCCACAGCGCGTCGCGCAGCTCGTCGTCGGTGACGACGCCCGGCGAGGCGAGCATGAGCGCCCGGAGCAGCTCGAACTCCTTGAGCGGCAGGTCCGCGATCCGCTCGCCGTTGACCCGCACGCTGTAGGCGGCCGCGTCGAGCACGAGCGGACCGACCTCGAGCCGGGCGTGCTCGGCGAGCGAGCGCGGCGCGTGGGTGAGCAGCTCCCACAGGTGCTGGGGAACGTACGGCCGCAGCGCGACCGCCGACGCGCCGGCGAGCATGAGCGGCCCCACACCGTCCGCTCCGCCGCCCGCGGGCGAGCAGGTCCCCGCGATGACGTACGGCGCCCCGTGCTGCCGGATGACGCCGACGAACTGGTCCGCCGGGATGCCCGGCGCCTCGGGCGTCACCACCACCGCGTGCGGATCGGTGCGCCCGAACTCCACGAGGCCGTCGAGGGTCGACCCGACCCAGGTCACATGGACGCCACGGCCGGCCATCGCCTCCGCGAGCGCACCCCCGTCGTCGGAGGGGTCGACCACGAGGAGCTGTGCCCCCGAGGACTCGACCCACCGGTGGAGGTAGGCGCGCACCGACTGGCGACGGGCGTCATGGCGTCGGTCCCGAGTGCCCATCTGCTGGTCCGAGACCGTCCGGCTCAGCCGAAGCGGCCGGAGATGTAGGCCTCCGTGGACGGGTCGTCGGGGTTCGCGAACATCTTCTTGGTCGGGTTGAACTCGACCAGGTGCCCGGGCTCGCCGGTCGCCTTGAGGTTGAAGAACCCGGTGTCGTCGGAGACGCGCGCCGCCTGCTGCATGTTGTGGGTGACGATCACGATGGTGAACTCGTCCTTGAGCTCGTGGATCAGGTCCTCGATCGCCGAGGTCGAGATCGGGTCGAGCGCCGAGCAGGGCTCGTCCATGAGCAGGATCTGCGGCTCGACCGCGATGGCGCGGGCGATGCACAGGCGCTGCTGCTGACCACCGGACAGGCCCATGCCCGGCTTGTTGAGCCGGTCCTTGACCTCGTTCCACAGGTTCGCGCCGCGCAGGGACTTCTCGACGATGTCGTCGGCCGCGGACTTCTTCATCTTGCCGGCGTTGAGCTTCAGACCCGCGAGGACGTTGTCGTAGATCGACATCGTCGGGAACGGGTTGGGTCGCTGGAAGACCATGCCGACCTGGCGGCGTACGGCGACCGGGTCGACGCCGGGCTCGTAGAGGTCCTGGCCGTCGACGACGATCTTGCCCTCGACCCGCGCGCCCGGGATCACCTCGTGCATCCGGTTGAGCGAGCGCAGGAAGGTGGACTTGCCGCAGCCCGAGGGTCCGATGAACGCGGTCACCGCGCCGGCGCGGATCGTCATGTTGACGCCCTCGACCGCGAGGAAGTCGCCGTAGTAGATGTTGACGTCGGAGACGTCGATGCTCTTGGCCATGGTGGTTCTCAACCCTTCTTGGGCGCGAAGATCTTGCCGACGATGCGTGCTACGAGGTTGAGCACCATCACGATGACGATGAGGATGAAGGCGGCGCCCCAGGCGATGGCCTCGGCGGGGGCGTCGCCCCGCAGGTTCTGCCCGTAGATGAGGACGGGGAGGGTCGTCATCGCGCCGTCGAAGAGGTTCATGTTGGTGCGGTCCGTGGCGCCGGCGATGAGCAGCAGCGGCGCGGTCTCGCCGATGACGCGCGAGGTCGCCAGGGTGACGCCGGTGAGGATGCCGCCGAGCGCGGTGGGCAGCACGATCCGCACGATCGTCTTCCACTTCGGCGTCCCCAGCGCGTACGACGCCTCACGCAGGTCGTCGGGCACGAGCATGAGCATCTCCTCGGTCGCCCGCACCACGATGGGGATCATCAGCAGCGACAGCGCCACCGATCCCCCGAACCCGGAGACGTAGGCGGGCCCGAAGATCAGCGTGAACAACGCGAAGGCGAACAGGCCGGCGACGATCGACGGGATGCCCGTCATGACGTCGACGAGGAAGGTGATCGCCTTGGCGAGCTTGTTGCCCTTGCCGTACTCGATGAGGTAGATCGCCGCCATCACGCCCACCGGGACCGAGATGACGGCGGCGCCGAGCGTCACCAGCAGGGTGCCGATGATCGCGTGGTAGACGCCGACCGGCTGGTCGATCTGGGTCTTGAAGAACGAGTAGCTGAGGAAGGTGCCGTCGATCCGGTCGGCACCCTTGGCGATGACCCGCCAGATCAGCGAGACCAGGGGGACGACGGCGATGGCGAAGGACGTCCAGATCAGGCCGGTCATGAGCCGGTCGGTGGCGCCGCGTCGGCCCTCGATGACCAGCGACCAGACCGGCAGCGCGACCAGGTAGGCGACGCCGCCGAGGATGACGGCGCCGACGACGCCGAGGCCGAGGACGAGCAGCAGGGCGCCGAAGGCAGCGGCGATCACGCCGACGACCGCGGGCGCCTGCCGGGGCAGGCGGGGCTGGACGAGCGGGACGTGGACCCGCGTCTGCACCTCTTCGAGGGTGGTCACTTCGCCATCCGCCTCTCACTGCGGCCCACGATCCAGCGGGCGAGGAAGTTGACCAGGAAGGTCATCAAGAAGAGCACCAGACCCGTCGCGACGAGGACGTTGAGCAGGTCCGCGCTGCGCTCCTTGTACTTGAGCGCGATGTTGGCCGCGATCGAGGTCGGGCTCGAGGTGGCAATGATGTTCCACGACAGGTCGAAGCCCACCGAGAGCACCATCGTGACGGCCATCGTCTCGCCGAGCGCCCGGCCGAGGCCGAGCATGACGGCCGAGACCATGCCGGAGCGGGCGTAGGGGAACACCGTCATCCGCACCATCTCCCACCGCGTCGCGCCGAGGGCCAGCGCGGCCTCCTCGTGCAGCCGCGGCGTGCGGGAGAAGACCTCGCGGGTGATGGCGGTGATGATCGGCAGGATCATGATCGCCAGCACGATGCCGGCGGTGAGCACCGAGCGGCCGGCCGGGTTCGGCTCGCCGAACAGGTTGCCGATGACCGGGATGGGACCGATGTTCTCGTGCAGCCACACGTGCATCGGCACGAGCTTGTTGGCGAGGAAGAACGCGCCCCACAGGCCGTAGACGACCGAGGGTACGGCGGCGAGCAGGTCGATGACGTAGGCGACCGGCGCCGCGATCCACCGCGGTGCGTAGTGGCTGATCACGAGCGCGATGCCGAAGGACAGCGGGACCGCGATGATCAGCGCGATGATCGAGGCGGTGAAGGTACCGACGAGGAGCGGGAACACGTACCCGAGGAAGCTCTCGGCGTGCGGACCGTAGACCTCGGCCGGCTTGGTGAAGCCGGACGCGCCCTTGATCGCGAGGAACACGAAGACGCCGGCCAGCGCGGCCAGGATGGTCAGGCCGGCGGCGAGGGCGCTGCCGGCGAAGATCCGGTCGCCGACGCCGGCGCGGGCCCGGGCCCAGTTCGCGGAGGCCTCCTCGGCCTCGGCGGTGGGTGCTGTCACTGGTGTCACCTCATGCTCGGGTGCTGCTCGGGGTGGTGCTGCGGAAGGGGGTGAGGGGTGAGGACGAGGGATCGTCCTCACCCCTCACGGGAGCTCACTGGGCGGAGATGCCCGCCACGATCTCCTGCGCCTGGGCGGCGGTCTCGGGCGCGAGCTGGGCGGAGCCGGCGAAGTCGGCCGCCTCGGCCTGGCCCTCGTCGGAGACGATGTAGCTCAGGTAGCCCTTGACGTTGTCCGCCTCGGCCTGGTCCTCGTAGGTCTCGCAGGCGATGAGGTAGGACAGCAGGATGACCGGGTAGGCGCCGGCCTCCGTGGTGTTGCGGTCGACGTCGACGGCGATGTCGGTCGCGTCCCGGCCCTCGACGACCGGCGAGACCGCGACGGTCTTGGCGGCGCCCTCGGGCGACGGTGCGACGTACTCCTCGCCGACCTTGACCGAGACGACGTTCAGGTCGCCGGTCTGGCTGGCGTCGGCGTACCCGATCGCGCCGTCGACGTCACCGATCTGCTTGACGACACCCGAGGTGCCCTCGGCGGACAGGCCGCCGGAGACCGGGAAGGCGTCCTCGGCCTCGTAGCCCCAGTCGGCGGACGCGACCTTGCCGAGGTAGTCGGTGAAGTTCTTGGTCGTGCCCGAGTCGTCGGCGCGGTGGACCGGCGAGATCTTCAGGTCGGGGAGCGTCGCGTCGGGGTTCTGGTCGGCGATCGCCTGGTCGTTCCAGTTGGTGATCTTGCCGTCGAAGATCTTGGCGATCGTCGAGGCGTCGAGGTTGAGCGTGTCGACGTCCGGGATGTTGAACGCGATGGCGATCGAGGAGATGTAGGCCGGGACCTCGATGACGTTGCCGCCGCAGCGCTCCTTGGCGGCGTCGAGCTCCTCGTCGGCGATGTAGGAGTCGGAGCCCGCGAAGGACAGCGCGCCGCTGGTGAACTGGCTGCGGCCGTCGGTCGAGCCGAGCAGCGCGTAGTCGACGGTGAGGCCGTCGTTCTGGCCCTGGAACGCGGTCTTCCAGGCCTCCTGGGCCTTCTCCTGCGACGTCGCGCCGCCACCCTTGAGGTTGCCGCTGAGGCCGCTGCCGGCGGAGGAGTCGCCGTTGTCGCTGCCGCCGTCCTCGTTGGACGCGCCGCAGGCGCTCATCAGCAGGGCCAGGGCAGCGATACCGGGCACCGCGGCACGGCGGATGGACTTGAGGTTCAAGGAACTCGCCTCTCGGAGGTGAGGGGCACGACGTTCCCGCCCCTCGATGCGTACTAGGACGATCGTGAAGTTAGGCAGCGTCGGTAACGCATCTCCCCGACCGATCTGAACGAGAGGTGAACAGTGGCGGTCGGGGCGGGGCGCGCGGTGCCGAGGCGTCAGATCCGACGACTCGGCGGCGTGGGACGGTGACGCTCGACCGCGACGACCCGGCCCTTGCGGACGTGGAGCACGAGCGCCTCGGCGGGCTCCAGGCCGGCGTCCGGGGCGACCTCGATCCCCGCGGCGTCGTACACGAGGGGCAGGACCGGTCGGTGCGTGCACACGACGCTGCCGGCCTCGGTCGCGAGCAGGTCCTCGACGAGCCGCGCGATCGCCTTCGGGGTCGCGTGCTCCTCGCTCAGCCGCGGGCGCAGGTCCAGCGGGAAGCCCGCCGTCTCGGCGTAGGGCCGCACCGTCTGCACGCACCGTGTGCTCGTCGAGGTGACGATGCGGGTGACGTCGTACGCCGCCAGGAGGGGCACCCAGCGGTCCGCCTCGTGCTCGCCCACCTGGAGCAGGGTGCGTCCGGCGTCGGGGCCGCGCCAGGCGCCGCGCGAGCGGGCCCGGGCGTGCCGGAGGATGACGACGGCGTGCGTGCGGCGACGCACCTTCAGCGCGGCTGCCAGCGTCGCGCGGTCGTGCTCGTAGCTGAGCCGCCGTGGCGCTTCGTCGATCGGCACCCAGGCGACGTCGTCGATCTCCTCGTTGGGCCGGTAGGCCGAGACGTCGTCGTCGCCGACGACCCGCCCGGTCCAGTAGTGGACGGTCTTCATCCGGCGCGCGACCGGATAGCGCTGGGAGGGCAGCGGCGGGCCGAGGCGGACGTGGACCCCGGTCTCCTCGGCGACCTCACGCACGGCCGCCGCGGTGGGATGCTCGCCGCGGTCCAGCTTGCCCTTCGGGAACGACCAGTCGCCGTACTTCGGGCGGTGCACGAGGAGCACCTCGCGTCCGGGACGGAACACGACCACGCCGGCAGCGAGGATGTCGGGCACGGAGCCAGCGTAGGGCCCCACACGTTCTAGGGTACGCACATGCGTCGCCGCTGGATCGTGCTCGTCGTCGTCGCGGCGCTCCTCGGGTCGGTCGCCGTCGTCGTGACCTGGCGGCTGCGCGCCGACGACCGCTCCCGCTTCGCCGAGGCGCTCGCTCTCGCGCCGAGCACGTCTGCCCGCCTCAGCTGGACCGATTGGGCCGCGGTCCGCGCCGAGCTCGACGCCGACCTGTCGGCGTCCTCGAGCGGCGACGAGGTCGAGGCCTTCCTGCAGGACGCCTTCGACCGCGACCTGTCGTCCACGACGGCGCTGGACGCGTCGGCGCCGACGCTCCAGGACGAGATCGGCTTCTCCCCCGCCACGCTCGAGTGGGAGCTGTTCGCACAGGGCACGGACGGGGCCCTGGTCCTGATGGGGCTGCCCGACGGCTTCGACGTGCCCGGGCTGCGCGACCGGCTGCGCTCCCTCGGCTTCGAGGAGCCCGACGACGCCGACGGGGTGTGGCTCGGCGGCGTCGACCTGCTCGAGGGCCTCGGCGGCCCGGTCACCCCGGAGCTCGCGGCACTCGTGGTCGACGAGGACGCCGGCGTCCTCGCCGGCAGCGACGACCCGGACTTCCTCGAGCAGCGCGGCGAGCTGGCTCGCGGCGACCGCGAGGACGGCGTGCGCGAGGTCGTCGACGCCGTCGGCCCGGCGCTCAGCGCTTCCGTGGCGACCGGCGACCAGGCCTGCTCGTCCCTCGCGATGACCGACGCCGACCCGGCCGACCGGACCCGGGCGACCGAGCTGGTCGAGCAGGCGGGCGGGGTCCACCCGGTCACCGGCTTCGCCATCGCGGCGCAGCCGGGCGGCGACGTACGGGTGGCGATGGCGTTCGAGACCGAGGACCAGGCGCGCGCGGACGCCGACAGCCGCTCCCGGCTCGCCGCCGGACCGGCGCCGGGACAGGGCGGCACCTTCCCGGAGCGGTTCGAGCTCGGCGACGTCGTGGCGTCGGGCCGGGTGCTGACGATGGCGATGACGCCCGTCGAGGGGACCTATGTGGTCTCCGACCTCAGCCACGGACCGGTGCTGTTCGCCACCTGCTGACCGTCGCGGCAGCGCATCGGAGGCGAGCATGGGCCCGGAGGGTCCGTGCTTGCCCGCGCCCGGAGGGTCCGTGCGCTGCCTTCGATGGACGACACGCTCGCGCAGAGAGAACCGCGCGGCAGCGTGCCGTCCGCGCGCAGCGCATCGGAGGCAAGCATGGGCCCGGAGGGTCCGTGCGCCGCCTTCGATGGACGACACGCTCGCGCAGAGAGAATCGCGCGGCAGCGTGGCGTCCGCGCGCAGCGCATCGGAGGCAAGCATGGGCCCGGAGGGTCCGTGCGCCGCCTTCGATGGACGACACGCTCGCGCAGAGAGATTCAGTGGCTGACGCCGAGGATCCGGTCGATCTCCTCGACCGAGAGGCGATCGTCGCTGGCGCTGGCCGCGATGATCAGGTTGGTGGTCAGCTCGACCTCCGTGAGGAGCTCGCCGTCCTCGAGGGTGACGTCGAACTGATCGGCCATCCCTTCCCTCCTCGAGCCGAGCCCAGCGCGGTCTTCCGAGACCATGATCCCCCGTCGGAGCGCCGGCAAACCCAAAAGTTCGCAGAAAAATCAGCCCGCCGAAAACGACGTGGGGCCCCGCCGGTCGGCGAGGCCCCACGGAGACGAGGTCTCCCGGGAACGGGTCAGAGCGGGCGGACGTTCTCGGCCTGCGGGCCCTTGGGGCCCTGCGTGACGTCGAACTCGACCTTCTGGTTGTCCTCCAGCGACTTGTAGCCCTGGGTCTGGATCGCGGAGTAGTGGACGAAGACGTCGTCGCCGCCACCCTCCTGCTCGATGAAGCCGAAGCCCTTCTCGGCGCTGAACCACTTGACGGTGCCCTGAGCCATGTTGCTCGTCACTCCTCGTATCGGGGCGAGAGCCGCCACCTCGACGGCCCGCAGCGGCTGCGATGACACGTCGCTCCGATGCGTGATGACACCACCACAAACCAGATACGCCGTCGGCCACAGACTCCGCAGGCGTTCACCTTCGAGAACTGCAGCCGCTGCGGAGTCGACACTACCAATCCGGGACGACAGCGGAACCTCTCCGCCGCCACGAACTTCGGTTCGGTCATGAAGGTTCTGCAACACACGTGTGACGGCCCGGAAAACCACCCCGGGCGCCGCTCGCGGCGGCTCAGGTCAGCCGGTCGACGTAGGCGACGACGCGGTTGAGCAGCGCGGTCACGGCCGGGGCGGTGGTGCCCGGCGCCGGGGGTTCGGCGAGCTCGGCGAGCAGCGGGCCGGCCGCGCCCAGACCGGCGCCGCCGGCGATCGACGCGGCCACCCGGGCCGCGTCGCGCACGACGACCGGGTCCACCGTCCACAGCGTCTCGAAGACCCGGTCGCGGTCGGGCGTCGCGGCCTGGCCGGGCAGCTCCCAGGCCGACAGGCAGGCCGTCGAGTCGCGCGCGTCGCAGACCACGGCCCACTCGCGTCGCAACGGCGCGTTCGGCTCAAGGTCGACCCGGATCGGGCCGGGGCCACCATGCGCCCCCGGGTCCCAGGTGTCGGCGAACACGACCGCGGCGCGCGCGACCCGGGCGAGCTCGGACCACCGCGCCGCGGAGGCCTCGTAGAACCGGCCGCGCTGGAAGGCGCCGAAGAGGACCGGGCGCTCGGCCACGGCGCAGCACTCGTCCTCGATCGCCCACGACAGCGCGATCAGCGTGGACTTGCGCAATCGGTGCACCGCGAGCGCGGGGTGCCGGCGCCGCAGCTCGGCGAAGATCGACGGACGGGCCGGCGCCGCGCTCGCCGCCACCTCGGCGATCGCGACCTCCAGACGGACCCCCGCGGCCTTGCGGCGCAGGACCTGCCGGACGAGGGCGACGTCGCCCTCGGCGTAGCGCCGGTGACCGCTCGCCAGCCGCCGCGCCACGGGGAAGCCGTGGCGCGACTCCCACATCCGGAGCACGGCCGTGCTCACCCCGGCCCGCCGGGCCAGGTCGCCGATCGTCAGGGGGTCGGCGTCGGCCTCCCCGCCGTCCGGGGGTTGCGCGACGCCGAGGTCCTGGTCCATGCTCATAGCCTAATCTTAAACAGATCGTTGAAGATTTTGTTGGACTCAGGGAGGCCCGATGCGTCAGGAGAGTGCGGCCGCGCCGCAGGCCCGCCACCGGGCGGCCACCGCCCGCCCCCGCACGGCACCGGACGCCGAGCTGCGGCGCCTGCTGGCCCGCGCGGCGACCGGTGACCGCGACGCCTTCCTGGGCTTCTACGACGCGACCTGCGCGGTCACCTGGCGGCTGGAGCTGTGCCGCCACGGTGACGCCGAGCGCGCGACGGTCGCCACGCGCCGCCGGTACGCCGCCGCCTGGCTGCATGCCGCCGCCCAGGCCGGATCGGGACTCACCGCGCGCGCGTGGCTGCTCAGCCTGCCGTCCGGGCCCGCACCGCTGGTCCGCCGCGCCGCGACCGTCGGGGTCGGCGCGTGACGTCTCCCGTCCTGGTCGCCGGCGGCACCGGCTTCGTCGGTCGCCGGCTCGTCGCCGCGCTGGTCGAGGAGGGACGGTCGGTGCGGGTGATGACCCGGCACCCCGATCGCTACGACGGGCCCGGCACCCCCGTCCACGGCGACGTCGCGGCCCCGGCCACGCTCGCCGCGCCGCTGCGGGGTTGCGCGGCGGCCTACTACCTCGTGCACTCCTTGGACAGCGCGGACTTCGAGACGCGCGACGCGCGGGCCGCCGACGCCTTCGGCGCCGAGGCCGGGCGCGCCGGACTGGAGCAGCTGGTCTACCTCGGCGGCCTCGGCCGGGACGGCGACGACCTGTCGCCCCACCTGCGCAGCCGCCGCGAGGTGGAGGCGCGCCTCGCGGCCGGCGGCGTACCCGTCACGGTCCTGCGGGCGGGCATCGTGGTCGGCCACGGCGGGATCTCCTGGGAGATCACCCGGCAGCTGGTCGAGCACCTCCCCGCGATGGTCACGCCCCGCTGGGTGCGGACCCGCACCCAGCCGATCGCCGTGGCGGACGTCGTCCGCTACCTGGTCGGCGTGCTGGGGCATCCCGACGCGTCCGGCCGGGTCTTCGAGATCGGCGGGCCCGACGTCCTCGCGTACGCCGAGATGCTCGAGCGGGTCGCGGCGATCGAGGGGCGCCGGCTCCCGATCGTGCCGGTCCCCCTGCTCACGCCGGGGCTGTCGTCGTACTGGCTGGCCCTGGTCACCGACGTCGACGTCCGCGCCGGCCGCACCCTGGTCGACTCGATGGTCAACGAGGTCGTGGTCACCGACCCGCGCATCCGCGAGGTGGTCCCCTTCGCGCCGATGACCTACGACGAGGCGGTCCGCGCCGCCCTGAGGGAGCGTGAGGACGAGCGATGAGACCCGCGGCCCTCCTGGACCGGCTGCTACCCAAGCCCCTCTCCCACGTCGTCGTCGAGGAGGTCGCGGAGACGCCGGCGCAGCGCCGTCGGCGCCGCCGGGTCGTCGCGACCACCGCCGTGACCGGTGCCGGGCTGCTCGGCACCTCCCTCTCGACGGCGCCCGGATCCCGGGAGTTCTACCTCTCGACCGCCGCGGTCGCGGGTGTGTGGTGCGTCGGTGGCGTGACCTCGGGCCCGCTCCACCTCGGCTGGATCGAGAACCGCGACGCCACCCTGCGCCGGCCGCTCCTCACCCCCCTGGCCACCGGCGTCGCCGCGTTCGGCGTGTTCTACGCCGGCGCGCTGGCGGCCCGCCGGGTGCCGGTCCTCGCCGACGCGGTGACGCGGGTGCTGCGCTTCGCCGACGAGGGCGAGGACGCCAGGGTGCTCGCGACCACCCTCGCCAACGGCGTCGGCGAGGAGATCTTCTTCCGCGGGGCGCTCTACGCCGCCCTGGGCACGCACCGTCCGGTGGCGCGGTCGACAGTGGTCTACGCCCTCGCGACCACGACGACCCGCAACCCCGCCCTGGTGCTCGCCGCCGGGGTCATGGGCACGCTGTTCGGCCTGCAGCGGCGCGCGTCCGGCGGGATCCAGGCACCGCTCATCACCCACACCGTCTGGTCGGCACTGATGCTGCGCTTCCTGCCGCCGCTCTTCCGCGGCCGCACGGCCCCGGGTGCCCGCCGACCCGCCCGGCGCGCCCACTAGGCTCGACCCGGGCCGTTAGCTCAGTTGGTAGAGCACCGGACTTTTAATCCGAGTGTCGCGGGTTCGAGCCCCGCACGGCCTACTCCGACGCCGGGCCCGCGCGGGCTCACGCCTGGCGGGCGGCGCAGTCGGCACACAGCCCGACGAGCTCGACCGTGTGGCTGACCTCGGTGAACCCGTGCTCGTCGGCGATGGCGTGCGCCCACCGCTCCACGGCGGACCCGGTGATCTCGACGGTGCGACCGCAGGAGCGGCAGACCAGGTGGTGGTGGTGGGAGTCGCTGCACCGGCGGTACGTCGCCTCGCCGGCCGGGTTGTGGCGCACGTCGACGTCGCCGGCCTCCGCCATGGCCTGGAGGGTCCGGTAGACGGTGGCGAGACCGACCTTGTCGCCGGTGCGGCGCAGGCTGTCGTGGATCTCCTGCGCGCTCTGGAAGTCGGCCGCCTGGGCCAGGGCATCGGTGATCGCCCGGCGCTGCCGGGTCGGCCGGAGCGCGGCGGGGCGGGTGTCGGACACCGGACCTCCTGGGGACCTGCCATCGGACTGGGAATCGCTCTCAATCTACCGCCCGGGCCCTGGGACAGGAGCCGCCCGGCCCGATCCGACCACCGCGGCGCGGAGCGCCGAACCGGCGACGGGCGGGCTCGGCGCGGAGTAGCCTGAGCGGCGGGAGAGGGACAGAGAGGACTCGTTCGTGGGGAGCAATGACGAGTTCGGCCCGGACACGGAGAGCATCCGCGCCTGGCTGGACAAGCGGGCCACCTATGCCCGCGACGCCCGGGTCGTCGGCGCGCCCCGCGGTGGCGGTCCCGTCGCCCGGCCCGCGGCCCCCACCCCGTCCGCCGCGCAGACCCCCGGCACGACTCCGGCAGGGACTCCCGACCGGTCGCCGGGACGGCGCCGGTCCGCACCGGAGCAGCCACTGGTCGACTCGACCTCGGCCGGCCGCTCGGTCCTGGAGGCCCTCGGCGTCGAGGCGCCGCCCGAGCCACCGCCCCGGATCGCGCAGGCCGGCACCCTCGACAGCACCGACCTGGGTCGGTCCGTGGTCGAGGCGCTGCGCGCCGACCGGCCGAAGCGGGCGAAGCCGGACCCGACCGCACCGCCGGACCTGCCGGCCGAGGCGCCCGAGCCGGCCGCGGACCCGGCTCCGGCGCCCGCCGCCGACGCGCAGCGGGTGCGCCCCGCGCCCCCGCCGCGGCGCCGTGCCGAGCCGGAGGTCCGGCACGGCCGGTGGACCGAGCCCGAGGACAACCTGACCGCGCTCAACGCCAGCACCGACGCGCAGTTCCCGGTCCGCGGCGGCGTCCGCCGCACGCTGTCCTGGGTGCTGCTCGCTGTCCTCGTCGCGACCGGCGCGGCGACGTACGCCGCGACGCGGGAGCCGACGTCGGCGAGCGTCGGGGCGGCGTGCGTCCTGGGCTTCCTGCTGCTCGTCGTCTGGGCGGTGCGCGCGGGCTGCACGACCACCGAGCTCGCCGTGCGACGCGGTCAGCTCAGCATCCGGCGCAACGGGCAGACCGAGATCGTCGACGTGGCCAGTCCCTACACGCCGATCGCGATCGTGGGCGAGCCCGGCGACCGGCGGTGGACGGTGCTGATCGAGCGGGAGGGCCTGCCCCTGGTCGTGATCACCCGCTCGATGGTCGACCCGCACTGGTTCACGACCGTGCTCTACCGGCTGCGTCCCGGGCTGCGGCCCTCCTCCGCGCCCGGACCGGACGAGCCGGTCAGCCGGCCGTAGGGCTCCCGGAGGCGATCCAGAAGCGGAGCCTGCCCGCGCGCTCGTCCTCCAGCACGCCGCCCCCGGCCTCGATGGTGCGCCGGGACGCGACGTTGTCGACGTCGCAGGTGACCAGCACCCGGTCGATCCCGAGCCGGCCCGCAACCGCCACCCCGAGCGCGAGGGCGCGCGTGGCATGTCCGCGCCGGCGCGCCGCGGGGCGCACCGAGTAGCCGATGTGGCCGCCCTGCTCGAACAGCCAGGGGTTGAGGCTGTGCCGTAGGTGCAGGAAGCCGACGAGGTCGTCGTCGGGCGCGCCGTCGCCGCCCGCGATCCAGAAGTACGTCGACGGGACGCGGGTGCCGTCGAGGTCGGCGGTCGCCGTCGCCTCGGTCATGGCGACGAAGGCCGCGCAGCCGGCGCGCGTGGGCACCGGATCGCCGTCGAGCTGCCAGCAGCCGGAGCCGTGCATCTGCGTGGCGTCACCGAAGTCGTCGACCATCGCGGCCCAGGACTCCCAGCGCGCGAGGTCGGGGTCGACGAGCGCGGTCATGCGCCCATCCCATCACCGCGGGTCAACCGGTTTCCTCTCCCCGCGAAACGAGAACGTGTTCTACCCTGGCGGGCATGAACTGGCACCTCCCCGACTCCGACGCGACGCCGGCGGCCGAGATCGAACGGCAGGCGGCCACCTGGCGCCCGCTCACGGAGGCCACCCGCGAGCTGGTCGACCTGTGCGTGATGTCGGACGTCGACGAGGAGGAGGTGCGCGCCGCGCAGGCCGACGTCGAGGCGGCGGTCGCGCGACTGCGGAAGGTGCGGCGCGTCCGGACCCTCGGTGAGGAGCACCTGACCGGCGGGCGACGGCGACCCTGGGGCAACCCGGTCATCGGACTGCGCAACCCGATCGCGCCCCCGGTGGAGGTCACCAGCGACCCGACCGGCCGGGCCACGACGCAGTTCCGCTGCGGCGCGGCGTACGAGGGACCGCCCGGGCTGGTCCACGGCGGCGTGGTGTCCCTGATCCTCGACCAGATCCTCGGGCACGCCGTCGGCGCCGCGGGGCGTCCGGGCATGACCGGGACCCTGACGATCGTCTACCGGCAGGGGACGCCGCTCGGCGACCTGCGGGCGGAGGCCTGGATCGACCGCGTCGACGGCATCAAGACCTGGGCGCGGGCCCACCTGGTCGGACCCGACGGCGTGACCGCCGAGGCCGAGGGCGTGTTCATCCTGCCCCGCCACATCCGGGAACGGGGGGCCTGAGATGGCGACTTGTCGGGCATTTCCTGCGCTTGTCGGGCGTTGCAACACCCGACAGGCGCAGGAATCGCCGGTCGACCGGCGATTCCTGCGGCCGGCTCAGCCCGGGACCTTGACGCCCCGCTTGTTCTCGTCGGAGAGCCGGGCCTCCTCGGCGGCTTGCGCCTCGAGCTCGGCGCGGCGCTGCGCCTCGTCGTACTCACCGGGCTGGGAGACCAGGTCCGTCGCACCGCGGGCGAGACGCTGCAACGCCACCCGGGCGAAGATCTGCTGCTCGGTCGAGGTCCGCTCCGAGCGACCGCGGCCGAGGAACGAGACCGCCCAGCGCAGGACGGCCGTCACCCGGTTCTTGAAGCCGGTGAGGTAGAACAGGTGCACCACCAGCCACATCAGCCAGGCGAGGATGCCGGTGATCCGGAGCTTGCCGACCATGGCGACCGCCCGGAAGCGGCTGATGATGGCCATCGACCCCTTGTCGAAGTACTTGAACGGCGGCTGCGCGGGCTTGCCCTCGAGACGCCCCTCGATCTCCTTGGCGGCGTACTTCGCCCCCTGGATCGCGACCTGCGCGACGCCGGGGAGGTTGTCGAGCGAGATCATGTCGCCGACGACGAACACCTCCGGGTAGCCCGGGAGGGTGAGGTCGGGGTTGACCGAGATCCGGCCGGCGCGGTCGAGCGGGGCTCCGGTCTGCGCCGAGAGCTGCTTGCCGAGCGGGTTCGCCTGGACGCCGGCTGCCCAGACCTTGGCGACCGCCTCGATCCGCTCCTCGCTGCCGTCCTTGTACTTCACCGTGAGGCCGCGCTCGTCGACCTGCGACACCAGGGCACCGAGCATGACCTCGACGCCGAGCTTCTCCAGCTTCTCCTGCGTCCACCGGCCCAGCTTCGCGCCGAACGGCGGCAGCACCTGCGGCGCGGCGTCGACGAGGATGACCCGGGCGTGGCGGGTCGAGATCGCGCGGAAGTCGCGGGTGAGCGTGCGGTGCGCGAGCTCGGCGATCTGGCCGGCCATCTCCACGCCGGTCGGACCCGCGCCCACGACGACGAAGGTCAGCAGGTGGTCGACGTTCTCGCCGCGCGAGGCGCCCAGCTCGGCCATCTCGAACGCGCCGAAGATCCGGCCGCGCAGCTCGAGGGCGTCGTCGATGCTCTTCATCCCGGGCGCGAACTCGGCGAAGTGGTCGTTGCCGAAGTACGACTGGCCCGCGCCGGCCGCGACGATGAGGGAGTCGTACGGCGTCACGAGCTCGCGGCCCAGGACGTGCGAGGTCACCTGGCGGTTCTCGAGGTCGATCGTGGTGACCTCGCCGAGCAGGACCTGGGCGTTCTTCTGGTTGGCGAGCACCTCGCGGGTCGGCGGTGCGATCTCTCCCTCGGACAGGATGCCGGTCGCCACCTGGTAGAGCAGCGGCTGGAAGAGGTGGTGGGTCGTCTTCGCGATCATCGTCACGTCGACGTCGGCACGGCGCAGCTGCTTGGTGCCGAACAGGCCACCGAAGCCGGAGCCGATGACGACGACCTGATGACGGTCGGAGCGGGGGACGATGATGCGGTCGGGCAGGTCGGGCTGAGTGTCGCCTGCTGCCATGACTTCCTCCTGGGCACCTCGGGTGACGACACGATGACGTCCTTGCGGACCATTCTTCCGCCTGCGCCGCACGACCCCCAACCTGGCGTCAAGGTCTGGTTGGTCACATGCGTCCCGGAGCGTCACCAAATATCATCAGGGGGGTTGGTTTAGTGGCGACCCGGGCGGGGTATCGCACCCGGGATCGGCACCCCCCTCGACCGGACGAGACCCCGGAAGGTTCCTCCGTGCAGCACCGGCAGACCCTGGACCTGGCCCCCGGGCCACGGATCGTGCACGACGCACGACGCTGGGTGGTCCAGACCTGCGGTCAGCTGGGTCGCGCGGACCTCGCCGACTGCGCGGAGCTCGCCGTGTCCGAGCTGGTCACCAACGCCGTCCTGCACGGCACCGCGCCGGTGCGGCTGCAGGTGCGCGGCACCGCCGATCACCCCCGGTTCGAGGTGCACGACTCCTCCGTGATCCCGCCGCAGCCCTCGACCCAGGCGAGCGGCTTCGACATCGACGCCTTCGACCTCGACGCCTTCGACGCCCTCGACGAGGAGCAGCTGGCCGCGCTGACGACCGTCGGCCGGGGCCTCGACATCGTCTCGCGGGCCTCAGTGGCCTGGGGCGCCGAGATCGACGAGGACGGCAAGGCCGTGTGGTTCGAGCCGGCCCCGGAGCTGTCGGAGACCGAGGGCGCGCCCTACCAGCAGACCCACAGCATGCCGTCCCTGCAGGCCGACCACACCCGGGTGGGCGAGGTCGGCGTCCAGATCAACGGCGTCCCGATCGGGGCCTTCGGGCGGTTCCAGCGCCACTACCGCGACCTGCGCCGCGAGATCCGGCTGCTCGCGCTCGCCCACGAGGACGACTACCCCCTGGCGAAGGTCCTCTCCGAGCACTTCGACGCCCTGGAGCGCCCGCTGCGCGCCAACATGGGCCGCGAGCAGGTCGACAAGGCCTACGCCGACGGGCGCGAGTCGATCGACCTGCGGCTGCGGATGCCGCGGGAGACCGCGCGGCAGATCGGCGGGCTGATCGACCTCCTCGACGCGGCCGACGAGTTCTCCCGCGCCCAGCGGCTGCTGACCGCGCCCCGCACGGCCGAGCAGCGGTCCTTCCAGATCTGGTTCCTCGGCGAGTTCCGCCGCCAGGCCGTCGGCGCGCCGCCGGTCGCCTGGCAGGGCACCGGCAACGGCTCGGGAGCGCGCCCTAGTCTGCAGGCATGACCCCTGGCCGGCACCCGCGGCTGCTCCTGGCCGTGGCTGCGGGAGGCGCCGTGGGCGCCGTGGTCCGGTACGCCGCGACCGAGCTGGTCGCCGACGGACCGGGCTTCGCGTGGACGACGTTCGCGGTCAACGTCTCGGGCTCGGCACTGCTCGCCGCTCTCCTGCTCCTCCCGCTCGCCCGGCGCTCCCCCGTCTGGGCCGCGGCCCTGGGCCCCGGCGTGCTGGGCGGGTACACCACCTTCTCCGCCACCTCCGAGCAGGCGCGGACGTTCCTCGCCGACGGCCGGGCCGTTCTCGCGCTCGCCTACGTCGGCGGCACCCTCGCGGCCTGCCTGGTCGCGGTCGTCCTGGTCGGCCTGCTCGCGCCGCCGCTGCCCGCCGAGGACGAGCTGTGAGCGCCCTCCTCGTCGCCCTCGGCGCCGCCGTCGGCGCTCCGCTGCGCTTCGCCCTCGGCCAGCGCTTCGACGGCCGCTGGCACCGCGGCACGCTCACCGCTAACACGCTCGCCAGCCTCGTGCTCGGCGCCTGCGTCGGCTGGTCGGTGGGCGGCTCCGCGCTCGCGCTCGTCGGCACCGGCTTCTGCGGCGGGCTGTCGACCTACTCCTCGCTCGCGGTGCAGGCGCGTGACCTCGGACCCCGCCGCGGCGCGGCGTACGCCGTCGTCACGATCGCGCTCGGGCTGGCCGCGTGTGCGCTCGGATACGGCCTCACCGCGCGATAGTCCCTGCTCACAAGCACCGTGACCTGCGGGAGATCGGTGCTTTTGAGCAGGGACTATCGCCCCGGCTCAGGCGTAGCCGAGGTCGTGCAGCCGCGCGTCGTCGATCCCGAAGTGGTGGGCGACCTCGTGGACCACGGTGATGCGCACCTCCTCGGCCAGGTCCTCCTCGTCCTCGCACATGTCCAGCAGGGGGCCGCGGAACAGGAAGATCCGGTCGGGCAGCTGGGGCAGCAGGCCGCCGCCGCGCTCGGTGAGCGCGACGCCGTCGTACAGGCCCAGCAGGTCGTCGGGCTCGCCCTCCGGCGGCTCGTCCTCCACCAGCACGACCACGTTGTGCACGAGCCGGGCCAGCTCCTCGGGGATGTCGTCGAGGGCACGGTCGACGAGGGCGTCGAAGTCCTCGGGGCTCATCTCGACGGGCATGGCGTCATTGTGCCCGGGGCGGCGAAGGGCTCCGGAAATGCAGCATGCCCGGACCTTGCGGTCCGGGCATCGCTGGCGACCCCGACGGGACTCGAACCCGCGGCCTCCGCCGTGACAGGGCGGCGCGCTAACCAACTGCGCTACGGGGCCTGGTTGCACCGCTCACTCGCGTGAGCAGCGGATGGAACTCTAGCCCATGCATCTGCCGAGGACCCAATCGGGAGCGACCTCGACGTCGAGCGGGAGGACCAGGCACCCCCAACCGGATTCGAACCGGCGTACCCGCCGTGAAAGGGCGGTGTCCTAGGCCGCTAGACGATGGGGGCCCACCGTGGGACCGAGGGCCCCGCAGCGCGGGCCAGCATAGTGCGCACCGGCCGCCGCCCGCTCATCGCGAGGGCGCCGGGCGTCGAGGCGGGTCCCGCGGGAGGTCCGGCATGGTCCTCGATTGGTCCGCTCTTGGTCCGCGTCTGGCCCATTCCTTTACCTGTCTATAGTGCGGCCCGCAGGGACAATTGCTCCGGCACCGTCATGAAGCGGCGATGCCTGTTGACAACGCCGAGCGACATGGGGCGCGAGGCTCGGGCACGCGCACACCATCCGGGGGGATGTGGTCACGCGTCGTCCGGTCGCGCCCTCGGAGACGTGACGACCGATGACAGCCGTGGACCGGACCCCCGGGCCGCACCCCCAGCCCCCCACATCCACCCCTACCCCCACTCCCGAGCCGGCGCCCGGTGCGTCCAGGCTCCCGGGGCTGCCCCGCCTGCCCGGCGGCCTGGTCCCCCGGACCCACCTGAGCAGACGCCTGGACCGGCTGGCCGCGATCACCGTGGTCGACGCCCTCCCCGGCTTCGGCGGTCGCACCCTGGTCGCCGCCTGGGCACGGGAGCAGCACGCCGCCGGCCGGCACGTCGTGTGGCTGGACGGCATCGCCGACGAGAAGCCGGCCGCGTTCCGCGACAGGCTCCGCGCGGCGCTGGTCACCGCGGGCGCCCTGCCGGACGACACCGGGCCCGACCTCGTCGGCTGGGTCCCGGCCCTCGCGGCCTGTCGGCGCCCGGTGGTCATCGTGATCGCCGGCGCCTCGTGGCTGCTGACCGGGCGCAGCGCCGAGCGCCTGCTCGCCGTCGCCCGGAACGCCCATCCGGTCCACCTCGTGCTGATCGATGCCGACACCCAGGCCTTCGTGGAGGCGGCCCGCCGCGGTGGCGTGGACGTGCAGGCCATCCGCAGCAGCGATCTCACGCTGCGGCCCGAGGACGTCCGGGCGTTCGCCGGGGCGTGGGGGCACCCGCTCGACGAGGTCGCGGCGCGCGCCGTCGCGGACCGGGTCGGCGGGTGGATCCTGCCGCTGCGCCTGGCCCTCGAGGCGACACCGCCCGGCTCCGACGTGCTCGCGTTGCACGTCGCCGACGACTACGTGCGCGACGAGGTCCTGCCCGGCCTGCTCGCCGACGACGAGCTGCGGGCCGCCGCCCGGCTCGCGGTGCCGCGCATCATCGACGGCCCGCTGGCCGAGGCGCTGCTCACGGACCTCGCGCACAGCGGCCCGGCCCTGGTGGAGGCCCTCGAGCGTCGGGACCTCCTCTGGCGACACCCGACCACGGGCGGCCGACCGCGCTGGCGCCTTCCCGCCCTGGTCCGCTCCGCCCTGCTCGCCCACGGACGCACGGACCCGGACGGGCAGCGGCATGCCCACCGGGTGACCGCCCGGATCCTCGCCTGCCGCGGCGAGGCCGACCCGGTCGAGCTCGTCGAGCACAGCCGTGCCGCCGGGGACCCCGCCCTGCTCGCCGAGCTGTGGGCCGAGCACGGTTGGGCGCTCCTCGGCACGGACCTGACGGGCTTCGCGCAGGCGTTCGGCCACCTCCCCGACGGCGAGCACGGGGCCGAGCCCGCCGACGACGCGCTCCTCGTGGCCGCGGCCCTGGCGGACGCGTCCCGGCGGGTGCCCCCGGAGGCCGACTGGCTCACGCGCACCGAGACCCTCCTGCGGCGCTATGCGTCGGTGGGCGAGCGCTTCCTCGCCGAGCGCCGCGAGGCGACGTCGCCCTCGGCGCGCCTGGACCTGCTCACCGCGGCGATGGTGGCCCGGCGCGGCGAGGGTGCCCTCTCCGACGCCGTGCGGCTGGCCGACGAGCTGGACCGGGCGATCCGGGCCCGCCGTACCGCCGTCGGCCGGAGCCTGGCCGCCCAGGCGTCCTGGGCCTGGGTGCAGGCCGCGATGACCCACCTGCACGCCGGCCGGTACGGCGAGGCCCACCGCCTGGCGATGGCGGCCAACGACGCCGCGCCGCGCAGCGTCCTCGGTCGCGGGGCGGCGGCGCTGCTCGGCCTCCTGGCCACCTCCTCCGGCGACCGGGCCGAGGCGGAGCGCTGGCTCGCACTGTGGGACGCGGGTGGCGACGACGGCTCGTGGGGCGCCCGGCTGGCCGGGCTCCCGGCGCGGCTGGCCCGGGCGATGCAGGCCATGGACCGCCTCGACCCCCTCGCGGCCGAGGAGCACCTCGCCGACTCGTCGCTGTCGGGCGACGCGAGCGGCATGCTCCCGGTCGCCGTCGCGGCGCACACGCGGCACGCCCTGCTCTTCGGCGAGCCGGTCGCGATGCTCGCCCGGCTCGACCATCTCGCCCTCCTGGCCGAGCGTCAGCTCGCGACCCCGGGCGGGCTGTGGCGCCAGGTCTTCGACCGGTCGTCGGTGGACCTGCTGCTCGCCCTGGGCGAGGTCGACCGGGCCCGCGCCCTGCTCGGGCACGACGCGACCGACGTACCCCCCTGGCTGGTCCCGTCGGCGGCCCGCTTCCACCTCATCACCGGAGAGCCCCTCGCCGCCGCCCGGGTCGCGCGGGCCGGCGCCTGGCAGGGCGTGGTGCATGCCCGCGACCGGATGGAGCTGCTCGTCGTCAGCGCGCGGGCCCTGCACACCGTGGGACGGACAGGCGAGGCGCTCGAGGACCTCCGGCGAGCCCATGCGCTCGGAGGACACGTCGGCAGCCTGGAGCCCTATCTCCTGCTCGGCGAGGACCGGCACGCCCTGCTGGCCGAGGCCGGCCTGGCCCTCCGCGAGGAGGAGCGGGCCGCCCTGGACCGCACGCCCGCGGTCTACCCCGCGTCGGCCACCTTCGTCCGGCTCACGCCCCGGGAGGTCGTGGTGCTGACCGAGATGGGGCGCCACGAGACGGCCGCCGCGGTCGCCCGCAGCCTCACGGTGTCGGTCAACACCGTCAAGAAGCAGATGGTGTCGATCTACGCCAAGCTCGGTGTGCACGACCGCGGGTCGGCGCTGATCCGCGCCCAGCGGCTGGGACTGCTGCCGGCGCCGACCGTCACGCCGCACCCCCGGCGCCGGTAGCCGGGACGTCCGGATGTCGCCGCCACTTTCGTACGACGCCCCACCCTCCGGTAAGGTAGGCGACTGCTCGGGCAGGTAGCTCAGTTGGTACGAGCGATCGCCTGAAAAGTGATAGGTCGGCGGTTCGACCCCGCCCCTGCCCACCGAGCAGCAGGTCCCCGACCTGCAGGACACCCCCGCCGGGTCACCGGCGGGGGTGTTCGCGTCTGCGGGTCGCCTCCGGGAGGCGCCCGGCGCCCCGGCCGCGGGCTCAGCCACGACCGGCCACCCGGCGCGGCCACCAGAACCGGTCGCCCAGGCGCACCGCGATCGCCGGCACGAGGACGGTACGGACCAGCAGCGTGTCCAGCAGGACGCCGACGCAGATCACGATCCCCAGCTGGGCGAGGACGACCAGGGGGAGCACGCCGAGGACCGCGAACACGGCGGCCAGGAGCACCCCCGCACTGGTGATCACGCCGCCGGTCGAGGCCAGGGCGCGCAGCATCCCCTCGCGGGCGCCGTACCGCTCGGCCTCCTCCGCGGCCCGCGCGACGAGGAAGATGTTGTAGTCGACGCCCAGGGCGACGAGGAACAGGAACGCCTGGAGGGGTACGCCGACGTCGAGCCGGTCGAACCCGAACAGGCCGCTGCTGAGCACCCAGCCCGCGCCGAGGGCGGCCAGGTAGGTCGCGACGACGGTCAGCACCAGCACGATCGGCGCGACCAGCGAGCGGAGCAGGAGGCCCAGGGCGAGCAGCACGACGACGAGGATGAGCGGGAGGACGAGCGCCCGGTCGTCGCGCGTCGCGGCGTCGGTGTCGACGTCCTCGGCGTCCGTGCCGCCGACGAGCGTCGCGGGCAGGTGGTCGAGGGCCGCTCGCAGCGCGGTGACGTCGTCGCGCGCCTCGGGCGTGCCGGGAGGATGGGCGAGCACCACGTCGAGGCGGGTCCGGCCGTCGTGCTCCCCCGCGGGACGCACGGTGGCGACGCCGTCGGCGGACTCGGCGGCGCGGACGACCTCGGCGACGTCGTCGCGGGTCAGCACGATCGCCGGGTCGGCACTCCCGGCCGGGAAGGAGGACGCCAGCCGACCGGCGGCGGCGATCGACTCGGGCGTGTCGATGAACTGGTCCGCCTCCGAGAGCCCGCTGCGGATGCCGAGGATCCCGCCGGCCATCACCGCCAGCAGGACGACCGCCGCGGACGCGGAGAGCACCGGGCGGCGGGCGACCGCGTCGCCGACCCGCCGCCAGAAGGACCTGCCCTCGGACAGCGTCGGCGTCCCCACCCGGGGCCGGCGCGGCCAGAAGATCCACCGGGGGAAGACGACGAGCGCGAGCGGCAGCACGACCAGGACCGCGACGGCGGCGACGACCACGCCGAGGGCACAGGCCAGCCCGAGGCCTCGCGTCGAGGGGAAGGCGGACAGCAGCAGCGCGAGGAGCGCCACGACGACCGTGGCCGCGCTGGCGAGGACCGCCTCACCGGTGCGCAGCCACGCCCGCGCCATCGCCTCCGGCCGGCTCTCGCCGCGGTGCAGCTCGTCGCGGTAGCGGGAGATGAGGAGGAGCGCGTAGTCGGTGCCCGCACCGAACACGAGCACCGACAAGATCCCGGTCGTCGACTGGTCGAAGGCGACGCCGAGCCCGGTGAGCGCGTGGGTGGCCGCGACCGCGGCCAGCCGGTCGGCGAGCCCGACCACCAGCAGCGGGACCAGCCAGAGCAGCGGCGAGCGGTAGGTGACGATGAGCAGGAAGGCCACCACCGACGCGGTCACCGCGAGCAGGGTCACGTCGGCGCCCTCGAACACACGGGCCAGGTCACCCTGGATCGCCGCGGGTCCGGTGACCTCGGCGCGCAGGCCGTCCGGCAGGCCCTCGCGTACGGCGCCACGCAGCTCCTCGACGTCGTCGGCGAGCTCCGCCGCGTCCGTGCTGGGCATGGGCAGGACGCCGACCAGGGCCGTGCCGTCCTCGGCCGCCTGCAGCGGCGCCGCGGCGGCCGCGCCGGCCGCCCGGCCGAAGGCCTCCTCGGCGGCCGCGCGCTCCGGCGCCGTCAGCTCGCGGTCGGCGGAGAACAGCACGAGCGCGACCTGGCCGTCCCCCGAGGGGAAGTCCTCGAGCAGCCGCACGACCTCGGTGGAGTCGTAGCCGTCGGGCAGCTGGTCGGTCGCCGCCCGGTCGACGGGCGCGGTCCCGACGACTCCGATGAGCGCGCCCCCGACGAGGAGGTAGAGCACGGGGAGGATCCAGGCCACCCGAGGACGGAGAATCGGGAGCAGCCGTGCGATCGCCGACGATGATTCCATGATGGAAGGATATGCGCATGCCCCCCACCGCTGACCACCCGCGCGCCGAGCCCCCCGCGGGGAGCCGGGTGCCGGTCCTGGTGCAGCAGTTCTCCTACGAGCTCAACCGCTTCACGCAGCTGTTCGCCCACCGTCACGGCCTCCACCCGACCGACGTCGACGCCCTTGCCCATCTCCATCAGGCGGCGCTGCGGGGGACGGCGATGACCCCGAGCCGCCTCGCCGCGGCGATCGACCTGAGCCCGCCGGCGACGTCCGCCCTGCTGCGACGGCTGGAGTCCGGCGGGCACGTCGAGCGGGCGCCCGACCCCGCCGACGGCCGACGCCAGGTGCTCAGCCTGACCGGGACCGCCCGCCAGGTGGCGAGCGCCTTCTTCGGCCCCCTCGCCGACGTGCTGCGGGCGTCGCTGTCGGGTCTCGACGACGCCGAGGTGCGCGTCGTCGAGCGTTGGCTGGCCGGCGCCGCGGAGGCCACCCAGCAGCTCGGCGACCGCCTGGCGGACAGCGCGGGGCCGACGGTCCCGACGCACGGACCGGTGGCGTAGCCGCGCCGCGCCGGACGCGCGCGGGTCAGGGACGCAGGCGGGCGAGCAGCTGCGCTCGGCTGTGCACGCCGAGCTTGGCGTAGACCGCCTTCATGTGGTGCTTGACGGTGTGGGTGCTGAGGAAGAGCTCGGCCGCGATCTCCCGGTCGCTCCTGCCCCGCAGCGCGCAGGCCGCGATCTCGGCCTCGCGCGGCGTGAGGGCGCCGGCGAGCTCGGGATCGATGCCGCGCTCGACGGCGCCGGCGTCGCGTGCGGGGACGTCGAGCACCGAGACGACCACCTCCGCGTCGCCGGGGAGTCGCTGCGAGGTCGCCACGATCCCGGTGCCGGACTCCCCCGGGCCGTCCCAGGAGCGCACGGCGCGGACCTCGTCGCACTCCAGCAGGAGGGACAGCTCACGACCGGTCATCCCGGTGCGCGCCACGAGCTCCGCGGCAGGGGCGTTGACGTGCCGCGCCGCCGTCCGCAGGTCGGTCACGACGACCGGGGTCCGGCAGCGGTCCAGGGCGGCGATCAGCTGGTCGCGCTCGCGGGCCAGGGACGTGCGCTCGCTCACCGCGACCACCGCCGTGCCGAGCACCGCCGCCGCGGTCCTCGCCGCCGAGCGGTCGGCGTCGTCGAAGCGGGGCTGCTCGTCGTGCCGCGCCAGGTTGAGGGTGCCGACGACGCGGCCGCCCACCACGAACGGCGCGCACAGCACCCGGGCCATCGCGTGCGGGCCGAAGATCTCGCGGACGACGGGCAGGCGCCGCCACTGCTCCTCCGGCATCAGCGCGTCGCTGTCGCACAGCGCGTGGCTGCTCATCGCGACCTGGACCACCGGGTCCTGCTCCCGACCGTGGCGCTCGTAGCTGCGGACGTAGTAGCTGCCCAGTCCGCGCACCTCGGTGAAGGCCGGCTGACCCGTGGCCTGGTCGTGCACGTAGACGCCGACCGCGAAGGCGCCGAGCCGGTCGATGGCTTCGGACAGGAAGCGGTCGACCATCTCCTCCACGGAGCGCGCCGCCACCAGGTCGGCCGCGAGAGCGGGCGGCAGCGCCTGCGAGGGGTCCGGAGCCTCTGGTCGCATCGGTGCCTCCGCTCTGCGTCACTCACCTGCCGGCGGCGCCCGAGGCCGCCGACGACGCTACCCCGACGACGCCGCGCGCGTCACCCATCCAGCCGACCCCGGGCGAAGACCAGCGGGTCGCGGTCCTCGTCGACCATCAGCCGCACCACTCGCCCGACGACGATCCGGTGCGTGTGGCTGGTGATCGCGTCGGCCAGCTCGCACTCGAACCAGGCCGCCGCGCCGTCCAGGACCGGCGGCGCGCCCGGGGACGAGCGGTGCGGGACGCGCGCGAGCTTGTCCGGCTCCTTGGTGGCGAACAGACGCGCGACATCGGCCTGCCCGCGGGCCAGCACGCTGACCGCGAAGCGGCGTGAGCGCTCGATCGCGGGCCAGGTCCGCGACGTGCGGGCCAGGCACACCAGGACCTGCGCGGGCGCGAGGGTCAGGGAGCTGAAGGCGTTGACCGTGGTGCCGTACAGCTCGCCCGCGGACGCCGCGGTCACCACGGTGACCCCGGTCGGGAACTGCGCGCAGGCCCGTCGGAAGGCCTGCTCGGACAGCTCCGGCCCGGTCAGCGGCATCGGCTCCCCGACCAGGCCGGCGGTCACGACGCGCTCCGCAGCGAGGGCGCCTGGCTCGGGTCGAGGCCCATCGCGACCAGCCCGGCCATCTCCGCGCAGGCGAGCGCGTTGGGCGGCATGATCGGCCCGGTGGTCGCGTCGCGGAGCATCCGCTCGTAGGAGCGCGAGCGCAGCAGCGAGTTGAGGCCGCCCGCGGTGGTGCCGAGGGTCGCGACGGTGTTGATCGCCGTGGCGAGCATCAGCTTGGCGCGCAGGAAGGCGCCGCAGGTCTCCAGGCTGGGCCCGCTGTTCTCGTCCGCCTCCCAGGTGGCCTGGTACATCATCAGCCGGGCGGCCTCGACCTGGGAGGTGGCGTGCCCGACCACGCTGCTGATCGTCGGGTGGTAGCCCATCGGCTGGTCGTACCCCTTGGCGGCACGGGTGCCGAGGGCCTGCTGGAGCCAGGTCACCATGCCTTCGACGACACCGAGGTAGCAGCCGGTGTAGCCGCCCCACGCGATGTGCGCCTGGGCGATGATCCAGTGGCCGATGAAGTCGTCGAACTCGCACAGGACCAGGTCGTCGGGCACGAAGGCCCGGTCGATCCGCACCTGGTTGCTGCGCGTCGAGCGCATGCCCAGCGTGTCCCAGTCGTCGACGACGGTGACGGCGTCCGGCTGGCGGGTCGGCATCAGGAAGCCGACGACGTGGGTCGGGTCCGCGACGCCCTCGGGGTGGGCGAACATGAAGGCGTAGTCGCTGGCCTCCCACAGGGAGGCGAACATCTTCGTGCCGGTCACCTCCAGGCCGCCCGCGACCCGGCGGGCCGACAGGGTCGGCACATAGCTGGCCGGCAGCAGGCTGGAGGCGGCCGGCTCCGAGAGCGGCGCGCAGATCAGCGCACCGTCCAGCACCAGCCCCGCGGCCCGCTTCCGCGCGTCGGCGGGGACGGCGTCCAGCGTCGAGATGATCCGCGTGGCGACGTAGTGCATGTTGAAGCCGAGCGCCGTCGAGGCGTCGCCCTGGGCGAGGGCCTCGATGAACGCGAGCCACTGCGTCGTGCGGGCGCCCTGGCCACCGAGGTCCTGCGGCAGCGCGACGGCGTACAGGCCCTCGTCGCGCAGGCGGGCGAGGTTCTCGGTCGCGGTGCTGCGCTCGCGGTCGTGCTGGTCGGCACGGGTCGCGAAGTCGGCGGCCAGCTCGGCGCCGATCCCCGCCAGCAGGCGGCTGTGCTCGTCGAGTCGGAAGTCCATGGTCGTTCTCCTCAGGGTGGGACCGTCAGGTCCACATCGGGGGGCGAGTGGTGTCGAGGCTGGCGTGGACGACCTTGGTCGAGGTGTACTCGAGCAGGGTCGCGGTGGCGCCCTCGCGGCCGAAGCCGCTGGCCCGGACACCGCCCTGCGGCTGCCCGAGCGGTGTGGCGAACCAGGTGTTGACCCAGACCATCCCGGACTCGAGCCGGTCGGCGATCCGCAGTGCGCGGGCCAGGTCGGCCGACCAGACGCCGTTGGCGAGGCCGTACGCCACGTCGTTGGCACGGCGGACGGCGTCGTCCTCGTCGTCCCACGCCTCGACGGTGAGGACCGGACCGAAGAACTCCTCGCACGACGCCGACGTCGTGCCCCCGGGCGAGGAGAGCACGGTCGGCGTCAGGTAGCTGCCGCCGGACAGCTCGGCGCCCAGGTCCGGGACCCGGCCGCCGGTGCGCAGCTCGGCACCCTCCGCGACCGCCGCGGCGACCCGCGCGGCGACGCCGTCGCGGTGGGGCCGGGAGATCAGCGGGCCGAGCTGGGTCTGCGGGTCGAGGGCGTCGCCGACCCGGATCCGCTCGGCCCGGGCGCAGACCCGCTCCAGCAGCTCGTCGTGGAGGCTGCGGTGCACCAGCAGCCGCGAGGCCGCGAAGCAGACCTCGCCGTTGGCGGCGAAGATCCCGGTCAGCACGTCCTCGGTGACCGTGTCGAGGTCGGCGTCGGGGCACACGACCATCGCGCCCTTGCCACCGAGCTCCATGAGTGCCGGGACGAGGCGCTCGGAGAGCCGCCCGAGGATCCGGCGGCCGGTCTCCGTGCCGCCGGTGAAGCTGACCTTCGCCACGCCGGGGTGCGCCACCAGGGCCTCGCCGACCTCGGGCCCCAGCCCGGTGACCACGTTGACCACGCCGGGCGGGAAGACGTCGGCGATCATCCGGACCAGCTCGACGGTGCTGACCGAGGCGAGCTCGCTGGGCTTGACCACGACCGTGTTGCCGGCGGCGAGCGCAGGTGCGAGCTTGTGCGCCACCGAGATGAGCGGTGAGTTCCAGGGGACCAGCGCGGCCACCACGCCCAGGGGACGCGGCGAGGTCGCGACGTGGGCCCCGGGCCCGCAGGGCAGCGTGCGGCCGTGCAGGTCGCGGACCACGCCGGCGAAGAACCGGAAGATCTCGGCGGCCGTCGGTACGTCGATCAGCCCGGCCTCGCGGATCGCCCGGCCGTTCTCCGTCGCGAGCAGCGCGGGCCAGCGCTCGGCCGACGCGGTCAGCCGCTCGGCGACCTGCCACAGGCAGGCCTGGCGGGTGTCGAGGGAGCTCGTCCGCCACGTCTCGAAGGCGGCGCCGGCCGCGGTGACCGCCCGGTCGACGTCGGCCGGGGTGCCGGCGGCGACCTCGGCCCAGGTCCGCCCGGTGCTCGGCTCGACGGCGGGGAAGGTCCGGCCGGGGGCGATCTCCTCGCCCCCGATCAGGTGCGGGAGCGGCGCGTCGAGCGTGAGCCGCTGCGGCGCGAGGACGCTGGTCATCTCAGAACCCGAGGTGGGCGGAGTGGAACGGGTTGTCGATGCGGATCTTCCAGGTGCCGTCCGGCAGCCGGCAGAAGACGTTGCTGTCGACGGCGCCCATCTCGATCGGCGCGCCGTCGGGACCGGTGCCGGTCAGGTGCCAGCGGAGCGCGACGAGGGCGACGTCGCCGGCCTCGACGCGGTGGAGCTCCTCGATGGTCAGGTGCGGCTTGGTGTCGATGAAGGCCGCCAGGGCGTCGCGCAGGTTGGCGGTGCCGCTGACCGGCTCCGTGCCGGGCGCGGTCTGGAAGACGGTGTCCTCGTCCCAGCAGGAGAGGGCGAGATCGAGGTCGCCGGCGTTCATCGCCTCGACGAACAGCTCGTTGATCTCGGTGACACTGTTGCGTGAGCCCATCGGACCCTCCTCGGATTGGCGTCGTCGTCACCGCCGGTCCTCGCCGGCGGGCGTGTCGACCACCCTGGTCCGTCGCCGCGGGCCGCACATCCCGCGATCGCGGTCCCCTCCCGCCCCTCCCCTGATCAGGGGACCCGGCCGGGCGCGCGCACGAGGTCGCGACGCACGAAGCCCCCGCCGGGACTCTCGGCGGGGGCTTCGCGTTCGGGGAGGCCGCGAACGGCCCGGATCAGCCGACCAGACGGCTCTCGCGGTCGTAGTTGCGTCCCAGGAAGGACGGCTGCCGCGCCCAGCGGAAGGCGAACACCATGACCAGCAGCGTGGCGACGTACGGCAGCATCAGCACGAACTGGTGCGGGATCCCGATGCCCGCGACCTGGGCCCGCAGCGCCAGCACCTCCATGCCGGCGAAGAACGCCGCACCGGCGACCACCAGGTGGGGGCGCCAGCCGCCGAGGAACGCCAGGGCGATGACGAGCCAGCCGCGCCCCGCGACCATGCCCTCGGTGTAGAGGCCGGTGTAGACCATGGGCAGGTACGCGCCGGCCATGCCGACCAGGCCCGAGCCGACGACCGTGGACCAGGTCCGGGCCCAGGTCACGTTGATGCCGAGGCTGTCGGCGGCCTTCGGGTTCTCGCCGATCGACCGGAAGGCCAGGCCGCTGCGGGTCTTGTACATGAACCAGTAGATGGCCGCGGAGATCAGGAAGGCGGCGTAGACGACCAGGTCGTGGTCGAACAGCACCTCTCCGAGGAACGGGATGTCCGAGAGCAGCGGGATCGGGTAGTCGTCGAGCGTCGGGATCAGCGGCGGCTCCATCGTGATGCCGATGACCTCGCGGTAGAGCAGGCCGGCGGCGCCGAGGGCGGCGAAGTAGAGCGCCAGGCCGACGACGAACTGGTCCAGCCGCAGCTGGGTCGTCATGTAGGCCAGCACCAGGCCGAAGACGCCGGCGATCGCGAAGGCGGCTGCCATGCCGACGGTGTTGCTGCCGACCTTGAAGCTGACGAGGAACCCGACCGCAGCACCGAGGACCATCAGGCCCTCCTGCGAGACGTTGAAGACTCCGGCCCGGCCGCTGAGGACCGTGCCCTGCGCGGCGAGCAGGAACGGCACCATCGCCGGGATCATCAGCGTGAGGAACTCGGTGATCTCACCCATGTCAGTGCCTCCGGATCTTCGCTCGGGCGATGTCGGACAACAGCAGGAAGAGCAGGATCAGCGCCTCGATGATGAGGACCATCTCGACCGGCACCTGCGCGGTGCGCTGCATCGACCCCGCGCCGACCTCGAGGACCGCGATGCCGAAGGCGATGAACGGCAGCGCCAGCATGCTCCCCCGTGCCATCAGGCCGACGATGATGCCGAGGATCAAGAAGTTGGACTGCATCCCCTCGAGCATCTTGCCGTGGACACCGGACACCTCGATCGCACCGGCCAGGCCGGCGACGGCACCGCCGACGACCAGTCCCGCGCCGGCGAGCCGGGACGTGCGGATGCCGTGCACCTGCGCGGCCCGCAGGTTGGCACCGACCGCCCGCATCTCGAAGCCGGTCGACGTGCGCCTCATGAACACCGCGATCACGACGACCAGGACGACGGTCAGCAGCACGCCGGCGTGCATGGGCGGCGCCTCGCCGATGCCGGGCAGGCGGGCGCCCTCCCCGACCGGCGTGGTCGCCGGGTGGCCTGCGCCGCGGTCGGGCCAGACATGGCTGGCGACGTAGTCGATCAGCTGGAAGGACACGAAGTTCAGCACGACGGTGCTGAGGATCTCGTTGACCTGGAACTTCGTCATCAAGAAGGCCGCGATGCCCGCCCAGACCGCACCGGCGAGCGCGCCGGCCACGAGCACGCAGGGCAGCAGCACGACCATCGGCAGGTCGGACCAGAGGATGCCGAGGGCGACACCGCCCGTCGCGCCGACCAGCAGCTGCCCCTCCGCGCCGATGTTGAACTTGCCCGTGGCGAGCGGGATGGCGAACGCATAGGCGCACAGCAGCACCGGAACCCACTTGTGCAGGGTCTCGATGGTGCCGAACCGCGTGTTGAAGCTCGTGGTCAGGACCGACTCGAACGCGGCGAACGGGTCGCGGCCGATGGCGGCGATGATGAGCCCGCCCACCACGAACGCGAGGAGGACCGAGACGACATAGGGCACGACGAGCCAGAGCGCCTCGACGACCCGGCGCGGTCGCTGGGTGGGCTCGACCGGCGGGCCCGATGCGGCCGACGGTGGAGCGGTCAGGGTCTCAGACACGAGCTTCTCCCAGTCCAGTCATGCTGCGGCCGACCTCGTACGCGTCGACGGATCCGTGCTGCCACTCTCCCGCCCGGGAGCCCTGATAGAGCGCGATCACCCGGTCGGACAGGGCGATCACCTCGTCGAGGTCCTCGGAGATGAGCAGGACCGCGCAGCCGGCCGCCGTGGCCGTGCGCACCTGCTGGTACACGAACCGCGTCGAGCCGATGTCGAGGCCGCGCGTCGGGTTGTGCAGGATCAGCATCCGTGGCTGCCGGGCGAAGGCCCGGGCCAGGATGACCCGCTGGATGTTGCCGCCGGACAGGTCGCCGACGAGGGTGGCCGGACCGTTGGCGCGCACCGAGAACTCAGCGATCGCCTCGACCGCGCGCTGCTTGGCCGCCCCCCAGTCGATCAGGCCGCGCTTGCGGACCTGCCCGCTGCGCTGCGAGCCGAGCACGAGGTTCTCCGTGATGCTCGCCGTCGGCAGGATGCCGTCGCGGTGCCGGTCCTCCGGCACGTAGGCGACGCCGTGGTCCAGCCAGCTCGAGGTCGCCAGGCCGCACATCGCGCGGCCCGCGACCTCGACGCTGCCCGAGCGCACCGGCCGGACCCCGGCCAGCGCCTCGGCGAGCTCGACCTGGCCGTTGCCCGCGACCCCGGCGATGCCGACGATCTCACCCTCGCGCAGCTCCAGGTCGAAGCCCTGGATGAGCTCATGGCCCTGGTCGTTGACCACCACCAGGTCGCGGACGGCGACCGCTGTCGTCGTACCGACGGAGGAGAGGACCTCCTCGACCTTCTCGGCATCCACCGCCCCCAGGGCGGCGGCGTCCACCGCGGCCCCTGGGTCCGTCGTGCTCCCCACCATCTTCTCGGCGAGGTGCTCGGCGTCGGTGTCCGCACGCTCGATGGTCTCGACCCGCCGGCCGTCGCGCATCACGGTCATCCGGTCGCAGACGCTGAGCGTCTCGCGGATCTTGTGCGTGATGAGCACGACGCTCATGCCGTCATCCACCATCGCCCGCATGGAGCCGAAGAGGTCGTCGACCTCCTGCGGGGTGAGGTTGGTGGTCGGCTCGTCGAGGATGAGCAGCTTCGCGCCGCGGTAGAGCGCCTTGAGGATCTCGACCCGCTGGCGTACGCCGACGGGCAGCTCCTCGACGACCGCGTCGGGGTCGACGGCCAGTCCGAACCGCTCGCTCAGCTCGCGGATGCGCGCCTTGGCGTCGGACAGGTCCAGCCGCAGCGGGCCGGGCACGTCGGTCCCGAGCACGATGTTCTCGGTCACGGTGTAGTTGTCGACCTGGAGGAACGTCTGGTGGACCATGCCCACCCCCGCGGCGATGGCGTCCTTCGGCGAGGCGATGCTGACCGGCTGCCCGTCGAGGAGGACCTCCCCGGCGTTGGGTCGGTACAGCCCGTAGAGGACGTTCATCAGCGTCGTCTTGCCGGCGCCGTTGCCGCCGAGCAGGCCGTGCACCTCGTTGCGGCCGACCACCAGGTCGACGGCGTCGAGGGCGGTCACCGGCCCGAAGGTCTTGACGATCCCCCGCATCTCCAGACGCGGGTTCTCCATGGTGGTCACTTCACTTCGGACTGGTCGAGGCCGACCTCGATGGAGCCGTCGGTGATGCCGGCGACGGCCTTCTCGACCTCGGCCTTCACCTCGGCCGGGATGCTGTCGCCCACGTCGACGCTGGCGCCCTGGCCGAAGCCGATGACGTAGTGGCCCTGGGTGGTGCCCCCGTCGATGTCGGCGAGGATCTCGGTCAGCGGGCCCACGAAGTCGTAGAGGACCGTGGCGGCGTAGTGCTCGGGTCCGTTCTGGGACTTGTCGGTGTACTTCACGGTCACCCATGCCGAGCCGGGGTCGGTGTCGTTGACGGCCTTGAACGCGCCCACCACGCCGAGGTTCAGCGAGGTGACGACGACGTCGGCGCCGCCGGAGATGAGCTGGCTGGTGAGCTGCTGCGCCTTGACCGTGTCGTTGAAGTCACCGCTCCACACGGAGGTCAGCTCGACGTCCTTGCCGCTGTCCGCGATCGCCTGCTCGACGGCGTGCACCTCGGAGTAGGAGAAGGGCAGGCTCAGGCCGCCGAGGTAGCCGACCTTGCCACTCTTGGTGAGGTTCGTCGCGAGCACGCCGAGCGGGTAGAAGACGGTGTGGAAGTTGCGGTCGATCACCCAGACGTTGTCGGGCTGCCCCTCGGGCTCGCCGTCGAACTCGCCGATGAAGCGGACCTCGGGGTTCTGCTCGGCGATCTTCGCCGTGGCCTCGTAGAACTGCGAGCCGTGCGTCCAGATCACGTTGAACCCGTCCGCGACGTACTCCTGCAGCACGCGCTCGATGTCGGGCACCGCGACGCTCTCGGAGTACGACACCTCCGCGCCGTCCTTCTCGGCGGCCTTGAGCGCCTCGAGCCCGAGGGCGTTGTAGTCGGCGTCGGTCGTCGGCCCGGAGAAGATCGCCGCGATCCGCACCTTCCCGTCGCCGCTGCCGCCACCGTCGCCGCCGCCACAGCCGGTCGCGACCAGCAGGACCGCCATCAGGCCCGCCAGAAGTCGAATGAGTGCGCGCATGTTGCCCAACCCTTCAAGGAGTCCGAACGCCCGACCGTCCTGGGGCCCGCCCCGAGGCGGATGTGTCGGGCGTCACTTTCGGGAGATCCTTGTGTGGTCTGGTATGGGTCGGCACCGGCGAGCGTTGCCCAACGCTCGGGCGGCACTTGGTGAGATCCTGACCGAGCGCGGGTCGCCCTGCCGCGGCTAGGTTGGGCCGCTCCGGCGCCTCGCCAGAGTCGAGGCGCCGATCAGGCGGGCCACCAGGCGGGGCGCCGGAAGCGAGCCTCGGTGTACGGCGCCGGGTGCACGATCCGTTGCCGGTTGTCCTGGATCTGGAAGACCAGGTGCGCCATGCCGATCGAGGGGTCCGGGGTCGCCAGCGGGTAGGCCAGGGCGGACTGGCCGGCGTTGGCGAAGCTGTAGGCGCCGTTGACGCCGCGGTGGACGCCTTGGCGCAGCGACTCGATGACCGACGCGAAGTCGCGGGGCGAGTCCGCCCGGGCCCAGGCGGAGGCGAGGATCCGCACCCGGTCGTAGGCGATGCCGGCGTGGGAGCGGCCGGGGCTGACGGCCCAGGCGTCGCGGTAGCGCCGGGTGAAGCGGCGGGCGACGTCGTCGGAGTAGGTGCCCGTCGTCGTCGCCCAGAGCAGGCCCTCGGCAGCCGGCCCCAGGTCGATCCGGAACCGCGGGATCGACGGCGCGTAGAGCGCGTAGAGGACCGTGGGCGCCGGGTCGGCCTGGAAGGCGCGCACGAACTGCGCCGCCTCGTCCTCGAAGTAGGTGCCGATCAGCACCGCCGCGGGCGCGTGCCGGGCGACTCGGCGGCCGTGCTCGCGCCAGGCCTCGTCGCCGACGACGTCGTCGGCGAGGTAGTCGATGGACCACCCGTCGCGCTCGGCGCGCACGATGGCGGCCTCCAGGCCCAGGTCGCCGAGCTTCCACCGCCCGCGGACGACGGCGAGCGAGCGCGAGCTGGGCGCGAGCTGGCCGGACTCGCGCAGGAAGCTCATCGCGTTGACGAAGCCGGGGCCGTAGTTGGTGTCGCTCGGGCAGATCTGGAAGACGTTGCCGTAGCGACCCGGGTTGTCCTCGACCATGCGCACCATCGAGTCCAGCGTCGCGGCGTGGAGGTACGGCGCCTGGTGCTCCGCGGCGATCTCGTGGGCCACGAGCTGGTCGTCGAGATAGCCCGAGACCATGGCGTCGACGTCGAGACCGGCCAGCTCGTCGAACGCCCGCGCGACCGAGGCCGAGCTGCGGATGTCGAGGTCGACGTTGACCAGCTTCACCGGCCGGCCGCTGATCCCGCCGCGGGCGTTGATCTCGTCGATCGCGAGCTGGCTGGCCCGCACCATCTCGAGGCCGTCCTCGGCGATCTGGCCGGTCGTCGGGAAGGCACTGCCGAGCAGGATCGGGCGTCGTACCGAGCGTCGACCGCTGCGCGGGGGCGGAGGCGGGCGGCGGCCGAGCAGCGGCGGCTCCGGATCGGGGTCGGGCATGCTGAGCCTGCCGATGAGGAGCCGCTCGAAGCCCTCCGGGCCGCCCGGGACGGGCAGCACCAGCAGGCTCTCCTCCACGGCGACGGCGGCCGCGCCGGCGCGGGTGGCGACCTCCAGCTTGGCGAGCACGCGCTCCACATGGGTGGACACGGTGCGGACGCTGGTCCACAGCCGGGTTGCGATCTGGGCGTTGCTCAGGCCGCCGACCAGGAGGGTGAGCACGTCGAGCTCGCGCTGCGTGATGGCGTGCGGGAGCTCGGCGGCGTCGACCCACGACAGCGAGGTCCGGGACTCGTGGCCCGGCGAGCGGACCGTCGCGAAGACGACCCGGTTGTCGTCGTCACGCCAGTAGAACGACAGCTCGTGGTGTCCGGCGAGCCGACCGGCCCGCCGCGCGATGGCGAGCAGGCCCTCGAGGCGCCCGGCGGCCTCGGCCCCGACCCCGCGGACCGTGGAGAGCTCCCCCTCCGGGGTCAGGACGATCTCGTGCGCGGTCGCGACGGTGGTCTCGTCCGTGGGCACGGCTCCCTCCTTTCCCCCGCCGAGCAGAGCCCGAGCCCGTCCCTCGAGGATATCGGTCGGGGCCGGGTCCCGCCCGGGTCGCGGATCGTCGCGGATCGCTCTCAGCCGCGTCGGTTGCGCGACCAGGAGTCGAGTGCGACCGCGAGCAGCACGATCGTGCCCTTGGCGATCAGTTGCCAGTTCTGCGACAGATTGAGGCTGTAGAACAGGTTGGTGAGCGTCGCGAAGATGAGCAGTCCGACCGCGCTGCGCCACACCGCGCCCTCGCCACCGCGCAGCGACGTACCGCCGACGATCACGATGGCGATCGCGTCGAGGGCGATATTGGCCCCGACGTCGGCCTGCCCGACGCCGAGCCGCGAGGCGTCGATGGTGCCCGCGAACGCGGCGAGCACGCCGGTCAGGACGTAGACGCTGGCGGTCAGGTCCTTGACCCGCAGGCCCGAGAGCCAGCCCGCCTCATGGTTGCCGCCGACGGCGTAGATGTTGCGGCCGTAGCGGGTCATCGCGAGCGCCACGCCCCCGAGCGCGAAGGTGACGACGAGGATCAGGATCGGCGTCGGGATGCCCGCGACGCTGGAGCGGGCGAGGATCTTGAAGTTCGGGTCGGACACGATGAACGGCGCGGAGTTCGAGTAGAGATAGGCGACGCCGGAGATCACCGACGCGCTGCCGAGCGTCGCGACGAACGGGTTGATGCCGACCCGCGCGACGAGCACGCCGTTGACCACGCCGCAGACCAGTCCCGCGAGGATCGCCGCGACGATGCCGGCGACGGGCGATCCCGTCGACAGCGCGACGCCCGCCGACACCGTGGCGCCCAGCGCGTAGGTCGCGCCGACGGACAGGTCGAAGCCGCCGGAGATGATCACGAAGGTCATGCCCAGCGCGACGATGCCGACCGCGGTGTTCTGCAGGAGCAGGTCGCGCACGTTGGCCGCGGCGAGGAAGCCCGGATACAGGATGCTCGCCAGGACCACCAGGCCCACGAGCACCGCGATCATCGCGAAGCGCGACGCGAGCGGGGCGAGCGAGGCCCGGGTGATCGGCGGCGCGGCGGCCGCCGCTCCGGCGGGCGAGAGTTCAGTGGACGGGTTCATGGGTCTCTCCTGTGCTGAATCCGTGACGCACGACGGCGTCGACGTTGAATTCGGGGTCGTCGCTGGGGATCTCGCGGACCACGGAGCCATGGGCGAAGACGAGCAGCCGGTTCGCGATCGCGAGCACCTCCTCCAGCTCCGACGACGTGACGACGACGGCTGCGCCCTCGGCCGCGAGGCGGACCAGGGACGTGAGGACCTCGGCCTTGGCACCGATGTCGATGCCGCGGGTCGGCTCGTCGATGAGGAAGACGTCGGGACGGTGCCCGGCCCACTTGGCCAGCAGGACCTTCTGCTGGTTGCCGCCCGAGAGGTTGCGCACGGGCTCGCCGAGCCGGGACCGCTTGAAGGCGAAGAAGTCGGCCGTGTCGCCCGCCTCGACCCGCTCGGCGCCGCGGTCCAGGAAGAGCCCGCGGCGACCGCGGCCGAGCCAGTAGTTGCTGGTGCCGTCCATGCCGAGCACCAGCGCCTGCTTGCGCGACTCGGGAACCATCACGACGCCGCGACCGACGGCCTGGCGCACCGAGCGCGGCCAGGGCACCGGCGCGCCGGCCAGGCGCAGGTCGCCGGACGAGGCCGGCTCCGCACCGGCGAGCGAGCGCAGGAAGGTCGTGCGGCCCGAGCCGACGAGCCCCCACAGGCCGACGATCTCGCCGGCCCGCACGGTGAGGTCGATGTCGTGGAGGACGCCCGGCAGTCGTACGCCGTGCGCGGCCAGCACCTCCTCGCCGAGCGGGTGCGTGCCACGGTCGGCCAGCCGGTCGACCGTGCGGCCCACCATGTGCTCGATCAGCGTCGGCTTGCTCCACTCGCCGCGCGGCGCGCTGCGCACCACCTGACCGTCGCGCAGGACCGTGATGGTGTCGCTGAGGTCGAGCACCTCGTCGAGGTTGTGGCTGACGAAGACGACCGTCGTGCCGCGGGCGGTCAGCCGCCGCAGCACCCGGTAGAGCGTGTCCCGCTCGTGCTCGGCCAGCGCCGCGGTCGGCTCGTCGAGCACCAGGACCCGACCGTCGCTCTCGATGCCGCGGATGATCTCGAGCATCTGCTGCTGCGACACCGACAGGTCCCGCGCCAGCGCCGTCGGCGGTACGTCGACCTCCAGCTCCGCGCACAGCTCGAGGTAGCGCCGCCGCATGGCCCGGCCGTCCAGGAGGCCGCGCCGGGTGCGGGCCTGACCGAGGAAGACGTTCGCCTCCGCGGTCAGCCCCGGCACCATCGTCAGCTCCTGGTAGACCGCCACGAGGCCGCGCTCCCGACTCTCGCGCGGGTCGCCGCCGTGCATCCGGTGCCCGAACACCTCGACGGTGCCCCCGTCGGCGGCCAACCGGCCGCTCACCATGCCGAGCAGCGTGGACTTGCCGGCGCCGTTCTCGCCGACCAGGGCGTGCACCTCCCCGGCCCGGACCGTGAGGTCCGCGCCGGCGACGGCGACGGCCCCGCCGAAGACCTTGCGTGCCCCGCGGCAGGCGATGGCGGGCGTGGTCGTCTCGCTCATGGATCCTCCTGGGCCGCTCAGTACTCGGCCGTGAACTTCGCGACGTTCTCCTTGGTCGCGAAGGGCGTGCCGGGGAGGGTGTCGGACTCGGCGAGGTTGATGAAGACGGGGACGTCCTCGCCCTCGACGTAGCGGGCGACCGCCTCGATCGCCTCGCGGGTCTCGACGCGCGGGAGCATCATCACGGAGCTGGTCAGGGCACCGGACGCGACGTTCTGCAGGGCCCACTCGTCGCCCCCGAAGTCGTAGATCTCGATGTCCTTGCCGCCGACCGCCTCGACGACGCCGCGGGTCATGCCCGAGAAGTTCGACATGATGATGTCGACGTCGGGGTTGGCCTGGACGATCGTCTGGGCGGCGTCGAACGCCTTCGGCGTCGTGTAGTCGGTGGTCTGCTGCGCCACGACCTCGAACCCGTCGACCTTCGCGAAGGCCTTCGCCGCCTCGAAGAAGCACAGCGTGTTGGCGTTGAGGTCGGGACCGGACACCAGGGCGACCTTCGCGCCGTCCGGGTGGGAGTCGATGACGTCCTGCACCCAGTCCTCGTAGACGTCCAGGGTCTGGCCGCCGACGTAGGTGATGGTGCCCGGCTGGTGGGTCTCCTCCCCCAGCTTCGTCGCCCGGCCGCAGATGGGCAGGTTGAACACGGAGACCAGGACGTCCTTCTCGGGCGCCTGCTGGGTGAGGATGTCGCAGACCAGGTTGCCGTCGTTGGGCTCGACGACGAACGCGTTGTACTTGCCGCTCGTGAGCGCCTGCTGCATCTGGTCGAACTGCACCTGGGCGTCGAAGGCGCCGTCGAAGACGTCGAGGTCGGCACCGAGCTCGGCGGCGGTCTTCTTCGCCTCGTCGATCGCGGCCTGCAGGTAGGAGTTGCTGGTGCCCGCCGAGAAGTAGGCGATCTTGAGGTCGGCCGGGTCACTCACCGGGGCGTCGATGATCTCGCTCGACGCGGAGGCCGTGTCGCTGACACCCGAGGAGCAGCCGGTCATCACGAGGCTGGCGGCGACGCCCGCGACGGCGATGGAGAGGAGGGGACGGTGCTTCATGGTTGGTTCCTTCGAACGTGAGGGTCGAGAGACGGACGCGGCGCTGCGACCGGAAGTGCCCGAGAGGTGGCCTGGATCAGTCCTCGGTCCAGGTGTCGTAGATGTCGCTCAGCGACGCGAACCACACGCCCTCGTGGGACGCCATGTGGTCGAGCAGCCGCTCGAGGCCCAGCAGGTGGTGGGCGCGGGCTGCCGTCTGGGGGTGCAGCGTGATCGCCAGGACCGGGTTGGTCTCCCGCTCGTAGGCGAAGTCGAAGTGGTCCTGGAAGCGGCGGAACATGACCTCGCTCGAGCCGAGGCCCGGGTTCACCCCCGGGATGTACTCGCCGACCGGGAAGTCGTCGAGGTACCACGACACGGGGAACTCCAGCAGCGGGCTCGGCGGCCCGAAGACGGAGCCCTCCTCCCAGCGCACGTCCACCGGGCGCGGGTGGTAGGGCTGGAAGTCGTGGCCCATGAGCGAGGAGTCCCACTCGAAGCCGGTCTTCTCCAGCAGGTCGAGGGTGTGCTCGGTGAAGTCCCAGGCCGGCGAGCGGTAGCCGCGCGGGCGCTTGCCCACGTGCTTGAGATGCCCCTCGATGGTCTGCTCCATCAGCCGGATCTCGGTGTCCTGGTCCAGGCTCGGGACGGACTCGTGGTAGCACCCGTGGGCCGCGATCTCCTGGCCCGCCTCGACGATCTTCGCGAACGCCTCGGGGAAGGTCTCCATGGTGTGCACCGGCGTGCACCAGGTGCCCTGGATGCCGTAGCGGTCGAACAGGTCGAGCAGCCGCGGCACGCCGACGGTCGCGCAGTACTCACCGCGGGAGAGGTAGCTGGGACTGGTCTTGCCGAAGGTGCCCATCCACACGGCGTGGGCGTCGAAGTCGGCGCCGATGTTGACGGCGATCTTCGTGCCCTCGGGAAGGTTGAGAGGCATGGGTCGGTGCTCCTTGGTGTCGGTCGGGCCCGGTGCGGGCGGTCAGAGGGTGATGTGGGCGTACTTCTCGTAGAGGTCGCGGCGACGCCCGCGGTCCAGGTACGTCGTGGCCGCGCCGGCGCGCCGGTTCTCGGCCAGCAGGTCGAGGTCGAGCTCGAAGGAGACGGCGTCCTGCTCGTTCGTGCGCGCCTGTGCCAGCACGCCGTCCGCGGGGAAGACCAGGTCGCACGGCGAGAGCACCGCGGCCCGCGCCCAGCCGGGCGCCAGCGGCGCCTCCAGGTGGGAGACCGTGGGGCAGTGCACGACGTACACCTGGTTCTCGATCGCGCGGGCGGCCGCGCAGTGACGCACCCTCCAGAAGCCCGCCTCGGTGAAGGTGTACGACGGCACGAGCAACACCTCCGCGCCCAGCGCGGTCAGCGTGGTGCAGACCTCGGGGATCTCCGCCTCGTAGCAGATCGCGATCCCGACGGTGACTCCGTCGATCTCGTACACGGCCAGCTCGTCGCCCTCACCCGTGCCCCAGTCGGCCTCGGCCGGGAAGATGTGGGTCTTGGCGTGCTGGTGGACCTCGCCGTCGGGCCCGAACAGGAAGGCGACGTTGCGGTGCCCGGCGGGTGTCGCCACGAGGTGGGTGCCGGCCAGGATCCACTGGTCGCGGCGAGCGGCCTCGGCGGTGAACAGCGCGACGTACGCGTCGGTGTGGTCGGTGATCCGGGTCAGCTGCGCGATATCGTGGGTGCGCCAGTCGGGATCGACGGTGAACAGCGACTCCGTGACCAGCTCGGGCAGCACGACGACCCGGGCATCGGGCGTCCGGTCGAGGAGGGCGCGGACCTGCGCGGCCCACGCGTCGAAGGAGTCGACCTCGCGGAGCTCGAACTGCGCGGCGGCCACGGTCAGGGTGCGGCTCATGGGAACGTCCTCTCGTTGCGGGTGCGTGGTCACTGGGCGAGCAGGCCGCCGTCGATGACGAGCTCGCTGCCGGTCACGTAGCGGGACTCGTCGCTGGCCAGGTAGACGCAGCCCCAGGCGATGTCGCGCGGCTCCGCGCCGTAGCCGAGCGGCGTCAGCGCGATCACCTCCGCGTTCTTCTCCGCGGGCTGCGCGTCGGTCAGCGGCGTGGTGACCCATCCCGGGATCACCGTGTTCACGCGAACGCCCCGGCTCGCGTAGGTCACCGCGCCGTTGCGGGTCAGGCCGCGCACGCCGCCCTTCGCCGCCTGGTAGGCGGCGACGCCCTCGGAGCCGACGACGCCCCACGCCGAGGAGAGGTTGATGATCGAGCCCGCGCCCTGGGCGAGCATCGGGCCCAGCGCGGCACGCATGCCGAGGAAGACCCCGGTCTGGTCGACGCCGACCACCCGCGCCCAGTCGGCGGGCGTCACGGCGTCGATGGCTGCGTAGTCGATGACGCCGGCGTTGTTGACCAGCACGTCGAGCCGGCCGTGCCGGGCGACGACGTCGGCGACCACTCGGGTCCAGGCGGCCTCGTCGGTCACGTCGAGCTCGGCGTACTCCAGTCCGGGACCGTCCACCTCCTGCTCGGGCTTCTCCAGGTCCGCGACGACGACGGTCGCGCCCTCCTCGGCGAACAGCCGGGCGGTCGCCAGGCCGATCCCGACGGCTCCGCCGGTCACCACGGCCACCTTGTCCTTGAGCCGGTCCATGTCGCTTCCTCTCCGATCGGTGTCTGTGTCGTGGCCGCGGGTCAGCGAGCCAGGTAGCCGCCGTCGACCGGCAGGTCGACCCCGGTGATGAACCGCGCGCGGTCCGACACGAGGAAGCACACGGCGTCGGCCACGTCCTCCGGCTCACCGCCGGCGCCCATGGGCGTCGCGTCGAGGAAGGCGTCGTTGAGGTCGTCGGTCTGCCCGAGCGTCAGCGGGGTGCGGATCCAGCCCGGAAGCACGGCGTTGGCGCGGATGCCCTCCCGGGCATAGGTCACGGCCGCGTTCTTCGTCATCGTCAGCACGGCGTGCTTGGAGGAGTGGTACGCCGCGACGCCCGGCACCGAGGTCGCTCCGCAGATGGAGGAGATGTTGACGATCGCGCCGGCGCGCTGGCGGCGCATGGGGCCGAGCGCGGTCTGCATCCCCAGCAGCACACCGGTCTGGTTGATCGCGACGATCCGCTCCCACTCGGCCAGGGACAGCTCGTGCAGCTGGTCGTAGCCCGAGACGCCCGCGTTGTTGACGAGGATGTCCAGCCGCCCGTGCTCCGCGACGGCCTCCTCGACCACCTCCGCCCAGCGCGCGGCCGAGGTGACGTCGTGCGAGCGGGTCACGATGTGGTCCCCGAGATCCGACTGGTCGCGCACGTCGGTCGCCACGACCCGGGCTCCGGCCTCGGCCAGCCGCGTCGCGACGGCGTACCCGATGCCTTGGGCGGCGCCCGTCACGAGCGCCACGCGTCCCGTCAGGTTGTCCATGCGTCCTGCTTCCTCGTCGTGCGGTCCGGGTCACACGCCCGGCGGTGACGAGGACCGTAGGAAGGCGGGAGGTGCGGGCGCGTCCGTCGTTTGACGTATCTGCCGGCCCGTGAGCGGGGACGAAACAAGAGATTCACGAACGGCGCGGTCCGCCGTCACGGACCGCGCGCGGGACGCGCCGGTCGGATACGTCGATCGACCGACGACCCCGGCGGGCGGACCGGCCTACGCTGGTCGATCCGCCCACGACGAAGGGAGCCCGCATGAGGTACGCGCACCAGGCCCGGGGCCGGTCCTACGCGTTCTCCTCGCTGGTGGAGGTGCTCGGCAAGGCCTCTCCCCCGCGGTCCGGCGACGTGCTCGCGGGCTGCGCCGCCGCGTCCGCGGCGGAGCGGGCTGCGGCACAGTGGGTGCTGGCCGACGTGCCGCTGACGACCTTCCTCGAGGAGCCGGTCGTGCCCTACGAGACGGACGAGGTGACGCGGCTGATCGTCGACGGCCACGACGAGCTCGCCTTCGCGCCGCTGCGTCATCTGACGGTCGGCGGCCTCCGGGAGTGGCTGCTCGCCACCGCCGCCGGGCCGGAGGCGGCATCGGCGCTCGCCGCCGTCGCGCCCGGGCTGACGCCGGAGATGGTCGCTGCGGTGAGCAAGCTGATGCGCAACCAGGAGCTGATCGCCGTCGGTGCGGCGACGGAGGTGGTGACGGGCTTCCGCTCGACGGTGGGGCTCGCGGGACGACTCGCGACCCGGCTGCAGCCCAACCACCCGACCGACGATCCCGCCGGCGTCGCCGCGGCGGTGCTCGACGGACTCCTGCTGGGTTGCGGCGACGCGGTGATCGGCATCAACCCCGCCTCCGACAGTCCCGCGACCGTGGCTCGTCTGCTCCGGCTGCTCGACGAGGTGCGCCGGCGCTACGACATCCCGACCCAGTCCTGCGTGCTGACGCACGTCACGACCACGATCGACCTGATCGCGGCGGGCGAGCCGGTGGACCTGGTCTTCCAGTCGATCGCGGGCACCGAGGCCGCCAACACCGGCTTCGGGGTCGACCTGGCCGTGCTCGCCGAGGGACGCGACGCCGCCCTCTCCCTCGACCGCGGCGAGGTCGGCCGGCAGGTCATGTACTTCGAGACCGGCCAGGGCTCCGCGCTGTCGGCCGGCGCGCACCACGGCACCGGCGGGCTGCCCGTCGACCAGCAGACCCTCGAGGCCAGGGCGTACGCCGTCGCGCGGGCCTTCGACCCGTTCCTGGTCAACACCGTGGTCGGCTTCATCGGCCCGGAGTACCTCTACGACGGCAAGCAGATCGTCCGCGCCGGTCTGGAGGACCATCTCTGCGGCAAGCTGCTCGGCGTCCCCATGGGGGTCGACGTCTGCTACACCAACCACGCCGAGGCCGACTCCGACGACACCGACACCCTGCTGACCCTGCTGACCGCCGCCGGGTGCTCGTTCGTGATCACCGTCCCGGGTGCCGACGATGTGATGCTCGGCTACCAGTCGACGAGCTACCACGACGCCCTCTACGCGCGCCGGATCTCGGGGAAGCGGCCGGCACCGGAGTTCGAGGCCTGGCTCGACCGGGTCGGCCTGCTCGCCGAGGACGGCGGCATCCGCCCCGTCGACCCTGCGCGCAGCGTGCTGCGGGAGCTGGCAGGAGCACGCCGGTGAGCGACTTCTGGGAGGCGCTGCGCGCCCGCACCCCGGCGCGGATCGGCCAGCAGCGGTTCGGCGAGGCACCCGGCACCCGGGAGCGGCTCGCGTTCGCCAGCGCCCACGCCGCCGCCCGCGATGCCGTGCACACGCCGCTCGACGTGCCCGCGCTCGTGGCCGACCTCGCCTCGATCCCCGAGCTCGCGGCCCCGGTCGTCGTCGCGTCCGCGGCGCCCGACCGGGCGACGTACCTCACCCGGCCGGACCTGGGACGCCGCCTCCGCGACCCGCTGCCGCCTGCCGAGCCGGGCGCCGACCTGGCCGTCGTCCTCGCCGACGGCCTGTGCGCGACGGCGGTGCAGCGGCACGCCACCGGGGTCCTCCGGGCGCTGCTGCCGCTGCTGCCGGGCACTCGATGGGCTCCTCCGGTGATCGCGACCCAGGCCCGGGTGGCGCTGGGCGACCACGTCGGCGCCACCTGGCGGACGCGGCTGACACTGGTGCTCGTCGGCGAGCGTCCCGGGCTGACCACGGCGGACAGCCTCGGCGCGTACCTCACCTGGGCGCCGCGGCCCGGCACGCCGGACGCGGCCCGCAACTGCGTCTCGAACATCCATCCCCCGCACGGCCTCGACCACGCGTCCGCCGCCCGCACCATCGCCTCGCTCGTGCGGGGAGCCCGCCGGCTGCAGGCGACCGGCATCGTGCTCAAGGAGGGCGGATCCGTCGCGCCCGCGGGCGCGACCGGCCCCCTGCGCCTGGAGGCGTGACGCCGTTCGTGCACGACGCGGGCGGCCAGTAGCCTTCGCCCGTGCTGCCGCCCTTCGAGATCGCCGCCCGGCACCGCCCGGTGTCGCTGGTGACGGCGACCGACGTGTTCCCCCTGCGCGCCCCCTTCGGCGCGGTCGAGGCGGGAATCTCCGGCGCGGGGTCCGCGGAGCTGGCGCTGGACGGTGCGGACGGGACCCGGCTCGCGGTCCGGCTCGAGGACGGCCGGGCATCGCTGCGCGTCCGGATCGGCGGGGCCGAGCAGGCGCTGCACAGCCGCCGGTACGGACGCGTGCGCGCGCCGGCGACCCGGCTGGCGCTGACCCTGACCGGCAGCCAGCTCGCCGTGCTCACGCACGAGCGGGGCGCGTGGGTCGCCCGCGGCCGGATCGACCTGCGCGAGATCGGCGGACCCGATACCCGCGACCCCGCCTGGCTGGCGGGGCTGCGCCCGGACGCCTCGGGCGCGGTCGACGACGTGCGCGCGGGCAGCTTCGGGCAGCTCGGGCTGCGCGACATCCGCCTCGTGTCGCACGCCGACGGGTCGCCGTACCGGGTGGCGGGTGGCGACGGGACGGACGTGCTGTTCACCGCGACCAGCGCCGGCCCCGGGTTCTTCGACACCGCCCACACCTCGGTGTGGTCGCTGTGCGCCACGGGTGGGATCAGCTGGCGCAGCGATCTCTTCTTCGAGCGTCCCGACCGGCCCGGGGTGTACGGCGACCACGCCACCCATCTGGTCCGAGACGGCGAGCGCTGGCTGGTCGCGACCAGCACCTGGTCGGACTTCCCCGCGCGCAAGGCCGACCGGGTGCCGGGCTCGCTCGGCGTCACGCTCGCCACGTCGACCGACGACCTGACCCGTGGGCAGCACGTGCTCGCCACCCGGCGGCTCGAGCTGCCGACCGACGGAGCGAGCGTCGGGGTGTGGGACCCGCACCTGGTGCGTCCCGACGGCCCGGGTGGGGGCTGGCTGGTCGGCTACGTCAGCGCGCGGAGGTTCTTCGACTTCCACCCGCTGGTCGCCGCCGGCCCCTCACTCGACCACCTCGCGCTGCGCGGCGCCGCGACCGACCGCCGAGCGACCGAGGGCACGACCCTGCTCCGCGTCGGGGCGGACTGGCGGGTGCTCGCCAGCGACGGCAGGGACAACCGGCGCGCGGTCCGCGGACGCTTCCCGGTCTTCGACACCGCGCTGCGCGAGGTCGGCACCCTCGCCGCGCCGTACCCCACCAACATCCCCTGGCCGACCGTCGTGCCGCCCGACCCCGGCATGCCCGGCGACCGGTGGCGCCTGGTGACCTTCGACGGCACCAGGTACGCCGGCCGGCTGGCCGGCTACGGCACCCACGGAGACGTGCTGATCATGCGGCAGGCCCCTGCGACCTGACCGAACCCCGCCGAGCCCCCACGCCGCAAGGCTGCGGCGGGAACGCCGCACGAGAAGCGCGCAGGGAGCGAGGAACGAGCGACCGGAGCCGACGAGGGCGGTGCTTTCCGCCGCGCCGGCCTCGTGCCGCCAGCGAGACGTGAGTCCTACCTGCTCGACCGCGCGGCCGGCAGCGTGTCGCGAGGAACGAGCGACACGCTCGGCCAGATCAACTCAGTCGCGGTCGGCGTAGTCCGACCACTTGTCGTCGATGTCATCGACCTCGTCGGTCTTGCCGACGTCCTCGGACTCACCGTGGAGCTCGCGCGCGAGAGCGCTGAGATCCGTGTCGTGAGTGCGGTACTTCAGGTCGCGTGCGACCTTCGTCTGCTTGGCTTTCGCTCGGCCGCGGCCCATAGGGTCCAGCCCCCTCGCACACTTGGCCGGGTACCCTCCGGGCCCCGGACTGCTGAATCAGAGTCTCGTAGCCTCAACGGTACATGGCCGATGGCTGTTCCCGCACGCCGGGATGCCCTCCGGAGCGTCGCTGCCGGTCGCGAGGGCGGGGGGTGAGGCGCAGGTCACCAACCGGGGTGCTGGCCGACCAGCTCGACGGTGCCCTTCTGCTCCGGGTCGGGGGCGACCTCGCCGGCCACCCACGCGTCGATCCCGAAGTCCGCGAGGCGGGCCAGGGCGGCGTCCACGGAGGCGGGGGCGACGAGGGCGACCATGCCGACCCCGCAGTTGAGGGTGGCCTCCAGGTCGGGCTGGGCGACGTCGCCGACCCGGCGGACGACGTCGAAGACGGGCGCGGGTGTCCAGGTGCCGCGGTCGAGGGTCGCCTTGAGCTCGGGCGGCATGACCCGGGCGAGGTTGTTGGCGAGGCCGCCGCCGGTGACGTGGGCCATCGCGTGGGTCTCGGTCTCGCGGGCGATGGCGAGGCAGGGCTTGGTGTAGAGCCGGGTGGGCTCGAGGAGCTCCTCGCCGAGGGTGCGGCCGAGCTCCTCGACGTGACGGTCGACGCTCCAGCCGGCCTGCGTGAAGAACACGTGGCGGGCCAGGGAGTAGCCGTTCGAGTGCAGTCCGCTGGCGGCCATCGCGACCACGACGTCGCCCTCGCGCACCAGCGAGGCACCGAGCAGCGCGTCGGCCTCCACGACGCCGGTGGTGGCCCCCGCGACGTCGTACTCGTCGGGGGCGAGCAGGCCCGGGTGCTCGGCGGTCTCGCCGCCGACGAGGGCGCAGCCGGCCTCGACGCACGCCTCGGCGATGCCCTTGACGATCGCGGCTATCCGCTCGGGGACGACCTTGCCGGTGGCGATGTAGTCGGTCATGAAGAGCGGCTCGGCGCCGCACACGACGAGGTCGTCGACGACCATGCCGACGAGGTCGAAGCCGATCGTGTCGTGCTTGTCCATCAGCTGCGCGACCGCGACCTTGGTGCCGACGCCGTCGGTGGAGGTCGCCAGCAGCGGACGCTTGTACGAGGTCAGGGCGCTCGCGTCGAAGAGGCCGGCGAAGCCGCCGAGGCCGCCGAGCATCTCGGGCCGGCGGGCCTTTTCGACCCACTCCTTCATCAGGTCGACGGCGCGGTCCGCGGCCTCGATGTCGACACCGGCACGGGCGTAGGCGTTGTCAGTCAATGCAATTCCTTAATCTGCGGTGTTGCCGCCAGCCAAGTTGTGGATCCGGACCGCCTCGACCGCGTGGCCGGCAGCGTGGCGCGCCGCGCGAAGCGCATCGAGGGCGTCCGCGGTGCGAGCGAAGCGAGGACCGTGCGGCGTCCTCGATCGGGCGACACGCTCGGCCCATTATGGATTGTTGAAAACAGGGAGCGCCTCGCCGTGCGTGCTCGGCTGGAGCGTCGCCTCGAGGAGGTGCTTGCCGAGCAGGCTCTCGTCGGGAAGCTCGATCGGGTACTCGCCGGTGAAGCAGGCGGTGCACAGGGTCTGGACCGGCTGGCCGGTCGCCTGGACCATGCCCTCCAGGGAGATGTAGCCGAGGCTGTCGGCGCCGACGCTGGCGGCGATCTCGTCGACGTCGAGGCCGTTGGCGATGAGCTCGGCGCGGGTGGCGAAGTCGATGCCGTAGAAGCAGGGCCACTTCACCGGCGGGCTGGAGATCCGCACGTGGACCTCGGTCGCACCGGCCTCGCGCAGCATCCGGACCTGGGCGCGCTGGGTGTTGCCGCGCACGATCGAGTCGTCGACGACGACGATCCGCTTGCCGCGGATCATGTGCTCGAGCGCGTTGAGCTTGAGCCGGATGCCGAGCTGGCGCAGGGTCTGGCTGGGCTGGATGAAGGTGCGACCGACGTAGGCGTTCTTCACGAAGCCCTGACCGAACGGGATGCCGCTCTCCAGCGCGTAGCCGGACGCGGCCGGGGTGCCGGACTCGGGGACCGGGATGACGAGGTCGGCCTCGACGGGGAATTCGCGGGCCAGCTGGCGGCCCATCTCGACCCGCGCCTCGTGGACGCTGCGGTTGGCGATCGTGGCGTCGGGGCGGGCGAGGTAGACGTACTCGAAGACGCAGCCCTTGCGGCGCGGCTCGGCGAACCGGTGGGAGCGCAGGCCGTCCTCGTCGATGACGATGAGCTCGCCGGGCTCGACCTCGCGGACGACGCTGGCACCGGTGGTGGCCAGCGCGGCGTCCTCGCTGGCCACGACCCAGCCCCGCTCGAGACGGCCGAGCACGAGCGGCCGGATGCCCTCGGGGTCGCGGGCGGCGTACAGCGTGTTCTCGTTCATGAACACGAACGAGAACGCGCCGTGCACCTGCGGCAGCAGTTCCAGCGCCCGGGCCTCCAGCGACTGGTCGGGGTGGTGCGCCAGGAGCGCGGTCACCAGGCTGGTGTCGTTGGTCGAGGTCTCCAGGTTGCGGGCGTGGATGTCGAGCTCGCCGTCGTCGCTGGGCAGGGCCTGGACCATCTCCGCGAGCTGCGCGGTGTTGATCAGGTTGCCGTTGTGACCCAGCGCGATGGACCCGTCCTCGGTGGGCCGGAAGGTCGGCTGCGCGTTCTGCCAGGTGCTCGCGCCGGTGGTCGAGTAGCGACAGTGACCGACGGCGAGATGCCCCGCGAACGACTCCAGGGTGTTCTCGTCGAAGACCTGGGACACCAGGCCCATGTCCTTGTAGACGAGGATCTGCCGCCCGTTGCTGACCGAGATGCCGGCGGACTCCTGGCCGCGGTGTTGCAGCGAGTAGAGACCGAAGTACGTCAGCTTCGCGACGTCCTCACCCGGGGCCCATACACCGAAGACTCCGCACACGTTGCCCAAGCCTACCGGCCGGACGCCGTTTGACTCAGTTCGCGACGACCCGGCGAGACGTGCGCTCCACCACCGCGCTCGCGACCTGGGCCGCCTGGGCCCGGATCTCCGGGATCGCGGTCGACTCCCACAGGGTGCCCTTGCGCGGCGGCCCGACGACGAACATCCCGTCGACGACGCGCCCGGCGGCGTCGCGGACGGCGCCCTCGACGGTCGCGTCGATGCCGAGCGCGAGCGGATCGGGGGCGACGGTGCCGCGCGCGACGAGGGCGCGCAGCAGCGGGTCGCCGCTGCGGCGTACGTCGGCGAGCGGGCCGGTGCAGTTGACGACCGCGTCGACCTCGAGGGGCTCGTGGCCGGGTCCGGTGCGGACCCGACAGCGCTCGCCGAGGTCCTCGACGGCGTGCAGGCTGCCGGCCCGGACGGCGAGCCGGTCGTCGTACCGGTAGGACTGGAGGCGCAGCGCGACCTCGGGCGCCATCCGGTGCCGGCGGACCTCCCAGTCGCGCGCGTGGACGTCGAGGAAGCGGCGGCGCTCGGCGAGCGGGAGCCGGCGCCACAGCTCCTGGGTGAGGGGGCGCAGGCCGTCGACGACGGCCCGCCAGCCGACGCCGCGCTCGACGGCCGCCCGGCACTCCTCGGCCACCGCGGCCGCGATCGCGTCGGCCGTCACGGCGTCGTCGGGGACCTTGGTCACCCACGCGGTGTGGGCCTGGCCGACGTGGGGCTTGGGCAGCAGCCCGTTGCGGCTGACCAGGGTCACGTGCCGGCCGGGCCCGTCCTCGAGCAGGGTGATGGCGGTGTCGATGCCGGTCAGCCCGGTCCCGACCACCACCACGCGGGCGTCCGCGGGCAGCGCCCGCAGCCGGGCGAGCGCCCACGGGTTGGCCACGTGCCAGGGCGCGTCGGGGAGCACCGCCCCGTCCGCCGTGGCGAGCGGACGGGGCGGCTGGTTCCCGTGGCAGAGCACGACGGCGTCGGCGCTCGCGGCGGACCGCTCGGTGACGATCTCGAAGCCGGAGCCGGAGGGGACGACGTCGAGCACGCGGCCGGCCCGGATCCGCAGCCGGTCGTCGGCGACGTCGGCGAGCCGGTCCTGGAGGTAGATCGCGTAGTCGGCGCGGGGCAGGAAGCCCTGGGGGTCGCTGCTGCGGCCGGTGCGCAGCGCCCAGTCGAGCAGGTCTGACGGGGCGTCCGGGAAGGCGCTCATGTGGCGCGCCCGCACGTTGAGCAGGTGGCGCTGGTCGTTGGTGCCGTAGGCGACACCGCGACCGACGATCCCGCTGGCCTCGTGGATGACGACCTCGAGCCCGGGATCGTCGGCGCGGACCAGCAGGTTGATCGCGGTGAGCACACCACTGGCGCCGCCGCCGACCACCGCCACCCGGGTCCCCGTCCGCGGGGAGGTCGGGGTGGTCGTCGGGGTGCGGGTCGGCGTCATGGGAGTGAGTCTAGCGAATCACTTGACTTAAGGGGCAAAGCCGGCGCCCGGCCGCTTGTAACTAAGTGTTACGTCGCCCATCTGGGGCTGATGGGGCTCCTGTGGTGGATAACCCACCTGTAACACTTAGTTACAAGCGGCGGGCGGCCGGGTCAGGCGCCGAGGTTGCGCAGCAGCAGCGCCTCGGCGAGCAGCACCTTCTCGAACTCGGCCAGGTGCAGGCCCTCGTTGGGTCCGTGGGCCCGGGTGTCGGGGTCCTCGACGCCCGTCACGAGCACGGACGCCTGCGGGAAGGACTCGAGGAACTCCGCGATGAACGGGATCGAGCCGCCGACGCCCATGTCGACCGGCGCGGTGCCGTCCCAGGCCTCGGTGAACGCCGCCCGCGCGGCGTCGTACGCCGGTCCGGTGACGTCGAGCGCGATCGGCTCGCCGGTGTCGACGACCTCGATCGAGAGCTGCGCGCCCCACGGGACGTGCTTCTCCAGGTGGGCGCGCAGGCAGGCGAGCGCGTTCTCGGACGTCTCGCCCGGAGCGGTGCGCAGCGCGAGGCGGGCGCGCGCCGAGGGGATGAGCGTGTTGGACGACCCGTCGACCTTGGGGGCGTCGAGGCCGATGACCGACAGCGCCGGCTGGGTCCACAGCCGCTCGACGGCCGGCCCGGAGCCGATCCACTCCACGCCCTCCGCGACGCCGGACTCGGCCCGCAGCCGCTGCTCGGGGTAGTCCACGGGCGCGGCCGGACCCGAGTGCAGCCCCTCGACGACCAGGTTGCCGGCGTCGTCGTGCAGGCTCGCGATGAGGCGGGAGAGCGTGATGAGCGCGTCGGGGACCAGGCCGCCCCACATGCCCTGGTGGACGGCGTGGCTGAGCGTGCGGACCTCGACGTTGACCCGGACCAGGCCGCGCAGGCTGGTGGTGAGCGCGGGCACGCCGATGTCCCAGTTCCCGGAGTCGGCGATCACGATCACGTCGGAGCGCAGCTCGTCGACGTACTTCTCCAGCAGCTGCGGGAGGGTCGCGCTGGCGACCTCCTCCTCGCCCTCGATGAAGAGCCGGACGGTCACCGGCAGGTCGTCGCCCAGGAGGCGCAGCGCGGCGACGTGGGTGAGGATGCCGGCCTTGTCGTCGGCGGCGCCGCGCCCGTAGAGCCGGCCGTCGCGCTCGGTCGGCTCCCACGGCGGCGTGTCCCACTCGGCGTGGTCGTTCTCGGGCTGCACGTCGTGGTGGGCGTAGAGCAGCACCGTGGGCGCGCCCTCGGGGCCCTTCTTCTCGCCGATCACCGCCGGCGGGGCGCCGTCGAAGGCGCGCACGATCTGCACGTCGACGCCCTCCGCGGCGAACAGGTCGGCGGTGGCCCGCGCGCTCACCTCGACCTGGTCGAGGCGGGCGGGGTCGGCGCTGACGGACGGGATGCGGACGAGGGCCTCGAGGTCCGATCGGACGCCCGGGAGGATCTCGGCGAGGCGCGTACGCAGGTCGGCGGTGGTGACAGGTCCGGTCATGGCGACCAACCTATGCCGGGCAGGGCGCGGGACGTACGTCGGCGCCCGCCTCTCATCCCAGCGGCAGGTACGGCGTCAGGTCGGTCCGCTCGCCACTCGCCTGCACGCGGACGTCGGCGACGGCGTCGGCCCACGCGAGCCGGCCGGTGGCGAGGGCGATCCAGGTCGCGGCGTCGGTCTCGACGACGGCCGGCGGGGTGCCCCGGGTGTGCCGGACCCCCTCGATCACCTGCACCGCGGCGTAGGGCGGCACGCGGACCTCGACCGAGCGGCCGGGCGCGCGGGCCTCGAGCAGCGCGAGGTAGTGCTTGGTGAGCAGCCGCAGGTCGGCGCGCTCGGCGGCGCCGGCGTCGACGCGGGTCCGGGCGGCGGCGACGTCCGCGGCGGGGGCGGGCTTGAGCCGGGCGGGCATGTCAGTCGTCCTCCGGGTAGGGCTGGATGAGCTGGAACACCGAGTAGGTCTCCCGGCCGTCGCCGGGACCGTGGGCCCGACCTGCGTCCCGGCGGCGCTCGACGACCTCGGCGAGCTCCTCCATCAGCTCCTGGGCCTCCTCGACGCTCATCCGCAGCGACCACTCCGAGACGCTGCGTCCGGTGCTCTCCGAGCCGTCGACCGCGAGGGCGCGCTCGACGAGGTGCCGGCCGCGGGCGACCGTGTTGCGCTGGAAGACCGAGTACGCCGCCCGGCCGCCGGGCTGGGCGAGCATGTCCGCGGTGCGGAACCGGATCCCGTCGGGGTCGGCGAGCCGCCAGACCCGGTCGCGGCGGTCGCGCGCGGCGTCGGGGTCCTCCTCGACGAGGCCGTACTTCGCGAGCTGGCGCAGGTGGAAGCTGGCCTGGTTCGCCGGGACGTCGAGCAGCCGGGCGATGTCGGCGGCGCGCAGCGCGCCGGCCGCCTCGAGCTCGTGGAGCACCCGGTTGCGGACGGGATGGGCGATCGCGCGGAGGATCCGCGGGTCGTCGTACATCGCCATGGGCCCAGCCTAGCCAGATCCGCATCACTCATTGCGCACTATATCTTGCGCAATAAGAGGTGCGCACCATAACGTGCGGACATGTCCTCCTACCGCTCGCTGGCGCGCAACCACGACTTCACCGCGCTGTGGATCGGGGCGACCGTCTCCGAGCTGGGCACCCGGGTCACGACGTTCGCGCTGCCGCTGGTCGCCTACGCGCTGAGCGGCTCGACGCTGTGGGCCGCGGCGGCGGAGGCGGTCTACCTGCTCGGCATGGTCGCGATGCTGCTGCCGGCGGGCGTGCTCGCCGACCGGCGCGACCGGTTGCGGCTGATGCGCGTGTCCCTCGGCGCCGGGGTCCTCCTGCACGCCTCCCTCGCCGCGGCCGGCATCGCCGGCCGACTGACCCTTCCCCACCTGCTCGCGGTCGCCCTCGCGAGCGGCCTGGTCGCCGGGCTGTTCCTGCCGGCGGAGACGTCGGCGATCCGGCGGGTGGTGAGCGCCGAGGAGCTGCCGACCGCGCTCAGCCAGCAGCAGGCCCGCCAGCACGTCGCCAGCCTGGTCGGCGGACCCGCCGGCGGGGCGCTGTACGGCGTGGCCCGGTGGGCGCCCTTCGCCGCCGACGCGATCACCTACGCCCTCGGGTGGATGCTCCTCGGCCGGGTGCGCGCCGACCTCTCCCCCGAGGCCCGTCCCGATGCCGACGCCGCCACCCGTCCGCTGCGCGACCTCGGCGAGGGACTGCGCTTCTTGTGGGCGCACCCCTTCCTGCGGGTCGTGCTGTGCTGGTCCCCGACGGCCAATCTCGCCGTCAACGCGCTCTTCTTCGTCGCGCTCCTCCGACTGGTCGAGGCGGGCTTCCCGGCCTGGCAGATCGGCCTGGCGGAGACGGCGATCGGGGCCTTCGGCATCCTCGGCGCCCTCGCCGCGCCCTTCCTCATCGACCGCGTCGCGACTGGGGCGCTCGTCGTCCTCGTCGCGTGGAGCTTCGTCCCCCTCGCCCTGCCGCTCGCCCTGTGGAACCATCCGTGGGCCCTCGCCCTGGCCTCGTCCGTCGGCACGTTCCTCAACCCGGCCGGCAACGCGGGGCTCGGCGCCTACCGCCTGGCGATCACGCCGCCGGAGCTGGTGGGGCGGCTGCAGTCGTCGATGCAGGCGGTGTCGATGCTGACCATCCCGGTCGCGCCCGCGCTCGCCGGCGGCCTGCTGACCCTCCTCGGCGGACGGGACGCGGTGCTCGCCCTCGGCGGGCTGACCGCCCTGGTCGCCCTGGTGCCGACGCTCGCGCGGTCGGTCCGGACGGTGCCGCGACCGGCGCGGTGGAGCGTCGCGGCGATCCCAGATCCGCGTCCTGCGCACACCGCGTGACCCCAGCCACCACAATGGGGCCCATGCTCCCTCGCCGACGCTCAGCGACCGCCCTCGGTCTGCTCCTGCTCGCGCCCACCCTCGCCGCCTGTGGAGACGACCCCGCGGCCGTGGCGGCCGGCGACGTCGTGCCCGCCCGGCACGAGGCGGGGATCGCCGCGAGCGGCGCGGAGACGACGATCGCGCTGCCGATCGGCGACCTGCTCGTCACCGTGGGGAAGCCGGTGCGCGAGATCTCCGCCGACGACACCCGCCAGCTCGAGCGGCTGACCGCCAGCGACGGCGAGGTGTTCGTGCCCGTCAGCTGGCAGTACGACACGACCTCGCTCGGCACCTACGCCCGCTACCTGGAGACGACGTCGACGCCGGTAGTCGACCTGGTCGTCGACGGCGCGTCCTACCGCATCCCGCCGCCGGAGACGGCGACGGAGGGACCCGAGTCCTTCTTCGTCACCGTCAGCGGGAACGGCGACGACCCGGAGCTGAAGGTCGACTTCGACGGCGTGACCCAGACCGCCGACCTCTCCTCGGGCGAGGTCGACGCGGGAGCTGCCGCCCCGCTCTACGACCTCGAGGCCGCCCCCGCCGAGCCCCTCCCCTGCGGCGGCACGGCCCGGCCGAGTCGCGCGGTCACCGTCAGCGAGCTCGCCTTCACCTGCACCATGACGCCGCCGGTCCTGCTGCCGTACGCCGGCGACGCGTGGGCCGCGGACGGCCGCACGTGGCTCGCCCTCACGGTGGAGACGGCGTTCGGCCGCTGGGACGAGGCGGCCGCCGACCTCAGTGCGGGCGCGATCTACTACCCGGGCACCGTCGACGGCGCGTTCACCCTCGGGGGATCGAAGGCCGTGCAGGTGATCCGCGACGCCGGGCGCGGCACCTGCCCCGACATCGCCAACCAGAACTGCAGCGCGGTCTTCCACGTGCTCTTCGACGTCGGCGAGGATGCGCCGCGCAACCTCGTGATCAAGCAGCGCTACGAGCTCGGGCGCACCTCGACCTGGGGCACGATCGACGCACCGGAGCAGCTCGAGCTGACGGTGACCGACCGGACCCGGCTGCCCGTCGAGTAGCCCGGCCGGTCGTCGACCGGGCCCTGCTCAGCCCAGCGCGTTCGGCAGGGTGCCGCTCCACGCCTCGCGCAGCTCGGCGACCGGGACCTCGAACTGCCCCTCGACGGCGAGGACGTCGCCGCCGGTGGTGCCGAGCTCGGTCATCGCCACGTCGTGGCGGGCACACAGCGCCCGCAGCTCGTCGAGGTCGCCGGCCGGCACCGTGACGACGGCGCGGGCCGCGGACTCGGAGAACAGGCCGACGAACGGGTCGCCCTCGAGGCGCACCGAGACGCCGATGCCACTGACCATCGCGGCCTCGGCGAGGGCCTGCGCGAGGCCGCCGTCGGAGAGGTCGTGTGCGCTCGTGGCGACGCCGACCAGGTCCTGGAGCAGGCGGGCCAGGTCGCGCTCGGCCCGCAGGTCGACCCGCGGCGGCAGCCCGCCGAGGTGGCCGTGCACGACGTGCGCCCACTCCGAGCCGGAGAGCTCCTCGCGGGTCGTGCCGAGCAGCACGACGTGCTCGCCGGCGGCCTGGAAGGCAGAGGGGGTGCGGCGGCGAACGTCCTCGATGACGCCCAGCACCGCGACCACCGGCGTCGGCAGGATGGCCGTCTCGCCGGTCTGGTTGTAGAGGCTGACGTTGCCGCCCGTGACCGGGATGCCGAGCTCGGCGCAGGCGTCCTTGAGGCCGCGGCAGGCCTCGGCGAACTGCCACATCACGTCGGTGTCCTCGGGCGAGCCGAAGTTGAGGCAGTCGCTGACCGCCAGCGGCAGCGCGCCGCCGGTGGCGACATTGCGGTAGGCCTCGGCGAGCGCGAGCTGCGCGCCGGCGTACGGGTCGAGCTTGGCGAAGCGGCCGTTGCAGTCGGTGGCGACCGAGACGCCGAGATGGGTCTCCTCGTCGACGCGGACCATGCCGGAGTCGGCAGGCTGAGCCAGGACCGTGTTGCCCTGGACGTAGCGGTCGTACTGGTCGGTGATCCAGGACTTGTCGCAGAGGTTGGGGCTGGCGACGAGCGTGCGCAGCGTCTGCAGCAGCTCCTCACCGGTCCGCGGCCGGGCGAGCTGCTCGGCCCCGTCGGCCTGCAACGCGTCCTGCCAGTCCGGGCGGGCGTACGGACGCTGGTAGACCGGGCCATCGTGCGCCACCGTGCGCGGGGGTACGTCGACGACGGTCTCGCCGTGCCAGTCAATGACCAGGCGACCGGTCTCGGTGACCTCGCCGATCACGGCGGCCTCGACGTCCCACTTCGTGGTGATCGCGAGGAAGGCGTCGATGTCGCCCGGCTCGACGATCGCCATCATCCGCTCCTGGCTCTCGCTCATGAGGATCTCCTCGGGCGAGAGGGTCGAGTCGCGCAGCGGCACCTTGTCGAGGTGCACGAGCATGCCGCCGTCACCGGCGGACGCGAGCTCGGAGGTCGCGCAGGACAGGCCGGCGCCACCGAGGTCCTGGATGCCGGCGACCACGCCGGCCCGGAACAGCTCGAGGGTGCACTCGATGAGCAGCTTCTCCATGAACGGGTCGCCGACCTGGACGCTGGGCCGCTTGGCCGGGCCGTCGGCGTCGAAGGTCTCGGAGGCCAGCACCGAGACGCCGCCGATGCCGTCGCCACCGGTCCGGGCGCCGTAGAGAACGACGAGGTTGCCCTCGCCGGACGCCTTGGCGAGGTGGAGGTCCTCGTGGCGCAGCACGCCGACGCACAGCGCGTTGACGAGCGGGTTGCCGAGGTAGGTCTCGTCGAAGACGGCCTCGCCGCCGATGTTGGGCAGTCCCAGGCAGTTGCCGTAGCCGCCGACGCCCGCGACGATCCCGGGCAGCACGCGGTGGGTGTCGTCGGCGTCGAGCGGGCCGAAGCGCAGCGGGTCCATGACCGCGATCGGGCGCGCGCCCATCGCGATGATGTCGCGGACGATGCCGCCGACGCCGGTCGCGGCGCCCTGGTAGGGCTCGACGTACGACGGGTGGTTGTGGCTCTCGACCTTGAAGCTGACCGCGTAGCCCTGGCCGATGTCGATGACGCCGGCGTTCTCGCCGATGCCGGCGAGCATCGGGCCGATGGGGGTCTCCTGGGCGAGCTCGCCGAACTGCCGGAGGTGCACCTTGGAGGACTTGTAGGAGCAGTGCTCGCTCCACATCACCGAGTACATCGCCAGCTCGGCACCGGTGGGGCGACGGCCCAGGATCTCGCGGATCCGGTCGTACTCGTCGGCCTTCAGGCCCAGCTCGGACCAGGGCTGCTCCCGGTCGGGGTCACCGGCCGCCACGGCCACGGTGTCGAGCGTCGGACGGGCGGGTGCGGAAGCGGTGTCGGCCACGGCCCCAAGGGTATCCGTGGCCGGCCCGATCGCCCCGATCGGCTCAGCCCCCGGAGCTGCGCGCGACCTCGGCGCCGGGTCGCAAGTCGAGCTCGGCGAAGACGTCGAGGACCTCGGCCTCGGTCGGGGCGTAGATCGTCACCGAGTACGGCGCCCCGTGCTCGGCGTACCAGACCGCGAGCTTGCGCCCCCGGTCCCGGCCGTCCGCCTTGGTCACCGCGACCCAGGCCGCCTCGAGGTCGTCGCGGACGTCGGCCGAGCGGAGGGCGTCGCGGCGGTAGTTGGCGTCCATCACCCCCCAGTCGCGCCACTGGGTGTAGTGCACCGAGACGGCGGACGGCTCGTCGTGGCACCAGCTCGCCAGCACCCGCGTCGGCTTCGGATCGGCCACCTCGGTGCAGCCTGCGGCACGGGGGAAGGCGGCGACGAGCGGGTCGGACTCCGGCTCGGCGACGCCTTCCGTCGGGGCGTCGGCGCGCGCCGACGGCGTCGGGTCGGAGCGGGTGAGGGCCCAGGCGGCCGCGCCGACGACCAGGGCGAGGAGCGCGAGGACGACGAGTCCGACCGGCCAGGAGAACCGCCGGGGGCGTCCGGCCGGCGGGGCGGGCGCCGGGCGTGGCCGGGTCGGCGGGCCGGTGTCGACGAGGGTGGGCTCGGGGTCGTCGAGCGGGACCGCGTCGAGGGCGGCGACCAGCTCTGCCGTCGTACCGAACCGCTCGGCGGGGTCCTTCGCCATCGCCACGGCGAGCACCGCGTTGACCGCCAGCGCGTCGGCGCTCGAGGCGGGCAACTGCGGGACCGGTCCCTGGAGATGACCGAGCAGGACCTGCCCGGTCGCGCCCTCGTAAGGCGCCCGCGCGGTGAGGGCCGCCCAGAGCACGCAGCCGAGCGCGTAGATGTCCGCGGCGGTCGTCGCGTCGGCGCCCTGGTGCCGCTCGGGCGCCATGTAGCCGGGCGTCCCGACCGCCCCGGTGGTGGCGAGCTGCTCGAGGTCGGCGACGGCGGCGATGCCGAAGTCGCACAGCACCGGGCGGATCCGGCCGTCGGGCTGCCGGGCGACCAGCACGTTGGAGGGCTTGATGTCGCGGTGCAGGATGCCGACGTCGTGGGCGGTGCCGAGCCCGAGGGCGAGGTCGCGGACCAGCGCCACGGCATCGGCCAGGAACAGGGGGCCCTCGTCGCGCAGCAGCTGGTCGAGGTCCCCGCCGGCCACCAGCTCGGTCGCGATGAAGAGCGCGCCGTCCTCCTCGCCGGCGTCGAAGACGCGAACGACGTTCGGCGAGTCCAGCCGGGCGAGCGCCTTGGCCTCGCGCAGGAACCGGGCGCGGTACGCCGCGTCGTCGGCGAGGTGCGGGGCCAGCACCTTGAGCGCCACCGGCCGGTCGAGGTCGCGGTGGACCGCCGCCAGGACGACCCCCATGCCGCCGCGGCCGAGTCGTCCGGTGACGTCGTACCGACCGAAGGAGTCACCCGGTTGCAGCGCCACCCCGCCACCGTATGCGAATTACAGATCTGTAGTTCATCGCGAGGCCTGTTACTCGTGTGAAAGTTGTGGTTATCGTGACTCGGCTCCCGCCCGCCAGCTTCCCCTTCCCCTGGAGTCCGCGATGCCTTCCCGGCCCCTTCACCCGTCCCCCCGTCCCCGGCCCGGCCACCGGTTCCGCGTCCCGATCGCGGGCGCGGCCGCCGGCGCGCTCGCCGTGCTGCTGACCCTGGCCCTGCTGACGCCGCTGGGCGGCGCACCGCGCGCGGCCGACCCGGACGCCCCCGTCGACGCGGCGGTCGACACGTCGGTCGACGCGCCGATCAACCTGGCCGCGAACTCGACGAACCCGGTGACGCCGGGCGACTTCACCGGCTACGGCTTCGACCAGTGCGAGACCCAGTCGCAGAAGAACATGGACGCCTGGCTGGCCCACTCGCCCTTCCGGGCGGTCGGGGTGTACATCTCCGGCGCCTCGCGCTTCTGCCGGACCCAGAAGAACCTCACCCCGACCTGGGTGTCGACCCAGCTCGCGAAGGGCTGGCGGATCCTCCCGATCACGCTCGGCCCGCAGTCGACCTGCGTCGGCCGGTTCCCGCGCTACGGCGCCGCCATCGACCCGACGATCAGCAACGCGGGCGCCAACGGCTACGCGGCCGCCCGCGGCCAGGGCAGTGCCGAGGCGGACAGCGCCGTGGCCGCCGCCCAGGCGCTGGGGATCGTCCCCGGCAGCACGCTGTGGTACGACCTCGAGGGCTGGAGCAACTACAAGGACGCCACCTGCCGGGAGTCCTCCCTCGCGTTCCTGAGCGGCTGGACCGCCCGCATCCGAGCGCTCGGCTATGTCTCGGGCGTCTACTCCAGCGCCGGGTCGGGCATCCGGATCCTCGACGACGCGCGCCGGCAGGGCCGGGCCGACGTGGTCCTCCCGGACCGGATCTGGATCGCGCGCTGGGACGGCGTCGCGAACACCTCCACCAGCTACATCGCCGAGGACGGCTGGCGACCCGGCAATCGGATGAAGCAGTACCGGGGCGGCCACAACGAGACCTGGGGCGGCGTGACCATCAACATCGACAGCAACTACCTCGAGCTGGGCAACGCGGCGCCGCTGCGGTGCGGCGGCGTCAAGGTCGACCTGGCGAACTACAAGAAGATCACCCCCACCAAGGCCAAGCCGCGGCAGGTCCGGGCGCTCAAGTGCCTGCTCCAGGAGCAGAGCCTCTACCCGGGCAAGATGTCGAAGAAATACAACAAGAAGCTGCGGGCCGGGATCCACGGCTGGCAGGCGCGGGCCGGCCAGAAGGTCAAGGACAAGTGGACCAAGAAGAACTGGGCCTCGCTCCTGGCCGGCGGCGCCTCGTAGGCCGGATCACCGCCGCGACGGGAACGGACACGCGGGTCAGGCTCCGAAGCCGACCTGCGGGTCCAGCCCGGTCCGCATCCGCCAGCCCAGCAGCGCGATGCCGAGGCCGGTGCGGTGGTCCGGCTCGTCCAGCGAGACCCCCAGCAGCCGCTCGATCCGCGCCAGGCGGTCGTAGAGCGACTGGCGGCGGATCCCGAGCAGGGTCGCCGTGCGCGCCTTCGACAGCGAGCAGGCCAGGTAGGCGTCGAGGGTGCGCAGCAGTTCGCTGCGGTGCTCGCGGTCGTGGTCGATGAGCGGCCCGATCTGCTCGCGCACGAACCCGCGCATCACCACCGGGTCGACCGACGAGGTCACCAGCCGGTGGGCCGCGACGTCGCGCTCCATCACCACCCCGTCGCGGTGACCGTAGCGCCGGGCGGTGCGCAGCACCTGGCGGGCCCGGCCGACCGCCGCGGCGAGATCGCCGGGATCGGCCACGGGCGTGGCTCCCGCGAACAGGATCCGGCCCGGGAGGCGCGCGGCGAGTCGCTCGCGCGCCCCGGTCAGCTCGTCGCGGACCTGGGCCGGCACCGGCCGCCGACCACCGCGGTGCACGACCACGACATGTCCGCCGCTGGCGCCGGCGAGGACCGCCGGGTCGCCGCGGTCGTCGTCGTGGAACGCCTCCTCGGTCGCCGCGACCGCGTCGGTGAGCGGGACGGCAGCGTCGATCTCGACCGCGGCGACCACCAGGTGGCGTCCCTCCTGCGGCGGCCAGCCGAGCGCCGCGAGCCGGTGCAGGACATCGGCGCGCGACACGACCACGCCCGCGACCAGGTCGGAGACCAGGGACTGCGCCGGCCCGGGCCGATGCCCCGCACCGCTCCCCCGGCCGACCTCGAGCGCCACCGCGTGGGCGGCGACCTCGGCCAGGCGCAGGCGCTCCGGGCTCTCGGCGCCGAGCAGGCGCAAGGTGCCGACCGGCCCGGCCGCGCCCCGCACCGGCGTGGGGATGCCCTCGTCGTCGGACACCGAGGCGATCCGGCTCCGCTCGACGGTCTGGCCCTCGGGGTCGCGCAGCTCGACGGCACAGCCCGCGAGCCGCGACACCTCGTCCAGGAGGGCGCGCAGCCCACGCCCCTCGATCACCACCTGGGTCAGCGCCCGCCAGCCGGCGTCACCGGCATCTCCCCCGGCGGCGACCCGTCGGCGGACCAGCAGCTCGTGGAAGTCCTCCACCATCCGCTCGAAGGGCACCATCGTCGGGAAGGCGAGCAGCGCCAGGTCCCGGCGACGGGCAGCCGCCAGGATCGGCTCCGGAACGGCGAAGAACGTCCGGCCCAGCTCCAGCGCGAGAGCCGCGACTCCCGCGTCGGCCAGCTGGTCGACGTACGACGCCAGGTGGTCGGCCGTGCGCCCGTGCAGGCCGAGGCCGGTGGTCAGCAGCACCTCGCCCCCGGCGAGCAGGGCGCCCATCTCGAAGACCTCCGAGGAGTGGACCCACCGCACCTGGACCCGGTCGACGTCGCCGTGCAGCACCTCGGTGCTGGCAGCACGGAACGACGGGAGGGCCAGGACCTCGGCGAGAGTTGCCCCCATCAGGACGATCCGTCCGTACGATCATGGGTCATGGGAGACAGTATGTCCCTTGTCGTCCGCCAGCGCCTCTGGTGATGTGAGCCCCGACACACCGACTCACCGGAGGCAGCCCATGATCACCGACGACGACCGCAGGTTCCTCGGCCTCGCCATCGAGCAGGCCCGGATCGGCTGGGAGGAGGGCGGCATCCCGATCGGCGCCGCGCTGGTCCACGAGGGCGAGGTGCTCGCCGTCGGACGCAACCGGCGCGTCCAGCAGGGCTCCGCCATCCGGCACGGCGAGACCGACTGCATCGAGAACGCCGGCCGCCTCCCCGCCAAGATCTACCGGGCGAGCACGCTCTACACGACCCTCTCGCCCTGCTTCATGTGCGCGGGCACCTCGGTCCTCTACGACATCCCGCGCATCGTCGTCGGCGAGAACCGGAGCTTCGAGGCCTCCGAGGAGTGGCTGCGCTCGCGCGGCGTCGTGGTCGACGTCCTCGACGACCCGGTCTGCCGCGACCTGATGGACACGATGATGCGCGAGAAGCCCGACCTGTGGGCCGAGGACATCGGGGAAGAGGCATGAGCACCCCACCGGCCGCCGTCCAGCCGGCCGACAACGGCACCGGCACCCCGGCGGTCGTCGACCCCGACTATCCGGTCACGCCCGTCCCGCCGCACGCGCGGAAGTCGTTCATCTCGCTGGCGATCGTGCTGCTGGGCTTCACCGTCTTCACGCCGACCATGCTGGCCGGCGCGCAGCTGGGATCGGCCTTCGCGCTGCGCGACCTGCTGGTCGTCATCCTGCTCGGGTCGCTGGTCCTCGGGACGTACGTCGCCCTCCTCGGCTGGATCGGCGCCCACACCGGCCTGACGACGGTCGTGATGGCCCGCTACGTGCTGGGCTACCGCGGCAGCAAGCTCGGCTCGATCCTGCTGGGCGGCACGCAGATCGGCTGGTACGGCGTCGTCATCGGCACCATCGGCGATCTCACCGCGCAGGCGTTCGAGTGGGAGTCGGGTGCCGCCAAGGCCGCCGTGATGATCCTGACCAGCGTCCTGATGTGCCTGACCGCCTGCTACGGCTACCGCGGCATGTACTGGGTGTCGGCGATCTCCACGCCGCTCATCTTGATCCTCGCCTTCTGGGTGCTCTTCCGCTCCCTCGACGAGGTCGGCGGCTGGTCCGGACTGGCCGACGTCGAGCCCAACGGCTCGATGACCATGGCCGTCGCGATCACCACCGTGGTCGGCACCTTCGTGTCGGCCGGCACCCAGGCACCGAACTGGACCCGGTTCGCCCGCACCGGCAGCCAGGCGCTCGTCGCCTGCGTGATCGGCTTCCTCATCGGCAACGGGCTGATGATCTTCTTCGGCGCGACCGGCGCGATGACCTTCGGCCAGGGCGACTTCGTCCTCGTCCTCTACGACCTCGGCCTGGTCACCTGGGGCCTGGTGCTGCTCTTCGGCAACCTGTGGAAGTCGAATGCGGACACCGCCTACGCCTTCGGCGTCGCCGGGGCGGAGCTGTTCGAGAAGCCGAAGAAGACGCCGTTCGTCGTCGGCGGCTCGATCGTCGGCACCGTGCTCGCCCTGGTCGGCGTGCAGAACCACCTCGTCGACTACCTGGTCCTGCTCGGCGTCTTCATCCCGCCGCTCGGCGGCGTCATCATCGGCGACTACTTCGCCCGCTGGCGCCGGGGCGGGATGCCCGAGGGCGAGCGCCTGCCGGCCCTCAACGTCGTGAACCTCGCGGTCTACGCGCTCGCCAGCGGCGTCGCCTGGATCGCCAAGGAGACCGAGTTCGGCGTGCCACCTGTCATCGGCGTCGTGCTGGCCGCCATCGGCTCGTACGCCGTCGGGCGCGCCGGACTCAACCGCCGGCTCACCCCCACCGGGCACTGAGCCGGCTCCTGGCCCCGGGCCCCACTGGGGCGGGTCCGGGGCCGGGGCACACCCGGAGGCGTCAGGCGAACGCGGTCTCGACGAGCGAGGTGAAGAAGCCGAGCCCGTCGAGGCCGCTGCCGGTCAGCTCCTCCACGGCGTGCTCGGGGTGCGGCATCAGGCCGACGACATTGCCGCGCTCGTTGGCGACACCGGCGATGTCGTCGAGGGAGCCGTTGGGGTTGACCTCGAGATAGCGCGCCACCACCTGGCCCTCGCCCTCGATCCGGGCGAGGGTCTCGGCGTCGGCGACGAAGCCGCCCTCTCCGTTCTTGAGGACGATCCGGATCTCCTGGCCGGCGTCGTACGCCGAGGTCCAGGGGGTCCGGTTGTTCTCGATGCGCAGCAGCTGGTCGCGGCAGACGAACTTGCGGTGGTCGTTGCGGATCAGCGCGCCGGGCAGCAGGTGGGACTCGCAGAGGATCTGGAAGCCGTTGCAGATGCCGAGGACGGGCATGCCGGCGTTCGCGGCCTCGACGACCCGCTCCATGACCGGGGCGAACCGGGAGATCGCGCCGCAGCGCAGGTAGTCGCCGTAGGAGAAGCCGCCCGGGAGGATGACCGCGTCGACGCCCTTGAGGTCGGCGTCGCCGTGCCAGAGCGCGACGGCCTCGTTGCCACCGATCCGGACCGCCCGGCGCGCGTCGACGTCGTCGAGCGAGCCGGGGAAGGTGACGACCCCGACCTTCACGGGGCGACGCCCTGCTCGACCGTGACGGTGTAGTTCTCGATGACCGGGTTCGACAGCAGCGTCTCGGCCATCTTGTCGACCTCGGCGAGGATGGCGTCGGTGACCTCGCCATCGAACTCGATCTCGAACCGCTTGCCCTGGCGGACGTCGGTCACGCCGGTGAAGCCCAGCCGGGGCAGTGCGCCCTGGACGGCCTTCCCCTGGGGGTCGAGGATCTCGGGCTTCGGCATGACAGCTACGACGACTCGGGCCACGGCCCGCAGTCTAGATGATTGATGCACGGGTCTCGCACGCTGCGCGGCGCCTGGCATCCGCTCCGGCGGCGTTGCCGACGCTCGACGTGCGCCCAGCATGCCGTCGCGCCGGCGCCTTGCCGGCGCGGCGCCAGGCACCGCTCGCAGCACGATCCCCGCGCATCAATCATCTAGTGGCGACCCGCGCGGGGCCCGATTCCCCGCTCTCCTGCCGGACGAGGAGCAGACTGGGAGCATGAGCAACCCGACGCCCGGCGCGTACGCCCGCTCCTCGCTGCTGAAGCTGGAGTTCCCCCAGTCGCTCGCGGTCTACGACGACTACCCGACCGCGCAGCGCACGGTCGACTTCCTCGCCGACGAGGGCTTCCCCGTCCAGAACTGCATGATCGTCGGCACCGACCTCAAGCAGGTCGAGCGGATCACCGGTCGCCTCACCAGCGGCCGGGTGGCGGCCGGGGGCGCCATGAGCGGGCTGTGGTTCGGCCTGTTCGTGGGCGTCCTGTTCAGCTTCTTCGGCACCGGCGACACCCTGGCGATCATCGCCTCGACGGTCCTGCTGGGCCTGGCCTTCGGCGTGGTGTTCGCCCTCGCGGGCTACGCCGTCACCCGCGGGCAACGGGACTTCTCGTCGGTCAGCTCGGTCGTCGCCACCCGCTACGAGGTGCTCGTCGAGCACAAGGTCGCAGCGCAGGCCCGGGAGCTCCTCACGAAGCTCCCGGGCGCCCTGCCCAACCCGTTCAGCTGACCCGCGCGCCGCCTTCGACAGGCGACACGCTCGGCCCCGACCGACTCAGGCCGGCCGCCGGACCGACGCAGAACCTACGCGTGCCAACCGCGCGCGGCAGCGCGGCGACCACGTGGCGAAGCCACGTCGTGCGACGCCCGCGGCCCGAGCGGAGCGAGCGGCCGGGCGGCGAGCACGACCGGGCGCCGCGCTCGCGCCATTCAACTCAGCTCGCGCTTGAGGATCTTGCCGGTGGCGGTCATCGGCAAGGCCTCGACGATCTCCACGATGCGCGGGTACTTGTACGCCGCCATCTGCTCCTTGCCCCAGGCCACGATCTCCTCGGGGGTGGCGCTCGCGCCCGGCTTCAGGATGACGAACGCCTTGATCTCCTCGCCGTGGCTCTCGTGCGGGACGCCGATGACGGCCGCGAGGGAGACGGCGGGGTGGGTGAGGAGGACCTCCTCGATCTCGCGCGGGTACACGTTGAAGCCGCCCCGGATGATCATGTCCTTGGACCGGTCGACGATGTAGTACCAGCCGTCGGCGTCCTTGCGGCCGAGGTCGCCGGAGCGGAACCAGCCGTCGGCGTCGATCGCCTCGGCCGTGGCGTCGGGCCGCTTGTAGTAGCCCTTCATGATGTTGTGGCCCTTGATGGCGATCTCACCGATGCCGTCCGGATCCGTGACCTCGTCCCACGTCTCGGGCACGAGCAGCTTCATCTCCACTCCCGGGATGGGGGTGCCGATCGAGCCGACGCGCACCGGCGAGCCGAACGGCGAGAAGCTCGCCACGGGCGAGGTCTCGGAGAGGCCGTAGCCCTCGAGGATGGTGACGCCGAAGCGCTCCTCGAACTGGTGGTGCACCTCCACCGGGAGCGCCGCGCCGCCGGCCACCGCGACCCGCAGGTTGGCGGCGAGCGTCTTCACGTCGACGCTGTCGTCGAGCGCGTTGAGCAGGCCCCAGTACATCGTCGGCACGCCCGCGAAGAAGGTGACCTTCTCCTTGAGCATCAGCCCGATCGCGGGCGCGGCCTCGAAGCGCGGCAGCATGACGACCGTGCCGCCGAAGGCGAAGCCGCCGTTCTGGATGACGGTCTGGCCGAAGGAGTGGAACAGCGGCAGCACGCACAGGTAGGTGTCCGGCCGGGCGGGGTCGGCGCCGAACAGGTCGGTGCCGGACAGCGCGTTGTCGCGCATGTTGCGGTGCCGCAGCTCGGCGCCCTTGGGCTGACCGGTGGTGCCCGAGGTGTAGAGGATGACGGCCGTGTCGTCGTCGTCCACCGCGACGGTGTCGAAGGTCGGGGCCTGACCGGCGAGCGCCTGCCCGAAGGTCTCGGTGCCCTCGATCGGCGACGGCGCGGTCGGGTCGGCGGTGATGACGAAGAAGTGCTCGCAGCCGTCCGCCTCCTGGAAGCCGGCGTGCGCCTCGGCGCCGATCGCGAGGTCCGGCGTGCCCTGGAAGGCGAAGTAGGCCTTCGCGTCCGAGTCGCCCAGGTGGTAGGCGACCTCGCGGCCCTTGAGCAGCACGTTGAGCGGGACGACGGTCGCGCCGGCCTTGAGGATGCCGAAGTAGATGATCGAGAAGTACGGCAGGTTCGGGCAGCTCAGCGCGACCTTGTCACCGGGCCGGATCCCCCGCGAGACCAGGAGGTTGGCGACCTGGTTGGCCGCGCCGTCGACCTGCGGGTAGGACAGTCGCGTGTCCCCGAAGACGATCGCGGTGCGGTCGGGAAAGTTCTGGGCGCTGTTCTCGAGGAACTCGGCGAGGTTCGTCATGCGCACAAACTACTGGCCGGTCGTGAGCCCGGTCACTGGTCGCGCGCCCAATCCCGCCGGAGGCCTCTTGTGCCCCGGACCCGGATGAGCAGCTCGTGGCGGACCGCGACCCGCGCGGCTCAGAAGGTCTCGCCGGTGAGGAGCTCGTAGGCCTCGATGTAGCGGCGCCGCGTGCGCTCGACGACCTCGGCGGGCAACGGCGGCGGGGCCGCACCGGACTCCTTGTCCCAGCCGCTCTCCGGCGAGAGCGCCCAGTTGCGCACGATCTGCTTGTCGTACGACGGCTGGGTGCGGCCGGGCTGCCACTGGTCCGCGGGCCAGTAGCGGGAGGAGTCGGGGGTGAGCACCTCGTCGGCGAGCACGATCCGGCCGTCGCCGCCGGGGACCACGCCGAACTCGAACTTGGTGTCGGCCAGCAGGATCCCCCGTACGCGGGCGATCTCCTCGGCCCGCCCGTAGACCCGCAGGGTCAGGTCGCGCAGCGCCGCCGCGGTCTCGGCACCCACGGTGGCGGCCACCGCGTCGTACGACACGTTCTCGTCGTGGTCGCCGAGCTCGGCCTTGGTCGCGGGCGTGAAGATGGGCTCCGGCAGTCGGCTGCCGTCCTCGAGGCCGGCGGGCAGGGCGATGCCGCACACGCGGTGATCGGGGCCGGAGGCGCGGTAGTCGAGGAGGCCCGAGCCGGTGAGGTAGCCGCGGGCGACGCACTCCACCGGGAACATCTCGAGCCGCTCGCAGACCACCGCGCGGCCGCGGACCGCCTCGGGGACCTCCGTCGAGACCACGTGGTGCGGCACCAGCGACGCCAGCTGCTCGAACCACCACAGGGACATCCGGGTGAGGATCTCGCCCTTGTCGGGGATCGTCGTCTCCAACACGAAGTCGAAGATCGAGAGCCGGTCGCTGGCGACCATGAGGAGCTTGCCGGCGTGCGGTCCCTCGGTGAGCTCGTAGAGGTCGCGCACCTTGCCGGAGTGCAGGTGGCGGGCGCCGGGGAGCTCCGGGGCGGGCGGGATGTTCGCGAGCGTCACGGGCGTAGCCTATTCAGCCCCGTCCGGTGACCGCCGCCGCGTACTCCTCGGACGAGACCCACTCCGCCGAGGCGACGACCTCGAGGAACTCCTTGCGGGTCAGCCCGGTGCCCTCGAAGATCAGCGCCGAGGTCGAGGTGGCAGGAACGGCGGCGACCCGGTACTGCGTGCCGTCCGCCTCCTTCCACTCGGCGAGAAGGCTCCGCTCGCCCAGCACCGTGATCTCCTCGCGGACGTCGGCCTCGAGGTAGCGGTCGTAGACGAACGGGTCCTCGACGCCGCCGACCGGCGACATGAGAACCTGCGCGCGGCCGCGCTCGTAGAAGTACTGATGGTCCTCCATGCCCAGCGACCAGCCCGGAGCCCGGATCAGGGCGGGCCGGTCCGGGATGAGCGGACGATAGCTTCCCGGCGCTTCGTAGCCGGCGTCGGCGAACGCCTTCGCCGGGAGGTGGTCGCGGGCGTCGGCCGGATCCAGCGGCGTGAGCCGGTCGAGCAACGCGAGATAGGCGCGCTTGGAGAGGCCCGTGCCCCGCGCCTCGATGGTGTGCTCGCCGACCACCTCGCGGATCACCGTGTGGTCGTCGTCCGCGTAGGCCCACAGGCGTGCCGGAGCGCCCAGCACCTCGACGTCCTCGCTGACCCCGATGTCCTCGCGATCGGTCACATATCCGGCGTACGCGTCGGCGGGGCGCCAGTTGATCTCCAGATCCGCCTCGTCGCCGCTCCGGTAGACCAGGTCGCCGCCCTGGTCGTCGACCCTGGCGTAGGTCAACACCCAGCCCGGTGCCTCCAGGACGGCGAGCTCGCCGCTGCCCCGACCGGGCGTCGCGGTCACGGCGGAGCCGTCGTCGCCCTGTCGGCCGAGCCAGGCCGTTCCGGCGACCACGGTCGCGACCGCCGCCACGGCGACGAGGACGGGCAGCGCCCGGCGGTACCGGCCGGGCGGAGCGGGTTCGGTGGTGTCGATCGGGGCGAGGGTCATGATCTCCTCCAGCAGCTCGGCGCGACCCTCGTGGACGGCGAGGCCGGCGACACCGGCGTCGGTGATGGTGCGGTTCATCGGGGCCCTTCCTTCCGGGTGGCGGTGACGGGTTCTGCAGGGAGATGTCCGGGGCGGGGCGGATCGTTGCCGAGCAGGTCCCGCAGCCGGGTCCGGGCCCGCGACAGCCGGGGCCGTACGACGGCGGCGGGGACGCCGAGCACCTCGGCGATCTCACGCGGCTCGAGGCCCTCCCACAGGTGCAGCTGGAGAACCTCCTCGTCGCGAGCGCTGAGCCGCTTCATCGCGGCGGTCACGTCGGCCCGGTGCACCACGTCGTCGGCCAGATCGGCCATGGCCTGGGCGATCTGGAGCCGCAGCCGCTCGCCGAGCGCCGCCCGGCGCCCCTCGCCGCGGCGATGGTTGGCGAGCGTGCGCCGCGCGACGCCGTAGAGCCACGGCCGGGTGCCCTCCCCCGGCGGCACGTGCCCCAGGCGGCGCCAGGCGACCAGGAAGGTGTCGGCGGTGACGTCGGCCGCGTCCTCGGGTCGGTCGGTCCGGCGCAGGGCGAAGCCGAGCACCGCGTCGAAGTGCGCGGAGTACAGGCGGCGGAAGTCGTCCTCCCGGGCCGAGCCCGGGCCCGCGATGTCGCTCATGCCTCTCCCATGTCCGGCTCCGGGACGATCGTTGCAGCGCCGGGCCGCGGCCCGCGCGGTCCACCGACCGGAATTGTCGTCAACCAGGCTCCGCGACGACGAATTCGGTAGGTGAGCCGCACCGACCCAGGGGCGCCGGGCGACGCCGGGGGAGCAGATGGCAGAGTGAGGCCATGACGGAGTCCGCGCAGCCGCTCATCGACAGCACGTCCTTCGCCCCCGGCCAGGTGATCTGGGAGGACGAGGTCTGGATCCTCGCCCGCCACGACGCCGGCGACCGGCTCGGCCTGACCCTTCACCACCGCGAGCCCGAGGCCCTCGGCCAGCTCTCCGACGAGCACGCCTCGCAGCTCGGCCGGATCGGGAACCGCCTGGTCCGGATCATCGAGCACCTGCCCGAGGCCGGCCGCGTCGGCCTCACCCGCACCTCCGACGACCACGTCCAGCTGGCGTTCGAGGCCGAGGGCGTCCCGGAGAGCCGGCTGCACGACATCGCCGTGAAGCTCGCGAACTGGGGCGGCGAAGCCCGCGCCTGACCCTGCGCCCCGCGAGCGGCACCACCGGTCGCGTCTCGGATTCGGCTTCCCCGGCCGCCCGGCGACACTAGAGTCACCCCGAAAGGTGGCGACTCATGACGGGACCGGTCCTGCTCGCGCGTCCCCGGCTGCACGCGCGGCTGGACCAGGACGAACCGCGGCTGATCGTGCTGTCGGCACCCAGCGGTTCGGGCAAGACCAGCCTGGTGCGCTGCTGGGTGGCCGCCCACCGGCCCGGGGAGGTCGTCTGGGTCACCCTCGAGACCGACCACGTGGCGCGGACCAACTTCTGGCAGGCCGTGCTGACCAACGCCGGCCGCCTCGACGTGCTGCCCGCCGCGGAGGCGGCCGGGCTGGTCGACGACGTCGAGCGCACGGCGGACCTGGCCGCGCTCGTCGCGAGCGCCCTCGCCGACCGCGGCCCGCTCGTCTTGGTGGTCGACGCCCACGAGCGGCTGCGCGACGACACCGGGCCGGTCGACGCCGACCTGTCCCAGCTGGTCCGGCTCTGCCCGGAGCTCAAGGTCGTCGTCACCACGCGTACCGCCACCGGTCTCGCCAGTCCCGGCCGGACGCTGCGCGGAGAGGTCGAGCTCCTCACCGCGGCCGACCTCGCCTTCACCGCGGACGAGACCCGCGAACTGCTGCGGGCCTTCGGCGAGCCGGGGGTCGCCGAGCGGGCCGACCAGCTGCACGCGGCCACGGGCGGCTTCCCGCTCGCCGTGCGCGCCGGCATGCTGTCGCTCGCGCGCGCCGCGACGGACCCGACCACGCCGGACTGGCAGTCGCTCGTCGCCGAGGACCTGCGCATCCAGCTCGGCACCGGCGCCGCCTACGACCTGGTCCTCGCGACCTGCCTGCCGCCGTACTTCGACACCGAGCTCGCCGCCGAGCTGGCCGGCACCACGGAGGTGAAGGAGACGCTGGCCGAGCTGGAGTGGAACGGCTTCGGCCGCTGGATCCCGTTCGCGCCGGGGCGGCAGGTCTTCCAGTACGTCGAGTCGCTGCGGACCGCGATGCTGGCGGACGCCGCGCGACTCCCGGCGGCGACCCAGGCGCGCCACGCCCGGCTGGCGGCGACCTGGCTCTACCGCAACGGGAACTTCGAGACGGCCTTCGAGGTCGCGGTCAACGCCCGGCAGTACGACGTGGCCGGCCGGGGCTACGCCGCGCTGGTGGCGAGCAACCCGGAGACGATCACGACCGCCCGCTTCGACCGGCAGCTGGCGAGCGTCCCGAGCCGGGCGCTCACCCAGTACCCCGCTCTCGCACTCGGCCGCGGACTGGCGTGCCACCGCGACCCCGCCACCCTCGGCGCCGCGGCGGAGTACTTCCGGATCCCCGCCTCCGTCAGCCATCCCCCGCCCGGCGCGACGCCCGGCGAGGTGCTGATGGTGCACACCGCCAAGGTCGCGAGCCTGCGCGCGCTGGGTCGGTTCGACGACTCCGGGCGCGCTGCCCAGCAGGCGCTGGCCCACTTCGACACCATCCCCGACGGGGAGCAGCACCACGTCGCCGACCTCGGCGCCACCACCCTGCGCCACCTCGGCTACTCGCTCTTCCAGGACGCCCAGATCGAGGCCGCCCGCACCGCGGCGACGCGGGCGATCACGATGAGCACCCGACCGGAGACGCTCAACCACACCGCCGTCTACGCGGTCGGCTTCAATGCCCTCGACGGGCGGTGCGGCGAGGCCCGCGCGGCGCAGGCCCACGTCGACCCCGGCGCCTGGCGGCCCGGCCAGACGCGCACCTACGTCAACGCGATGGGCCGGATCGGGCAGGCCGCGCTGCTGCTCGACGACTTCGACCTCACCGGCTCCGTCGCCGAGTACGACGACTGCCCCTTCGTCACCGCCTCGGAGTTCTGGCCCTTCGTGACCTGGACCCTGATGCACGCCCGGCTCGGCCTGGGGCACGCGGCGACCGAGGCCCACCGGGTCGAGGCCGCCCTGGCCCGCATCCCCGCGCCACCCGGCACCGCCGACAGCCTGGGCGGCGCCGCCGTACGCGCCACCCTGGCCGTCCTCTGGCTGGCGGCCGGCAACCGCACCAAGGCCGGCCCGCTGCTGCGCACCCGGACGAGGTACGCCGGACAGCTGGCTCCCGCGGTCCTGCTCAGCCGGCTGCTCGCCGGTGAGGCGACCGACGCCCTGGGGGCGCTGCCCCGCATGGAGACCCGGCCCGGCCACACCACCCGGTCCACGGCCGCGCTGCTCACGCTCGGCGCCGCGGCCGCGCTTCGCGCGGACCGCGCCGACACGGCGGCCGCCCTCCTGGACCGGGCGCTCGCGATCGTCGGCCCGCGCGGCGCGCGGGCGCACCTCATGTACCTCCCGGCGCCCGACCTGGCCGGGCTGCGCGCCCTCGCCGCGGACCAGGGCGACACGGCCCTGCGCGACCACCTGGCCGCGCCGGTGCCGGACTGCATGAGCGGGGAGATCGTGACCGCGCCGCTGACGCCGCAGGAGCGCACCGTGATCGCCGCGTTCGCCCGGTACCCGACGCGCGCGGCGGCCGCGGCCGCCCTCCACGTCTCCGAGAACACCGTGAAGACCCACCTGCAGCGGATCTACCGCAAGCTGGGCGTCAACTCCCGCGAGGCGGTCGTCCAGAAGGCGATCGAGCTGGACCTGCTGACTCCGCGCTGACCACGGCGGCGCTCCGGCGGGCCGTGCCCGCGAGCACGACCGCGGCCAGGAGACCGGACGCCGCGCAGATCGACCACACCGCGTAGTAGCCCCCGATGCTGCCGCCGCTGAGCCGGAGCGTGCCGGTGCTGGCCAGGCAGATCGCGAAGACCGACGAGGCCATGCCACCGCCGATGGTCTTGGCCGCGTTCGTGAGCCCGGTCGCCGAGCCCACCCGACCGGGCGGCGCGGCCGCCGCCGCGGCTGCCGGGATCGCCGCCACCAGCCCGCCCGTCCCGAGGCCGATCACCGCCATCACCCCCCAGGCCGCCGCCGGACTCGCGTGCAGGGGCAGCCACGCGAGGTACCCGACGGCGTAGACGACGCAGCCGACCACCATCGCGCGCCGGGCGCCCAGCACCCTGCTGGCCGGGCCCAGGGACAGCGCGCCCACCGCCAGGCAGGCGACGTAGAGCGCGATCCGCGCCGAGCCCTCGGCCGCGGTCAGCCCGAAGCCGTAGCCGTGCACGGCCGGGTCGCTGCGGAAGTACGTCGACAACGGCACCTGCGCCCCGAGCAGGGACATGCCGACCAGGAAGGCGGTCGCCTGGACGCTCCACTGGGCGGGGTGGGCCAGCAGCCGGACGTCGACCAGCGGGTCGGCGTGGCGGGACTCGTAGCGCCACCACAGGACCAGGAGCGCGGCGCCGGCCAGCACCAGCAGCCAGGCCGGCACGGACGTCACTCCGTCGACCCGGATCAGCACGAGGCCGCCCAGGACCGCCAGGACGGCCAGCGCCATCAGCCCCAGACCACCCCAGTCGAACCGGCCGCCGCGCTGGCCGGGCACCTCCTCCAGGAGGGCCAGCACCGGGAGGCACAGCGTGACCACCACCGCGGGCAGGACCAGCATGGTCGTCACCGAGACGCGGTCCGCGAGCTGACCGGCGAGCACCGCCGCCACGATCACCGAGAGCTCCAGCGTCGCCACCAGGATCGCCGCCACCCTGCGGGTGACCCTGCCCTGGTCGGGCCGGCCCGCGGTCCGGCGGTGGATCACCGCGACCTCGATCGGCAGCCAGACGACGTAGACGCCCTGGAGGGTCCACGCGACCAGCATCAGCGGGAAGCTCGGGGCGAACGCGATCCCCCAGGTCGCCGCGGCGGTGACGGCGGTCGCGACCACGAGCACCCGCCGGTGCCCGATCAGGTCGCCCAACCGGGTCAGGGGTGGCACGACCAGCGCCGAGAAGATCAGCTGCGAGGCCTCGAGCCAGTTGAGGTCGGCGTACCGCACGTCGAGGTCGTGGGCGATGTCGACCATGATCGGCCCGTAGTAGCCCTGGATCACGCCGCTGGCCACCTCGACGACGGCCAGCAGCACGATGACGGCCAGGAGCGGGTGACCCGGCGGGCGACATCCGGGACGGAGCATTGTCACCCGAGTAATGGTGGAGGTTCGCTGGGTGCGCCGGTGCGCATGGTCCGCACCGCGGACCGAAAGTTGCTCCCCGACGATGCGCGCTCCCCGCACTCCCTCCTGCCTCCGCCTGCCCTCCTCCCGGCGACTGACCCTCGCCTGCACGGCGACGACCGCCGCCCTGGCGCTCGCCGCCTGCGCGGGCGGTCCGTCCACCGGCGAGGAGCCCTCCTCGTCGGGCGGGGCGCCCAGCAGGCCCACCGACGAGCCCTCGGGCGCCGACGGGAGCGCGACGACCGCGCGGCGCACGGCGCCGGCCTTCACCGGCACGCAGCACGCGATCCCCACGGGCGCGGCACTCGACAACGTCCCGGACCTCTACGAACTCGTCGCGCAGACCGGCTGCGAGGCCACCGCCGACGGCTGGCGGGCCGAGGGCACCGCCGCCAACCCCGGCACCGCCGAGCAGGGCTTCACCGTGCTGGTGTTCTTCACCGACCCGCAGGCGCGGATCGTCGACTCCGCGTCGGCGACGGTCACCGTCGCCCCCGGCGAGACCGGCACGTGGACGGCCGAACGCGCCTTCGCGGCACCCGCGGGGACGTCGTGCGTCGTCCGCGCCGTCAACAGCACCGACCAGGACAAGTGAGGCGCCCCCCATGAAGCTCCCCCGGATCGCACTCGCCGCGGCACTGGCCGCCAGCGGGGCACTGGTGATCACCGGCGCCGCGACGACGCTGGCGCCCGCCGCCCAGGCGGCGACGGTCGGCTGCGACGCCCTGACGGCGTCCGGCTACCGGCAGTCGACCATCGGCACCGACATGCACACGCCGCGCGGGATCGACGTCGACGGCGACGGCGTCGTCTACGTCGGCGGCGTCAGCGACGACGGCAGCGAGCTGGCCCGGCTGACCCCGTCGGGCGACGACTACACCAAGGAGGGCACCGGCGGGGCCTTCTCGCCGTACGGGCTCGCCGTGGGGACGGACGGGACGATCTATGTCGCCGACACCCCGAACGGCAAGGTGGAGCGGCTCACCCTGTCGGGCGGCATGTACTACCAGGGCAACGTGGCCTGGGGGCTCGGCGGATCGCAGGCGCTGGACGTCGACGGCGGGGGCGTCGTGTACGTCGGGGACGTCCCCAACCAGCGCGTCGTCAAGCTGACCCCGGGTCAGTCCGGCTACGCCCAGGCGGCGCTCCAGTCGACGGCTCCCGCCGTCGTCACCGGGATCGAGGCCGCCGGCCCGACGACGATGTTCGTCACCGCCTCCGACGACACCGTGCGCGTCCTGGACAAGGGCGGCGCGGCGGCGGGCACCGCCCTCGGCACGGACCTGAGCTCCCCGCACGGACTGGACCTGGACTCCCAGAACCGGCTCGTCGTCGCGGACACCGGGAACGACCGGGTCGTGATGCTGACGCTCGCCGGACCGGGCGGCTGGAACTTCGCCCAGTCGACGCTCCCCGCCACCGGTCTGTCCGACCCCTACGACGTCGCCGTCGACGAGGACGACAACATCTACGTCTCCGACACCGGCAACGACCGGGTGGTCAAGCTGACCCCGCTCGCGGTCGCCGCCGAGGCCGACGCCGCGACGACCGCCGCCGGCGACGCCGTCACCACCGACGTGCTCACCAACGACAGCGCCCGGGGTGCCGACCTGGCCGACGCGCCCACCATCGCGAGGAACCCGGCCCACGGCACCGCGACCGTCAACCCGAACGGCACGATCACCTACACGCCGGCCGCCGGCTTCTCCGGCACCGACACCTACACGTACGCCGTCCGCGACACCACCGACACCGTCTGTGCGACCGCGAAGGTCACCGTCACGGTCACGCAGGGCAACGCCTGCGACCCGCTCGGCACCACCGGCGGCCACGCCCGGACCATCCTGCCGGCGGGGATCGACTATCCGGGCGACATCGAGGTGGACGCCGACGGCAGCGTCCTGGTCCCCGACCCCGACAACGACCAGATCGTGAGGCTCACGCCGACGGCATCGGGCTACGTCCGCTCCGTGGCCGTGTCCGGCCTGCCGGGGGTGTCCAACCTCGCCATCGCCGACGACGGAACGCTCTACGTCACCTCCTGGAGCACCGCGACCGTGGTCCGGCTCACCCCGTCGGGCTCGACCTACACCAGCACCACCGTCGCCACCGGCTCCGACCTCTCCTGGGCGGCCGGGATCGACGTCGCCGACAACGGCGACCTCTACGTCATCACCAGCGACGTCGGCGGGGCCGAGGGCAGGCTGCTGCGGCTGAGTGCGGCGTCGTCGTACGGCCAGCAGGTCCTCGCCACCGGTCTCGAGTACGGCCAGGACGTGGAGCTCGACGACGACGGCCAGGTCTTCGTCCTCAGCGCCGACGGCGTGCAGCGACTCGAGGATCTCGGGAACGGCAGCTACGACCTGGTCACGGTCACGAGCTCCGTCCAGGACGCCGAGGGGCTCGGCTTCGACGGTGACGGCCGGCTGTACGTCGCCGACACCTGGAACCGCCGGATCCTCGTGCTGACCCCCTCCGGGTCGGGGTGGACGGAGTCGGAACTGCCGGGCTGGGGCGACGAGAACGGCCCCAGTGGCGTCGCGGTCGGCCCGGACGGGACCGTCTTCGCCACCGACGCCAGCATCAACGAGGTCGTCATGCTGGGCCCGGCGAGAGTCGATGCCCGCGACGACGCCGCCACGGTCGGGGCGAACGGATCGGTCACGACCGACGTGCGCGCCAACGACATCGCCAACGCCGTCCTCGGCGCGCCCAGCATCGTCGACGCACCGGGCCACGGCACCGCCGAGGTCAACGACGACGGCACGGTGACCTACACGCCGACGCCCGGCTGGACGGGCACCGACCACTACGACTACCTGATCCGCGACGAGGCCGACCAGGTCTGCGCGGTCGCCCGGGTCAGCATCACCGTCACCACGTCCGACGGCTGCGGCGACATCCCGTCGAAGGAGTACGGCTACGACGTGGTCGTCAGCGATGACGACTTCTCCGAGCCGGCCGGGGTCGCGACCGACCCGAGGAACTTCGTCTTCATCTCCGATCCCGGCGGGGCCGAGGTGGCCGCCTGGGCGCCGGGCGCCGGCCCGTCGACGATCGACGACGGCCAGGGCCTGGACCCGCAGGGCATCGCGGCGGACGCGCAGGGCAACGTCTACTACGCCGACGAGGGCGACCACGAGATCGTCAAGCTCACCTGGTCCGACGACGACGGCGACTACACGACCAGGACCGTCCTCGCCGGCGACCTCCAGCGGCCTGCCGGCGTCGCCGTCGATGCCGACGGCAACGTGTTCTTCACCGAGCGCAGCAGCGGCCACGTCCACCGGCTGACGCCGTCCGGCGGGTCCTACACCTCGTCGCTGGTCGCCTCCGGCCTCGACAGCCCGCGCGGCGTCGCGGTCGACGCCGACGGCAACCTCTTCGTCGTCGACCGCGGCAACGGCCGGGTCGTGAAGCTGACCCCGTCCGGTCCCGACTACGCCCTGAGCGTGGTGTCCACCAGCGTCAGCGGGCCGATCGGGGTGGCCGTCCGACCGGACGGCGTGGTGCTCGTGGCCGACACCGACAACCGGCGTCTGCTCCAGCTGACGCCGAACGGCTCCGGCTACGCCCAGTCCGTGGCCCAGCGGTGGGACACGCGCACGCCGACCTGGATCGCCGCCCCCGACAACGACCGGCTGATCGTCGCCGATCCGGAGAACGACGACATCCTGATGATGGTGGCGGTCGGCATCACCGCCGAGGACGACACCGCGGCGACGACCGTCGCGACCCCGGTGACCACGGACGTGCACGCCAACGACGTCGGCGTCGAGGGCGTCACGGCCGTCACGACGGTGTCGGTGCAGCCGGACGGAGGCACGGCGAGCGCCGGCTCCGACGGGAGGATCACCTACACCCCGCAGGCCGCCTTCTCCGGGACAGACCACTACGTCTACCAGACCCGGGTCACCGTGGAGGGCACCGCCGAGTTCATCGGGCTCACCGCCTATCTCCACCTCGACGTCTGCGACTCCGCCGAGGTGGGGGTGACCGTGCAGAACGCCTTCGTCCCCGGCGCCGGGGTGAGCACGATGCACAACCAGCCGGTCACGACCCCGCTGTCGAGCATCGCGACCACCCAGGGCAAGCCGCTCGCTCCGACCGCCGTCACGATGGTCCAGGCCCCCGAGCACGGGGGGCTGTCGATCGACGCGGCCACCGGGGCGGTGACCTACAGCCCCACCGGTGGCTACAGCGGCAGCGACTCCTATGTGGTCGAGGTCTGCGACACGGCCACTCCGCGCGAGTGTGCCGACATCACCGTGCCCGTCACGGTGGGCGCGAACACCGTGATCGCGAACGACGACACCGCAGCGACGACCGCCGGCGATGCCGTCGTCACCGACGTGCGGGACAACGACACGAGCGCCTCCGCGCAGGCATGGGCGGCGCCGCGGGTCACCTCGGACCCGACCGGCGGCACGGCCACGGTCAGCGATGGCAACATCACCTTCACCCCGGACGCGGGATTCTCCGGCGTGACGAGCTACGACTACGAGGTCTGCGACACCTCCACGCCCACGCCGGTCTGCGACGAGGCCACCGTCACGGTCACCGTCGACAACGTGTTCACGACGGGCGCGTCCGTCACGACGGCGTACAACACCCCGGTCACGACGGGACTCGACGACCTGGCCACCGTCGCCGGCAGCCCGCTCGCGCCGGCGGCGACCACGTCGATCACCTCGCCCGAGCACGGCAGCATCGCGATCGACCCGGCCACCGGCGCGGTGACCTACAGTCCCGCCCACGGGTTCAGCGGCACCGACAGCTACGTCGTCGAGGTCTGCGACACCGCGGTACCCGTGCAGTGCGCCGAGGCCGTCGTGGAGGTCACCGTCCAGCCCAAGCCGTCGCCGACCTCCGGGCCGACGATCACCGTCCACGCACCCGACCGGGCGACCCTCCGGCTCACCAAGGCCGGACAGCCCCGGCCGCTCGCGCTCACCGGAAGCGTCACCATCACCGGCATCAACCCCGCGACCCGCCCCACGACGGCCCGCGCGGCGATCAGCGGGACGGCGACCCTCTACGGTCCCGCGAAGAAGGCGTCGCCCGCGATGTGCACCCCCGCCGCCGCGGTCGCGACGGTGGCGTTCACGCCGGTGAACGGCACCACCGCGCTGCCCCCGGTCGAGGTCACCAGGCCCGGCCACTACACCTGGGTCGCCACCACCGGCGCCGACGGCGACAACACCGCCAGCACCCAGTCGTGTGCGTCCCCGGAGTCGACCACGCTCGTCCACCGGCCCGCGATCCCGGGCAAGGTCCAGGTCAAGACCGGCTACACCGGCGTCCGTGCCGACCACGGCACGACCGACCGGCGGATCCGGCCCACCAGGATCAAGATCCCCGGCATCGGGCTCGACGCCCGGATCGAGACCGTCGGCATCCGCAAGCGGTCGATGGTCATCCCCACCGACACCGCTCGCGGCGGCTGGCTCTCCCGCTCCGCCGCCCCCGGCGACGCCGTGGGGTCCACGGTCATCGCCGGCCACGTCTCCGACCGCGGCGACCGGCCCGGCGCCTTCGGCAGGCTCCGCAAGGCCCGCCCCGGCCAGGTCATCACCGTCCGCACCGCCGGCGGAGACCTCCAGCGCTACCGGATCAAGACCATCACCACCCAGCCCCGCACCCGAGGACTCACCGGCACCGCCACCTCCACCACCGGCGAGCACCAGCTCACCCTGGTCACCTGCACCGGCCGGGTCACCTACCGCAACGGCAACTTCCACTACACCAAGAACCTCGTCGTCACCGCCGTCCCGCTGGGATGAGGGCGAGCGGTGCGAGCGGACGGACGGGTGACATGACGGGCGACATCCGCCTCGCCGCGTTGCCGCCACCACGGCGGTGCGCGTTGGCTTGACCGGCGGCGCGTGGTTCCGCATCCGCGGACCGCGCACAGCTCCGGCGTCGCGGGTGGGGCGACGACGCCGGCAGACGGGTGCGACCCGGACGGCCCACTCCCCCCAGGCCGGTCCGGGTCGCACCTCCCTCCCCTCCCGCACCCGTCGTACGCGATGATGGTCTCGTCGACTCGGGTCGAGGAGGAGCGATGGCGACAGGGAGTCCCGTGCTCCTGTCGCGAGCCCGACTGCACGACGCCCTCGACGGGGCGACCACGCCCCTGACGGTCCTCGCGGCGCCCAGCGGGTTCGGGAAGACGAGCCTGGTCCGGGCCTGGGTGGACACCCTGGTCCCGCCGGACCCTGACGCCGACCCTGCCGCCGACCCTGCCGCCGAGGTCGTCTGGGTGACGCTCGAGAACGACCTCGAGTCCCGCTCCGCCTTCTGGCAGACCGTGCTGGCGGCGGCGGGCCGGGTCGGGATCGTGGACGGTACGGCGACCGGCCTGCTGACCGAGATCGAGTCGAGCTCCGACCCGGCCGCGGTGATCGCCCGCGGTCTCACCGGCCGCGACCGTCCGGTGCTCGTGGTCGACGCCTACGAGAAGGTCCGCGCCGCGGCGGCGCAGGTGGACACCGACCTGCTCCGGTTGGTCCGTCTGGTCCCGCGGCTCCGGGTCGTCATCACGACCCGGACGCCCGGTGGTCTCGCCGGCCCTGCCCGCAGCCTGCGCGGCGAGGTGCACGTGCTCACCGAGGACGACCTCGCCTTCACCCTCGACGAGACCCGCGACCTGGTGGCCGCGTTCGGCGACCCGAGGCGTGCCGATGCCGCGCCGGCCCTGTACACGGCGACGCACGGCTACCCGCTGGCGCTGCGCGCCGCGCTGCTGGCCCGGCCCCAGGACCGACCGCGGGCCGCGGCGGGCCACCGCGACCCCGCCTGGCAGGCCCTGGTGGCCGAGGACCTGCGGGGCCAGCTCGCCCGCGGCGCGGCGTACCCCTTCGTGCTGGCGACCAGCGTGCCGCCGTACTTCGACGCCGAGCTGGCCCTGGAGCTGGCCGCCGCCCTGCCCGGGGTCACCGGACCGGCGGAGGTGAAGGAGATCCTCGACGACCTGGAGTGGAACGGCTTCGGACGCTGGATCCCCTTCGCGCCGGGCCACCAGGTCTTCCAGTACGTCGAGCCGCTGCGCGACGCGATGCTCGCCGAGGCCCGCCGGCAGCCCGCCGACGAGCAGCGGCGGGCGGCGGAGCGCAGCGCGTCGTGGCTGTATCGCCACGGCAGCTACGAGGCGGCTCTGGAGATGGCCGTCGGCGCCGGCCTCTTCAGCATCGCGGCCCGGGTCTACGCCGCGGTGGTGGTGACCACCCAGGACGCCACGTCGGCCGGCCTGGTGGACCGCCACCTCGCCTCCGTCCCGAGCCGGGCGCTCACCCAGTTCCCCGCGCTGGCCTTCGGCCGCGGGCTGGCCTGCTTCCGTGACCCGTCGCTGCGCGGCGCGGCGGCCGACTACTTCCGGATCTCCGCGCGCTGGGACGGGCCCCGGTTCGCGAACCCGACCGCCGGCGAGTACCTCCTCGGGTACGTCGCGAAGGTCGTCAGCCTGCGCCTGCTCGGCCGGGTCGAGGAGTCCGGGCGGGCGGCCGCGGAGGCGCTGTCCTTCCACGAGCGGATGCCGGACGGCGATCGCGAGCGGGTCGCCTTCCTCGGCCCGATGGCGCTGCGCAACCTCGCCTACTCGCAGTTCCTCGCGGGCGACCCCGAGGGCGCGCGCGACAGCACCGCGCGCGCGGTCGCGATGGCCACGGACCCGGTGGTGCGCAACCACACCGCGGTGTACGCCGTCGGCCTGGGCGCCTTCGAGGGCCGCACGGTCGAGGCCCGCTCGGCGCGGTCGCTCCTGACGCCGGCGGCATGGCGTCCGGGCGAGGACCGGTCCTACGCCAACGCCCTGGGCCGGATCGGCGAGGCGATCCTGCTGCTCGACGACTTCGACTTCGCCGGTGCCGCGGCCGCCTTCGAGGCCACGACCTTCCGCGACACCACCGAGCACTGGCCGCTGCTGACCTGGACCCTGCTGCATGCGCATATCGGCCTGGGGACCGCGGCGGCCGAGGCGCGGCGGGTCGAGGAGCTGCTGCGCCGCACGCCCGCCCCGCCGGTGATGGGCGACAGCGTCGGGGCCGCCGCCGTCCGGGGCGCGTTGGCGGCGTCCTGGCTCGCCGCCGGAAACCACGCGCGGGCCACGGCGGTGCTGCGCTCCCGCACGAGGTACGCCGGGCAGCTGGCGCCCGCGGCCGCGCTGGCCGGCCTGCTGGCGGGCGACGCGGCGGGCACCCTCGCCGCCCTGCCGGCGTGGGAGGCGGACCGCGGGCACACCGCGCGCTCCCTGGCCGCCCTGCTCGTCCTGGGCGCGGCGGCCGCCGCGCGCACCGGCCAGGAGGAGGCGGCGGCCGCCCTGCTGGAGCGGGTGCTCGCCCAGGTCGGTGCCGGCGGTGCCCAGCTGCACCTGCTGTACCTCCCGCCGGAGGACGTCGCCGCCCTGCGCCGGACCGCGGCGCGGCGCAGCAGCCTGGCGGTCCAGGACCATCTGGCTGCGCCGGTCCCGGCCTGCTTCGTCGCGGCCCCCACCGTGGTGGCGCTGACCCGGCAGGAGCGGGCCGTCCTCGCGGCGCTGGCGCAGCACCCGAGTCGCAGCGAGCTCGCGGCCGCGATGCACCTGTCGGAGAACACCGTGAAGACGCACCTGCAGCGGATCTACCGCAAGCTCGGCGTCAGCTCGCGCAAGGCGGTCATCGAGCGCGCGATCGAGCTCGACCTGCTGTAGGCCTCCGCTCCGACGCGGTGGGGTGACTTTCGGGGCGACTTGTGGCCCGGTGCCCTTGCCGAGACCGACGGGGCGGCGTTCGGTGGAGTCGCCCGCAGCGTGACCGGCCTGCGGGATCCCCCGATCGGAGTCCTCCCCATGCGCGCACGCCGTCGCCCGGCCGTGGCCCTCGCCCTCGGCGCGGCCACCCTGCTCCTGCTGACGGGCATCGCGCCCGCCGCGGCCGACGACCCCGCGTCCCCGGACGGCACCGCCGCCGCGACCACCGACGCCGCCTCCGGGACCGAGGCCGGCGCCGGCGCCACGGCGGAGCCCGAGCCGACCCCGGAGAGCGAGCCGACTCCCGAGAACGAGCGGACAGAGAGCGAGCCGCCGGAGAGCGAGCTGACGGAGACCGAGTCGACGCCGGAAGGCGGGCGGGGCCCCGCCTCCCCGACCGGGCCCGGTGACGATCCGGCGGGACCGGCCGAGCCTGCCGAGCACGCGGGACAGCCCGAGCAGCCCGAGCAGACCGGGCAACCTGAGCAGACCGCGGACGCGGCGGCGACTCCCACCGGGATCGTGGTGGATCCGCGCTCGGGCACCACACGGGCCGGTGTCGCGGTGGGGTACGAGGTGTGGACCATCGGCGCCCAGGGGATGGCGCTGACCGACGTGACCGACGAGGCCGTCGTGGAGTTCGTGGGCGACGCCGGCTCGTGTGCCGCGGGCTCGTGCCTGTCGACGAGCAGCGGGCTCTTCCCGCTCAAGGCGACCTGGGGTGGCTTCACCGCCTTCAACCGATTGCGGGTCGCACCCGGCGAGCCCACCGGGATCATCCTCCGGCCCGCGACCGCCACCGTCGGCGTGGGCGGCAACCGGGTCTTCGAGGCGAAGCTCGCCGACCAGTACGGCAACCGCGTCGACGACGCCGACGAGGTCGACTTCACGCCCGACCCCGGGCTGTACTGCACGACCGAGACCGCCAGCATCCGATGCTGGCCGACCGCGCCGGGCACCTACACCATCACGGCGAACCTGCGCAGCGACCCGACCCGGACGGCCACCTCCACCCTGGTCGGGGAGCCCGGCGACGACGCCCTCGCCGGGATCTCCGTCGACCCGCGGATGACGACCGTCGCTGCCGGAGCGCCGGTGCCGCTGGTCGTCCAGGGGCTGACGACCAGCGGCCACGACGTCGACGTCACCGACCGGGCCACGGTCCGGGCCTGGCCCGTGAACGGGAACGGCGTGCCGGACCTGACCGCCGAACGCGAGTGTCCCGCCGCGACGTGCACGTTCACCGACGTGGGCAGGTACCGCATCCTGGTCACCGTCGCCGGCTCCACGCTGACCGCCGACGCCGAGGTCGAGGTCGTGCCGGCCGCACCCGTCGGGCTCGTCCTCGACCCCGCCGAGGCCGCCGTCACGGCCGGCACGACGCACGCCTTCCAGGCGGCACTCGTCGACGCCCACGGCAACCGCATCCCGGCGGAGGGGGCGACCTACACGATCGAGGCGCCCGGCACCTGCGCCGCGGGCGCCTGCACGTCCGCCACCCCGGGCACCTACGTCGTCACCGCCCACCACGACGGCCGGTCGGCGGCGGCGACGCTGCGGGTCCACGCCGACACCCGGCCGACGCAGGGCATCGCCCGGATCGAGGTCGCGCCGACCGCGCCGAGCGTCCTGGCGGGCGAGCCGGGCACGTTCGTCGTACGCGCCTACGGCCCCGGCGGCGAGCCGCTCGGCACCGTCACCGACGACGCCACGCTCACCATCGAGGGGGCGGGCACCTGGCGCAACGGCATCTACGGCGAGCGCCGCCTCACCTGCAGCGCCGACACCTGCACGTCGACCGTCGTCGGCGAGCACGCCGTCACCGCCCGGTTCGGCGAGCTGACGGCGACCACCACGATGGTCGTCGTCAGCGACGGCTCCGGCGTGTTCAGCGGCCTCGCGCCGGCGAACGCCGTGATCAGCGCGGGTGAGACGCAGACCTTCCTCCCGGGCCTCATGGATCGCTACGGGAACCTGGTCGAGGTCTCCGCCACGTTCGGCCGCCTCGAACTGCGGGGCAGCGCCGGCGTGACGTGCACCGGCCAGGTCTGCGGCTCGACGAAGGCGGGCGCCTACCTGATCGCGATCAAGTCGGTCAACGGGATGGAGGTCGACGAGGAGACCGCCTGGCTCTTCGCCGGCGTCCTGACCGTGGTCCCGGGCCCGGTCGACCGGATCGGCATCGACCCGGCCAGCGTCACCGTCCCCGCCGGAGAGTCGGCCGAGCTCACGACGACCGCGTACGACGCCTACGACAACGTGGTCGCCGACGTCACCGACGAGACCGACCTCGTCGCCGCTGCGGGAGCCACCTGCACGACCGGCCGCTGCACCAGCACCGTCGCGGCGACGTACCCGGTCACCGGCACCTACGACGGCAAGACGGCCGATGCGCAGCTCCGGGTCGTCCCGGGGCCGGTCGACGAGGTCGTCGTCTCGCCCGGCACCGCGTCCATCCGGACCGGCGAGACCCAGACGTTCACGACCACGGGCCTCGACGCCTTCGGCAACGAGGTGGGCGATCTCACCGAGGCGACGACCTTCACCGTGTCCGAGCCCGGCACCTGCGCCGCCAACGCGTGCGGGTCCGGCCGGGCCGGCGAGCTGACCGTCACCGGTTCGTACGTCGTGCCCGCACCTCCCCTGCTGCAGCGGCTCGCCTCGGACGGACCGGGCGCCGCGTTCGCCGCGCCCGGCGACACCGTCACCGGGACGGCCACCCTGACCGTCACCGCGCCGGGCACACCCGGCCCCGGGACGACCGGTCCGGGCGCGGGGAGCCCGGGTGGCGGCACCCCCGGCGACGACGGGACGGGCGGGGCCGGCGGCAAGGGAGGCAGCGGCAAGGGCGGACCCGGCGGGACCGGCTCCGGGCCCGGGACCGGGGCCGGCGGGCAGGGCGCCGGCGCCGGGGACGCCGGCGCCCTGCCCGCCACCGGATCCGAGGTGACCTGGTGGCACGGACTCGTCGCCGCGCTGCTCCTCCTCGCCGGCCTCGCAGTCGTGGGCACGTCCCGCCGGCGACACGCCCGCTGAGAGGACCGCAAGACCGGCCACGAAAGAGCTTTCCACAGGCGGCCCATGAATCGAACATATGTTCGACTCATCTGATAGGATCGACGTACGTCGCGCTCTCGGAAAGGCCGCACGATGACCGTCGCACCACTCGTTGAGCAGCCGTTGCTGGCCGCGGTGGCCGACGCGCGTGCGGTGCTGGGTCGGGTGGCCGACCTGCAGCCGTTGTACCTCTCGGTCGGGGAGAAGGAGCGACTGCTGGTCGAGTCGGCCCGACTGGCGGCGCAGGTCGACGAGCTTCGGCTGCGCTGTCTCGCCGAGGCAGGAGATGTCGCGGACAAGCACGGTGCCCGTGACGCCGGAGCCTGGCTGGCACACGCCACCCACCTCGACCCGGCGGCCGCGAGCGCCGATCGACGACTCGCCGGCGCCTTGCAGGACCGGCCGCTGCTGGCGGCCGGCATGCGAGCCGGTGGCGTCAACGCGGCACAGGCCCGAGTGATCGCGGCAGCCGTCGATGACCTGCCCGATCGACTCGGGGCCGACCTGCGCGCCGATGCCGAGGCTCGGCTGGTCGACTATGCCGGCGAGTTCGGTCCCGCAGACCTGCGGCGACTCGGCCGACGGATCCTCGACGTGCTCGCGCCGGAGATCGCCGAGGAAGAAGAGGCCAAGCGAATAGAAGCCGAGGAAGCCGCCGCCCGCGAACGGGCCTCCCTGAAATTCCGCAACCTCGGCGACGGACGCTCCCGGATGTCCGGAGTGCTCCCGACCAGCACGGTCGAGCGACTCAAGGGCTATCTCGACGCCCACACCAATCCCGCCCGCCGCACCTCCGACACCAGCGGTACCGACGACATCGACACCGGCCCGACCGAGGACGCGAAACCCGACCTGAACCCGGACCTGGCGCGCTCGCCGTTCCACCGCCGCCGGGCCTGGGCCTTCATGGACCTGCTCGAGCTCCTCGACCCCGACCGCCTCCCTGAGCACGGCGGCGACGCGACCACTGTCACGGTGACCATCAGCCTCGACCAGCTCCGCACGGACCTCGCCACCGCCGGCCTGCTCACGGGCGAGGGAGAGGAGACGATCTCCGCGAGCGAGGCACGACGCCTGGCCTGCCAGGCCCGCATCATCCCGGTGGTCCTCGACGGCCACGCACGCGTACTCGACCTCGGTCGGTCGGCCCGGTTGTTCCAGCCCGCCCAGCGCGTGGCGATCCGACTCCGCGACCACGTCTGCCGTGCCGCGGGATGCACCATCCCCGCCCGCTGGTGCCACCTGCACCACCTGGATCCCTGGTCCAGCGGCGGGGCCACCGATCTCGACCTCGCCGTGACCCTGTGCGGCCACCACCATCAGCGCATCCACGACCACCGCTACACCCACACCCGCCTCCCCAACGGCGACATCCGCTTCCACCGACGCACGTAGGTCGACGGACACCGGGGCTGGATAGGCTCACACCAGCCCACCGCCCCGGAGGAACCCATGTCCGTCGTCAAGATCAACGCCATCCAGGTCCCGCCCCAGGCCGGCCCCGAGCTGGAGAAGCGGTTCGCCGCACGCGCCGGGGCGGTCGAGGGTGCGCCGGGCTTCCTCGGCTTCCAGCTCCTGCGGCCCACCGCCGGGGAGGAGCGCTACTTCGTCGTGACCCAGTGGGCCGACGAGGAGTCCTTCGCGGCCTGGCGGGACGGGGACGCGCGCGCGGCCCACGCGACGCCGGCCGGCGAGGCCCCGCGCAAGCCGGTGTCGACCGGCGCGGACCTGTTGGAGTTCGAGGTCGTGCTGGACGTCAAGCCCGCCTGAGCGATCCCGGTCCCGGTCAACAGCCGGCGGGCACCGCGGCCTGGGCGGCAGTGACCGCTGCGGTCGCCGCCGCCTGGTCGGACCGCACGGCCGCGAGCGCCTTCCGGGCCGCCTTCGCGCGCTTCCTCGCCTTGGCGATCTTGGCCTTCGCGGCGCCCGCCTTCTTCAGCTTCTTGAGCTTCTTGGCCATCGTGGCCGCCTTGACGCTCGCCGCGTCGACCACCGTCGCGGCGGCCGTCGCCGCCGCGCTCGCCCCGGCCAGCGCGTTCGCGGCCGCCGCGCACGCCGCCGGGTCCTTCACCGGCCCGCGCGGCGCGGACTCGGCGAAGCCGGGCTCGGCGAAGCCCGCGGCGGTCACGACCTCCTGGACGACGATGCTGCGGCCCGCGTCGCCCGGCCGGACGACGTACGTCGGGGAGGGTCCGGTCGCCACGATCGCGTCACCGGCCGACCACACGTAGGACTGGACCTCGGCGTCACCGGGCTCCCACACGCCGGGGGTGACGGTGAGGGTTCGGCCGACCTCGGGCGTGCCGGTGATCACCGGCGGCTGGACGTTCGCGATGCTGCGCCCCGGGTCTGCGCCCGTGCACTCCCCCGCGTCCGCGGAGGTGAGATTGGCGTCGATGCCGGCACGGTTCTGGCTCCCGACCTCGATCGGCGTCGCGCCCTCCGGCGTCCCGGCACCCGCGTAGAACTCGCACCGGTGGAGCGCCGGGTCGCGGAACCGGACCAGATAGGAGCCCTCCGGAACGGTCAGGGTGTAGCTGCCGTCCAGTCTGCTGAACGTCCAGTCGTCCTCGGTCCACGGCTCGGACACCGCGACCGATGCGTCGCGCCAGGACACCCGGGCGAAGCCCCGGGCCACGCCGTCGACGGTGACCCGGCCGGTGATGGTGCGCGCGGCCGCGAGCTGCGGGCTGACGTCGTCGACGCCGGCGGCGTCGACGGGGACCGGCGTCCCGTCGTCCCACCGCTGCGCGAACCATGCCCCGCCGTCCTGGTCGTCGAAGAGGATCGTGTAGCTGCCCGGGACGGCGCGCAGGCGGTAGGACCCGTCGGCGGCCGTCCTCGCGCTGGCGACCGGGGTCACGCAGTCGTCGCCGCACGACCCGGACGCGGAGACCGTGATGCCGCCGATCGGGCGGTTCCCGAGATCGGTGACCACACCGGAGACATGGGACAGCGGCGCGAACCGGATGTCGATGCCGGTGGCGCCGCCGACCGGTACGACGAGGTCGCCGCCGTCGTACGACCCTGTGCCGTAGCCGTAGGTCTCCTGTCCGCCGCCCACGGGGAGGGCGTTGCCCTCCGCCCTGACCCGATAGGTGCCGGGTGCCACCGCGACCGCGTAGCCGCCGACACCGGTCGTCGTCTCGGCGACCACGTCCCAGAAGCCGCCTCCCGCGTTCTGCAGCACCTCGACGCGCGCGCCGAGGACCGGCACCCCCGCGTCGTCGCTCACGACGCCGGAGACGGCGACGGCCGGGGTGAGCTGGGCGTCCACGACGACGTCCGCGGAGGACAGCGCGAGGGTCGTCGCCCTGCGCGGCACCCGCGCGTCGTCGTACCACTCCGTGGCGTAGCCGCTCGCGCTGAACCGGAGCCGATAGTCGGTCGCGGCGAGGGAGAGCGCGGAGGTGTCGTAGCGGCCGGTGGCGTCGGTCGACGTCGTGCCCGCCTGGATCCAGAGCGTGCCCGTCCGTGTGTAGAGGGTGAGCGACGCCCCGGCGATCGGGTCCCCCTCGCCGTCGGTCACGTGACCGGTGATGACACCGGCGGCCGCGGCCGCGGGCGGCCCGGCCACGCCGAGTCCGCCGAGACAGCCGAGGACCAGGACCAGCGCGACGAGCGGGCGGAGGAGTCGGAGAGGGGGCACGCAGGTACAACGGCCCGCCGTCCCCGGGGGAACGGCGGGCCGCCGATCTCGTCCGGCCGTCTCGTCCGGCCGTCTCGTCCGGCCGTCTCGTCCGGCCGTCTCGTCCGGCTACTTCATCAGGTAGCAGGGCTCGGTGAACTCGTAGCCCTCCGCGGTCGCGCCCGTGAACGGGTCGACGGCCACGGAGACCTTCGACGACGACGCCTGGTCGACCTTGTTGAGCTGGGTGACCCGGACGGCGTCCTCGTTGGGGTCGCCGGCCCAGTTGGCCGTGCCCTCGGGCAGGGTGCCCTCGCTCTCGATGCCGGTCAGGCTGTTCGCCACGTCGACCATGCCCTCACGGTCGAGCTTGTCGTCCTCGATCGCCTTCTCGAGGATCGCCTTCATGACGTAGCCGCTGCTGTAGCCGATCGAGAACCAGTCGTTCGGCGCGGTGCCACCGGCCGCCGCCCGCATCTTCTCCATGCCCGGGGTGTCGGCGTCCCAGGTCGGGAACGACGACGCCTGCATGTACATCGCCTCGATCGCGGGGCCCGCCGGGGAGGCGAGCACGGCGGCGTTCCAGCTGGGGATCGAGCCCACGAAGCGGCCCTTGAAGCCCTGCTGCGCGGTGCCGCCGACGACCGCGGCCATCTCCTTCGGGCTGGTCGCGATGACCACGAAGTCCGGCTGCGCCTTGAGGACCGCGCCCACCGCCGCCGACTGGTCGTCGCCGCCGTCGACCGTGCCGGTCGTGATGTCGGTGAACTCCAGGCCCCGCTCCTCGGCGGCGATCCGGGCACCCACCATGGCGTCGTCGCCGTAGTCGCCGGGGAAGTGCACGACGGCGACCGACGTCGCGCCCTCGTCGGCGGCGTAGTCGACGATGTTCATCGCCTCCGTGCAGTAGCTCGAGCCGACCTCGATGGAGGTGTCGTCGAAGATCCAGTTCGACCCCAGCGAGGCGGGCCCGAGCAGGATCGACTCGCTGGTGGCGTCCTCGAGGATCGCGTTGGTGTGCGCGGTGCCCAGCGACTGGCCCACCGCGAGGATGTCGTCCTTGATCTCGTTGAACAGCTCCGCGTGCTTCTCCGGGTCGTAGCCGCTGTCCTTGACGTACTCGGTCACGTTGACCTCGTAGTCGCCGATGCCGCCGTCGGCGTTGACGCCCTCCCAGAACGCCTTCTGGCCCGCGGTGAACGGCTCACCGACGCCCTTGAAGACGCCCGTCAGGTCGGTGATCGTCCCCAGATAGATGCAGCCCTTGGCGTCGTCGACCGCCTCGGGACACGCCTCGTCGGTGACGCCCGGCGCCGCGCCACCCCCGCCGTCCCCGTCGCCGCCGTCGTCACGACCGCAACCCGTGACGGCCACGGACAGGGTCAGCGCGCTGGCGAGGACGCCCAGCCTTCTCGACCTACGATTCACGGTTCCTCCTGGGTTTCTGGTGCGGTCCCCGGCTCAGTACGAGAAGGGGAAGCTCTTCCAATAGGTGCGGATCCGGTGCCAGATCCCGAACAGGCCACGGGGCTCGAACAGCAGGAACACGACGATGAGCACGCCGTACATGACCTGCTCGAACTCGAAGATGTTGGGGTGCTCGCTGGCCGAGTCGGACAGGAAGGGCACGAACGCCGGGAGCTCGCTGGCGATCCGGGGCAGCAGCGCGATCAGCATCGCGCCCATGATCGTCCCGGAGACCGTCGCGACGCCGCCGATGAGGACGATCGCGATGAACTGCACCGACATGAGCAGGCTGAACGACTCGGGCGTGAAGTGCCCGGTCCCCGCGTACAGCAGCGAGCCGGCGACCCCGGCGTAGAACGACGACAGGGTGAACGCGATGACCTTGTAGCGGGTGAGGTTGACCCCCATCACGCCGGCGGCCACGTCGCGGTCGCGGATCGCCGCGAACGCCCGCCCGATACGCGAGCGCGCGATGTTGCGGGCCGCGACGGCGGCGATCACCAGGATCGCCAGGAACAGCCAGTAGAGCTTCTGCTCCTCCGTCCAGCCGCCCTTGAAGCCGTTGTCGACCGTGAACTCGATGCCGAGCAGAGCGGGCTTCGCGGCCTCGCGGCCGACCTGCGCGCCGCCGCTCATCTCGTCCCACTCGAAGAAGAAGTACTGGCCGATGAACACCAGCCCGAGCGTGACGATCGCCAGGTAGAGCCCGCGCAGCCGGGTCGCCAGGGGCGCGACGAGGGCGCCGCACGCGGCCGCGACCAGACCGGCGCCGAGCAGCCACAGCGGCATGGCGTCGATGCCGAGGCCGAGGTAGCGGCCGTCCGGGTCCCCCGCCATCACGGCCGCGGTGTAGGCACCGACCCCGACGAAGAACGCGTGGCCGAGCGAGACCTGGCCGGCGTACCCGGTGACCAGGTTCAGCCCGAGCGCGCCGATGGCGAGGACCAGCCCGCCGCCGAGGATGACGAGGAGGTCGTCGGCGACCAGGAGCGGGAGGAGTGCCGCGACGACCAGGATCGCCGCGACGCCGACCATCTTGGCGCGCGTGTTGAGCAGCGCCATGTCCTGCTTGTAGGCCGTGTAGAGCTCCGGCCGCCCCCACGGAGTCCCGATGCTCATACCCGTTCGACCTCCCTCGTGCCGAACAGGCCGTAGGGCCGGACGAGCAGCACCACCAGCATCACGAGGTAGGGCGTGATCGAGCCGATGTTGGTGTCGAGTCCGGGGAACCACTGGCGGTGGTACGACGCCACGACCTGTTGCGCCACCCCGATCAGCAGCCCGCCGAGCACCGCGCCGCCGAGCGAGTCGAGCCCGCCGAGGATGATCACCGGCAGGGCGGCGAGCGCGATGTGCCACAGGTTCTGGTCCATCGTCCGGCCGCTGGCGGCGAACACGCCCGCGACGGCGGCCAGTCCGCCGGCGAGCGCCCAGGACACCGCGAACACCGCGCCCACGCTGACGCCCTGGGCCATCGCCGCCTCCTGGTCCAGCGCCGAGGCGCGCATGGCCAGGCCGATCGGCGTCCAGCGGAAGAAGGCGAACAGCGCCAGCACCAGCACGGTCGTCACGACGAAGGCCGCGATGTGACGGTGCGCGATGTAGACGCCGCCGATCTCCCAGGCGTCGATGCCCCACGGATCGCCGACCTGACGGGGGTCCCGGCCGATGAAGGCACCGGCGACGACCCGCACGACGATGTCGATGCCGATGGTGATGATGGCGATCACGAAGACGGCCTTGCCGACCATCGGCCGGATCGCGACCCGCTCCACGACGAGCGCGACCCCGGCGATCGCGATCGCCCCGACCACGACCGCTGCCACGAACCCGATCGACGGCGAGAGGTAGGACACCAGCACCGCGCCGGCCAGCATGAAGGCGGGCTGGGCGAAGCTGATCACGCGCATCGACTTGTAGATGATCACGAAGCCCAGCGCCAGCAGGGCGTAGATCGACCCGAGACCCACGCCGCCCGCGACCGCGCCCAGGAACTGGGTCATGCCGCCCCCTCCCGTCCCGCGACGTACATCTCCTCGACGAGGTCGTGGAACATGGCGTCGATCGCCGATCGCTTGACCTTCTGGGTCGCGGTGAGCTCGCCGTCCTCGTGGTCCAGCTCCTTGGGCAGCATCCGGAAGTGCTTGATCTGCTCGACCGGGTTGTGCCGGCTGTTGACGTCGTCGACGATGCCCTGCACCAACGCCCGGACCTCCGGCTTCTCCGCCAGGTCGCGGTACGTCGTGAACGCCAGTCGCTGCTGCTGAGCCCAGGCGCCGACGGTGTCGAGCTCGATGCCGATCAGCGCGGTGAGGTACTTGCGGCCGTCGCCGAGGACGACCGCCTCCTTGACGAACGGCGAGGCCTTGAGGGCGTTCTCGATCTCCGACGGCGCGACGTTCTTGCCGCCGGCGGTGATGATGATGTCCTTCATCCGGTCGGTGATCCGCAGGTGCGTGCCGTCGACCCACTCCCCCACGTCGCCGGTGTGCAGCCAGCCGTCGACGCTGATGGTGCGCTCGGTGGCCGCCGGGTCCTGCCAGTACCCGGCGAAGACCGCGGCGTGCCGGGTGAGGATCTCGCCGGTCTCCGCGTCGAGGCGCACCTCCGTCCCCTCGTGGATCTCGCCGACCGTCCCGAGCCGGACCCGCCCCGGCCGGTTCGCCGTCGCGATCGCGGTGTTCTCGGTCATGCCGTAGAGCTCGTGCATCGGCACGCCGATGCCCATGAAGAACTGCAGCACCTCCGGGGCGATCGGCGCCGCCCCGCTGCTCGCGTGCCGCACCCGGCGCAGGCCGAGCCGGTCGCGCAGCGCACGGTAGAACAGCACCCAGCCGACGGCGTACGCCAGCCGGGTGCCGATCGTGTGCCGCCCGCCGGTCGCCGCCAGCCGGGCGCCGAGCCGCTCCGCGCGCCGCAGCCAGAAGGCGGCGTACCGGCGCTTGGCCCAGGTCGCGGAGTCGAGCTTGATCCGGGTGGTCGCGAGCAGCTTCTCCCAGATCCGCGGGACCGCGAAGAACAGCGACGGCTGCACCTCGCGCAGGTTCTGGGGCACGGTCTCGATCGACTCGGCGAAGTTGACCTGGGTGCCCGCGCCGGCGTTGTACCAGGTCGTCAGCACCCGCTCCGCGACGTGGCACAGCGGGAGGTACGACAGCGTCAGGTCACGCGGACCCGGCGGCGGGTCGGCGAACGGGCTGCGCTCGAGCACGGTCTCGAGGGCGAACTCGGCATTGCCGATGGTGAGCATCGCTCCCTTCGGCGGACCCGTCGTGCCGGAGGTGTAGACGAGCGTCATGACGTCGTCGGGCTCGGCCGCGTCGACGAGCGCGTCGACCGCGCCCGGGTTGGCGGCGCGGTGCTCACGGCCGAGCTCCAGCAGCCGGGTCCAGGTCATCAGCCGCGGGTCGTCGTACGGCGAGAGGCCGCGCGGCTCGACGTACACGATCCGGCGCAGCTGCGGGACGTCCTCGACGCCGAGGGCCTTGTCGACCTGCTCCTGGTCCTCGGCGAGATGGAGGCAGGCGCCGCTGTGGGAGAGCAGGTACGCCGTCTCCGCGGTCGGGTTGGTCGGGTAGAGCCCCACGGTGATGGCGCGGACGGCCACGGTCGCCATGTCGAGGAAGAGCCACTCCGGCCGGTTCTCGCTCTGCACCGAGACCCGGTCGCCCGGCCGCACGCCGAGCGCGAGGAGCGCGTGGCCGACGTCGACCACGGTGTCCCAGTAGTCGGCCCAGGTGATCTCGCGCCAGATGCCGAGCCGCTTCTCGCGCATGGCCACGCCACCGGGCGTCGCCCGGGCCCGGTCGCGGATGCGGGTCACCACGGTGCGGGTGGTCATGCCGAGGTCTCCTCGCCGGCCGCGGCGTCGACGGCGACCTCGGCCGCTCCGCCGAGGTAGGCCCGGATCACGTCGGGATCGCGCTGCACCTGCGCCGGAGTGCCGGTGGCGACCGGGGTGCCGAAGTCGACGACCAGCACCCGGTCCGCGATGTCCATGACCAGGCCCATGTCGTGCTCGACCATGATCATCGGGATCTTCAGCTCGTCGCGGATGTCGAGGACGTAGCGGGCCATGTCCTCGGTCTCCTCGAGGTTCATGCCGGCGACCGGCTCGTCGAGCAGCAGCAGCCGCGGCTCCATCGCCAGCGCCCGGCCGAGCTCGACCCGCTTCTGCACGCCGTACGGCAGCAGGCCGACGGGCAGCTTGCGCCACTGCTCCAGCTCGAGGAAGTCGACGATCTCCTCCACCCGGCGCCGGTGCCGCAGCTCCTCGTTGCGGGCCCGCCCGACCCAGGCGAGGGCGGCGAAGGTGCCGTAGCCGATGTGCTGGTGCCGACCGAGCATCAGGTTGTCGAGCACCGTGAGGTTGGCGAACAGCTCGATGTTCTGGAACGTGCGGGCCATGCCCAGCCGGGCGATCGCCGGCGGCCGCATCCCCAGCAGTGACGTGCCGTGGAGCGCCACCCGGCCCCGCTGCGGCCGGTAGACACCCGAGAGGACGTTGAAGATGCTCGTCTTCCCCGCGCCGTTGGGCCCGATCACCGCGAACAGCTCGTCCTCGCCCACGGTGAAGCTGACACCGTTGACGGCCTTGACCGCGCCGAAGGACAGGTGGACGTCCTCGAACTCGAGGACGGTGCCACCGGGGGCGCTCATGACGCCCACCGCTTGCGGCGCCGGTAGTGCTTGACGTTGCGGAACGAGGAGGCAGCCTCGCCGTCGGCACCGAGACCGAGGTAGAACTCACGGACGTCGGCGTCCTCGCGCAGCTCGGCGGCCGGCCGGTCCATGACGACCCGGCCGTTCTCCAGGACGTAGCCGTGGTGGGCGATCTCCAGTGCCATCGTGGCGTTCTGCTCGACGAGCAGGATCCCGGTCCCCTGGCCGTTGATCTCGACGACGATGTCGCGGATCTGCTCGACGACCTTGGGCGCGAGGCCCAGCGACGGCTCGTCGAGCAGCAGGTAGCGGGGATCCGACATCAGCGCCCGGCCGATCGCGAGCATCTGCTGCTCGCCGCCGGACAGCAGGCCGGCCTGTCCGTCACGGCGCTCGCGCAGCACCGGGAACAGCCCGTAGACCCGCTCCAGGTTGGCCTTCAGGTTGCGCCGGTCGGCGTACGCGCCGACCCGGAGGTTCTCCTCGGCGCTGAGCTCCTTGAAGACCCGGCGGCCCTCGAGGACGTGCTTGATCCCGCGCCGGGCCAGGGCCGAGGGCCCGAGGTGGCCGACGCGGTCACCGTCGAGCGTCACCGTGCCCTTGCGGATCTCGCCGTCGTGGACGTCGAGCAGCCCGGACAGCGAGCGCAGCAGCGTCGACTTGCCGCCGCCGTTGGCCCCGAGGAGCGCGACGATGCGCCCGTCCGGGACTCCGAGGCTCACGCCGCGCAGAGCGAGCACGACGTCGTCGTACACCACCTCGAGGTTCTGCACAGCGAGCACCCGCGCCCCCTCCGACTGTGATCGACATCACAAGTTCGGAGGAATGTAACGGCACCTGTCGTACCTTGGACAGTGGTTACCCGCTGGTAGGTCCGGAATGTTACCGACGGTCGCAGGCAGCGGGACGGGTCAGCCGGGTCACAGGAGTCGCGCAGCGCGGCGCAGGTCGGCGGCCACCGCGCGCCGGGCGGCGCGGGTCAGCACCCGGCCCAGGCCCAGCCCGCGCACGGCGAACTCGGCGCCGACCCGGCAGCGCGCCGGATCGGCCGGATCCGCGGCGAAGGCGAGCTCCAGGCGCGCCCGGAAGGGTCCCCACTCCCCCTCCTCCGCCCAGCGGCGCGGTCGCTCGGACACCGTCGTGCGCATCCGCGGCCGGACACCGGGCACCACGGTGACGTCCGTCCAGGCGAGGCCGTCGGGACGCACGTCGGCGACCGCGCGCAGCGACGACTGCCAGCCGGGCCGGTGGCGGGGGTCGGCGAGGTGGTCGAACGCCCGCTCCGCGGACACCGGGAACGGGACGACGGTGCGCGCCGCGGAGCTCAGAGGATCGCGCCGGGGCGGTAGTCGGCGGCGCCGGGGTGCGCGGCGACGACGGCGGCGACCCGGCGGCACACCTCCTGGGTCTGCGCGACCGCGGCACCGGTGAAGGTGATCGGCTCGGCGACGAGCGACTGCAGCTGGCTCTCGGTGAGCCCGAGACGCTCGTCGGCGGCGAGCTTGGCGAAGACGTCGTTCTCGGCCTGGCCCTGGCGCATGGCCAGCGCGGTGCCGACCGCGGCCTCCTTGATCGCCTCGTGCGCGCTCTCCCGCCCGACACCGTTGCGCACGGCCGCCATCAGCACCTTGGTGGTCGCGAGATAGGGCAGGTAGCGGTCGAGCTCGCGCTGGATCACCGCGGGGAAGGCGCCGAACTCGTCGAGCACCGTGAGGAAGGTCTGGAAGAGCCCGTCGACGGCGAAGAAGGCGTCGGGCAGGGCGACGCGTCGTACGACGGAGCAGGAGACGTCGCCCTCGTTCCACTGGTCGCCGGCGAGCTCGCCGACCATGGAGAGGTAGCCGCGGGTGACGACCGCGAGGCCGTTGACCCGCTCGCAGGAGCGGGTGTTCATCTTGTGCGGCATCGCCGACGAGCCGACCTGGCCCTCCTTGAATCCCTCGGTCACGATCTCGTTGCCGGCCATCAGGCGGATGGTGGTGGCGAGGTTGGACGGCGCCGCGGTCAGCTGGACCAGCGCAGAGAGCACGTCGAAGTCGAGGGAGCGCGGGTAGACCTGCCCGACGCTGGTGAGGACCCGGTCGAAGCCGAGGTGGCGCGCGACCCGCTGCTCGAGGTCGGCGAGCTTGTCCGCGTCGCCGCCGAGCAGGTCGAGCATGTCCTGCGCGGTGCCCATCGGGCCCTTGATGCCGCGCAGCGGGTAGCGGGCGAGGAGGTCCTCGATCCGCTCCACGGCGATCATCAGCTCGTCGGCGACGGTCGCGAACCGCTTGCCGAGGGTGGTCGCCTGCGCGGCGACGTTGTGGCTGCGGCCGGCCATCACGGTGGCCTCGTGCTCGGCGGCCAGGCGGCCGAGCCGGGCGAGCGTGGCGACGGCACGGTCCCGGAGCAGCGCGAGGGACTGCTTGACCTGCAGCTGCTCGACGTTCTCGGTGAGGTCGCGGCTGGTCATCCCCTTGTGGATGTGCTCGTGCCCGGCGAGCGCCGCGAACTCCTCGATCCGCGCCTTCACGTCGTGGCGGGTGACCCGCTCCCGGTCGGCGATGCTCGCCAGGTCGACGTCCTCGACGACCTTCTCGTAGGCCTCGACCACGCCGTCGGGGACGTCGATCCCGAGGTCCTTCTGCGCCTTGAGGACGGCGATCCACAGCTGCCGCTCGAGCACGATCTTGTGCTCCGGTGACCAGATCGCGGTCAGGTCGGCGGCGGCGTAGCGGGTGGCCAAGACATTGGGTACGGCGGTCGGCGCGGTCACGGGTGCTGATTCTCCCATGTCCACCGGCGAACGGCTCAGCCGCCGAGGATCGTCGCCAGGTCGAGCGGGACGACGCCGTGCGTGCCCACGCTCACCTCGCCGGCCGGGGTCTCCTCGTCGAGGTGCAGGAGCACGCTCCACTCGCCGTCCTCGTTGCCCAGCACGTCGATGCTGTGCAGCCTGCGGTCGACGATCCAGTACTGCCCGACACCGCCGGCGACGTACTCCAGCGACTTGCGGAACAGGTCCTCGTTGCGGGTACTGGGCGAGAGCACCTCGACCACCAGGATCGGCGGCTCGGTGACGTGGTGCCCCTCCGGCCGGCGCTCGGTCACGAGCAGGTCCGGGATCCGGATCCGGTTGCGCGGCAGCCGCACGGCCACCTCGGGATAGACCTTGACGCCGGTGAGCGACTGCCGCAGGAGGATCAGCAGGTTCGCCGCGGCGTCCTGGTGGTCGGGTGACCCGGTCACGTGGAACACGGCCTCGCCGTCGACCCACTCGACCTTGGGCTGCTGTGGGAGCGCGAGCCATTCCTCGTAGGACATGGAGACGCGCCGGAGCCCGTCGGTCTCCTCCACGGCCGCCACTGACACATCCATCCCCTCCATTCTGGCTCGTCGTCGGGCCCGGGGAAAGACCAGCACGGATCAGCGGAGCCTGCTCCCGCCCTCCACAGGCATCACCGGAGCAGAGGTGCGCACCGGCTCAGACGAGGACCACCGTGTCGACGTCGTCGAGCAGGATCCGGTGCCGAGCTCGCGGTTCCACTCGACCCGGACGCCGTGCCGCTCCAGGACCGGGAGGACATCGCCGACCATCAGGTCGACGGTGAGGCGCTCGTAGGTCGCTCCTCGTCGGCGTCAAGGGGAAGACGTCGGGTCAACGCAGCGGACGCACCAGGACCAGCTCGCCGTCCTCGGTGCTGCCCCGGATGCCGGTGAATCCGGTCTTGGCGGCGACCCGCAGACTGGCGGCGTTGTCGGGCGCGATCGAGGCCCGGACCCGGACGCCCGCAGCGTCGGCGCGGGCGAGCAGGGCCGACAGCGCCTCCGTGGCCAGGCCGTAGCCGCGGGCGGCGGCGACCAGCCCGTAGCCCACCTCGACCTCGGGCACGTCGTCGGCCGCCGGCTCGGGCGGTCCGAAGAAGCCGATCGAGCCGATCACGAGACGCTGCTTGCGCGACACGATCGACCGCGGACCCCACGGATCGCCGTCACGCCACAGGGTCGCGGCGCCGCGGTCGTCCTCGTGCGGGAAGTCGTCGTGCCAGCCGGGCAGCCGCGCGCCGGCACGGATCGCGCTCACCGTCGGCTCGTCCCAGAGGACCAGTTCGAGGCGCTCGGTCCCCACCCCGGCGGGACGATGATCAGTCATCGAGCGGCACCGCACGGCCGTCGTACGCCGCCAGCTGCTCGGCAACCGTGGCCAGGTCGCGGCGCCACACGTCCTCCGGACCCGGCGGCAGGATGTCGTCCCAGTCGACGGCGAAGGAGCCGCGGATCGACGACAGCCGGGCGGTGCGCGCCATGAACCAGGTGTGCAGGTGCTCGGCGCCGTCGCCGATGCGCTGCACGTGACAGCGCGCGATGTTCGGCAGTCCCTCGACGATCCGGGCGATCCGGACCGCGAGCACACCGTGCTCGGCAGCCATCGCGTCGTCGAGATCCGGGAGGTCGAGGTGGGCCGACGGCTCCAGGATGAGCACCAGTGGCAGTCCGCTGCGCTCGGACAGGTGACGCAGGCGCCACCGGTCGTTGGCCCAGATCACCCCACGGGACACGTCGGTGCAGGCCGCGCAGTCCACGCCGCCCTTGCCCTCGCGCGGCTCCTCGGGGGCCGGTGGGGCTAGCGGCTTGGCCGCCAGCGCGCCGTCGACGACCTCCCACGGGAAGGCGTCCCAGGCGACGACGGACGGCAGCGGGACGCGACCGTCCTCGCCGGCAACGGCACTCACCCGGGCGTGGACCTGTTCGGCGGACTCGGCCATGGCGCCACTCTGCCACCGAGCACCGGTGCACCCCGCACGCAGGTCAGGCAGTTCAGGCAGGTCAGGCAGGTCAGGCAGGTCCGCGCGGGTCGCGGCGCTCCACTGCGCCGGTCAGGCGCCCAGCATCCGCTGCCACCAGACGATGTCGATCCAGCGGTCGAACTTGCGGCCGACCTCCCGCAGCACTCCCTGCCGCTCGAACCCGCACGCCTGGTGCAGGCCCTCGCTCGCGTCGTTGGGCAGGGCGATGCAGGCTAGGGCGGTGCGCATCCCCGCCGCCTCCAGGCGCGGCAGGAGCTCGCCGTACAGCGCACGTCCGAGGCCGCGCCCGGTCGCGGCCGGGTCGAGATAGACCGTCACCTCGCGGGTGCGGTCGTAGGCGCCGCGGTCGCGGAAGGGGCCGGAGTAGGCGAACCCGAGGACCGCGCCGTCGGCGGCAGCGACGAGGAAGTGGTCGCCCGGGTGCGCCGAGGCGAGCTTGCGCTCCCAGTACGAGCGGGGCGGCGGCTCGGTGTCGAAGGTGGCGTGACCGTGCCGGACCTCGCGGGCGTAGATCGCGGCGACCGCATCGAGGTCGGCGTCCGTCGCCTCGCGGACGGCGGCCGCCCGGTCGCCGGGGACGGACGACTCAGCCATCGGCCAGGGAGGCGCCCTCGACCACGCCGAGCGGCTCCGCCGCGATGTCGGAGCGCCGCTGCATCCCGGGGAAGGCGATGAGGTCGGCGGCGGCGTACGCACGGGCCCGGGCGTCGGCGACGTCGTACCCGACGGCGCGCACGGCCAGGACCCGGCCCCCCGCGGTCACCAGGTGCCGGTGTCCGGGGTCGCCCTGCTCGGGCGCGGCCACGATCGCCGTCCCGGCGTGGATGACGTCGACGTCGCTGACGCCGTCGGCGCGCCCGACACCGGTGATGACGTCGCCCTTCGACGACGAGGCGGGATAGCCGGCCGAGGCGAGCACCACGGTGACCGAGGCGGCGTCGCGGAACCGGGGCGCCGCGACGTCCGCGAGCCGGCCCTCGGCCGCGGCACGGAGCAGCTCGCCGAGCGGCGACTCCAGCAGCGCCAGCACCGGCTGCACGTCGGGATCGCCGAACCGGCAGTTGAACTCGATGACGCGGGGGCCGGCCGCTGTCAGCGCCAGGCCGACGTAGAGGCAGCCGACGAACGGCGTCCCGCGGCGCGCCATCTCGTCGAGCGTGGGCTGCACGACGGTCGCCATCACGGTGGCCGCGAGGTCGGCGGGTGCCCACGGCAGCGGCGAGTAGGAGCCCATGCCACCGGTGTTGGGGCCGCGACCGCCGTCGAAGATCCGCTTGAAGTCCTGCGCCGGCTGGAGCGGGTGGGCGGTCGTGCCGTCGCACACCGCGAACAGCGAGACCTCCGGGCCGTCGAGGAACTCCTCGACCACGACCCGTCCGCAGCCGGCCGCGTGGGCGAGCGCCTCGGCCCGGTCCCGGGTCACCACGACACCCTTGCCCGCGGCGAGGGCGTCGTCCTTGACGACGTACGGCGCCCCGAACTCGTCGAGCGCGGCCGCCACCTCCTCCGCGGTGCTGCACGTGCGCGAGCCCGCGGTCGGCACGCCCCCGGCGGCCATGACCTCCTTCGAGAAGGCCTTGGACCCCTCGAGCATCGCCGCCGCCCGCGACGGGCCGAAGACGGCGACGCCGGCCTCGCGGACCGCATCGGCGACACCCGCGACGAGCGGCGCCTCCGGACCGACGACGACGAGGTCGGCGCCGATGTGCGTCGCGAGGTCCGCGACCGCCGTACCGTCCATCGGGTCGACGTCGTGCAGGGTCGCGAAGGCGCCGATGCCCGGGTTGCCCGGCGCGGCGTGCACCTCGCTCACCCCGGGGTCGCGGGACAGGGCGAGAGCGAGGGCGTGCTCGCGGCCGCCGGTGCCGATCACGAGGGTCTTCACGGACGCCCAGCCTAGATGAGCGTCCGCCACCGGCCGACGCCCGGACGGCACGAGGCCCCCGGCGCGGCGCCGGGGGCCTCGTGGTGGTGGCCGGTCAACGGGCGACCTTCACCACGACCTTCGCCTGGACGGGAAGGGTGGCGGCGGTGCCGGCGTAGGCGACCTTGAGCTTGCGGTTGCCCGCGGCCAGCTTCCGGTCGAGCTTGACCTTGACCTTGCCGCCGACCACGGTACCGCTGCCGACGACATCACCGCCGGAGCGGACCACGACCGCGCCGCCGGTGGTCGCGCCGGTGGAGACGATCCGCACGACGACCTTGACCTTCTGCTTCGCGGTCACCTTGGCCGGCTTGATCCGCAGGGTGGCGCTCGACGAGGCCTTCCCGACCTGGAGAGTCACGACACCGTCGGAGATGCCTCCGTTGCCGTCGTCGGCCGTGTAGCCCACCGGGAGGTCGCCCACGAAGTCGGCCGGGACCTGGACCGTGACCTTGTTGTCGGCGACCGTGCCTCTGTCGACCCGGTAGGTCAGCACATCGCCGTCCGGGTCGGTGGCCGGCAGAGTGAAGGACACGGTGCTGCCGGCCGTCGTCGCGACGGTGGCGAACGCCGACTCGGCGACGCGGTTCTTGCCGGTGAAGACATAGGAGGTGCGGCCGAGCGTGATCGACTCGATCACGCCGTCGCCCTGGACCCCGGACCCGAGCGACCACCCGCTGGACAGCACCTGCGCGGTCGCCGGCAGCGCTGCGCGCCACTCGGCGAGCGTGCCGTTCCACGACGACCCGTTGCCGCCGTCGTCGGACGGGGCAAGGTCCTTGAACGCCTGCGTGGCCGAGCCGCCGGAGAGCCACCAGTTCGTGGCGACCGCGATGTCCTGATAGATGGGCTCGCCGACCAGGATCCCGTCCGGGGAGTCGTTGCCGTCGATGTCGACGACGAGCTGCAGACCCGGCCGGGCCGTCGACCCGGCGTTGGCACGCCAGTCCATCCTCGGCTCGCCGATCTCGGCGAACGGCATGCCGACCGCGAAGTAGCCGGCGGCCTTGTCGGTCGAGGTGGCGCCCTCGGTCCACACACGCACCCCCGAGGTGAGCCGGAACTCGTGGTGACCGGTGGCGCGGGTCTGGCTGAGGTCGACATCGCTGGGATAGATGGTCCGGGTGACGGTCTGCTCGTCTCCGGTGAACAGGTGCTCCGTGCCGCCCACGGTGATGCCGTAGATGACGCCGTCGCCGAGGGCGCCGGAGCCGAGCGACCAGCCTGCCTGGACGACCTCGGCGTCGGGGAAGGCCGCGCGCCAGTCGTCGAGGGTGGCGATGTTCTGCCGGTACGAGGGCTGGGTGCCGTCGACCGGGAGCGTCACGCCCGGGCTCTCCACGTTCGCCTTGCGGTCCGTACCTCCGGCCAGCCACCAGCGATTGCCCAAGAAGGTGGTGCCGTCGGCCATGATCGGCTCACCAACCAGGATGCCGTCGATGTCACCGTCGCCGTTGAAGTCGGTCTTGAGCTGCAGGCCGGGACGGTAGTTCTGTGCGGGCGTGTTGTTCGCCCAGTCCATGCTCGGCTCGCCGACATCGTCCAGCGGCAGGTTGACATCGAAGTACCCTGCCGCCTTCGCCTGCGCGTCGCCCACCGTCGTCCAGACCCGCACCCCATCGGCGAGAAACTCGTGGTGACCGTTGGCACGCGTCGCGGAGGTGTCGATCTGCGACGGCGTCAGGGCTACCTGGACGGCGTGTGCCGCGGGAGCGTCGGCCAGCGCGACACCCGTCGCGGCCAGGGCGAGGGCACTGACCAGAACCCCAGCCCGGCGACCCGCTTGTGGAGCAATTGAGTTGTGCATGCGCTTCTTTCTCTCGTCCTTCCCGCCGGGGAGCTTCCGGCGGTCCCGAGACGCCCCAGACAAACATGACCATCGCGGCCGACACGTCCGAACGACCAGAGATGGTCGGAAAGGACCACGCCTCCTGGGCAGAACGGGTCATCGGAGCGCCGTTGAGGCAGACTGGCGGGCGTCGTACCACAGATCTCGGGGGAGCTTTCATGCGCGTGCCCAGCGTCGGCGAGCAGTTCGGCCGCTACCAGCTGGACCGGGTGCTCGGTCAGGGCGGGATGGGCGTCGTCTTCGCGGCAACCGACCCCCGGCTGCAGCGGACCGTCGCCCTCAAGGTGATCACCGGGCTGCTCGCGCAGTCGGCGGAGTTCCGGCAGCGGTTCCAGGCCGAGGCGGCAGCGCTCGCCCGGCTCGACTCACCCCACGTCATCGCGATCCACGACCACGACGAGGTGGACGGGACGCCGTACATCGTGACGCAGTACGTCGACGGGCGCGACCTGTGGAGCTGGCTGCGCGAGCACGGCCCGATGCCGGCCCGGCAGGCGCTCCGGCTGTGCGCCCAGCTGGCTCGCGGGCTCGCCGACGCACACCGGGTCGGCGTCATGCACCGTGACGTGAAGCCGTCGAACGTGCTGATCCGCGACCCCGGCACGGCCGATCAGCACGCCTACCTCTGCGACTTCGGCATCGCCCGCACCGACGGCGTCGACAGCCCGGTGCCCACGGCGGCCGGCTCGGTGGCCGGCACCTGGTCCTATCTGTCCCCCGAGCGCACCGAGGGGCTGCCGGCCACGCCGGCCAGCGACGTCTACGCCCTCGGCTGCGTGCTGTGGGCGTGCCTGACCGGACACGAGCCCTACCAGGGCACCGAGGTGCAGGTCGCGCTCGCCCACCAGCAGGCACCGGTGCCGCAGCTCGACGGGGACTCGGCCTTCGTGACCGAGATGAACGCCGTGATCGCGCGGGCCCTGGCCAAGGACCCCGCCCATCGGTACGCCGACGCGTCGTCGCTGCGCGTGGACCTCGAGCGACTCGCCGCGACTGCCCCCGACCTTCCCGACAGCGGCGGCGACGGCGCCGACGACGGCGTGCCGTCGGGAGCGACGGGGCCGTCGGGCTCCTCGGGCACCACCGTCATCCGCTCCGATGCCGCGTCCCCCGTCCCGCCGCCCCCGCCTCCGCCTCCCCCCGCGTCCGCGTCCCCGGCCGCCGCGTCGCCGTCATCCCCGTCATCCCCGTCATCCCCGTCATCCCCGTCTTCCCCGGCGCCCACGGGCGCCGCTCGTCGGCGCTGGCCGCTCGCGGTGGCGGCGATCGTGGCCCTGGCGCTCGTCGCGGGCATCGGCTGGCTGGTCGCCCGCGGCGACGACACCGCCGCCGCGGGCGGGGACGAGAGCCCGGCACCCGCGCCGCGGGTGGCCGGCGACCTCGACGGCGACGGGTACGGCGACGTACTGATCCACCAGACCCGGTTCGAGGCGCTCAACCCGCTGTCGACCTGGACCGTGCCCTCGACCGGCCTGCAGTTCGGCACGCCCGTCCGCGCCGGCGCGGAGGCCGGGAACCCCCTCATCGGGGAGGTCGACGGCGACGCGCGCCCCGACGTGGTGTGGCTCGACGAGGACGACGACCGGTTGACGGTGGCGGTCGTGCCCGGCGAAGGCGAGCGGTGGACCACGACCCTCGACCTCGACCCCGCCTTCGACATCAAGGCCTACAACGCCGGCCTCGGCGACCTCGACGGCGACGGACGCGACGACCTGATCCTCTACGGTGACCCCTCCGACGAGCTCGACAGCCTGCACGTCGCCCTGGCCGGCGACGGGGGCTTCGCGACGCCGCAGCAGTGGTACTCCAGCGAGCTCGCCGACACCTTCGTCAAGGTCGCCGACCTCGACGGCGACGGGGCCGTGGAGGTCGTCGCGTTCGGCAAGGACGCCCAGGACGTCGACGTCATGCGCGTGCTGCGTCCCGAGGACGGCAGGCTCGTCATGCTCACCGAGCGGACCCTGACCGGGGCCGGCGTCGACCCCGTCCTCATCGAGTGGTTCGTCGGCGATGTCGACGGCAACGGGGACGACGAGATCGTGGCACCCAACGCGGCCGGCCGGGTCATCTTCGTCTACGACTTCGCCGACGGCGCCTTCGTGCCCCGCGCCCGCTGGTACACCGAGAAGGTCGCGCTCGACGAGGCCCGCAAGAACCTCTACGACAGCGGCGTCGCCGGCAGCGCGCTGAGCGACGTCGACGGAGACGGAGACGCCGACCTCGTCGAGCTGCGCTACGAGGCCAACAACGGCCGCAACGACGACGGTCTCGACCTGTGGGTCCAGCTCTCCGACGGCTCGGCGTTCGGCGACCGGCAGCGCTGGGGGGCGCTGGCCTGCGCGCCCGAGTGCGACGACGGGTTCGACCTCGTCGACTGACCCGGCGGCTCGTCTCAGCGCAGCGGGTGCCGGACGACGGCCTGCTCGCGCTCGGGGCCGACGCCGACCACCGAGATGCGCGCACCGGAGCGCGCCTCGACGTACTCCACGTAGTCCTGTGCGGCCTTCGGGAGGTCCTCGAAGCTGCGGCAGCCGGAGATGTCCTCGGTCCAGCCGGGGAGGTTCTCGTAGATCGGCACGGCGTGGTGGAAGTCGGTCTGGTTGACCGGCATCTCGTCGTGGCGGACACCGTCGACGTCGTAGGCCACGCAGACGGGGAGCTCGGCCAGGCCGGTCAGGGTGTCGAGCTTGGTGAGCACGAAGTCCGTGACGCCGTTGACGCGGGCGGCGTACCGCGTGATGACGGTGTCCATCCAGCCGCAGCGGCGCGGGCGGCCGGTGGTGGTGCCGTACTCCCAGCCCGCCTTGCGCAGGAACTCGCCGTTGTCGTCGTGCAGCTCGGTCGGGAACGGGCCCTCGCCGACGCGCGTGGTGTAGGCCTTGGCGATCGCGATGACCTGGTCGATCCGGGTCGGCGGGATGCCGGTGCCGGTGCAGGCGCCGGCGGAGATCGCGCTGCTGGAGGTCACGAACGGGTAGGTGCCGTGGTCGACGTCGAGCAGGGTGGCCTGGCCGGCCTCCATCAGCACCACGTCGCCGCGGTCGAGCGCCTGGCTGAGCAGCAGCCCCGTGTCGCAGACGTACGGCGCCAGCCGGTCCGCGTGGCTGCGCAGCTCCTCGACGGTCTGCTGCACCGACGGCGCGCGGCGGTTGTAGATCTTCGTGAGGATCTGGCCCTTGAGCTCGAGGGCGCCCTCGACCTTCTGGGTGAGGATCTTCTCGTCGAACAGGTCCTGGACCCGGATGCCGATGCGGTTCATCTTGTCGGCGTAGGTCGGCCCGATGCCGCGGCCCGTCGTACCGATCTTGCGGGAGCCGAGGAAGCGCTCGGTGACCTTGTCGAGGGTGCGGTTGTAGTCGGCGATGACATGCGCGTTGGCGCTCAGCTTGAGCCGGCTGGTGTCGATGCCGCGGGCCTCGAGGCCGTCGATCTCCTGGAACAGGACGTCGATGTCGACGACGACGCCGTTGCCGATGACCGGCGTGCAGCCGGGGGTGAGGATGCCGCTGGGCAGCAGGTGGAGGGCGTACTTCTCGTCGCCGATAACGACCGTGTGGCCGGCGTTGTTGCCGCCGTTGAACTTGACGACGTAGTCGACCTGGCTGCCGAGGTGGTCGGTGGCCTTGCCCTTGCCCTCGTCGCCCCACTGGGCTCCGACGATCACGATTGCAGGCATCTTGGTTGCTCCTTCGCACGGACGGAGTCCCTCCGTCCCGGCGGGCCGGGCCGGCTGCTCAACGCACCACTGTTGTCGGTGTTGTTGCTGGTGTCCTCACATGCAAGGAGCCCCGGCAAGACCGGGGCTCTTGCGGCGTCACGTTACCAAAACGCGACCTAGGCACTAGATTCGGCACAGCGAGAACACGTTCTAGTTCGTCGCGACCGACCGCACCGACCCGACCCAAGGAGCCGTCATGGGCGCCAGCCGCGAGACCATCCTCGAGACCATCCAGTCCTACGTCGACCTCGTGGCCACCGGCTCCTCCGCCGACGTCGTCGCCCTGTACGCCGAGGGCGCCACGGTCGAGGACCCGGTCGGCTCGGAGGTGCGCACGACGCGGGAGCAGATCGCCGAGTTCTACGCCGCCCTCGACGGCCTCGAGCAGTCCGCCCGCCTGCTCTTCGCCCGGGTCGCCGGCAACGAGGCGGCCTTCTCCTTCGAGCTGGTCACCAAGGCCGGCGACCAGACCTACACCCTCGCCCCGATCGACGTGATGACCTTCGACGACCACGGCCGGATCACCAGCATGCGGGCGTTCTGGGCCGGCGAGGACATGGTCGTCAGCTGAACCCCGACCCGGCGCGTTCAAACGCGCCGGGTCGGCGTCTGTCAGACGTTCAGACGCGCCGGGTCGGCGTCTGTCAGACGTTCAGACGCGCCGGGTCGGCGAGGCGGGCGGCGATCTCGGCCACGACGGCCCGGGCGAGCGTCTCGGGGGTGTCGTCGGGGAGCTCCGGTACGACGCCGTGGACGTTGCCGTCCGCGAGCAGGTCGAGCGCGCCGACCTTCTGATGGGCCGCCATCTCGGCGGCGCGGGACGGGTCGCCGTGGACGATGACGCTCGCTCCCTCGGGCGGCAGCGGCGAGAGCCAGCCGCGGGAGGTGGCGAGGACGGTCTGCGCGGGGAGCAGGGCGAGCGCGCCACCGCCGCAACCCTGACCGAGGATGACCGAGACGGTCGGCACCGTCATGGTGACCAGGCCGGCGATGCAGCGGGCGATCTCGCCGGCCATGGCGCCCTCCTCGGCCGACTGGGACAGCTCGGCACCGGGGGTGTCGATGACGGTGACGAGCGGGAGCCGCAGCTCCTCGGCGAGCTCCATCGCCCGCCGGGCCTCGCGCAGGGCACCGGGGCCCATCGGGGTCGCGGGCGTCTGGCGGGAGCGGTCCTGGCCGACGAGCACGCACGGCCGGCCGCCGAGGCGGGTGAGGGCGATGAGCACCGTGTCGTCGCGCTCCCCCTCGTCGGTGCCCTTGAGGCGCAGGGTGCTGGCGGCGCCGTACCGGATCAGGTCGCGCACGCCCACCCGGCCCTCCGCGCGCGTCGCCTCGATGTCGTCCCAGACCGGGTGGTCGAGCGCGGTGCCCGGCGCGACCGGAGTACGACGCTCCAGGGTCGGCTCCTCGGCCGCGTCGACGAGGACGCCGAGGGCGTGGTCGACCAGCGCCGGCAGGTGCTCGGCCGGCACCACCGCGTCGATGACGCCGTGGGCGGCGAGGTTCTCGGCGAGCTGTACGCCGGGCGGGAAGGGGCGTCCGTTGAGCGCCTCGTAGACCTTCGGCCCGAGGAAGCCGACGAGCGCGCCCGGCTCGGCGACCGTCACGTGGCCGAGGGAGCCCCACGACGCGTACACGCCGCCGGTGGTGGGGTGGCGCAGGTGGACGAGGTACGGCAGGCCGGCGCCGCGGTGTTCCATCAGGGCTCGCGAGATCTCCACCATCTTCACGAACGCGCGGGTGCCCTCCTGCATGCGGGTGCCGCCGGACGACGTGCTCGCCAGCACCGGCAGACCCTCGGCGGTGGCCCGGCGCACGGCGGCCGCGATCCGGGTCGCGGCAGCGACGCCGATCGAGCCGGCCAGGAAGCGGAACTCGTTGACCACGAACGCCACCGGCCGGCCCCGCACGGTGCCGCGGCCGGTCAGCACCGACTCGTCGGTGCCCGCCTTCTCCGCGGCGGCGCGCAGCTCGGCCTGGTAGGCCTCGTCGTGACCACTGATGTCGACCGGGACGTCCCACGACTCGTAGGAGCCCTCGTCGAGCACCAGGTCGATCAGCTCACGTGCGGTCCAGCGGCGGGGCGTGCTCTCGGCCGTGCTCATGGACCGGATCCAACCACGCTCCCGTGGGCCGTACGTCGGCAACTTCTGCCGAAGCGCCGCTCCTGGGGTGGCGATCGGCCACGCCGCGTCAGCCGCGCAGGTAGGTCAGCACCGCGGAGACCCGGCGGTCGCTGTCGGGGTCGAGGTCGAGCTTGGCGAAGATGTTGCCGACGTGCTTGCGCACGGCCGCCTCGCTGACGACGAGCTCGGCCGCGATCGATCCGTTGGTGCGACCCTCGGCCATCAGCGAGAGCACCTCGCGCTCGCGCTCGGTCAGCGCCGCGAGCGGGCCGTCGTCGCGACGGCGGGAGAGCAGCTGGCGGACCACGTCGGGGTCGACGACCAGGCCGCCGGCCGCGACCCGGTCGACGCTGTCGAGGAACTCGCGCACGTGGCCGACCCGGTCCTTGAGCAGATAGCCCATCCCGCCCGTCCCGCCGCTCCCGTCGGTCTCGAGCAGGCCGTCGAGGTAGGCGTCGGCGACGTACTGGGAGAGCACCAGGATGCCGATGCCCGGGTGGTCGGCGCGGATCGCGGCCGCGGCGCGCAGGCCCTCGTCGGAGTGGCCGGGCGGCATCCGCACGTCGGTGACGACGAGGTCGGGCGGGTCGTGGCGCACGAACGCCACCAGCGCCTCGGCGGTCTCGACGGCGGCGAGCACCTCGTGTCCCGCGCGCTCGACGATGCCGACGAGTCCCTCGCGGAGCAGCGCCAGGTCCTCGGCGATCACCACCCGCAGCCGCCGTCCGCCGGTCAGCGAGCGGGTCGGGGAGCCGGTCGGCGATCCGGTCACGGGGCCTCGGTCCGGCACGGACACTCCATCCTCACCTCGGTCGGCCCGCCCTCGGGGCTGCGTACGTCCAGCGTGCCACCGAGCGCGTCGAGCCGGGTCACCAGGCCCGCCAGTCCGGTGCCCGCGCCGATCCGGGCGCCGCCGGCGCCGTCGTCGGTCACCGTGACCACCAGCTCGTCGCCGGCCACCCAGCCGGAGATCCCGACCGCGTGCGCGCCCGCATGGCGAGCCACATTGGTCAGCGCCTCGCTCACGACGAAGTACGCCGCCGCCTCGACCGGGCCGGGCAGCCGCGGCAGGTCCAGCGCGACGCTCACCGGCACCGGCATCCGGTCCGCGATCTCCCGCACCGCGGCCGCGATGCCGTGGTCGACGAGCACCCGCGGGTGGATGCCGCGCACCGCCGCGCGCAGGTCGGCCAGCGCCGCCTCGGTCTCGCGGTGCGCCTGCCGGACCAGGTCGAGTCCCGGCCCCTCCGGCACGTCGAGCTCGGCGCGCCCCAGGGTCATGCTCAGCGCCACCAGTCGCTGTTGGACGCCGTCGTGCAGATGCCGCTCGATGCGCCGGCGCTCGGTCTCGAAGGCGTCGACGAGATCGAGGCGCGAGCGTCGCAGCTGGCGGATCCGTCGCTCCAGCTCCTCCTCCCCCGGCTCGAGCAGCAGCCCGGCGAGCGCCGCCTGCGCGGCGGCCAGCGCGGTGACGATGTAGGCGCTCAGCACGAAGCTCAGCGGCGCGCCGACGAGGAGCAGGGGGAGCGCCTCGCCGGCGGAGTCCGGGGTCCAGGCGAACACCACCACCTGGTCGACCGAGGCGACGAGCGGCGCCACGACGAAGATGCCGGTGAGGAACACCGCGGTGAACGCCACCACCGCGTCGACCAGCCAGAGCAGGGTGACCAGCAGGACGACGTAGCCGGCCTCGCGGCCCGACGGCGGCTCCCGCCGGCGCTGTCGCACCCAGGCCCGCGGGCCGCCGGCCACCGGCGGGCGCGGCTCGCCCAGGGGCACGACGCCCGGTCGCATCAGCCGGATCCGGCGCCGTTCGAGCGTCAGCACGGCGACCGCGACGAGCGGGATGGCACCGATGAGGAGGAAGCCGACCACGACGACGGCGGTGACGGCACCGGCCAGCAGCAGCCCGAGCAGGACCACCAGGACCGCGAAGCCGACGCCGGCCGTGCCCGCCAGGTAGGCCAGCGAGCGCCAGGGCCAGGAGGAGAGCAGGAACCGCGCCGGGTTGCCCCGCAACGCACTCCAGGCGGACTCCGGGCGGGACATGCGCCCCAGCGTAGGGATCCGCGGGGACGCGCGGAGGGGTGCGGAGGCCCGGGCGGAGGTGGCGCCCGCGCTACCCTCGCTCTCGCGCCCGGGCCAGCGCGCCCGCGCCCGGACGCCGGTTGGCTGGTCCCCATGAGCTCCACGACCCTAGCCCCGCCCGCCATCGTCCTCGACGGCGTCGCCCGCAGCTACGGCTCCCGGGCCGGCCGGGTGGACGCGCTCCGGGGCGTCACCCATGCCTTCGCGCCCGGCAGCTTCACCGCCATCATGGGGCCGTCCGGCTCGGGCAAGTCGACGCTCCTGCAGTGTGCCGCGGGCCTGGACCGGCCGAGCGCGGGGCGGGTCCTCGTCGGCGGTCACGACCTCGGGCGCCTCGACGAGGCCGCGCTGACCCGGCTGCGCCGCGTCGCGATGGGCTTCGTCTTCCAGGCCTACAACCTGCTGCCCGCGCTCACCGCCTACGACAACGTGGCGCTGCCGGCGCGGCTCGCGGGCCGTCGTCCCGCGCGCGGGGAGGTGGCCGCCGCGCTGACCCGGGTGGGACTGGGTGAGCACCAGCGCCGCCGGCCGGCCGAGCTCTCCGGCGGCCAGCAGCAGCGGGTCGCCATCGCCCGCGCGCTCGTGACCCGTCCCCAGGTCGTCTACGCCGACGAGCCGACCGGGGCGCTCGACCGCACGACCGGCCGGCAGGTGCTGGAGCTGCTCCGCTCGACCGTCGACACCGAGGGGCTGACCGTCGTCATGGTGACCCACGACCCGCTCGCGGCGTCGTACGCCGACAGCGTGCTCTTCCTCGAGGACGGCGTCGTGGTCGGTCACCTCGCCCGCGGCACCGCGGCGCAGATCGCGGCCGCGATGAGCGAGCTGGAGCGGTGATGCCCCCGGCGATCCATCTCGGGCTGAGCTCGGTGCGCCAGCATCGCGCGCTCTACGCCGGGTCGTTCGTCGCGGTCGCCCTCGGTGTCGCGCTCATCGCCGGGGTGGTCGTGCTCTCCGTCTCGGTCGGCGACCAGGGCCCGGAGGCGCAGGACACACTGTCCCTGCTCGGCGTGATGGCGGGCTTCGCCAGCTTCATGGCGGTCTTCGTCGTGGCGAGCACCTTCGGCTTCGCGGTCACCGCGCGGCGGCGCGAGCTCGGCCTGCTGCGCCTGGTCGGCGCCACTCCGCGGCAGGTACGACGCCAGGTGCGCGTCGAGGCGGTCGTGGTCGCCGTCCTGGCGGCCGCCGCGGGCGCGGTGCTGGGCCGGCTGGTGGCCCTGGCACTCGCCGTCCTCCTCGCCGCCCAGGGCGTCACGCCGGGGCGGGTGCCGCTCACCTGGGACCTGCGCCCGCCGCTGATCTCGGCGGCGTGCGGCGTCGTCGTGGCGCTGCTCGGCGCCTGGACGGCGTCGCGCCGCGCCGCGAAGGTGCCGCCGGCCCAGGCGTTGCGGGAGGCGACCGACACCGGTCGACGCGTGGGGGTGGTGCGCGGAGGCGTCGGCGCGCTGTGCCTGGTGGGCGCGGCGCTCATGCTGGTCGGCATCCGCGCCGGCGACCCGGTGCTCGCGCTCCTGCTGTCGATCTTCGTGCCCGAGCTGATCGTCGTCGGCCTGGTCTGCTGGGGCCCGGTCCTGCTCCCGCTGCTCGTGCGGGCGCTGACGGCGCCCTTCCGCGAGCACCCCGTGCTCGGGCTGGCGCGGGAGAACGTGGGCAACCAGGCCCGGCGGACCACGTCGCTGGCCGCGCCGGTGCTGGCGATCTCGGCGATCGCCGGCTCGCTGATCCTCAGCCTGAGCTTCGCGGCCGACTGGGACCAGGGCATCACCCGCCAGCGGCTCGCCGCACCCGTCGTGGTCACCGGCACGACCACGGCCCCGGTCGCACCGGCGGGTGCCGTGGTCGACGATCGCAACACCGTCGCCGTGGCGACCGGCGGCGAGATGGCGAGCGACTGGACGGCCGAGGGCATCGACCCCGCCACCGCGGTGGCCACGCGCGGCATCCGCACCCATGAGGGCGACCTGTCCCGGCTGACCGGCCGCACCCTGGCGATCAGCCGCTCCGCCGTCTTCGACGCGGGATTCGGCCTCGGCTCGCAGGTGCGCGTCCGCTTCCCCGACGGCGCCCGGATGCGCCTGCGGGTGGTCGCCGTCGTCGAGGACGCCGCCACGCTGCACGACGACCTGCTGCTCCCACGGCAGCTCGCGCGCGCCCACGGGGCCGAGTCGACCGGCACCTGGTTCGTGCTGCCCCCGCCCGGCAGCGACCCCGCGGCGCTGCGGGCCGCGCTGGCACCCCGGACCACCGGCGACGTGCTCACCGCCGAGCAGTGGATCACCCGGATCGACCGGGCCCAGCGCGACCAGAACCAGGTCGGCCTGGTCGCGATCCTCGCTCCCACCGGGCTCTACGCCGGCATCGCCATCGCCAACACGCTGCTCATGGGCAGCCTGCAGCGGCGCCGGGAGTTCTCGGCCACCCGGCTGATCGGCGCCACCGCCGCCCAGGTGCGCCGGATGGTGCTCGCCGAGTCCGTCATGGTCGCGTGCGCCGCTCTCCTCCTCGGCGCCGCGGTCACCGTGACCGTCGCGGTGCTGCTGCGCGCGCCGATGACGGCCGGCCTCGACGACGTACCGCTGACGGTGCCGTGGGCGAGCCTGCTCGCGATCGCCGGCTCCTGCGCGGCGGTGACCGTGGTGGCGGCGGTGCTGCCCGTGGTCCGGATCCGGACCTGACCCTCGACCGTGGACCTAAGGTTGCTCCGTGGCCACTCCTCCGCTGCTGCTCATCACCAACAGCGACGCCGGGACGGCGGACCAGGAGGCCGTCGATGCCGCGCTCGCGGTGCTCCGGGAGGGCGCCGAGGTCGAGGTCCGCGCCACGGCCTCGCCCGAGGAGCTCGCCGACGTGCTGGCCGGCGCCGGTTCACGCACGATCGTCGCGGCGGGCGGCGACGGCAGCATCCACGCCGTGGTCCAGCAGCTGCACAGCAGCGGCGACCTCGCCGGGAGGACACTCGGGCTGATCCCCCTGGGCACCGGCAACGACTTCGCCCGCACGCTCGGCCTGCCGCTGGACCCCGAGGAGGCCGCCCGGGTCGTCCTCGCCGGCAGGACGCGCCCGACCGACCTGGTCGTCGACGACGAGGGGCAGGTCACCGTCAACAGCGTCCATCTCGGCGCGGGCGCCGAGGCCGGCAAGCGCGGTGCTCGCTGGAAGGCGCGACTGGGCCGGATCGGATATCCCATCGGGGCGCTGCAGACCGCGCTCCACCCGCCCAGCCTCCGGATCCGGGTGGAGGTCGACGACGCGGTCGTGGTCGATGTCGACCAGCCGGTGCTCATGGTCGCCGTCGGCAACGGCGCCTCCGTGGGAGGCGGCACCGAGCTCACCCCGGACGCGCAGCCCCACGACGGCCAGGTGGACGTGCTGATCGCCACGCCGGCGAGCACGCTCGCCCGGCTCGGCTATCTCGTGCGCCTGCCCTTCGCGCGGCACGAGGAGCACGGCGACGTCCGGATCGTCCGCGGCGCCTCGGTGCGTGTGCGCGGGGACGCCTTCGACTGCAACAGCGACGGCGAGATCGACGGCCCGGTGACCGAGCGCGCGTGGCGGGTGCTGCCGGCGGCGTACTCCATGGTGTGCGTTGTGGCTTAGCGGAAGGGGCGCAATAGGCTTCCTGCCGTGGCACGAGGACAGCGCAGCTCCCAGGACGACCGGCAGCAGGATCCCAGCGACTGGGTGACCCGGACCGCCGACCTGGCGCTGCGGCACGCGGAGCAGGTCAACGGCGGCACCCTGCCCGACCTCGTCACCTGCGCGTCCGGCATCAGCCCGTCGGGGCCGATCCACCTCGGCAACCTGCGCGAGTTCCTCACCGTGCACTTCGTGGCCGAGGAGATCCGCCGCCGCGGCATCGCCGTGCGGCACCTGCACAGCTGGGACGACTACGACCGGTTCCGCAAGGTCCCCGCCGGCATCGACACCGCCTGGAACGAGCACATCGGACGCCCGCTGTCCGCCGTCCCGGACCCCACGGGCGAGTTCGCCAACTGGGGCGAGCGCTACAAGGCGCCGCTGCGCGCCGCACTCGTCGAGATGGGCTGCGACATGGTCGAGGTCGACCAGACCGCGATGTACCGGTCCGGCAGCTACCGCGAGCAGATCCTCACCGCGATCCGCAAGCGCGGCGAGATCGAGGCGGTGATGTCGCGGTTCCGCACCAAGAAGGTCGAGGGCGAGGAGTCCACCGCGGAGGAGGAGGCGGGGCACGGCTCGACCGAGGACCTCGCGCGCTTCCCCTACAAGCCCTACTGCCGCGGCTGTGGCCGCGACACCGTCACGCTCACGTCCTACGACGACGAGACGACCGACCTCGCCTACACCTGCGACGTGTGCGGCGACTCCTATGTCACCAACGTCGCAACGCAGGACGAGGGCAAGCTGGTCTGGAAGGTCGACTGGCCGATGCGCTGGACCTTCGAGGGCGTCCACTTCGAGCCCGGGGGCGTCGACCACGCCTCCCCCGGCTCGTCCTACACCGTCGGGAAGGAGATCGTCGGCCCGATCTTCGGCGGCACCGCGCCGTCCTTCGTCGGCTACTCCTTCGTCGGTGTCGCCGGCATGCCGAAGATGTCGTCGTCCAAGGGCGGGGTGCCGACCGCGGCCGAGGCGCTGCGAATCCTCGAGGCCCCGATCCTGCGCTGGCTCTACGCGCGCCGGCAGCCCAAGCAGGCGTTCAACGTCGACTTCGGCCAGGAGGTGCTGCGGCTCTACGACGAGTGGGACGCGCTGACGAAGAAGGCCGCGATCCCGGAGAAGCGGGACGCCGCGGTCCTCGCCTGGGAGCGCGCCTCCGCGACGTCGACGGCCGGCACCCTGCCGACCCCGGCGGTCGTCGTACCGTTCCGGATGCTGTCGTCGGTCGCCGACGTGACCGCCGGCTCCCGGGAGATCACCGCGCGGACCGTCGGGGCCGCCGAGGCCGACCTGGAGCCGCGACTGGCGAAGGCGGCCACCTGGATCACCGAGTACGTCGACCCCGAGGAGCGCACCACGGTCCGCGAGGTCGCCGACGTCGACCGGCTCCGGTCGCTCTCGGAGCAGGAGTCGACCTGGATCGGGCTCCTGGTCAAGCGGCTCGCCGCCGCCTACGGTGCCGACGACCAGCTCGACATGCTCACCACGGTGATCTACGGCGTGCCGAAGATCGCGCGCGGGCTGACGCTGGCCGACGCGCCGACCGACGAGGTCAAGGCCGACCAGAAGGCGTTCTTCACGCTGCTCTACCACCTGCTCGTCGACGCCGAGCGGGGGCCGCGACTGCCCACGCTGTTCGCCGCGCTCGGGCACGACAAGGTGCGCTCCCTGCTCGTTCCCTAGCCGCGCTCCGCGAGAAATCTCCCGGATCCGCGTGATGAACGCCCCCGGATCCCGTCCGGTCAGGTGACATCTCGGAGAAGGAGATCCCATGCGGACCACCCCACTGACCAGCAAGCACCGCGCGACCGAGCCCACCCCTGCCGCCGAACGGCCGGCGCCCACCCGTGCGCACCGCGCCCCCCGGCCGAGCGACCTCCCGATCGCAGCGGCCCTCGGGCTGATCCTGCTGGTCGCCGCGGCCTACCTGGCCGTCCGGGCCTGACACCGGGTCCGGGTCACCGGCGCCCGCCGCGCTCAGCCTGGATCCACGCTCAGCCGAGCAGGGCGTCGTACGCCGTCGGGCTGGAGTCGCGCAGGAAGGTGGCGCAGCGCTCCCACTCGTCGGTCTCGCCGATCGCCCGCGCGGACTGGGCGAGCAGGGCGAGGGCGCGCAGGAAGCCGCGGTTGGGCTCGTGCTCCCACGGGACCGGGCCGTGACCCTTCCAGCCGTTGCGGCGGAGCAGGTCGAGCGAGCGGTGATAGCCGACCCGGGCGTACGCGTACACCGTGACGTCGTCGTCGCCACCGTCACGGGCCTGCTCGGCGAGGGTGGCCCAGGCGAGCGGTGACGACGGGAGCCGGCGGACGACGTCGGAGGGCTGGTGGCCCTCGGCGAGGAGCGCCTCGGCCGGGTCGACGGGCAGGTGGGTGGGCGGAGGGCCGGCCATCAGGTCGGCGCCGGGCGTGATGCTCATGCCGCCATTCTCCCCCGCCGGGGAGGGATGTCGGCCGCAGGGTGTTGACTGATGGTCGTGGCTCGGAACGCACCCTCATCCGTCACGCGGTCGACGGCGGAGCGGCCGATCAACCCGTGGCCCGCGCTGTGGGCGCTGGTCATCGGGTTCTTCATGATCCTGGTCGACCTCACGATCGTCACGGTGGCGACGCCGACGATCATCGAGGACCTCGACGCCTCGGTGAACGACGTCGTGTGGGTCTCCAGCGCCTACATGCTGGCCTACGCCGTGCCCGTCCTGATCACCGGACGGCTCGGCGATCGCTACGGCGCGAAGTACCTCTACCTGATCGGCCTCACGGTCTTCACCCTCGCCTCGCTGTGGTGCGGTCTGACGACGACCGTCGAGGCACTGATCCTGGCGCGCGTCGTCCAGGGCCTCGGCGCCTCGATGATGACACCGCAGACGATGGCGATCATCACCCGCATTTTCCCGCCCGCCCAGCGCGGCAGCGCGATGGCGGTCTGGGGCGCGACCGCGGGCGTCGCGATGGTCGTCGGCCCGCTGCTCGGCGGCGTGCTCACCGACGGCCTGGGCTGGGAGTGGATCTTCTTCGTCAACCTGCCGGTCGGCCTGCTCGCCTTCGTGATGGCGTGGCGCCTGGTGCCGGCGCTGCCCACCCATGCGCACCGGTTCGACTGGATCGGGGTGGCCCTGTCCGGCGGAGCCATGTTCCTGCTCTGCTTCGGCATCCAGGAGGGCCACCAGAAGGACTGGGCGGACTGGATCATCGCGATGATCGCCGGCGGCAGCGTCGCCCTGGTCGCCTTCATCGTGTGGCAGCGGCTCAACCGCACCGAGCCGCTGGTGCCGCTCGAGCTGTTCCGCGACCGCAACTTCTCGGTGTCGACGATCGCGATCACCTGCATGGGCGCCGTCGCCGCGTCCTTCGGCTTCCCCCTCATGCTCTACGCCCAGGCGGTGCGCGGCTACTCGCCGACCCAGGCTGCGCTGCTGATGCTGCCGATGGCGGTGATGTCGATCCTGCTCGCCCGGCTGGTCGGCCGCCTCTCCGATCGTCAGCACCCGCGCCGGGTGCTGGGCTTCGGGTTCGCAGCCAGCCTGGTCGGCTTCCTCGCCCTCATCTGGCGCCTCGAGCCCGGTGTCCCCGTGTGGGAGCTCGCGCTCCCCATGGGGCTGATCGGCGTCGGGAACGCCTTCATCTGGGCGCCGACCGCGACCACCGCCAACCGCAACCTGCCGATGCACCAGGCCGGCGCGGGCGCCGGTGTCTACAACGCCACCCGCCAGGTCGGCTCGGTACTCGGCGCCGCTGCGATCGCGGTGATCATGGACAGCCGCCTGGCCCACTACCTGCCGGGCGCCGCCGCGCACGGCGAGGCCGGCGCCGCGCGGATCCCCGACCCCCAGGTGGCCGAGCTGTTCAGCCGGGCGATGCAGCAGTCGCTCTGGCTGCCCGCCGCGGTCTACGTCCTCGGCCTGGTCGCCGTGATGTTCTACGAGCTGCCTCGGCACGAGGGCTTCGCGGCGCACTGACCTCCCAGGCTTCCGGATCACGCCCAGGGATCGACGATGCGCACCCCCGTCGGCGCGAAGTCGGCAACGTTGCGGGTGGCGACAGCGAAGCCGTGGACCAGCGCCGTCGCCGCGATCAACGCGTCCCGCTCCGGCCTCGGGTCGGGCACATGCAGGACGGCCGCCCGCCGCGCCACGGCGAGGTCGACCGGGAGGATCCGGTCCGCGTAGCCGGCGAGCACGCTCTGCTCGAACCACGCGCGGAGCCGGAAGCCCTGTTCGGCGTCCCGGCGCTCGACCAGCAGCACGCCCGCCTCGAGCTCGCGGATCGTCACGACGCTGAGGAAGGCGTCCCGTTTCCCGAGCGCGCTGGCCCAGGCGACGACGCGTCGGTCGGCCGCCGGCTTGCGCAGTTCACTGACGACATTCGTGTCGAGCAGGTAGGTCACAGATCCGCGACCTGTCCCGGCTCTCGAACGACCACGGGCTCGAAGTCGGCATCCCCTTCCATGACCAGGGAGTCCCGCAGGTTTCCGCCGCCGGTGAGCCGCTCGTAGTACTCGATGCTGAGCACGACGATGGTGGGCTCGCCGCGGTCGGTCACGAACACCGGCTCCTTGTCGGCCATCGCCTTGACCGCAGAAGGGGACTGGTTGAAAGCACGCGCGCTGACAACGCTCATCGAACCACCTCCCCTTCATATGGTACTACGTAGTTACCAGGCGGCCCACGCCGTTCCTCAGGAGAGCACGAACCCGAACAGCGGGCTGTCCGGCGGCACCTTCTCCACCCGCAGCCGGGACTCCTCCATCCGGGCGAGCAGCCCCGCGAGGTCGTCCGGCGACTGCATCTCGACGCCGACCAGCGCCGGTCCGGTCTCGCGGTTGTTGCGCTTGGTGTACTCGAACAGCGTGATGTCGTCGTCGGGCCCGAGGACGTCGTCGAGGAAGCGGCGCAGCGCGCCGGGCTCCTGCGGGAACTCCACGAGGAAGTAGTGCTTGAGGCCCTCGTGCACCAGCGCGCGCTCGACGATGTCGGCGTAGCGGGAGACGTCGTTGTTGCCGCCGGAGACGACCACCACCACCCGGCTGCCGGGCGGCAGGCCCCCGAGGCCGCCGGAGCTCAGGCGCAGGGCCGCGGGTGCGAGGGCCCCCGCGGGCTCGGCGATGATGCCGTCGACCTGGTAGAGGTCCAGCATCTCCACGCAGATCAGGCCCTCGGGCACCGCCGCGAGCGACAGGTCGACGGCGCCTTGCGCCGCGGCGACGGCGCGGTAGGTGAGGTCGCCGACCCGGCGTACGGCGGCGCCGTCGACGAACGGGTCGACCGTGTCGAGCTCGACCGGGCCCCCGGCGGCGAGGGCCGCGGCGAGCGAGGCGGCTCCCGCGGGCTCGGCGGCCAGGACCCGGACGCCGGGCAGCCGCTCGCCGAGGACCGTGAGACAGCCGGCGATCAGTCCGGCACCCCCGACGGGCAGCACCAGCGCGTCCGGCTGCCAGCCGAGCTCGGCGGACTGGGCCAGGATCTCGGCGGCGACCGTGCCCTGGCCCGCCACGATCCCGGGGTGGTCGAACGCGGGCACGACCGTGGCACCCGACGCCGCGGCGAACTCGGCCGCCGCCACGGCCGCGTCGTCGTACTGGTCGCCGGCGATGACCACCTCGACCTGGTCGCCGCCCAGGGCCGCCACGCGGTCCCGCTTCTGTCGCGGCGTGGTGCGCGGCAGGAAGATGGTCGCGTGCACGCCCGCGCGGGCGCACGCGAAGGCCACGCCCTGGGCGTGGTTGCCGGCACTCGCGCAGGTCACCCCGCGGGCGCGCTCCTCCTCGGACAGCCCGGCGAGCACCGTGTAGGCGCCGCGGGCCTTGTAGGAGCGCACCGGAGTGAGGTCCTCGCGCTTGAGCCAGACCTCGTGACCGGTGACGGCCGAGAGCCGGTCGGCGCGTTGCAGCGGGGTCGGCGCGATGACCGACCCGAGGAGACCGGCCGCCCGGTCGACGTCCGCCGCGGTCGGGAGCTCGGGAACCTCGGTGCCCACCGGTGGGCCGTCAGCCGACGGTCTTGCCGGCCGAGCGCAGGTTCTCGGCCGCCTCGACGACGCGCGCGGCCATGCCGGCCTCCGCCGCCTTGCCCCAGGCGCGCGGGTCGTAGGCCTTCTTGTCGCCGACCTCGCCGTCGATCTTCAGCACGCCGTCGTAGTTGCGCAGCATGTGGTCCGCGGCGGGCCGGGTGAAGGCGTACTGCGTGTCGGTGTCGACGTTCATCTTCACCACGCCGTAGTCGACCGCCGCGGCGATCTCGTCCGCGGTGGAGCCGGAGCCGCCGTGGAAGACGAGGTCGAACGGCTTGGCGCCCTCGGCGAGGCCGAGCTCGGCGACGACCGCGGCCTGCGCGTCGCGGAGGATCTCGGGGCGCAGCTTGACGTTGCCGGGCTTGTAGACGCCGTGCACGTTGCCGAAGGTCAGGGCCGTCAGGTAGCGGCCCTTCTCGCCGATGCCGAGCGCACGCACGGTGGCGAGGGCGTCCTCGGGCGTCGTGTACAGCTTCTCGTCGATCGCGCCGACGATGCCGTCCTCCTCGCCACCCACGACGCCGACCTCGATCTCGAGGATCACCCGGGCGGCGGCCGCCTTGGCGAGCAGTTCCTCGGCGATCTGCAGGTTCTCGTCGAGCGGTACGGCGGAGCCGTCCCACATGTGCGACTGGAACAGCGGCGCCTCGCCCCGGCCGACCCGCTCGGCGGAGATCGCGAGCAGCGGCCGGACGAAGCCGTCGAGCTTGTCCTTGGGGCAGTGGTCGGTGTGCAGCGCGATGTTGACCGGGTAGTTCTTCGCGACCTCCGCGGCGTACGCGGCGAAGGCGACGGAGCCGGTGACCATGTCCTTCACCGACGGGCCGGAGAGGTACTCGGCCCCGCCCGTCGACACCTGGAGGATGCCGTCGGAGCCGGCGTCGGCGAAGCCCCGGAGCGCTGCGTTGAGCGTCTGCGAGGACGTGACGTTGATGGCCGGGAAGGCGAACGCGCCGGACTTCGCGGCGTCGAGCATCTCGGCGTACTTCTCAGGGGTGGCGATGGGCATGCTGGCTGGCTCCTGCGCGGGGTCCGGTTACGTCCGTCTCAACCTACCGTGACAACCGATCGGGGTCGGCGCGCGTATCCGTGGTTGAGTGAATCGTTCCGACCCTCGGAGGACCCGTGCAGGACATCATCGACCGGCTGCAGGCCGAGCTCGGGGAGCGCCGTACCCCGCCCCCGGACTTCGACATCGGTGCGACGATCGGCGCCGGCCGGCGCGCCGTGCGCCGTCGCCGGCTGACCGTGTCGACCGCGGGCCTGGCCCTGGCGCTCGTCCTGGGCGGCACCGTATGGGCCGCCACCGGCTCGGTGGCCGAGCGCGGCCGGGACCGGTCGGCTCCGGTCGCGGCGGCCGCCGGCGTCCGCACGGACGACCTCCGCACGACTGGCGACCTGCCCGCCGCGTTCCCCGTCGGGTACGACGCCGAGACCGGCGACCTGGTCGTGCAGCGCGGCTGGACCGTGGTCGATCGCGTCAACGAGCCGTTCACCGGCTTCGCGCTCGACGACGACTCCCGCGTCGTCGCGTCGGTGGCGCTGGCCGTCCGCAACGGCGACCAGGTCGTCTGGGCGCTGCTCTACCAGCGCGGCGTGGAGGACGACGGCGGCAGCGCGGCCCAGAGCGGGAGCGGGGTCGCCGACCCCGAGGCGAGCGGCGTCTTCCCCGACCTGGACACCTGGGTCGCCTACCAGGCCGACCTGCAGTTCACCGGCTCGACCGACCAGCTCGTCGCGTTCGACGACGACGGCCGGCTCGCGGCCCGCTACGGCGTCCAGCTGGTCCGCCAGGGCGACCCCCTGCCCTTCCTCGCCGACGGCGTGCCGGTCCGGCTGCGGGTCGGCTCCGAGCAGGTGTGGGGCGTGGCCCACCGCGCCGACGACCTGACCCTGCTGACCGTCGCCGACGACTACCCGCCGGCCGACGGGCACGGCACGATGGCCGACTTCGTCGACCACCTGCGGACCGGCCGGTGAGGCGCGCCCAGCGCGAGGCGGCGTACGTCGAGTTCGCCACCGCCCGCCGCGACCGACTGCGGCGCATCGCCTACGGCATGTGCGGCGACTGGCACCGCGCCGACGACCTCGTGCAGACCGCGCTCGTCCGGCTCTATGTCGCCTGGCCCCGGGTCTCGCGGCAGGGCACCGAGGACGCCTACGTCCGCAGGATCCTGCTCAACGCGGCCATCGACGAGTCCCGCCGCGCCGTCCGCCGCGAGATCCCGACCGACACCCTCCCCGACCTCGCCGCCTCCCCCGGCCTCGGCGTCGAGGACCGCGACTCGCTCGTCGCCGCCCTCCAGGAGCTACCCGCCCAACAGCGGGCGGCGGTCCTGCTGCGGCACTGGCTCGGACTCCCGGTCGCCGAGGTCGCCGCCGAGCTCGGCATCGCCGAGGGCACGGTCAAGAGCCACACCTCGCGCGGCCTGGCCGCGCTGCGCGGACGGCTGGCGGAGGTCGAGACCGGCTGACATGCTGGCCCGTCGCCGGCTCACCCGCGCCAGGCCGCGGCGCCGCCCAGGTCGGCGTGCTGGCGGATCCAGGTGTGCATGGCGATGGCCGCGGCGGCGGACGCGTTGATCGAGCGGGTCGAGCCGAACTGCGCGATCGAGAAGGTGCCGTCGCAGGCCTCCCTCGCCCCCTCCGAGAGGCCGGGGCCCTCCTGGCCGAAGAGCAGGCAGACCCGCTCGGGCAGGGCCATCGTCTCGAGGTGCTCCGATCCCGGCAGGTTGTCGATGCCGAGGAGCGGCACCCCGGTCTCGGCCAGATAAGCGTGGAGCTCGGCGACGCTCGGGTGGTGGCGCACATGCTGGTAGCGGTCGGTGACCATCGCGCCGCGGCGGTTCCAGCGGCGGTTGCCGACGATGTGGACCTCGGCGGCGAGGAAGGCGTTGGCGGAGCGGACGATGGTGCCGATGTTGAAGTCGTGCTGCCAGTTCTCGATCGCGACGTGGAAGCCGTGGCGGCGACGGTCGAGGTCGGCGACGATCGCCTCGACGCTCCAGTACCGGTAGCGGTCGACGACATTGCGGCGATCACCGTCGCGCAGCAGCGTCTCGTCGTACACCTCGCTGCCCGGACCCTGCGGCCACGGGCCCGGCCAGGGACCGACCCCGACCTCGGGCTGCCCGTGGGGCATGGGGTCGTACGGCGCCCGCTCCTCCCCCGACTCCTTCACGAGGCCCGACCCTATGCGGTGCCACCGGATGTCACCGGATCCCACCGTGCCGCTCCGTCCCTGGGCTCGGGCAGGTAGCGTTGGCCCGTGGTCTCGCTCGACATGCTGCCGATCGTCTCGAGTGCGACCGAGCACATCACCCCGCTGTTCCTCGGCATCGACTGGCTCGATCCCGAGTGGCTGCTGGAGCGCTTCGGCACCGAGTTCCTCTGGCTCAGCCTCCTGATCCTGTTCGTGGAGTGCGGGCTGTTCTTCCCGTTCCTGCCCGGCGACGCGCTGCTGTTCGCCTTCGGCATCTTCGTCGCGACCGAACGCCTCGACGTCTTCCCCGGCTCCCCGTTGGTCGAGCTCTTCATCGGCATGACCTTGCTCATCCTCGCGGCCTTCGCCGGCAACGTGGCGGGCTACGAGATCGGCCGCAAGATCGGGCCGCGGATCTACGCCCGCGACGGCCGACTGTTCAAGCAGAAGTACATCGACGAGACCGACGTCTTCTTCGACAAGCACGGCAACAAGGCGCTGGTCCTGGGCCGCTTCGTCGCCTTCGTCCGCACCTACATCACCGTCGTCGCCGGCGTCACCGGCATGGACCGCCGGCGCTTCTACGTGTGGAGCGCGATCGGCGCGGTGCTCTGGGTCGCGTCGATCTCGATGCTCGGCTACTTCCTCGGCAAGCGCATCCCGTGGCTGGGCGACAACATCGACTACGTGATCATCGCGATCTTCGCGTTCGGTGGCGTCCTGATGCTCGTCGAGGCGATCCGGCGCAAGCGGACCAACGCCCCCGCGGCCGAGGATCTCGACCACGACGGTCGGCCGGACCGCGACATCGCCGGCTTCGACGTGAAGCCGAAGGACGGCGTCTGACCGACGCCCCGCCGGTCGGGTCGGGTCAGGCCGGGTCCGCGTCGCCGCGACGGGCGCGCACGGTCGAGCGCACCCGCAGCACCAACCACCAGCACACCGCCACGGCGACGACCGCGATGACGATCCACTGGAAGACGCCGACGTAGTCCTCGACCCGGTGCCACTGCTCGCCGAGGTAGTAGCCCGCGAGGACGAAGGTCGTGTTCCACAGGGCGCTGCCCAGTGCCGTCAGGCCCAGGAACGTCGCGAAGGGCATCCGCTCGACCCCGGCGGGCACCGAGATGAGGCTGCGGAAGATCGGGATCATCCGGCCGAAGAACACCGTCTTCTTGCCGTGCCGGGCGAACCACGCCTCGGTGCGCTCGAGGTCGCTCCGCTTGGTCAGCGGCAGCCGCTCCCAGATCCAGTAGATCCGGTCGCGGCCGATGAGCACCCCGAGCCAGTACAGCACGACCGCACCGACGACGGAGCCGGCCGTCGTCCAGATCAGCGCCTCGGCGAGGGTGAACTCGCCCCGGCTCGCCGTGAAGCCGGCGAGCGGCAGGATGATCTCACTGGGCAGCGGCGGGAACAGGTTTTCCAGCGCGATGGCCACGCCGGCGCCGAAGGGGCCGAGCTTCTCCATGAGGTCGACGGCCCACCCGGCGATGCCGGTGAGGTCCTCCTGGCCGGTGCCCGGGTTCATCACGGCCCCGAGGCTATTGCATCCTCCCTGAGGGAGCCGGATCGGCGATGAGTCCGGACCGCGCGCCCGGTCCTCCTACTTGACCGCATCCACCGAACACCAGGGAGCAGCGATGACCATCAACCTCAACCCCTACGTCAACTGGCGCGGGCAGGCCCGCGAGGCCATGGAGTTCTACCAGTCCGTGCTCGGCGGCGAGCTCACCGTGATGACCTTCGCCGACATGGGCGGCACCGCGATGGGCGTCGCCGAGGCCGAGGTCGACTGGGTCATGCACGCATCGCTGTCGGTGTCCGACACGGTGCTCCTCATGGGCGCCGACCACCCCTCGCACGTGCCCGGCGAGCCGCAGACCCAGCAGGTCAGCATCAGCGGCCCCAGCGACGACGAGGCGACCCTGCGCGCCTGGTGGGACGGCCTGTCCCAGGGCGCCACGATCCATCAGCCGCTGGAGAAGGCCCCGTGGGGTGACAGCTTCGGCATGCTGGAGGACCGGTACGGCGTCGCGTGGCTGGTCAACATCGCCGGCGCGCCGAGCGAGGGCTGAGCCGGGCCGGTGCAGGTATCGCCGGTCGACCGGCGATTCCTGCAAGGTCGGCGGCGGCGGCCTCAGGCCCGGGCGGCCCGCGCGGCGTCCAGCTCCGCCTTCGTCAGCACCGCGCGCACCTCGAGCTCGACGTCGGCGAGCGGGTTCTCCCCGGCCGGGCTGCGGTCGATCGCGCAGACGACGGTCTCGACCACGGCCCCGCCCGAGCGCAGCGCGTTCGTCGCGTCACGCACGGCGCCGCCGGTGGTGATGACGTCCTCGATCAGCACCACCCGGCGGCCGTCGTACGACGGCCCCTCGGCGAGCTTGGCGGTGCCGTACTCCTTGGCCTTCTTGCGGACGAACACGACCGGCAGGCCGACCAGCTGGCTGACGGCGGTCGCGATCGGGATGCCGCCCATCTCGAGGCCGCCGAGGAGCTCGGTGTCGGCCGGCAGCAGCTGGGCGACCTCGCGCGCGACCCGGGCGAGCAGCAGCGGGTCGGCCTCGAAGAGGTACTTGTCGAAGTACTCGTTGCTCACCTGGCCGGACCGGAGCACGAACTCACCCGTGAGGCGGCAGGTGGCGTCGATGTCGGCGGCGAGGTCGGTGTCGGTGGTCGTCACGGTCTGAGGCTATTGCCTCCCCGGCCCGGGTGCCGATCGAGGTCGCCCGGCCCACCGAAGCCCGCGGAGCGCGCCGGCGCGGGATCGTCCGGCAGTAGGGTCGGGTCTCGTGCACCACCCTGCTGCCCGTCGCGTCGCCGGGATGGGCGCGACCATCTTCGCCGAGATGTCCGCGCTGGCCGTCCGGACCGGCGCCGTCAACCTCGGTCAGGGCTTCCCCGACACCGACGGCCCGCCCGAGCTGATCGAGGCTGCCGTCGCCGCACTGCACGGAGGGGCGAACCAGTACGCCCCCGGCATCGGTGTCCCCGCGCTGCGCCAGGCGATCGCCCGGCACCAGCAGCGGCACTACGGCATCGAGCTCGATCCCGACCGGGAGGTCGTGGTCACCACCGGATGCACCGAGGCGATCGCCGGAGCGCTGCTCGGGCTCGTCGACCCGGGCGACGAGGTGGTGGTGCTCGAGCCGTACTACGACTCCTATCCGGCGATGATCGACTTCGCCGGAGGGGTACGCCGGCCGGTGACGTTGCGCGCGCCGGACTTCCGTCTCGATCCGGCCGAGCTCGAGGCCGCGGTGTCGGCACGGACCAGGCTGATCCTGCTCAACACCCCCCACAACCCGACCGGACGCGTACTCGACGCGGGCGAGCTGGCCGCCGTGGCGCGGGTCGCGACCGAGCACGATCTGATCGTCGTGACCGACGAGGTCTACGAGCATCTCACCTTCGACGGCCATCGGCATGTGCCGATCGCCACGCTGCCCGGCATGGCCGAGCGGACGCTGACGCTGTCGAGCGCCGGGAAGTCGTGGTCGGTCACCGGCTGGAAGGTCGGCTGGGCGACCGGCCCCGCGGAGCTGGTCGCGGCGGTGACGGCGGCCAAGCAGTGGCTCACCTTCACCTCCGGCTCACCCCTGCAGCCCGCGGTCGCGGCCGCACTCGACGCAGGCGACGCCTTCCCGACGGCTCTGGCCCGGGACCTCCGCGAGCAGCGCGACCAGCTCGTCTCCGGGCTGCGCGCGGCCGGCCTGACGACGTACGTCCCCGAGGGCACCTACTTCGCCACCACCGACGTGGGCGAGCTCGGCTGGTCCAGCGGCAGCGCGTTCTGCCGTGCGCTGCCCGAGCGGGCGGGTGTCGTGGCCATCCCGTCGGAGGTGTTCTACGACCACCCCGACGCGCCGGGCAGCGGACGGCATCTCGTCCGCTGGGCGTTCTGCAAGCGTCCCGACGTGCTCGCCGAGGCGGTCCGCCGGCTCACGGCGGCGGACCTGCGGGCCTGAGCCTCAACGCCCGGAGTACCAGTGCCCGACCTCGGGCCGCACGAGCAGCCAGATCGTCCCGGCCGCCACCGCGACCAGCACGACCAGCGGCCAGGCGCCCAGCGACAGGGCGAGCGCGACGACGGCGGCGCCCGCGCCGGAGATCGCGAGTGCGATGCGGGCCCAGTTGTGGCCGGCGAACGCCAGCCCGGCGAGCGCCGCGGCGGTCAGGGCCCACACGGCCAGTCCCCCGATGAAGACGAACAGCACCGCCACCAGGTCCTGCTCGCCGAGCTGGGACTCCTTCATCATCTGCGGCTGCTGACGCTGCATCTCGGCGTACAGCTCCTCGCTCTGGGCGGGCACGACGGCCGCGACGACCGCGAGCACGGCCAGGACGAGACCCGACGTGAGCCAGGTGAGCACGCACGCCAGGAGCAGGGCCTGCGGACGGTCGCCGCGCCGGGGGCGCTGCCCGGTCGCGGGCGGCACCGGCGCCGGCCACGGCGCGGCGTGAGGCGGGTGTGCCAGGCCGGGCGCGGGCGGCGCCGGCGGCATCGCCGGAGTCGCCGGTGTCGCCGGTGTCGCCGGTGTCGCCGGCGTCGACGACTGCGTCGGCTCGGCCGGCGTTCCGCCCCGCGTGCCCGGCGAGCCGGGTGCGCCGGGCGGTCGGAGGCCGGCGAGCCGGGCGGCGCGCCGCTCCTCGTAGCGCTGGATCCACGGGCGGCCGGCGTACCAGTCACGGGTGGGCTGCAGCCAGAGCAGTGCGATGCCGGCGAGCACCATCGGCGCGAGGAATCCGGCCGCCGTCAGGCCGCCGACGAACAGCAGGGGCGAGAGCACGGTCAGGGCGATCCGTGCGCTCGCCGAGCGCTTGAACACCTGGACGCCGAGGATCATCGACGCCGTCGCGGCGCCCGCGCCGATCAGGCACAGCACCCGGATCAGGGTGGCCAGGGTGTCGACGCTGATGCCGAGGTCGCCGGTCATCGGCTCGGTGATGAACCGCTCGAGCTCCTCCTGCACCTCCAGCGTGTGGAGCGTGGAGATCCGCTGCCAGGCGGCGAGGACGACGAAGACGGAACCGCCGATGATCAGCGCGCCCGCCAGCGTCGCCTGTCCCGGCCGGGGCTGCTCCTGGCTCATGGGTCCATTCCACCAGACCGGCCCACACGTCACACTGGACGGGCAGTTCCTGCACTTGTCGGGCGTCGCAATGCCCGACAAGTGCAGGAATCGCCGGTCGACCGGCGATTCCTGCACCGGGCGATCAGCCGCCCGCGGTGAGCACCAGCCCGTCGTCGCCCCGGTCGACGCTGACGGACCCGCCGTCGGTGACCTCGCCACCGATCAGCAGCCGCGCGAGCGCGTCGCCGATGGCGCTCTGGACCAGCCGTCGCAGCGGCCGGGCGCCGTACGCCGGGTCGTAGCCGACGTCGGCCAGCCACCGGCGCGCCTCGGGGGTGACGGTGAGCGTGATCCGCCGCGCGGCGAGCCGCGCCTCGAGCGAGCGCAGCTGGAGCTCGACGATCCGCGCGAGGTCGTCGCGCGAGAGCGCGTCGAAGGTGACGATCTCGTCGAGACGGTTGAGGAACTCCGGCTTGAACGCCTGCCGCACCACGCCCAGGACGGCCTCCTTCTGCGCCGCCGGGTCCATCGTCGGGTCGACGAGGAACTGCGAGCCCAGGTTGGAGGTGAGGATCAGGATCGTGTTGCGGAAGTCGACCGTGCGGCCCTGGCCGTCGGTGAGGCGGCCGTCGTCGAGCACCTGGAGGAGCACGTCGAAGACCTCGGGGTGCGCCTTCTCCACCTCGTCCAGCAGCACCACCGAGTACGGACGCCGGCGCACCGCCTCGGTGAGCTGACCGCCCTGGTCGTAGCCGACGTAGCCCGGAGGGGCCCCGACGAGTCGCGCGACGGAGTGCTTCTCGGCGTACTCGCTCATGTCGATGCGCACGATCGCGCGGTCGTCGTCGAAGAGGAAGTCGGCCAGCGACTTGGCGAGCTCGGTCTTGCCGACGCCGGTGGGGCCGAGGAAGAGGAAGGACCCGGTCGGGCGGTTGGGGTCGGAGATCCCCGCCCGCGCGCGGCGTACGGCGTCGCTGACGGCGCGTACCGCGTCGGCCTGGCCGATCAGGCGCGCGCCGATGGCCAGCTCCATGTCGAGCAGCTTGGCGGTCTCGCCCTGCAGCAGGCGCCCGGTCGGGATGCCGGTCCAGGCCTCCACGACCTCGGCGATCTGGGTGGCGCCCACCTCCTCGCCGACGAGCTTCTCCTCGGGCGACTCGGCGTCCTCGACGGCCTCGACCGCCTTGATCTGCTGCTCCAGTGCGGGGATCCGGCCGTAGAGGATCGCGCTCGCACCGCCGAGGTCGCCTTCGCGCTGCAGCCGCTCGGCCTCGCTGCGGAGCTGGTCGAGCTGCCGGCGCAGCGCGCCCTCACCCTCGAGCTCGGCCTTCTCCCGCTCCCAGCGGGCCTCGAGCCCCCGCAGCGACTCCTCCTTGTCGGCCAGGTCGGCGCGCAGCGCCTCCAGCCGGTCGCGGGAGGCGTCGTCGGACTCCTTGGCGAGCGCGAACTCCTCCATCTTGAGCCGGTCGACCTGGCGGCGGAGCTGGTCGATCTCCTCCGGGGAGGACTCGATCTCCATCCGCAGCCGGGAGGCGGCCTCGTCGACGAGGTCGATCGCCTTGTCGGGCAGCTGGCGGCCGGTGATGTAGCGGTCGGACAGGGTCGCGGCGGCGACGAGGGCGGCGTCGGTGATCCGCACACCGTGGTGCGCCTCGTACTTCTCCTGGATGCCGCGCAGGATCTGGATGGTGTCCTCGACCGAGGGCTCGCCGACGAAGACCTGCTGGAAGCGGCGCTCCAGGGCGGGGTCCTTCTCGATCGACTCGCGGTACTCGTCGAGCGTGGTGGCGCCGATCATGTGCAGCTCACCGCGCGCGAGCATCGGCTTGAGCATGTTGCCGGCGTCCATCTGCGAGTCGCCGCCGGCACCCGCGCCGACGACGGTGTGCAGCTCGTCGATGAACGTGATGACCTGGCCCTCGGACTGCTTGATCTCGTCGAGGACGGCCTTGAGCCGCTCCTCGAACTCGCCGCGGTACTTCGCGCCGGCGACCATGCCCATCAGGTCCAGGCTCAGCACCCGCCTGCCCTTGAGCGAGTCGGGCACGTCGCCGGCCACGACCCGCTGGGCCAGCCCCTCGACGACGGCGGTCTTGCCGACGCCGGGCTCGCCGATGAGGACCGGGTTGTTCTTGGTGCGCCGCGACAACACCTGGACGACCCGGCGGATCTCCTGGTCGCGCCCGATCACCGGGTCGAGCTTGCCCTCCTCGGCGGCGGCGGTGAGGTCGACGGAGTACTTCTCCAGCGCCTCGTATGTCGCCTCGGCGTCCTGCGACGTCACCCGTCGGTTGCCGCGCACGGCGGTGAGCGACTCGCGCAGCGCGTCAGCGGACAGGCCCGCGTCGGCCAGCACCTTCTGCGCGGTCGACTCGACCGTGGCCAGCGCGATGAGGAGGTGCTCGGTCGCGACGTACTCGTCGGTCATCGAGCGGGCGAGGTCGAGGGCGGAGGCCAGCACCCGGGTCAGCCCGGCGGAGCCCGCCGGCTGCTGGACGGTCGCGCCGCTGGCTCGCGGCAGCGCGTCGCGGGCGGCGGAGGCGGCGTGCACGAGCCCGGACACGTCGACACCGGCCTTGGCGACGAGGTGGGCGGTGGTGCCCTCCTCCTGCAGCAGCAGGGCGACGAGCAGGTGGATCGGCTCGACGCTGGTGTTGCCGGCCGTGGTCGCGGCGAGTTGCGCGGCCTCGATCGCCTCGCGGCTGCGCGTGGTGAACTTGTCGGCCCCGAATTGGCTCATGTGCAGAGTGTCTCCTGTGTCGTGGGGAGGATCGAGTTACTGCCCCAACGTCAGGAAAGTTTAGTCTGTTCCACTCAACTTCGCCCGATTCCGTGCGACCCGCGCGGACCCGCACCGCGGCCCCCGCGCGGGCCGACGGAGGACGGGCCGAGGAACGGGCCGAGGAACGGGCCGAGGAACGGGCCGAGGAACGGCGGGAGCCGGGGAGCGTGATGAGTGGACAGGTCTCGGGCCCATCCACCCACCACGGGTCGCCGCGGTCGGCCCGGGCCGCCCCACTCGTCCCCGCAGCGGGACGCGACCCCACATCGCGCCGGCGCCATGACCGACCGCGTGGGACGACGGTCGCACGGCTCCGGCCCCGGTCGCGGATTGTTTCGCGTCGGGCTTCGGGCGAAACAATGTCGCTTCCGCCGCCGGGACCGCCCGACGGTGCCAGCATGACCGCGTGGCTCGGCACACCGACGAGATCGATGACCCCACCCCGCTGGCCGGGGCGAGGATCGATGTCGCGGCCCGGATCGGGTGGCTGCTGCGCACCAGCCGGGTCGCGGCGGGGGTGCCGCTGCGCGAGTTCGCCGCGCGCACCGGGAACGGCACGCGACTGTCACCGGCCACGCTGTCCCGGGTCGAGACCAGCGGGCGTCGCAGCGGAGCCGTCGTCGCGGCGTACGAGCAGGCGCTCGGGCTCCCCCACGGCCACCTGCGCGCGCCGGTCGACGTGCTCTGCCGGACCTTCTCCTACGCGCCGCCCGACACCGAGCCCTACGCACCGGAGCCGACCCTGGGCGGCTTCACCGGCGCCGTCGACGCCGTCCAGGCCGACGGCGCGGACGCCCACGACTGGCTGCGCTTCGCCGAGTACCACGTCCGCAGCCCCTTCGGGCTGGCCGCGCCCGCGATCCGCCCGCTCCTCGCCCGCCTGGCCGACGAGGTGGGCCGGTCCGCCGGTCTCGGCTACCAGCTGCGCTACGAGGCGCTGAGCAAGCTGCGCTGCAGCCCGTACGCCGGCCTCGTCGCCGAGGTCGTGCGCGCGGCCGTCGAGGAGCCCGGCATGCAGCGTCCGGCGGACCTGCTCAGCGCGGTCACCGAGCTCCCCACTCCCGACCTGGTCGCGTGGTGCGGCGAGCTGCTCGGCCACGAGTCGTGGATCATCGCGCGCGCCGGCTGCCTGGGCATCCAGAACATGCGCAGCGTCGGCGGCCTGCGCCGGTCCGACTGGCTCCCGCTCGTCCCGCTGTTCGCCGCGGCCTGCGACGCCGCGGTGGGCGACGCCCGGCGACAGCCGATCCTCAGCTCCACGCTGGCCTGCTGTCCGCCCGAGTTCCGGGCCGCCGTGCGGGCGCGGCTGACCGAGGACCTCGTCGAGCCGCGCCGCGCCGCCGCCTGGACCCGGACCCGCCGCAACCGCCACTTCGCCTACGCCGCCGGCCTGGCCGCGGAGATCGCGGAGAACCGGGCCGGTGAGGCGATGCTGGCGCGGCTGCTGTTCGAGGTGCTCTACGACTTCCGCGCCACCCACGTCACGACGTCGTCGTTCCTGCTCGTCGCGTCGCCGTTCGCCGACGACGTCCGCGAGGTGATCTGTCGCTCGGCGCTCGAGGGGCCGGACGAGATCACCCGGCATGGCGCGGCCTTCGCCTTCGCCAACCTGATGATCCCGTTCGAGACCGCGGATCCCGCCCCGTGGCTGGCATCCGACGACGAGGTGCTGCGGGGGGCCGGGCTGAGCATCTGCGGCTTCGCCGGCGTCCCGCTGGCACCCGACCTGCTCCGCGAGCTCACCGTCCGCCACGACCAGACCGGCTACGCGGCGCTGTTCGCGGCCGGCATGGCCCAGCAGCCCGAGCTGGCCGAGCTGGCGTCCGCGGCGCACCTGCCGGTCGACGTACGGCGGGCGGCGACGTGGTGGCGCGCCGCCGGCGGGCGGATCGTGGGCTGAGCCCCGCGGGGGGCGTGCCGGATCCAGGCTCAGGCGTCGACGTCGGGCGGTGCCTCGTGCTCGGGCAGGTCGTCGCTCGCGGCGGTGACCTCGTCGACCAGCGCGAGCTTGCAGAACTCCTCGCCGAACGGGGTGAGGTGGACGCTGCGGCGCACGACCTTGGCGAACCGCACGGAGTGCATCGCGGCCAGCACGTCGGGCTGCGCCTCGAGCACCTGGTACTCCAGGTGGTCGCGCACCGGCTCACGGGAGAACCAGACCAGGCCGAGCCGGAACAGGTTGTTGAGGTAGGACGGCACCTGCTCCAGATAGCGGAGGCCGGCCCGCGGACCGATCATGTTGAGCCCGGGGGCGACGAGCTGGCTGCTCACCATGCCGATCGGGCCGCCCGTGCGGACGTCGACCGACGGCTGCGGACCGTCGCGCAGCAGCATCACCAGGATCCGGGCCTCGTCGGGGGCGAGCTCGTCGAGGATCCGGTCGAACGCCGGGTGCCGGTCGTCGGTGCTCCACACGTCGCGGGAGCGCTCGAGCAGGTCGTTGCCACGCTCGCGCAGCGACTGCGGCCGGGACCCGAGCACCTGGCCGTCGACCACCGGCGTCGCCACGACCTCGCGGGGTCGATCGGGGCTCGCGCCGAGCGACTCGCCGGCCCGCATCAGTGCGGTGGCGACGGGTACGCCGTCGGACACCTGCTTGGCGACCTCGCCGAGCGCGCCGACGTACGACCCGACGTCGCGGATCAGCGCGGCGGCCTCGTCGCGACTGGTCACGGCGCGACCGACCCGCATCCAGTTGCGCGTGGTCGTGCGCAGTCCCCAACCCGCGGTGTGCAGGGCGGCCGACCCGGCCACCCGGGCCAGGCCCGGAAGCGACTCCGCCACGGCCGGCCCGGTCAGCGGGGGCAGCGCGGGCAGACGCGGCAGCCCGTCCCTGTCGATCTCCTCGGTCATGTCCGCCTTCCGCTGGTCGGGTCGGTGCTCTGGCCGCGTCTCACGGCGGGAACCCGGGGATCCAACCCCAGTTGAAGATCCCCAGGTGGAGGAACCCGCCGGCGGCACCCATGATCGCGCCGTGGGCGTAGAGCATCCACTCGTCCTCCTTGATCGCCGCGCGCATCATCTCGACGAAGTCCTTCGGCGGGAGCTCCTTGGTGCGGCGCGCGATGAGGACCCGGATCTTCTCCGACTGCTGCTTGCTGAAGCCCGGGTCGCGGAAGGGCGTGATCGTGCGACCGACCGCCTCCTTCGCGAAGGAGTCCTTGATGCTGTCGTAGCGCCGCCCGCCCATGGCGACGTTGACGGCGCCCCGCAGGGGACCCGCGGCCTTGTCGATGGCGGGCCTCATCGCCGTGGCGATCATCTGCCGGGTGCGGTCGCCGCGAGGACCGTCCATGAGGAAGTCGCCGATCCGCTCGAGCGTGATCACGTCCTCGGCGATGATCCGGGCGTAGACCTCCGCGCACTCGTCCTGACGGCGTAGGAACAGTCCCTGCACCTTGATGCCGAGGATCCGCCTCTCCTCCGGCGGGTCGAAGATCAGCCACATGCCGAGGAGGTTGGTGATCCAGCCGACCACGACGCCGAGCAGCGGCAGCAGCCACCAGATGTGCCAGGTCTGGTCGACGACCGCGACCGGGATGCCCAGCAGGAAGCCGAAGATGAAGCCGAAGGCGACCATCAGGTTGAGCTCGCGCTGGCCCACGTCCTTGAAGACCCGCACGACCAGCTCGGGGTTCTTGCGGAAGTGGTCGATGACCATGATCTTCGGGTCCAGCAGCTGGTTGATGTGGACGCCGATCTCGTCGGTGATCGTCTTGACCACCCCGGGCAGCTGCGCCTGCACCCGGTCGATCACGGCCTGGCGCACGGGCCGCGGCAGGTCCCGCCACAGACGCGGGTGCTCGCGCATCATCACCTCGTCGACCAGCGCCGGCAGGTCCGGGCGGAAGACGTTGACGATGTGCTCGGCGATCTGGTCGGGCTCGAGCTGGGCGTAGAACTCGGCGGGCGTGCCCAGCTTGGCGATCACCTTGTCGACGGCGATGCTGCCCATCTTCGCGGCGCGCGCGGGGACGATGCCCTGCCAGCCGAGGCCGCCCTCCATCCAGCCGGGGATCTCCTGCAGCTTGCGGGGCAGCACCCCGGCCACCTCGCGCAGTCCGGGGATCCGCACGCCGTAGAAGGTGATCGGCTTGAACAGCATCCACAGGCCCGACCAGTTGATCAGCCAGCCGATGATCCCGGTGAAGAACGGGATGGAGACGAACGCGAACCAGTCGACGTGGTCGACCCAGTCACCGAGCCAACCCAGCACTGCGTCCACGCGCACCTCTCGTCCTGCGGATCCCGGCCCGCGCCCCCATGCGCCCGGCGGACCCGACGGAAGGGAGGTTAACCCGTGCCGCGGGCGACGGCACAGGGATCTCGCCTCGCGCCTCCCCGACGCCCGGAGCGCCGCCCGCCGCGACCCGGCCCCGCACGCGGCGACGGCCGGATCCGGCCATCACCCCACCCGATCTTGAGACGTAGGTCACACTTTCGTAGCCTGAGCCGATTGCAACGTTTCAAGAGACAAGGGAACCGCCATGCCTGCTCTTCGCCCCTCTCCCTGGCGCGGCACTCTCGGGCGGATCGTCGTCGCAGCCCTGCTGGTCCTGCTCGCGCTACCCGTCCTCGCGACGACGCCGACGGCGCACGCCGCGCCCGGCAAGATCTGCGCGGTGGCGCTGAGCAGCGGCACCAACCGCGACGTCCAGCTGCCGCTGCCGGCCACCGGAGGCACCGGCGCCGACTCCTACGCCGGCGGCTACCTGCCGCCCGCCGCGGCGGCGGAATGGACCGACTACGCACTCGAAGGCGACGCCACGACGCAGAACACGCTCGCGGTGTCCTTCCGACAGAACGGTCGCAACGGCCCCGCGCTCCAGTTCTCGGCCGGCCGGAACGCCCTCGACCCCCTCCGACTGGACAACGGCGGCTGGTCGGCGGACGGCAGCTTCCCGCTGCCGGCCAAGACGCTCGCGGCCGGCGTCCCCTTCCACTTCAGGATCGAGGTGCGCGGCCAGCAGGTCACCGCCTGGGTCGACGGCGTCAAGCACGCCGAGTACTCCCGCACCTGGCTGCCTGCCTCGGGCACCATCGGGGTGCGCGTCTCCGGACAGGAGACCGGAACCCTGGACAACCTGGTCGTCCGGCGCCTCGACACCGGCGCCCACCTCTACGCCGACGACTTCGACGACCGGGCGCTCGGATCGGCCGGTGCCACCGCGGCCGGCTACCCGGGCCTGGAGATCACCGATGTCTGCACCGTGCCCGACTCGCCGACCGACGCCTACTGGATCTGGAGCTCGGACGCGTCCTCGGTGAACAACTGGACCGCGTTCCGCAAGACCTTCACGATCGACGACGTCGCCGCGCTGCCGGACACCGTGAACGCGCGGATCGCCGTCGAGACCAAGTACTGGCTCTACCTGAACGAGGAGCTGATCGTCTTCGAGGGCGGGGTCAAGCGCGGTCCCGACCGCGAGGACTCCTACGTCGACAACGTCGACCTGCGGCCCCATCTGAGGTCCGGCGAGAACACCATCGCGATCCTCGCCGTCTCCTACGGCCGCGGCGGGTTCTCCGCGCCGTACTCGGGCCGGGCGGGCCTGTTCGTCGAGGCGGCGGACATCGACCTGAGATCGAACGCCAGCTGGAAGGCGCTGAAGCTCGACGCCTACGGCGCGATGTCGGTCGACACCAACTATCGGCTGGCCGAGCCGAACATCAGGTACGACGCCGGGGCGGAGATCCCCGGCTGGGCGGACTGGCGGAAGACCGGCTTCGACGACGCGGCCTGGCCGGACGCGGTCACCCACGGCAACGAGGGAAGCGCGCCGTGGAACGACCTGGTCGACCGACCGATCCCGTTGCTGAAGTACGACGCCGACTTCACGACGTTCGCGGTCACGGACCCGGCGGTGACCGTGCGCACGCGGGGGGCGGTCACGGAGTACGAGGTCCGGATGCCGGTGAACCACCAGCTCACGCCCTACGTGCGCCTCGGCGCGGGCACGCAGGCGGGCCGGACGGTGGGCCTCAAGACCGATCACGCCACGGTCCGCGGAGGAGGGATCGAGCAGGCGGTCCAGGGCGAGTACGTCACCCGGGCCGGCGCCCAGGACCACGAGTCCCTCATCTGGATGAACGGCGACAAGCTGATCATCACCGCGGAGGAGGGCGCGGAGGTCGAGGAGATCGGCTACCGCCTCTCCGGCTACGCCACCGAGTTCGACGGCTCCTTCGTCTCCGACGACGCCTACCTCAACAAGCTGTGGACGATGGCGCGCGACACCCTGTACGTCACGATGCGCGACTCCTACATGGACTGCCCCGACCGGGAGCGGTCGCAGTGGTGGGGTGACGCGACCAACGAGCTCGAGGAGGCCTTCTACGCCCTCGATCCCGCCGCCGCCGACCTCGCCCGCAAGGGCATCACGAACCTGATGGGCTTCCGCAACGGCGACCTGATCCCGACCCAGGCTCCGGCGGCGGACTTCTCCGAGCTGCCGGCGCAGTCGCTGGCCGCGGTGATGAGCTTCTGGATGTTCTACGAGTACTCCGGGGACAAGACGGCGCTCGAGGAGACCTACCAGCCGTCGGTGGCCTACCTCCGGACCTACAACATGGCGGCCGACGGCCTGCTGCGGCACGACCACGGCGGCACGTGGCACTGGCACGACTGGGGCTACGGCGAGGACGGCCGGCTGATCGACACCCTGTGGTACTACATCGCGCTGAACTCGACGCTCAAGTCGGCCGCAGCGCTCGGCGTACCGTCCGACGACGCCCAGATCACGTGGATGCGCGGCCGGGCCGACTCGATCAGGGACAACATCGACAGGTTCTGGGTCGAGGGCAAGGGCTACTACGAGTCCACCGGCGACGGCGGGGCGGACGACCGCGCCAACGCGCTGGCCGTGTACGCCGGCCTGGCGGACGAGGCCCACTACGAGCAGATCCGCGACGTGCTCGTCAACGTGAAGAAGTCCAGCCCCTATATGGACAAGTACGTGCTCGAGGCGCTGTACCTGATGGGCTATCCGGACGACGCGATCGCGCGGATGAAGGACCGCTACGCGCCGATGGTCAACGACCCCGACCACTCGACCCTCTGGGAGTTCTTCGCCGGTCCCGAGCAGGATGCGGCAGGCACGTTCAACCACGCCTGGACCGGCGGCCCGCTGACCATGATGAGCCGCTACGCGGCCGGCATCCGGCCGCTCGCGCCGGGCTTCGCCGAGTTCGTCGTGAACCCCGATCTCGGCTCGCTGAAGACGGTCGACGCCACGGTCCACAGCGTCAACGGCATGATCGAGGTGACGATCGACGCGACCGATCCCCACGCCTACGCGCTGGATCTCTCCGTGCCCGAGGGCACGGTGGCCGAGGTGCACCTGCCGACCGGCGAGGTGGGGGACGTGGCGGAGTCGGGTGCGCCGCTGGGCGCGTCGACGCCGGGCGTGCTCGACGTGCGGGTCGACGCCGCCACCGGCGACACCGTGGTGCGGGTGGAGTCGGGCGCCTACGCGTTCACGGTCGCCGGACCGCCGGCCGAGGTCACCGTCCCCCGGGTGGGGCAGGTGAGTCCCGGCCAGAGCGCGGCGGGCGTCGTGACCGTCGAGAACACCGGCCTGTCGACGATCGACTCGATCTCCGGCGTGGTCCGGATCCCCGGGCTGACGGCGCCGGTCACGCTGACCGGTGGCCCGGTCGCGGTGGGTGAGCGCGCGGAGCTGCCCTTCACCGTCGCCGTGCCCGAGGGCGCGCGCAACGGCGCCTCGTTCGACGCCGAGGCCGAGGTGACGGTCGTCTACGGGGGGCAGCAGCGCACGTTCACCCGGCCCGTCTCGAGCTATCTGCAGGTCGCCGCCGACGTGGCCGTCGAGGCGGTCGAGATCGGCGAACGCACCGGCGCCTACCCGAGGACCGGCGCGTGGACCGTCACCGCGACCGTCCGCAACGACGGACCCGTCCCCGTGACCGGGCGCCTGGCGGCGCGATCCGTGGCCGGCGTGCTGGAGGCGGGCGCGCCGTCGGAGCAGGTGACCGTCCCGGCGGGCGGGTCGGCGCAGGTGCCCGTCACGGTGTACGGCGGAGGCGAGTACGGACTGCCCATCATGCAGTCGGTCACGGTCGACTTCGTCGACCGAGGATCCGTCCTGGCCAGCGCCACGAGCGACACCCGGATCAAGTGGTACGGGCCCCGCGGCCAGGGCTGGAACGCCACCGGGGCCGCGGCGGTTCCCGGTGCGACCGACTTCGTCGACTTCGGGGACGGCGGCCCGGGCACGACGGGCAACGCCCCGGAGAACGTGAAGCCGGGTCCGACCGAGCTGGCGCACAACCTGACGTGGAACTACCGCGCCGGCATCCCCGTGGGCGGGACGAACACCGAGGGCGGCCTGAGCCGACGCTTCACCTGGGCCCGCGACGGCAGCTGGTACGCCGTGGACGTCGAGGTGACCACCGGCGAGCCCTTCGTGCTCACCATGCGGGAGACGGCGGACACCTCCGGGCCCACCAGTCTCGCCGTCGTCCAGACCCGGCCCAAGGCCTACCAGGTGCTGGTCGACGACGTGGTCGTCCGACAGGTGCGGTACTTGATGCCCAACGAGGGCGTCGTCGGCGACACGCTCGCCAGCTACCAGGTACTGGTCGACGACCCGGACGCGCTGGACATCGACGGTGACGGCAAGGTGCGCGTCAGCTACCTCTACACCGGCCCCGACGAGGCGACCTACGACCCGTCGCTGACCGATCTGTGGGTGTCCGAGCCGAGCGCGCCGGCCGTCGACGAACGGGCTCCGACGGTGTCGGCCGCTCCGGCCGACACCACGGTCTACGGGAACAACGGCTGGATCACCGAGCCGACCGAGCTGCGGGTGGAGGCGGTCGACGACGTCGATCCGTCGCCGTCCGTCACGGTGGCGCTGGACGACGGGCCGCGCACGCCGTACACCGGGCCGGTCCCGGTCGGGACCGACGGCACCCACGTGCTGCGGTACGCCGCCGCGGATGCCTCGGCCAACAGCTCCGACGAGAAGGAGCTGCGGGTGCGGATCGACACCACCCCGCCGGTGCCGGCGTTCGGCCCCTGGCCGACCGGGCCGCTCCGGCCGGAGGACGTCCCGGACGAGCCGGCGTGCCTGGGCACCGACGCCACCTCCGGCGTCGCCTCGTGCGAGCAGACGGGCTACTCGAGGGCCGTCGGGCAGCACACGATCACCCGGACCGTCGTGGACAACGCCGGCAACCGCGCGACCGGAACGCTCTCCTACGTGGTGGCCGCTGTCGACAGGTCCGCCCTGGAGCTCGCGCTGCTCGAGCACTCGGCCCTCGATCCCGACGACTACACGACCTCGACGTGGGCCGCGCTGACCGGGGTCGTCGAGGGCGACGAGGGCGCCCAGGCCGTCTACGACGACGCGAACTCCAGCCAGGAGGAGATCGACGCCGCGACCGAGGCGCTGAACGCGGCCGTCGAGGCCCTGGAGAGACGGGGCGATCCGACGGTGCTGGCGACGCTGATCGGCGCGGCCGAGGCGCTGGAGGGCTCGTTGGACGGCTTCACCGACGCGTCGGCCGACGCGCTGCGCGACGCCCTGGCCGGGGCGCAGGCCGTCCATGAGGATCGGGACGACCGGACCCAGGAGCAGCTGGACAGCGCCTCCGCCGGTCTGCAGGCGGCGCTGGAGGGTCTGACGGTACGGCCGGCGACGAGCGACCCCACGGTCCTACGCCACGTCTACGCCGCGGCGAGGGCGCTGTCGAACGCGAACGGCACCTACACCGAGGCGTCGTGGGCCGCCCTCCAGGCCGAGCTGGCCGACGCCGCCGTGGTCCTGGCGGACCCGTCGGCGACGCAGTCCCGGATCGACGGCGCCGTCGAGGAGCTGACCTCGGCCGTGCTGGGCCTGACACCCGTGCCGGCCGCGGCCACCGCGGGGGCGACCGCGGTCGTGTCGTCGGTCAAGCTGAACCAGGGGCAGCTGCGCCTGGTCCGGGGCGACGCCCTGCGGCTGGCGGAGGCCGTCTATTACGCCGACGTGCACCCGGCCTACGCCGGGGCCGTCGTGTGGACGTCCTCCGACCCGAGGGTCGCGACGGTGAGCTCCACCGGCGTGGTGCGGGCGAAGCGGGCGGGGAAGGCGACGATCACCGCGACCACGGTGGGGACGGACGCGTCCGGGCAGAGGCTGTCGACGAGCATCACGGCACGCGTCGTCGCGTCGAGGCCGAAGGCGAAGGTCACCAAGGTCCGAGCCGTCGTACCCCGGCGGATGCAGGTCGGCCAGTCGGCCTTCATCACCGGCAGGTACCGCTCGGCGAAGGCGACCGGCGTCACGGTGACGTATCGCTCCTCGCGGCCGGGCGTGGCCGACGTCGATGCCGCGGGGCGCATCCTCGCCACCTCCCCGGGCGTGGTGACGATCACCGTCCGGGCCGCGGACAGGTCGAGGACCTATCGCGTGCGGGTCGAATGAGGTGACCGTCGAGGCGCCGCGACCCCGCCGGGTCAGGGGTTGCGGCGCCAGACCACCACGGACTGGCCGACGGCGGTGCCGGGCAGCGCGGGAAGATTGGACCGCGGGGTCGCGGGACGCGCGGCGCTGGCCTGCCGGAGCGCCTCGCGGGCGGCCTCCAGCTCCGCGACCAGCTCGGCATTGCGGGCGCGCAGCGCGGTGACGGCGTTCTCGAGGTCGAGGATCCGCTTGACGCCCTCGATGCCGATGCCGGAGGCGGTGAGCCGGGCGATCTCGCGGAGCCGCTCGATGTCGCGGTAGGAGTAGCGGCGGCCGCCGCCGCCCGTGCGGCCCGGTGTGATCAGGCCGACCCGCTCGTAGGTCCGCAGCGTCTGCGGGTGCAGGCCGCTGAGCTGGGCCGCGACGCTGATGACGTACACCGCGTCGTCCTCACCCGGAGGGCCGAGGGGGCCCGACCGTCCGGGCGCGTCACGGCCCACCATCAGCTCACGTCCTGGTGCCGGTCGCCGCGCTCACCGGCGGGCTCGCCCTCGAAGAGGCCCGAACGCAGCCGGCTGTCCGCGGTCGCGGCGGCGTAGGCCTCGAGCGCCTCCTTGGCCTCGGCCCCGAGGGTGCTCGGCACCTGCACCTCGACCGTCGCCAGCAGGTCGCCCCGCGAGCCGTCGGCCTTGACCGCTCCCTTGCCGCGCACCCGGAAGGTGCGACCGTTGGGGGTGCCGGCGGGGACCTTCAGCGTCACCGGGGCGCCGCCGAGGGTGGGGATGCGGATCTCGGCGCCGAGAGCCAGCTCGGCGAAGGAGACGGGTACGTCGACGGTGAGGTGCTCCCCCTTGCGCCCGAAGACGCGGTGCCCGGTGACCTTCACGGTCACGTAGAGGTCGCCGGCGGGACCGCCGTTCGCCCCCGGCGCGCCCTTGCCGCGCAGCCGGATCCGCTGCCCGTCCTTCACCCCGGCGGGGATCCTCGCCTGGATGGTGCGGGTGCTGCGCCCCTGACCCGACCCGTGGCACGTGGGGCACGGGTCGTCGTAGACGAGCTGACGGCCCCCGCACGTCGGGCAGGTCTCGTTCATCGAGAACGCGCCGCCGACCGAGGCGGTGACGAAGCCGCTGCCGTCGCAGGTCGGGCACACGTGCGGCTGGGTGCCGGGCTTGCCGCCCGTGCCGTGGCAGGTCGCGCACGCACCGTCGGCGCTGACCCGCAGCGACACCGTGGCACCGTCGAGCGCCTCGGTGAAGCCGATGGTCGCGGTGGTCTCGAGGTCGGCGCCGCGGGCGGCCCGCGACGCCCGTGACCGGCCCCGGCCGCCACCACCGAAGAGGTCGCCGAACAGGTCGCCGAAGCCACCCCCGCCCCCCGCGCGGTCCCGCAGCAGGTCCTCGACGTTGATGCCGCCGCCGCCGAAGCCGCCGGCGCCCCCGAAGCCGGCCCCGGCGGGGAAGCCGCCGCGGCCGAACAGCTCCCGCGCCTGGTCGTACTTCTTGCGCTTGTCGGGGTCGCCGACGACGTCGTACGCCTCGGCCACCGCCTTGAACCTGTCGTGCTTGGCGGTGTCGCCGGGATGCGAGTCGGGGTGGTTGGCGCGCGCGAGCTTGCGGTAGGCCTTCTTGATCTCGTCCTGCGTCGCCGACTTCGCGACGCCGAGCTCCTTGTAGAAGTCCTTGGTCGCCCAGTCGGACCGGATCCCGTCGTCACTCATCGCACACCTCCCTTCGTTGCCTGTGCCCGCGCAGGTCGCACCCGGTGCGCCACGCTGCCGGGCCTCCTCATCGTCATCGTCAAGCCGGGTCGACCACCAGCACCTGGGCGGCGCGGACCACCCGCTCCCCCATCTTGTAGCCGGACTTGGCGATCACCTTGCAGGTGGTCACCTCGACCTCGGCGTCGGTGCCGATGTGGGACAGCGCCTCGTGGATCGTCGGGTCGAAGGCGTCGCCCACCTCGCCGAACTTGGCCAGGCCCAGCCCGGCGACCACGCGCTCGAGCTGCTCGGCGACGGCCTTGAACCCGCCCTCGAGCGGCTCGTGCTCACGGGCCCGGTCGATCGCGTCGAGGACGTCGATGATCGGGGTGAGCGCGGCGTACGTCGCGTTCTCCCGCAGCAGCTCGCGGTCGCGCTCGACCCGGCGCTTGTAGTTGAGGAACTCCGCCTGCAGGCGCTGCAGGTCGAGGGTCCGCTCCTCCAGCTCCATCCGGGTGACGGTCAGCTCGTCGGCCTCGGCGGTGGCGGCGTCCGCGTTGTCCGCCGTGTCCGCGGTGTCCGCGTCGTCGGCGTTGTCGGCGTCGTGCGCGTCGTCCTCCGCGGCGTCGGCGGAGACACCCTCGGCGCTGCCCTCCCCAGCGTCCGCCGCCGGGTCCGAGGCGGCCTCCGGGCCCTCGGGCGAGGGAGCCGCAGTCTCCTGCAGCTCCCCCTCCTCCGGGTTGAGGTTCTCCTCGGTCACTTGGCGTCGCCCTCGGTGTCCTCGTCGACGATCTCGGCCTCGACGACGTCGTCGTCGGCCTCACCGGTGGCGCCGGTGGAGCCACCGGCCGCGGCGGCGTCGGCCTCGGCGGCGGCGTACATCGCGGCGCCCATCTTCTGGCTGGACTCGCCCAGCTTCGAGATGGCGGCGGTGAGCTCCTCGGAGCCGGCCTCGGCGTTCTCGAGGACGCTCTTGAGCGCCTCGACGTCGGCGCTCACCTCGGTCTTGACGTCGTCCGGGAGCTTGTCGCCGTTGTCGGCGAGGAACTTCTCGGTCGTGTAGACGAGCTGCTCGCCCTGGTTGCGGACCTCGACGGCCTCGCGCCGCTTGGCGTCCTCCTCGGCGTACTGCTCGGCCTCCTTGACCATGCGGTCGATGTCCTCCTTCGACAGCGCGCTGCCGCCGGAGATGGTCATCGACTGCTCGCGGCCGGACGCCTGGTCCTTCGCCGAGACGTGGACGATGCCGTTGGCGTCGATGTCGAAGGTGACCTCGATCTTCGGCACGCCGCGCGGAGCCGGCGGGAGACCGGTCAGCTCGAAGTTGCCGAGGGGCTGGTTCTGCGACCAGATGGCCCGCTCGCCCTGGGCGACCTTGATCTCGACCGACGGCTGGTTGTCGTCGGCGGTCGTGAAGATCTCGGAGCGCTTGGTCGGGATCGTGGTGTTCCGCTCGATCAGGGTGGTGAACACGCCACCCTTGGTCTCGATGCCGAGGCTGAGCGGGGTGACGTCGAGGAGCAGCACGTCCTTGACCTCACCGGCCAGGACGCCGGCCTGCAGGGCGGCGCCGACGGCGACGACCTCGTCCGGGTTGACGCCCTTGTTGGGCTCCTTGCCGCCCAGCATCTCCTTGACCAGCTCGGTGACCGCGGGCATCCGGGTGGAGCCGCCCACGAGGACCACGTGGTCGATCGCGGAGAGCTCGACGCCGCCGTCCTTGAGGACGTTCTGGAAGGGCGCCTTGGTGCGCTCGAGCAGGTCGGCGGTGAGCCGCTGGAACTCCGAGCGGGTGAGCCGCTCCTCGAAGTGCAGCGGACCGTTCTCGCCGTGGGTGATGTAGGGCAGGTGGATCGTGGTGTCGCTGGAGGACGACAGCTCGATCTTGGCCTTCTCGGCGGCCTCCTGGAGGCGCTGCGCGGCGATCTTGTCGGCGGACAGGTCGACGCCGTTGGCGTCCTTGAACTTCTTGACCATCCACGCGACGATCGCGTTGTCCCAGTCGTCGCCACCGAGGTGGTTGTCGCCGCTGGTGGCCTTGACCTCCACGACGCCCTCGCCGATCTCGAGCAGGGACACGTCGAAGGTGCCGCCACCGAGGTCGTAGACGAGGATCGTCTGGTCGTCGCCCTTGTCGAGGCCGTAGGCCAGCGCGGCGGCGGTGGGCTCGTTGACGATGCGGTCGACGGTCAGGCCCGCGATCTCGCCGGCCTCCTTGGTGGCCTGGCGCTGCGCGTCGGAGAAGTACGCCGGGACGGTGATCACCGCGTTGGTGACGGTCTCGCCCAGGTAGGCCTCCGCGTCGCGCTTGAGCTTCTGCAGGATGAACGCCGAGATCTGCTGCGGCGTGAAGTCCTTGTCCACCGGGTCACCGATGTGCTGGGTCCAGTCGGTGCCCATGTGGCGCTTGACCGACCGGATGGTGCGGTCGACGTTCGTGACCGCCTGGCGCTTCGCGACCTCGCCGACGAGCACCTCACCGCTCTTCGCGAAGGCGACGACGGACGGCGTGGTCCGGGCTCCCTCCGCGTTGGCGATGACCGTGGGCTCGCCGCCCTCGAGGACCGCGACGACGCTGTTCGTCGTACCGAGGTCGATGCCGACAGCTCGTGCCATGTGTGTGTCTCCTCCGTGCGTGAGGTTGGTGGTGCAAGTTAGTTGAGCCGGATGGACTCAAGTCTGACACAGGCTCCAACCGGACGCCCCGGCGGGTTGTTCCCGGGGGCGGGGAGGAATTCCCGGGGCCTCCCGATCCCGTGCGTCCCGGCCCCGAGGAGGGCGCTCAGCCGACGAGCATCACGGTCGACGCGGTCACGCCGGCGACGACGACGAGCGTGCGCAGCACGCCGGCCGGGAGGCGGCGGGCGACCCGGGCGCCGACGTAGCCGCCGATGATCGAGCTGGCCGACAGCAGCGCCACGGCGAGCCAGTCCACGTCGGCGACCACGACGAACACCAGCGCGGCCACGAAGTTCGAGGCCAGCAGGGCGATGGTGCGGATGCCGGCGATCACGCGCAGGTCGATGTCGAGCGAGAGGGCCAGCGTCGCGATCATCATCACGCCCGCCCCTGCCCCGAAGTAGCCGCCGTAGACGCCGGTGAGCAGGACGAAGCCGGTCGCCACGACCGAGAGCCGCAGTCGCGGGTGCACCTCGCGGCCGTCGCGGCCCCGCCGGGCTGCCAGCCAGGCGGAGAGCCGCGGCTGGACGCCGACCAGCAGGCACGTGCCGAGGATCAGCCAGGGGACGACGGCCTCGAAGACGCCCGGCGGCAGGGCCAGCAGCAGCGCCGCGCCGGCGGCCCCGCCCAGTCCGGTCAGCACCATGACCGCCGTCGTGATCCGGGGGTGGACGCGCAGCTCCTCGCGGTAGCCGATGCCGCCGCCGACGCCCGAGGGCACCAGGCCGATCGTGTTGCTCACGTTCGCGACGACCGGCGGCAGGCCGACCGCCAGGAGCACGGGGAAGCTCAGCAGCGACGCGACCCCGACCGTCGTGCTGAGCACGCCGGCACCCAGACCGGCCAGGACGACCAGCAGCTGCTCGAGGCCGGTCACGGGCGGCCCTGGGGCACGGCGGGGGTCACGGGCGACATGCTGGCATTGTCTCTATGGCTAGGCCACCGGGCCACCGAGCCCGGGCGAACTCACTCGTCGCCGAGCAGTCCGACGCAGGCCGTGGCGGCGCCCGCGGCGTCGCCCCGGATGATCGCGTCCGCGAGATCGCCGAGGCGCACCTGCAGGCCGGGCGACGGGACCGGGTCGGGCGCGTGCCCCGCCAGGGTGTCGTCGAGATCGGCGAGCAGCGCGGAGTCGGCGAGCCGGCGGACGCAGCGCCAGGTGTGCTCGAAGCTGCGCGGCCGGCCGTCGTCGGCGAGCATCGCCAGCCGCAGCGAACTCTGCTGGTTGGCCGCGGCGGCGCGGGCGATGCCGGCGAGCACCGCCTCCCGAGCGGCGACGACCTCGACGCGCGGCCGTGCGTCGAAGCCCGGGAGCAGCATCCCGGCCCCCGGCTCGGCACCGGCGTCGCGCACCAGCGCGCCCACGCCGTGGCGCACCTCGATCCGGCCGCGGGTCTCGAGGGCGGCGAGCGCCCGGGACAGCGTCGCCCGGCTCACGCCCAGCTCGGCGGCCAGCTGGCGCTCCGGCGGCAGCCGGTCTCCGCCGACGAGGCCCTGGGCCTCGATGAAGTCCGAGATGTGACTCGCGAGCGTCTCGTAGAGCCGCTCCCGGCGCAACGGCGGCACCTGCGGGCGATCACGCGTGGCGGACATGGGGTCATCGTAGTGGCCCGGACCGCCCAGTGGACAGGTGGCCTAGCCACTGGCACACTCGATGGTCCTATGACGCCGGTCACGTCCGTGGCCGGTCCCCGAACCCAGGAGAGCCATGTCCCACGAGCTGATCTCGCTCGCCGTCCTCGTCGTCGTCTTCCTCATCGCCACGGTGCGGGGCGTCAACATGGGCGCGCTGGCCCTGGTGGCGTCCTTCGTCGTCGGCCTGGCGGTCTACGACGCGACCACCGAGGACGTCCTGGCCGGCTTCCCCAGCGGACTCTTCGTGATCCTGGTGGGCGTCACCTATCTGTTCGCGCTCGCGAAGAACAACGGCACCGTCGACTGGATCGTGCACGGCGCCGTCCGCGCCGTCGGCGGACGTGTCGCCCTCGTGCCCTGGGCGATGTTCCTGGTCTGCGCGGCGGTCACGGCGATCGGGGCGGTGAGCCCGGCGGCCGTCGCGATCGTCGCCCCCGTGGCCATGGGCTTCGCCCTGCGCTACCAGATCCACCCCGTGATGATGGGCATGATGGTCGTGCAGGGCGCGACCGCCGGCAGCTTCTCGCCCATCGGCATCTTCGGCTCGATCACCAACGGCGTGGTCGACACCAACGACCTGCCGGGCAACCAGGGCGTGCTCTTCTCGTCGACCTTCCTCGCCGCCACCGTCATCGCCGCGATCACCTACCTCGCCTTCGGGGGGCGCGAGCTCGTCGCCCGGGGCCGCCAGAGCGTCGCGGTCGGCGCCGAGGCCGAGGAGGCGTCGTACGCCGCGACCCGCGGCACCGGGCCCGCCACGCCGCACTCCGCGGTCGAGGCCCGCCGCAGCACGCGGGCCGACACCCCCGACGACGCCACCCGCCTCGACCCGCAGCGCTCGCTGACCCTGGTCGGCCTGGTCGCGCTCATGGTCGGCGCGCTCGGCTTCGACCTCGACGTCGGCTTCACGGCCTTGACCATCGCGGTGGCGCTCACGCTGGCGTTCCCGGCGTCGGCCAAGGGCGCCGTGGAGAAGATCAGCTGGGGCACCGTGCTGCTGATCGGCGGCATCGTGACCTACGTGACGCTGCTGCAGAACCAGGGTGTCGTCGACTGGCTCGGCGACGGCGTCGCCGACGTCGGCTCGCCCCTGGTCGCGGCGCTGCTCATCTGCCTGATCGGGGCCGTGGTGTCGGCCTTCGCCTCCACCACCGGCATCATCGGCGCGCTGATCCCGCTCGCCGTCCCGTTCCTGCTGACCGACCAGGTCAACGCGATCGCCCTGATCGCGGCGCTGGCGATCTCGAGCTCGGTCGTCGACTGCAGCCCGTTCTCCACCAACGGCGCCCTGGTGGTGGCCAACGCGGACCCCGACCAGCGGGAAATGGTCTTCCGCCGGCTCATGCAGTGGGGCATGTCGATCGTCGTCGTGGCCCCGCTCGTGGCGTGGGCGCTGCTCGTCGTCCCCACGGCCTGAGCCCGGCCGAGCACCCGCGCGCTCCGGGCTACAGGGTGCGGACGACCTCCGCGAGCTCGCGCGCGTCGCCCACCTCGACCGGCGGAGGCGGCCCGTCCGGGTCCACCGCGTGTCCCGGTCGGGCCAGCCTGACCGCGGTGATCCCCGCCTCCAACGCGCCGCGCACGTCGCGCGCGGACGCCGCGACGTGGACCAGCCGCTCCGGCGCCACCGCACGCACCGCGGCGAGGTAGATCGCGGGGTCCGGCTTGAAGGCGCCGAGCCGCTGCGAGGTCAGCAGCAGGTCGGGGTCGACCAGTCCCGCCGCCCGGGTACGCCGCGCGAGGTGGTCGTCGACGTTCGACAGCAGACCGACGCGGGCGATCGCGGCGACACCGCGCAGGCCGTCGGCGACATCGGGCCACAGCGGCCATGTGTCGACGCTCTCGTGCAGCACGGCCAGGTCCGCTCCGGCGAGGCCGGGATCGTGCCCGAGCTCGGCGTAGGCCCGCCGCAGCGCCTCCCGCGACACCTCCGTGAAGGTCTGCGGCGGCCGGGCCTGTCGCTGGAGGGCCTTGTTGTGGCGGTCCCACACGTCATACAGCGCGACGCCGTCGATCGCCCAGCCCCGCCGCTCGGCGATCGCGCCGAGGACCGATCCGGCGCCGGCGCGGGTGTCGGTCGCCGCGCTGAACAGGTCGACGGTGACGATCACGGGGCGCGGTCCGGACCGTCAGCCGACGGTGACGCTGATCTCGTTGCTCACCGTGCCGCTGTCACGGTCGATGACGCGGAACCGGTTGACGCCGCTGACGCCGGTGAAGATGTAGCTGGAGAAGGTGCCGTTGGTGACGCCGACGCTGGCCGGGAAGTCCGCCCAGTCGCCGTTCTCGAAGCGCTGGACCCACAAGATCGCGCCCTCCCCACCGGGGTAGACGCCGCTGAAGTAGATCCGCTCGCCGCTGGCGACCGCCGTGGCGACGGCCTGCAGCGAGATCTCGCCCGCCGCGGCCGTCTCGCTGGTGAGCTCGGTCGTCGGCTCGTCCTCGGGGACCACGGACTCGGCGTCGGTCGGCTCGTCGGGGTCCTCGGTGTGGAGCGTGACCAGCGGACCGGTGGCCTCGTCGGTCTCGACCGGCGTGGGGAGGTACATCGACTGGCGCGCCGTCGAGTCGCCGGCCGCGTCGCCGTCGTCACCGCCGAGGCCGAGCACCTTGGTGCCGAGCAGCGCCACGACGGCCAGGATCAGGCCGACCCCGAGGGCGACGGCGAGCAGCGCCACCAGCCCGTTGAGCACGGGACGTTCGGCAGGGGGCTGCTGCTGGTCGCTCACCCGACCATTGTCCAGACCGCCCGAAGAAATCAGAAACCGCGCGTCCAGACGACCTGTTCGTGCAGCCGGCGCGAGCGCCAGCCCTCCGCCGTGCGTACGAACGTGTGCCGGTAGCGGCCCCCGACCTCGACCACCCGCTCCCCGCCCTTGCCGTCGGCGATGCGCATGGGGTTGTGGAAGTACGCCGTCACGTCGGCCTCGTCGCGGCTGCCGGCGAAGTCGACGGCGACCTGCCCGACCAGGTGGACCCGGTGCCGCGAGAAGGCCGGCAGCGCCTCGGCCAGCCACGCCTTCACGACCGGGTAGCTGTCGGCGACGCCCCCGCTCTCGGTGTAGTCGATCCGGGCGTCCGGCGTGAAGACCGAGTCGAGGAGGTCGAAGTCGCCGTCGTCGACGGCGAGGGTGTAGCGGGTGATCGCGTCGGTGATCTCGGCGCGGTCGATCAGCTCCTGCAGGTCCACGGTGGCTCCTGGGTCGGTCGGGCTCGGGTCGGGCTCGGGTCGGGCTCGGATCGGGTCGGGGTCAGCGGGGCTCGAGGACCACGACCGGGATCTCCCGGTCGGTCCAGGCCTGGTAGCTGTCGAAGTCGGCATACAGGTCGACCAGCCGCGGCCACAGCGCGGCGCGCTCCTCGGGTCCGGCGACCCGCGCCCGGACCGGCCGGCTCCGCTCCCCCGGCACGGCCACGGTGGTGTCGGGGCTCGCGAGGAGGTTGTGGAACCACTGGGGGTTCTTCGGCAGCCCGCCCTGGGACGCGACGACGACCAGGTCCGGCCCGTCGGCGAGGTAGAGCAGCGGCGTCGTGAACCGGGTCCCGCTCCGGCGGCCGAGGTGGTCGAGCAGCAGCACGGGGACGGGCTTCCTCCACCCGGCGCCGATGCGCCACTTCGCGCCGATCCGGCCGTTGGTGAGCCGGTAGATCCGCACGTTCGCCCGGGCGCCGTACTTGATGATCTTCGCGACGATCGGCTTGTCAAGGCCGTCGGGCTTCGGCTTGGTCGCTGCCATGGAACTCACTCTGGCAGAAATGTAGAACAGGTTCTAGTGTTGCGGGATGCGCTTCTCCTTCGCCGAGGGCATGACCCACGCCGACTACTACGCCCCGCTCGCCCAGGCCTGCGAGGCGACCGGCTACACCTCGATGACGATCGCGGACAGCCTCATCTACCCGCAGGAGTCCGACTCGAAGTACCCCTACACCGACACCGGGGACCGCGAGTTCCTGCTCGGCAAGGAGTTCATCGAGACCTTCATCCTGTGCAGCCACCTCTTCGCGGTGACCAGCAGCCTGCGGCTCACGCCGTTCGTGCTCAAGCTCCCGATCCGGCCGCCGGTGCTCGTCGCCAAGCAGGCGTCGTCGCTGGCGTACCTCTCCGGCAACCGGCTCGGCCTGGGCGTCGGGCTCTCGCCGTGGCCCGAGGACTTCGCGGCGATGGGCGTGCCGTGGGAGAGACGCGGCAAGCGGATGGACGAGTGCATGGACATCCTGCGCGGCCTCACGCAGCCCGGCGACGAGCCGACCTTCTTCGGCTACCAGGGCGAGTTCTACGACATCGAGCCGCTCCAGCAGTGCCCCGCCCCGACCGAGCGGATCCCGCTACTCGTCGGCGGCCACTCCGACGCGGCGCTGCGACGCGCCGTACGCAAGGGCGACGGGTGGATGCACGCCGGCGGCGACGGTGAGGAGCTCGACCGCCTGCTGACCCGGCTCGCGGAGATCCGCGCCGAGGAGGGCGACACCCGCGACGACTTCGAGGTGCACGTCATCTCCTACGACGCCTACACCGTCGACGGCGTCAAGCGACTCGAGGACCGGGGAGTCACCGACTGCATCGTCGGCTTCCGGGTCCCCTACATCAAGGGGCCCGACACCGAGCCGCTGGAGACGAAGATCAAGCACCTCGAGCAGTACGCCGAGAACGTCATCGCGAAGGTGAACGGCTGATGTCCGCCTCCCTCGACCTCACCCAGCCGCTGCGCGACGCGATCGCCGAGGCCGAGGAGCTGATCGCGAACGCGCCGTTCATCGACAGCGAGGCCGACCGGATCGAGGGCTACGAGTACCTCGCCGGACGGATCCGGATGGCGATGCAGACGGCGTTCGACTACGACCTCGAGCAGCCCCTGTTCATCAACCCGACCCACCAGTTCTCCAAGCAGGGCCTGGACAACCCGGACGCGATCTACTTCAACGCCTACCTGCGCGAGGGCGTCGAGTACGTCGTGCGCGGCCGGCGGGGGACCTCCGCCGACCTGTCCTTCCAGGTGATGGGCGGCGCCTACAGCGCCGACTCGGCCGCCACCTCGCTGATGGCCTTCGACGAGCGCGAGCTGGAGATCGGGCCGGACGGCTCCTTCGAGTTCACCTACCTCGCCGAGCAGGGCGCCAAGACGCTGATCGTGCGCGAGGTCTTCAACGACTGGGACACCGAGGAGCGCGGCACGCTCACCATCGAGCGTCCCGACACCCTCGGCCGGCCGCGCCGGGAGCCGACCGCGGACCTGCTGCGGCGTCAGTACGAGATCGCGGCGCGCTCGCTGATCGGCTCGATCCAGACCTGGTTCGCCTTCCCCCACTTCTTCCAGTACAAGGAGCCGGTCAACACGCTGACGGCTCCCGCCCCCACGCCGGGCGGCCTGTCGTCGCAGTTCTCCTCGATCGGCCACTACGGGCTGGCCGAGGACGAGGCGATGATCGTGTCCGTCCCGCGCTGCGACGACTGCACCTACCAGGCGATCCAGATCGGGTCCGACTGGTACGTCTCGACCGACTACGAGACGCATCAGACCTCGCTGACCAAGGCCCAGGCCCTCACCGACGACGACGGCGTGATGCGGTTCGTGATCTCCGAGCGCCCGCCCGGGCCCGACGGCACACCCGTCGCCAACTGGCTGGAGACCACCGGCCACCGCACCGGCCCGATGATGCTCCGCTGGCAGCAGCTCACCCGCTCGCTCTCGGCCTCCGACGGACCGAGCGTCGAGATCGTGCCGGTGACCGAGGTCCCGAAGCACCTGCCCGGCCTGGTCGGCCTGTCGGCCGAGGAGTACGCCGCGCGGATCACCGCCCGGCAGCGCGCGGTCGCACGACGGATGATCTCGTGATCGCGTAGCGCGGGCAGCCGCCGGGCGTCGTACCCGGCATTCGGGTCGTCAACGGGAGGCTCTGACGACCCGAATGCCGCGTAGGACGCCCGGCGGGCCCCCGACGCGAGATCGAGGGGCACGAGCCGAGTGTCGCGCTGACCTTCGACCCGCCCCTGCCCGGGCTCTAGCGTCGACGCAGCGCCGTCGTCGAGCTCGCGGCGTTGATCAGTCGGGGATCCAGTCGAAGGTGTCGGGGTTCGGGCCCTGGCGACCCGCCTCGCCCTTGTCGAGAGCCGCGAGCGCGGCCACCTCGTCGGCGGTGAGCGCGAAGTCGAACACCTCGGCGTTCTCCGCGAGCCGCGCCTTGCTCAGCGACTTGGGGAACACGATGTCGCCGCGGTCGAGCGCCCAGCGCAGGAGCACCTGGGCGGGCGTCTTGCCGTACCGCTCGGCGAGCGCCGTGACCGCCGGATCGGTCAGCTCGCCGCCGCCCTGACCCAGCGGCGACCACGCCTGGACGCGGGCGCCGTGACGGGTGGTGGCCGAGCGGACCGCGTCGTTGGCGAAGTACGGGTGCGCCTCGACCTGGTTGACCGCCGGGACCACACCACTCGCCTCGACGATGCGGTCGAGGTGGCCGGGCTGGAAGTTGGAGACCCCGACCGAGGTGGTCAGACCGGCCTCCTTCAGCTCGAGCAGCGCCTCCCAGGTCGAGACGAAGTCGCCGTCGTACCGCGTCGGCAGCGGCCAGTGGATGAGGAACAGGTCGACCTTCTCCAGGCCGAGCTTGTCCAACGAGACCTTCAGCGACTCCGTGGCCGCCGCCGGCTCGTGCCGGTTGTTGTTGAGCTTGGTCGTGACGTAGAGGTCCTCGCGGGCGAGGCCGGAGCGCGCGATCGCGGCGCCGACGCCCTCCTCGTTGCCGTACATCTGGGCGGTGTCGACATGGCGGTAGCCGAGCTCGAAGGCGTCGGACACCACGCGCTCGGTGTCGGCCTGGGGCACCTGCCACACGCCGAGCCCGAACTGCGGGATGGAGGTCTGGTCGTTGAGTTCGATCCGAGGAATGCTCACATGGTGTCAACCGGCAGGCCGCTGGGGTATTCCGGCGGCCCGATGCTCACCGGCGCGGGCGGGTACGGCTGGGTCGGGCGCGGCGGGCGGGTGCGGCGGGCGGGTGCGGCGGGCGGGCGCGGTGTCATAACGTCAACTGGGACGACAAAACTCATGCTGGGACGAGGAAGTTTCCTCGTCCCAGCATGAGTTTCACCGGCCGGCCGGTGAATCTGTCTCGACACCTTCCCCAAAACTGAAACACGTTCTACCCTGTCCGCCATGGTGGATCTGCTGACCGACAAGGTCATCGTGCTGTCCGGTGTCGGCCCCGGCCTCGGCCGCTCGCTGGGCGAGGAGGCGGCCCGGATGGGCGCCGACCTGGTCCTCGCCAGCCGCACCCCGGCGCGCCTGGAGAAGATGGCCGAGGTCGTCCGCTCCTACGGCCGCCGCGCCCTCGTCGTGCCGACCGACATCACCGACGAGGACCAGCGCAAGGCCCTCGTCGAGGCCGCGCTCGACGAGTTCGGCAAGGTGGACTGCCTGATCAACAACGCCTTCGGCATCCCGCCGATGGATCCGATCAGCACCCTCGACCTCAAGGGCCTGCGCACCGCCAACGAGACCAACGTCTTCGCGCCGCTGCGGCTCTCGGCACTGTTCGCCGACGCCCTGGCGCAGACCGACGACAAGGTCGGCGGCTCGGTGATCATGGTCAACTCCTGCGTCATCTACAGCAGCCAGCCCGAGTACTCCGGCTACAAGCTGTCGAAGGGCACGCTCGAGCACCTCGCGCAGTCGCTCGCCACCGAGCTCGGTCCGCGCGGCATCCGGGTCAACAGCGTCGCGCCGTCGTACATCTACGAGGACGTCAACAAGGCCTACTTCGACTGGATCGCCGAGGAGTCGGGCCGCACCCACGAGGAGGTGTACGCCGAGAAGGCGGCGCCGACGGACCTCAAGCGGCTGGCCACCCCCGACGAGGTCGCCCGGGCCACGCTCTTCCTCGCCTCGGACCTGGCCTCGGCCGTCACCGGCCAGATGCTGAACGTCGACTGCGGCGAGTTCCATGCCTGAGCAGACCGAGGGGCCCCGCCAGCGCGCGGACGTCGGCTCCTTCGAGGACATCTGCGCCGCCGCCACCCGCACGACCGGCCTGACCGACTTCGGCTTCGCGGACGCGCCGGGCCACGAGGAGGCGTTCCGGCTCCTGGTCGAGGACCTCGGCTCCGCGGAGGCGGGGCTGACCGGGGCCGGCAACTACTTCATGCGCTCGCAGGTGAAGAGCGCGCTCGTCGCACGCCTGCTCACCCAGGCGCGGTTCGCCGAGTTCCCGCAGCACGCCGACGTCGCCATCGAGCGGCCGATCTTCGTGCTCGGCCTCCCGCGCACCGGTACGACGGCGCTGAGCCGACTGCTCTGCGCGGATCCCGCGCACCAGGGCCTGGAGATGTGGCTGACCGAGTTCCCGCAGCCGCGTCCCCCGCGCGACACCTGGGAGGACGACCCGATCTTCACCGCCATGCAGGCGGCCTTCCGCGAGCACCACGTCACCAACCCGGAGTTCATGGGGATCCACTACTCCGACGCCACGGAGCCGGAGGAGTGCTGGCGGGTGCTGCGCCAGACCGGGAAGTCGCTCGGCTTCGAGTCGCTGGCCCACGTGCCGGCGTACTCCCGCTGGCTGGCGACCCAGTCGTGGACCGACGCCTACGAGCGCCACCGCCGCAACCTGCAGCTGATCGGCCTCAACGACCAGGACCGGCGCTGGGTGCTGAAGAACCCGTCGCACCTGATCGCGCTCGACGCGCTGCTGGAGGTCTATCCCGACGCGCTCGTCGTGATGACCCAGCGCGACCCGGTCACGTCGGTCGCGTCGGCCTGCTCGCTCTCCGCGGAGGCGACCGCCGGGCACTCGACGACCTTCGTCGGCGAGACCCTGGGCCGGGACCAGCTCGGGCACCTGACCCGGCAGTGGGACGCGTTCTGGCAGGCGCGGGAGAAGTACGACGAGAGCCAGTTCTTCGACGTCGACTACCGCGGCTTCGTCCAGGACCCGGTGGGCACCGTGGGCGCGATCTACGACGCCTTCGGTCTCACCTGGAGTCCGGCGGCCCAGCAGGAGGTGCGACGCCTGGACGAGGAGTCGCGCAGCGGCCCGCGCCGCCCGTCGCACAGCTACGACCTCGCCGACTACGGCCTCACCGAGGACGAGGTCCGGGCCTCCTTCACCCGCTGAGCCGGGACGACGCGCCGTTCGGGCGGAGCGAGGACCGGGTGGCGAGCGCGATCTCCGACACGCTCACGCCAGACACGCGTGGCAGCGTGGCGGACGGCGGCGCAGCCGCATCGTGCGACGCCCGCGGTCCGAGCGGAGCGAGGACCGGGCGGCGAGCGCGATCTCCGACACGCTCACGCCAAACAGAGACAGAACGGGTGGCCGGCGGGGTCGAGGAAGACCCGGAAGGACGTGCCGGGCTGGTGCGGGTGCTTGGTGGCGCCCAGGGCGAGGGTGGCGGCCTCGGCCTCGTCGAGGTCGTCGACGTCGACGTCGAGGTGCATCTGCTGGGGCACCTCCTGGTCGGGCCAGGCGGGGGCGCGGTAGCCGTCCACCCGCTGGAGGTGCAGTGCGTGGTCGCCGGAGCGGACGGTCGCCCAGGAGCCGTCCTCCTCGATGCTGGTCCGCCAGCCGAGCAGCGCGGCGTAGAACTCCGCGAGCAGTCTCGGGTCGGGGCAGTCGATGACGAACTGGGGATTGCGTGCGATGGCCATGGGGCGACCCTAGGACGCCGCACGGACATCGGTGCGCGTCCGGACGGACGACGCCCGCGGCGCGCACGCCGTTGTCCACAGGCGCGGACACCCGGCGTTTGTCCACAGGGCGGGCTGTCGAGGCTGCCGCGCATGAACCACATCGTGTCGCTCGCCGTCCCCCGCCGCTGGTCCACCCGCGACGACCCCGCCCCCGGCGTCGTCCTGCTCGCCCGCGCGCCGGCCGCGACCGCGTCGGGCTTCACCCCCGAGCTGGTCGTGCGCGTCGGTCCGATCGAGGGCGCCCTGTCGCTCACGGCGTGGCGCGCCGGTGCCCTGGCGGCCCTCGCCGGGCAGCTCGTCGACCTCGAGGTCGAGGACACCGACGTCTTCGACCGCGACGGCGAGCCGACCGCCTACCACCGGTTCTCCCACCGGCTCGGCGAGGTCGACGTGCTGTGCGACCAGTGGGCCTGGCTCCGCGACGGCGTGGGCGTCACCCTGACCGGCAGCGTCGCCCGGGCGGACTACGGCGACTACTACGACCTGTTCGAGGACGTCGCCGCGACGGTCGAGCTGTCTCCGCGCACCGCAGCGTGATCCGCCGGTGCTCCCCGGTCGCTCTGGTCGTGGGACGGGTTCAGCGTGTCCGTCGGCCGACCCGGATCCGGGCACCCCGCCGGGGGACGCTGGTGATGTTGCGGACCTTGGGCACGTCGGTGCCGACGGCGGTGACGTCGTAGGTCCCGAAGACCTGGCGGAGCACCTCCACCCCCTCCATCAGCGAGAAGCCGGCACCGATGCAGCGCCGGACGCCGCCGCCGAACGGGATCCACACGTTGAGCGCCGGGACGTCGTCGCCGAGGAAGCGCTCGGGCCGGAACACCTCGGGGTCGGGGAAGTTCGACGCGCGCTGGTGGCTCACCACGATCGACGGCCCGACGGTGGTGCCGCGCGGCAGCTCCCAGCCGCCGACGGTGGCGGGCTCCATCAGGGTGCGCACCACCATCGGGATGATCGGGTGCAGCCGCATCGACTCCTTGAGCACGGCCTCCAGCCAGGCGTCGTCGCCCTCGTCGACCGCGCGCTGGGTCCGCGCGAGCAGGTCGGGGCTGCGGCCGACCTCGACCAGGGCCCAGGACAGGGCCGACGCGGTCGTCTCGTGGCCGGCGAGCAGCAGCGTGACCAGCTGGTCACGCAGCTCGACGTCGGAGAGCCCGCTGCCCGGGTCGTCGGCGTCGTGCGCGGCGAGCAGGCGCGAGAGCACGTCGGAGCGCTCGGCGAGGTCGGTGGCGGTGCGCCGCTCGCGGATCTCGGCATACATCAGGCGGTCCAGCTCCACCTGGTTGTCGACCGTACGCCGCCAGGGTCCGAGCTTCTGCAGGCGCGGGTAGGCCCAGCCGAGCAGGACGGCCGGGTTGATCTCGACCGTCCGGTTGACGGCGGGCCGCAGCCGGGCCAGCCGCCCCTCGTCGGTGACGCCGAAGACGACGCGCAGGATCACCTCCAGCGTGAGCGCGTTCATCCGCTCCAGGGCGCGGAACTCCTCCCCCTCGCGCCAGCCCGCGATCTCGGCGGCCGAGACCTCGGCGACCATCGAGCGGTAGCCGCGCAGCGCGTGGCCGAGGAAGGCCGGCATGAGCAGCTTGCGGGCCCGGTGGTGCTCGCCGGAGTCCTGGAGCAGCAGGGAGTGCTCGCCCATGATCGGGCCGAGGATCGCGTTGCCCCGGCCGGCGTGGAAGACCTCCGGGTCGCCCGCGAAGATCTCCTTCGTCACCGCCGGCGAGGTGAACAGCACCAGCGGCCGGTTGCCGGGGATCAGGTTGAGGGTGAACGCCTCGCCGTACCTGCGGTGCAGCCAGGGGTGGAACCAGTGCCGGAACCGCATCAGCGCCACCGTCTGGGCCAGCGCGGGCCAGCCCGGGCCGGGCGGGAGTCGGTCCATCGGGACCGGCGGGAGGTCGCCACCGCCGACGACGCTCATCCGGCGGAAGCGCCGCATCGTGAGCGGCAGGGTGTCCTCGCGGTCCTCGATGCTCGTCACGGGAGCGACGCTACGCCGCGGGCAGCGCCCGAGCACCCTCCCACGGTAGGAGATCGCCGGGCCCGGAGGGAGCGCCCGGGCGGGGGCTCCGCGGACCCGAGCTAGGGCAGCAGGCCGTCGCGGCGGGCGATGGCGGCGGCCTCCGTGCGCCCGGCGGCACCGAGCTTGCCGAGGATGTTGGAGACGTGCACGCTGACGGTCTTGGTGCTGATGAACAGCTGCCTGCCGATCTCGCCGTTCGACCGTCCCTCCGCGACGAGGGCGAGGATCTCGAGCTCGCGCGCGGTGAGGGCGGCCCCGCCGCTGTGCGTCGTCGCGGCCGCGCTCCGGCCCGGCCCGGGGTCGGCCTGCAGGTCCGCCACCAGGAGCGGGGCCCGCAGCCGGTCGGCGAGCGCGCGCGCCTGGTCAGCCTCCTCGCGCGCCCGGGCCGGGTCGCCGGTGAGCCGGAGGATCTGGGAGTACGCCGCCCGCACGCCCAGCAGCTCGGGCACGTCGCCGACCTTCAGCGTCGAGTCGAGGGCCGCCTCCCACGCGGCGAGCAGGTCGTCGCGCCGGGACTCCTCCCCCTCGGTGCCGCCGAGCCAGTGCACCCGCCGGTGCTCGGCGACGAGACGGTCGGTCCACATCCGGCCCTCGGGGCCCCAGGGACCGCCGCGCTCGCGGATCGCGGCGAGCACCGCGTCCCCGTCGGCCCGCAACCGGTCGGCGTGCGCGACCAGGCCCCGGCGCTCGGCGGCGCTGGCTCCCGACATCGCGCGGGCGATCGCCACCAACGCGAGGGCGGCGAGCCGGATCCGGCCGCCGAAGTACTCGCCCCAGATGCGGCCGAGCACCTCGACGACGTCGTCGTAGACGCTGATCGCGGCCGCGGCGTCGCCACGGGTGCCGTGCACCTGGATCTCGACGCCCGCGCTGTAGACCGCGACCCCGCCCTCGTCCTCCCACAGCCGGCGCAGGGCGAGCAGCCGGTCGAGCACGTCCTCACCGCGGGCGGCCAGCACCGCCAGGCGGGCCGGCTCGAGGATCCCGCGCGGAATGGGCGGTCCGCTCATCGCGTCGACGCTGTCGACGAGGGCGACCACCTCGTCCCAGTCGCCGAGGAGATAGCCGATCCGGGTGAGCTGCCAGCGGGCCTCGAGGCTGAACGGGGCCCACACGAGACCGGCCTGCTCGCCGAGGGCCATCGCCGAGCGGAACCAGCGCGCGGACTGCTCCCAGTCGCCGGAGTCCTGGTAGGAGCGGCCGAGCAGCCAGCGCCCGCGGAGCTCCGCCTGGAACGCACCGGCCCGCACCGCGCTGTCGACGGCCGACTCGAGGGCCCGCCGCAGTGCGTCCTGCTCGGACCCGGCGACGGTCTGCACCCGCAGGCCGCTCAGCGTGGTGACGATGTCGGAGGCCAGTTCGGGCATCGCGAGACGCTCGGCCAGCGCGAGCGCCTCGGTCGCGAGCGCCTCCGCCTCGTCCTGCCGGTCGCGGCGGTGAGCCCCGAGGATCCGGGCGTGGGGCGGCCAACGCCTTGGCCCGCAGCGGGCTCTCCCCCTCCGGGGCCAGCGCGAGCGCCTCGGCGGAGACGGCGACCGGGTCGAGCTCGGTCTCGGTCAGGTACAGCACCTCGGCGTGGGTGCTGAGCAGGCGGGAGCGGTCGGCCGCGGCCGCGTCGGGCGGCAGCTGGGCGAGCCGCGCGGCGACCAGCTGGCCGGCGCGGACGGCGTTGCCGCCGGTGATCAGGGCGTTGGCGGCGCGGACCACGAGACGGGCGTGGTCGACCCCGAGCCGCGCGACCCGGTCGGGGTCCTCGAGCAGCTCCAGCGCCTGCTCGTAGTGGTCGGCCGCCTCGTCGGGACCGCCGACGGCCATCGCCTCGTCGCCCGCCTCGATGCTCGCCGTCACCGCCCGGTCGAGGTCGTTGGCCCGGCGGGCGTGGAGCGCCAGCTCCGCCGAGGTCCCCCGGGCGGCGCCGCTGGACAGCGCGGCGACGTAGCGCGCGTGCAGTCGCACCCGCTCCCCCGGCAGCAGGTCGTCGTAGATCGCCTCACCGAGCAACGCGTGACGGAAGGCGTAGAGGTGGCCGCCGACCTCGAGTACGTTCATCTCGACGGCCTGCCGGATGCCGGCGTCGAGCTCGTCGGCAGGCATGTCGGCGGTGGCGGCGAGCAGGTCGTGGGAGACCCGTCGACCCGCGACGCTGGCGACCCGGACGACCTGCCGGGCGCCCTCGGAGAGCCGGTCGAGGCGCACCAGCAGCAGGTCGGCGAGGTCACCGGGGACGTCGCCGTCGGCGCAGGAGCCCGAGGCGACGAGCTCCTCGACGAAGAAGGCGTTGCCCTCGGCCCGCTCGACGATCCGGCTCACCGAGCGCTCGTCGAGACCGGCCGGCGCGAGCTCGTGGACCAGCGCCCGCACGGCCTCGGCCGGCAGCGGGCCGAGGGCGAGCCGCCCGACCTGGGGCAGCCGGGTCCACTCGGCGACCTGGCGGCGCAGCGGGTGGCGGCGGTGCAGGTCGTCGGAGCGGTAGGACGCGACGATGGCGACCGGGCGCGCGAAGGCGCGGGTGAACAGGAAGCCGAGCATGTCGCGGGTGGACTGGTCGGCCCAGTGGAGGTCCTCGACGACGAGCAGCACGGGGGCCTCGGTGGCGGCCGCCTCGAGCAGGGCGTGCACGGCCACCAGGGTGTCGCCGCGGTCGGAGCCGCGGCTGTGCTCGTCGGCGGGGTCGCCGACGACGCGGGTGCGCCGGCCCGGCTGGAGCCGGGCCAGGGCCGGGTGCACGGCGGCGACGGCCTCGACCAGGTCGGGGTGGCTCTTGTCGAGCCGGCCGAGCACCTCGCTGAAGGGGAGATAGGGCAGGGCGCTGTCGCCGAAGTCGAGACAGTGGCCGGCCAGGACCTGCCAGCCGGCGTCGAGGGCGTGGTCGCGCAGCGCCCGCAGCAGGCGGGTCTTGCCGACGCCGGCGTCGCCGGACAGCAGCACCGCCCGCTGCGCCGTCCCCGCCTCGGCGGCGCTCACGGCGTCGTCGAGCACGGCGATGGCCTCGGCGAGCTCGGTGTCTCGCCCGACCATGGTCAGGCTGCTGTGTGCGGCCACGGACACCATCATGACGTCCGCCACCGACAGGACCGGCACGGGTGCGACCGGCTCAGCGCGAGCGGCGCTCCACGCTGGGGTCGGTGGCCGCGATCCGCCGCAGCCAGGACGCGCGGCTGCGTCCCGCCCGGCTGGCGGCCATGTTCCGCGCCGCCTGCTGGCGGCGGTAGTCGTTCTCCGCGGTGATGAAGTAGTCGTTGCTCATGACGTAGAGACTCGTCGCCTGAGGTAGCCCCTCACATCGGACAACTGCCTTATCCCGACCGCCCGGCTACCTCAGGTTCCGCCGTGCCTCGCCCCTAGGCTGGGCCCGTGGACTTCTCCGAGGTGGTACGCCGACGGCGGATGACCCGCGCGTACACCTCGGATCCGGTCGACCCCGCGGTGCTGGAGCGGGCGCTCGACCACGCCACCCGCGCGCCCAGCGCCGGGTTCTCGCAGGGCTGGGCGTTCGTCGTGCTCGACACCCCGGAGGCCGTCCGCGGCTTCTGGACCGCGCAGACCGACGACGCCGCGCCCGGCGGCGCGCCCGACCGCTGGCTCGCCGGCATGATGAGCGCGCCCGTCGTGGTGGTGCCGTGCAGTCGCCGCGCGGCGTACCTCGACAGGTACGCCGAGGGCGACAAGCGCCGCGCCGGCCTGCACGAGCGCGACGAGAGCCGCTGGGCGATGCCGTACTGGCATCTCGACACCGCGATGGCGGCCCTCCTGCTGCTCCAGTCGGTGACCGATGCCGGGCTCGGAGCCTGCTTCTTCGGGCTGGTCCCGGCCCGGGTCGAGGCCGTCAAGGACGTGCTCGCTCTCCGGGACACCGCGGGCGAGGAGGCGCCGCACCCGATCGGCGCGATCACGATCGGCCACCCCGCTCCGCGGGCGACGGGTGCGCAGGGCTCCGCGAGCCGGCGGCGTCGTACCCCGTGGCAGGAGGTGGCCCACCGTGGCCGCTGGGGCGCCGGCTGGCCCGGGCCGGAGGCCTGATGCCGCGCCCGAGTCCGGTCGTCACCCACCTGACCGCCGCCGACCTGCAGGCGCGGGCGCCGGTGCTGCCCCGGATCGCGCGCCTGCTGCGGCCCTATCGCGGCAAGATCGCGCTGGTCCTCGTCGCCGTGCTGGCCGCCGCGGCGCTGCAGGCGATGGTGCCCTTCTTGACCCGCGCGGTCTTCGACGACGCACTGTTCCCGCTCGGCGGCGGCGGCCCGCGCCTGGACCTGCTGACCTGGCTGGTCGCCGGCATGTGCGCGATCCCGATCGTGGCGGCCCTCATCGGCATCGTGCAGATGTGGCTGACCTCGACGGTCGGGAACTCCGCGATGGCCGACCTGCGCGGCGACCTCTTCGAGCACCTGCAGAAGATGGAGCTGGCGTTCTTCACCGCCACCAAGACCGGCGCGATCCAGTCCCGGCTCGCCAACGACGTCGCCGGCGTCCGGACGGTGCTGACCGACACCGCGACGACCATCGTGCAGAACTCGGTCACCGTCGCGGCGGCGTTGGTGTCGATGGTGGTGCTGTCGTGGCAGCTCACGGTGCTCACGCTCTTCTTGATGCCGTTGTTCGTCGGCCTGCAGTTCCGGGTCGGGCGGGCACGACAGCGGCTCGCGCGGCGCACCCAGGAGTCGCTCTCGGAGATGACCGCGATCACCGAGGAGGCCCTGTCGGTGAGCGGGATCCTGCTCGCCAAGGTGTTCAACCGGTCCGAGTCGGAGGTCGAGCGCTACCGCGAGGCGAACCGGCGCCAGACCCGGCTCCAGGTCGACCAGGCGATGACCGGGCGCACCTTCTTCGCGATGGTGCAGACCTTCTTCGCGATCACGCCGGCGCTCATCTACCTGGTCTCGGGCTGGATCATCACCGGCAACGTGCCGGTCGGCGCCGACACCATCACCGCCGGCACCCTGGTCGCGTTCACCACCTTGCAGAGCAGGCTGCAGATGCCGCTGCTCCAGCTGATGCGGGTGACGCTCGACGTCCAGACGTCGATGGCGCTGTTCCGTCGGATCTTCGAGTACCTCGACCTCGAGCCGGCGATCACCGAGCGGCCCGGGGCCGTCGCGCTCGACCCCGAGCGGCTGCAGGGTCGCGTCGAGCTCCGTGGCGTCCGCTTCCGCTACCCCGAGCCGCGCTCGCTCTCCGGGACGGTCAACCGCGACCGGTTCGGCGAGACGGGGGTGCGGATCGAGGACGACACCGACGAGGACACCGAGGCCGGCACCGGTCGTCCCGCGGGACCGGCGTGGGCGCTCGACGACGTCTCGCTCGTGGTCGAGCCCGGGCAGCTCGCCGCCATCGTGGGTCCCTCGGGCAGCGGCAAGACCACGGCGACGTACCTCGTACCGCGGTTCTACGACGTCACCGAGGGCGCGGTCCTCATCGACGGGTACGACGTCCGCGACCTCACCCTCTCCTCGCTGGCCGACGCCGTCGGGATGGTCACCCAGGAGCCGTACCTCTTCCACGGCACCATCCGCGACAACATCGCCTACGCGCGGCCCGGCGCCAGTCCGGAGGAGATCGTGCGGGCGGCCCGCGACGCCAACATCCACGACCGGATCATGAGCTTCCCCGAGGGCTACGAGACGATCACCGGCGAGCGCGGCTACCGCCTCTCCGGCGGCGAGAAGCAGCGGCTGGCCATCGCCCGCGTGCTGCTCAAGGACCCGCGGATCCTGATCCTCGACGAGGCGACGTCCGCGCTCGACAACGAGACCGAGCGGCTGGTGCAGGAGGCGCTGGAGCGGGCCACCCGCTCGCGTACCACCATCGCCATCGCCCACCGCCTCTCCACGATCCGCTCCGCCGACGTGATCTTCGGCCTGGAGGACGGCCGGCTCGTCGAGCAGGGCAGCCACGACCAGCTGATGGCCGCCGGCGGTCTCTACAAGCGGCTCTACGACGAGCAGTTCTCCCGCGCCCCCGCCGGCACGCCCTGGTGCGACCCGCGGCGCGCCGACGTCCCCCTCTGAGGGGCTAGGAACGAACCGGTCGGTTGTTCCTCCACGACTCACGGCTCCACGAGACCCGCCCGGATCGCGTACCGCGTCAGCTGGGTCCGGTCGCTCATGCCCAGCCGGGCGAGGATGTTGGAGCGGTGCTTCTCGACGGTCTTCACGCTGATGGACAGCAGCCGGGCGATCTCCCGCGACGACCGGCCCTCCGCGATCAGCTTGAGCACCTCGTCCTCGCGCGGGGTCAGCACCGTCTCCGGCACCCGCTCGCCGCGGGCCAGCCGGTCGAGGTAGTCGCGCACGATCGCCCCCATCGCGCCGGGGTAGACGAACGCCTCGCCGCGCATCGCCGCCCGGCACGCCTCGACCAGGTCCTCGTCGACCACCGACTTGAGCACATAGCCGCTGGCGCCGAGCTTGAGCGCCTCGAAGAAGTACTGCTCGTTGTCGTGCATCGAGAGCATCAGGATCCGCGGCGGCTCGCGGCGACGGTTGATCTCGCGCGCGGCCTGGAGCCCGGTCATCGTGGGCATTGCGATGTCGAGGACGACGAGGTCGACGTCGTGCCGGCGCAGCAGGGCCACGGCCTCGGCCCCGTCGGCGGCCTCGGCGACGACCTCGATGTCCGGCTGCTGCTCGAGGATCAGCCGGACGCCGTGCCGGACCAGCGCGTGGTCGTCGGCGAGCAGCACCCGGATCCGGCCGCCGGACGCCGCGCCGGGGCCGCTCACGCCGGCACCCGCAGCCGCACCGTCGTGCCCTGGCCCGACGAGACGACCTCCACCGACCCGGCCACCAGGTCCGCCCGGTCGCGCATGCCCGCGAGACCGGTCCCGTTGCCGGCGCCGTCGCGCGGCAGGCCCCGCCCGTCGTCGACGACCTCGAGCACCACCTCCTCACCCAGTCGCAGGAGGGACAGCTCGACCCGGGACGCGCCCGCATGCCGCACCACGTTGGTCAGCGCCTCCTGGGCGACCCGGTAGATCACGATCTCGGCCTCGGGAGTGAGGTCGGGCAGCCCCGGGCCGAAGGTCCGCCGCACGGCCGGCCCGCCGTGCCGCGCGACATCGGTCGCCAGCGACGCGAGCGCCGCCTGCAGACCGAGATCGTCGAGGACCCCGGGGCGCAGCTCACGGGCCACCCGGCGTACGTCGTCGAGGCCGGCCCGGGCGCTCTCGCGCACCGCCGCGAGCTCGGCGCGCAGGTCCGGTGGAGCCTGCTCCTCGAGCCGTTTGAGACCCAGCAGCACGACGGTCAGGCTCTGGCCCACCTGGTCGTGCAGCTCCTGGGCGATCCGGTGTCGCTCGGCCTCCTGCGCGGCCAGGGCCTGCGCGCTGCTGGCGCGGCGCTCGTCGTCGAGGCGCTCCAGCATGGCGTGGTAGCTGCGCACCAGCTGCGCCCCCGGACCGTCGCCCCCCGCGTCGAGCCGCCGGCCGACCCCACCGAGCCGCACCGTCGCCATCTCGCGGATGACCCGGTCGACCGGAGCCAGTGCCCGCCGCAGCAGGACCGCCGTGACCCCGAGGACCAGGGCCAGCCCGACCACCAGGACGACCGCTTCCGAGACGACCACCTGCCGGGAGACGCGCGCCGGCGAGAGCAGCAGCACCAGCAGGCTCGCGCACAGCACGGCGCCGTTGATCAGGCAGACCTTCCAGTAGAGGGAGGAGTTCGCGAGCCGCACGGTGTCCACCTTCGCCGACCGGGGCGTCGGGGACCAGTCGCGCGCCCCTCCCGGCGCCGAAATGGGGGCTAGCACCCATACCGTCGCGCGAGCGCGCCGACTTGGCTGGAGCCATGGCCCTCCCCTCCCTGCGTCGCGCCCTCGGCCTGCGATCCGGCAGGCACGACACCGCCCGGCCCCGAGCCGCGGACGGGGGTCAGCCGGTGTTCGTCGTACCGGTGACCGTCCGGGAGCGCACCGACGACGACGCCGACATCCGGCTCCTGCTGGAGGCGAAGCTGTCCTCGGCGACCCTGCCCCTCGGCGAGATCGACCGGATCACGCTGGCCCTCGTCGTGCCCGCCGCCAGTGCCTGGGTACGCCGTCAGCGGCTCGCCGCCCTGGAGCACTCCCTGGGCCCGCGGCTGCGCGAGGTCGAGGAGAGCGTGTGCCACCAGACCCGCGCACTGGGTGCGGACCTGCTCTCCGTCGAGGTCGTGGCCGTGGAGCACCTCCTCGTGTCGCCGTCCGCGGACGCCGACCAGGGCGGTGAGCATGGGGAGCGCTGAGCTGGAGCTGGCCGTCGCGGTCGGGATGCTCTGCGCCGCCCTCGGGTTCGCGGTCGGGCTCGCGATCGGACGCGGTCGGCAGCCGCGGTGGGCCGAGAAGGGCAGCTTCGTGCACAAGGTCTCGATCGGGTTCGCGACCCTCGACCGGATGGACGCCGTCCTGCTGCGGTTCGAGGTCGAGCCGGAGTCCCGCCTCGCCGGGGTCGAGATCGGCGAGCTCCGGCTGCCGTCCGGCGCCGCGATCGCGCTGGTGACCCGCGGCCCGGCCGCGCTCGTGCCGCAGGAGCGGACCGTGCTGCGCACCGGTGACCAGGTCCTGGCGGTCGCGGGCCTCGGTCAGGTCAGCGAGGTCGAGGACCGGCTGCGCTCGGTGAGCAGGTACGGCCGGCTGGCGGGCTGGTACGCGTCGATGGAGCCGGCGAGCTCCGCCCGGAGCTTCGGCATCCGCGGCATCGGGAGAGGTGCGGCGTGATCCTGACCTCCGCCGCACTGTCCATCTTCATCGTCGCCTATGCCCTCATCGCCACCGAGCGGGTCCACCGCGTGGCGGCCGCTCTCGGCGGCGTGGCGGGCATGGTGGTCATCGGGCTGGTCGACGCGAAGTCCGCCTTCTTCGACCACGAGACCGGCATCGACTGGAACGTCATCTTCCTGCTGTTCGGGATGATGGTGATCGTCGGCGTCCTCAAGCAGACCGGGCTCTTCGAGTTCCTCGCGCTCTGGGCGGCCCGGAAGTCCGGGGGCCATCCCTACCGGCTGCTGGTGCTGCTCGTCCTGATCAGCGCCACCGTCGCCCCGATCCTCGACAACGTCACCTGCGTGCTGCTCGTGGCGCCGGTCACGATCTCGGTCTGCCGCCAGCTCGGGCTGCCGTCGGCGCCGTACCTGATCTCGCTGATCCTCGCCTCCAACATCGGCGGGACGGCGACCCTCATCGGCGACCCGCCCAACATCATCATCGGCAGCCGGGCCGGCCTGAGCTTCAGCGACTTCCTCGTCCACTCGCTGCCGCTCACCGTGATCCTGCTGGTGCTGTTCGTGGTCATGGCACGGTGGCTGTTCCGCAGGTACTTCGGCGAGCCGGTCGACGTCGGCGACGTGCTCGGCGACCTGCACCCGCGCGACGCGATCACCAACATGCGGATGCTAGTGCGCTGCCTGGTGGTGCTCGGGCTGGTCATGATCGCGTTCAGCCTCCACACCGTGCTCCACCTCGACCCGTCGGTCGTCGCGATGATGGGAGCGGGGGCCACCGTGCTGGTGTCCCGCACCGAGCCCGAGGAGTTCCTCGAGGAGGTGGAGTGGGGCACCCTGGCCTTCTTCATGGCGCTCTTCGTCCTCGTCGGCTCGCTGGTCCAGGTGGGCGTGATCGGCCGGATCAGCGAGTTCGCGGCGGACGCGATGGGCGATCGCGAGCTGCTGGCGGCCACCGCGCTGCTCTTCGGCTCGGGCGTCGTCGGCGCCTTCGTCGACAACATCCCCTACACGACCGCCACCGTGCCGATCGTGGAGGAGATGGTCGCCTCGACCGCGACCTCGGGCGCCGACAGCCCGCTGTGGTGGGCGTTCGTGTTCGGTGCCGACCTCGGCGGCAACGCGACGGCCGTGGCGGCCGGCGCCAATGTGGTCGTCCTCGGCATCGCCGCGAAGGCCGGCGAGCCGATCAGCTTCTGGCAGTTCACGAAGTACGGCGTGGTGGTGACGGTGATGACGCTGCTCGTCGCCTGGCTCTACGTCTACCTGCGCTACTTCGCGCTGGCCTAGCCGCAGCCCGTTGTGAACGGTTCAACTACCGAATCTGTCGCGCATCGGCTGAATCGGCGACGAATTCGGTGGTTGAACGGTTCAGCCCAGCCCGAGGATCCGCACGCACTCCAGCGCGACGTACAGCTCGGCGGCATCGACGGGCCGGGCCAGGTCGCGGCCGGTGATCTCCTCGAGCCGGCGGATCCGGTAGCGCACGGTGTTGCGGTGCACGTGCAGCTCGCGGGCCGCGGTGGAGGTCGACCCGCCGGCGGCGAGCCAGGCACGGGCGGTCGCGAACACGACGGCCCGGTCGTCCTCCGGCAGCGCGAGCACCCCCGCCAGGACGGCGTCGACGAGCACGCGGGACTGGTCCGGACTCGCCGCCAGCAGGACGGCGAGCGGGTCGGCGCCGAAGCGCCCGACCTCGGCGGCGCCCGGCGAGACCGACGCGCAGGCGGTCCGGGCCTGGCGGCGCGCCTCCTGGACGTCGTCGAGCCGGGAGACGACGCTGCTGATCCCCACGCGGGCCCGGGCCAGGCCGGAGAGCAGCTCGACCAGGTGGTCGACGCCGAAGCCCGGCCGCAGGGCGACGACGCCCTCCTGATGGTCGTGGTCGAGACGCCAGGCCGAGCGCACGTTGGTACGCCGCAGCGCGCGCTCCACGTCGGGCAGACCCTCGCTGCCGGGTGTCGGCGACTCGGCCGAGACCACGACGTACTCCGTCGCCCGGCCGAGGTCGAGCATCCCCGCCGTCTCGCCGACGAACGACGTGGCGTCGGCGGCGCCGTCGAGCAGTGAGCCGACCAGGACCGCCCGCATCTGACCGTCGCGGCGGGCCCGGTCGGCCATGGCGCGGCGATAGGCGTCGGTGACGTCGGCGGCCAGCTGGTCGCTGACCGCCCAGATGTCCGCGGCCGCGAGCAGCAGCCGGTCGCGGTGCTCGGGATCGGCCCGCTCGACCAGGACCTCCCAGAGGAAGCGGGAGCCGACCCGGAACGCCTGGAGCACCATGGCGTACGGCACGCCCTGCTCGGCGCGGGTCGTGCCGGTCCGGGTGGGGACCTCGACCGCCGCGACGTCGCCGGCCAGGTTGCCGAGGATGTAGCGGGTGTTGACGGTGCAGGAGGCGATCAGCTCGTCGTGCGTCACGACCTCGCCGGCGTCGTACACGGGGATCTCGGCACGGATCCGCCGCGCCATCGCCGTCCCGAGCAGCTCGGCCTCCGGCAGCAGTCGCGCGCTGAGCTTGCGCACCTCGGGATTCACGTCCGGCCCACTCACGGGTCGAGCGTAGGCGGTCGGGTTGTGCCTGCGCACACACGGCGTGCGGGAGCGTCTCCGTGCGCCCCGGGGCCGGACGCTCAGGACCGAGCGGGCAGGACGTGCGCGTCGGGTCCCGGGAAGGCCAGCGACTCGTGGCCGTCCTCCCAGCGCACGAGGTACGGCGGTGCGCCGTCGGCCCCGCGCACCTCGAGCACCTCCGCCTCGCGGCGGTGCGCCGAATCCGTCCGGCTCTCGACGACCAGCCGGTCGCCCACGCGCGCCTGCATGCGTGCACCATGCGCCCGCCGCGGCGGTCGGCACAAGGGCCCGCAGGCGGTCGGCGCACGCTCGGTGCGTCACTGCTCCGCACGTAGGCTGGGCCGCGAGGTGAGCGCGATGCCCGAGAGCGACGACCGGACCCACCGGCCCGGCGACCGGCCCGAGGTCCGATCCGCCTCCGCCGGCGAGGCCGAGCAGCCGGACGGACCGGCCCCGCGCCCGGTCCAGGACCGAGCGGCGAGCCGCGCCGCCGCCCGGGCGCGGATCGAGCAGCAGCAGACCTGGGTCGACCTGCAGGTGCGCCAGGCGATGGAGCGCGGCGACTTCGACGACCTGCCCGGCGCCGGCAAGCCGATCGCGGATCTCGGCACCACCCACGACCCGGACTGGTGGGTCAAGCGCCTGGTCGAGCGGGAGCACATCACCGTCCTGCCGGCCGCGCTGCAGCTCCGCAAGGACGACGCCGAGCTGGACGCGGCGCTCGACGCACTGGGCTCGGAGCGCGAGGCGCGCGCGTTCGTGGAGGACTTCAACGCGCGGGTCCTCCGGGCCCGCTACACGCCGGTCGACGGACCGCCCCTGATCACCCTGCCCCGCGACGTCGACGCGACCCTCGCCGCCTGGCACGACCGGCGGGCCGCCCGCCGGGCGCCGGCCGCCGCCGCGGCGCCGGAGCCCCGCCGCCGCTGGTGGCGGCGCCGGCACCGGACCTGAGCGAGTGCCGGACCGAGCGCCCGCCCCGGTCGGCAGCGCCGCCAGGACCGTGCCCCACCACGGCCTCCGGCGACGCCTCGACGCAGTCGCGTCTCGCGAGACATCCGTCATACCCGGACAGCGTGACTCGCCGGTAGGTTGTCGAAACGTGAGCCACAAGAGCGCCAAGGACTTCTTCCGACCGCTGGCCGTGGGCGCGCCGCAGCCGCTGCGCGAGATCCCCGCCCGGCCGAGCCGCGCGATCCACTTCTTCGACCCCAGCAACGAGAAGATGGCCGCGAAGATCCCCGCCATGGTGGGCACGGTCGACGTACTGCTGGGCAACCTCGAGGACGCGATCAAGGCCGACAACAAGGTCGCCGCCCGTGAGGGCCTCGTGCGGATCGCCCAGGAGACCGACTTCGGCCCCACCCAGCTGTGGACGCGCATCAACGCGCTCGACAGCCCCTGGGTGCTCGACGACCTCACCACCCTCGTGCCCGCGATCGGCGAGAAGCTCGACGTGATCATGGTCCCGAAGGTGCAGGGCGCCGAGGACATCCACTACGTCGACCGGATCCTCGCCCAGCTCGAGGCCAAGGCCGGGATCACCCGGCCGATCCTGATCCACGCGATCCTGGAGACGGCGCGCGGCGTCGCGAACGTCGAGGAGATCTGCGGTGCGTCCCCGCGCATGCAGGGCCTCTCGCTCGGCCCGGCCGACCTCGCGGCCGACCGCAAGATGAAGACCACCCGCGTCGGCGGCGGCCACCCCGGCTATCTCGTGCGCGAGGACGCTCCGCGGGGCGAGGACGGCCTGCCGATCCTCGACGCGCAGCGCGCGATCTTCCAGCAGGACCTGTGGCACTACACGATCGCGAAGATGGTCGACGCGTGCGCGACCCACGGCATCTACCCCTACTACGGGCCGTTCGGCGACATCAAGGACACGGTCGCCTGCGAGGACCAGTTCCGCAACGCGTTCCTCCTCGGCTGCGTCGGCACCTGGTCGCTGCACCCGGTGCAGATCAAGATCGCGAACCGGGTCTTCTCCCCCTCGCCCGAGGACATCGCCCACGCCCGGCGTGTGGTCGCCGCGATGGGCGACGGCACCGGTGCGGTCATGATCGACGGGAAGATGGAGGACGACGCCTCCCTCAAGCAGTGCCTGGTCCTCGTCGAGCTCGCCGAGAAGCTGGCCGAGATCGACCCCGACCTCAAGGCCGTCTACGACGCCATCCCCGCCCCCCAGGAGGCCTGATGTCCGAGTTCAAGCCGCTGCGCTCCGTCCTCTACATGCCCAGCTCCAACGAGCGGGCGCTCGAGAAGGCCAAGACGCTGCCCGCCGACGCGATCATCTTCGACCTCGAGGACGCGGTCGCCCCGGACGCCAAGCCCGCCGCGCGCGAGGCCGCCGCGGCCGCCGTGCGGTCCGGGGAGTACGGCAGCCGTCACCTGATCATCCGGGTCAACGGCATCGGCACCGAGTGGCATGCCGACGACATCGAGGCGGCCGCCGCCGCGGGCCCGGACGTCGTCCTGGTCCCCAAGGTGAACTCCGCCGACGAGGTCCGCCAGCTCGTCGCCGCCCTCGAGGCCGCCGGCGCGCCGGAGCGGACGACCCTGTGGGCCATGGTCGAGACCCCGATCGGCATGCTCAACGCGCACGCGATCGCCACCGCCTCCGAGCGCCTGACCGGCTTCGTCATGGGCACCAACGACCTGGTCAAGGAGCTGTACGCCGAGCACGTGCCCGGCCGCCAGCCCGTGATCACCGGCCTCGGCCTCGCCCTGCTCGCGGCCCGCGCCGCCGGCATCGTGATCATCGACGGCGTCTACAACGACGTGAAGAACACCGAGGGCTTCCTGGCCGAGGTCGAGCAGGGCCGCCAGATGGGCTTCGACGGCAAGACCCTGATCCACCCCGGCCAGGTCGAGGGCGCCAACGCCGGCTTCGCCCCCGACGAGAAGGCCGTCGAGGACGCCCGCGGCCTGATCCAGGCCTGGGAGGACGGACGGAGTGCTCTCGGAGGGGCAGCCGGCGTCGTCACCTACAACGGCAAGATGGTGGAGAGCCTCCACGTCGAGTCCGCCGAGCGCACGCTCGCGATCCACGAGGCGATCCAGGCGCTCCAGCCCTGACCCGTCGGGCTCCGCCGGCGGATCAGCGCCGCTCGACGCCCAGGGCGATGGTGAGGGCGAGCACGGTGTCGGGATCCTCCAGGCGCTCGCCGTACAGCTCCCGGATCTGGGTCATCCGGTAGCGGATCGTCTGCGGGTGCACGAACAGCGCTGCGGCCACGTCGTCGCGCCGACCCTGGTGGAGCAGCCAGGCCCGCAGCGTCTCGCGCAGCTTCGCGGCGGCGGCCGGACGCAGCGCGTCGAGCGGGGCGAGCACCCGGGCGCGGAGGTCGTCGAGCGCGGCCGGGTCGGCCGTGAGCACCAGTCGCGGGAGGTGTGCCTCGGTGTCTCCGGCCAGACCGAGGTCGCGCGCCCGCACGGCGCGGTCGTACGACGAGCGCACCTCCAGCCACGCACGCGGCGGCCCGACCACGCAGTCCCGCCCCCGCACCGATCGCAGGAGGGTGGGCCGGCGGCGGTCGTGGGCGTCGGGCACGAGTAGGAGGGCCGCGCCGTCGAGCTCCGGCAGGTCGCTGGCCTGGATGGTGCCCTGGCGCAGGGACTGCTGGAGCGCACCGGCCTGGGACTCCGGCACGATGACCGCGGTCAGCGTGGCCGGCGGCGCCCACTCCGCGCGTTCGGCGGCGGCCAGCACGGCCGCCTCGGGCGCGCCGGTCAGGAGCTGGCGGGCCAGGCGCTCCATCATCCGCTGCCGCACCCGGCCCTCGGTCGCGGTCTCGTCCTGGTGCCCGGCCACGCAGGCGGCGGACAGCTCGTCGATGTAGGCGAAGACGAGAGCCGCGAAGGAGGCCATGGTCGCCGGCTCCATGCCCTCCTCGACGGCGCGGGCGGAGAGCCGCTGCCAGCAGACGCGGGCTCCGATCCGGAAGGCCGACAACAGCGCGTCGGTGCTGCGGCCGCTGCGCGCCTCGCCCCGCCCCAGTTGGTAGGCGCCGTCGACCGCGGAGGCCCGGGGCGCGAGCGCGTCGGGGCCGCGCCGGTCGCTGGTGAGCGAGAGGAAGCCACCGAGCGCGACCTGGACGGCTCCGCGGATGGTCTCGCCCATCGGCCCGCCGAAGGCGTCCTCGTAGGCCGGGACGTCGCGGATGATCTGGTCGACGACGTCGTCGGCGACGGCCGCGAGCTCGGCCCGGATCGCGGCGACCGTGGCCGGTGGGAGCAGGACCCGCTCGTCCGTCCCGGCCTGGCGCAGTACCCGACGCGACATCAATGGCCCTTCTTTGTCTTGGTCGAACAAAACCGAGGAGTGGATTCACCGGCTGAGGTCATGAGTTTAACCGTCCTGGCTGGGACTCTTGAGGTGTGAGTACGACGACCGCCGCCCCTGTCGCGGCCGCCCGGGCCGGACGCCTCCGCGCCGGCCTCCGCTCGCTCCTCGACGCGGCCGTCACGCCGCTGAGCGTCGACGACCTGCTCGACCACTTCGCTCCCCTGCGCACCGGCGCAGCGACCGGGCTGCAGGGCCGGATCGTCGCGGTGGAGAAGGAGACCGCGGACGCCGCGACCCTCGTCATCAAGCCGGGCCGGGACTGGGCCGGGCACATCCCCGGCCAGTACGTCCGCGTCGGCGTCGACGTGGACGGCACGCGCCTGTGGCGCACCTACTCACTGACCCACGGTCCACGTCGCGACGGCCACATCTCGATCACGGTCAAGGCGATCCCCGACGGTGCCGTGTCCCAGCACCTGGTGCGCGGCGCCCGCGCCGGCCAGATGCTCCAGCTCGCCCAGGCCGAGGGCGACTTCGTGCTCACGCCGCCGCAGGCCGGGCGCCGCCAGAAGCTGCTGCTCGTCACCGCCGGCTCCGGCATCACCCCGGTCATCGGCATGCTGCGCAACCTCTACTCGCGCAACGAGTCCGAGGCGACGGCGGCGTACGACATCGTGCTCGTGCACTCCGCGATGAAGCGCGACGAGGTGATCTTCGGCGCCGAGCTGCGCGCCCACGCCGACGCCGGTCGGCTGCGCCTGATCGAGCGGCACACCGACACCGACGGCCTGCTCACCACGGCCGATCTCGAGGCCGAGGTGCCCGACCTGGCCGAGCGCACGGCGTACGCCTGCGGGCCCGCCGGCCTCCTCGACACGCTCGAGGCCTACTACGACGAGCGCCGACTGACGCTGCACACCGAGCGCTTCCGTCCGACCGTCGTCGACGTGGCGGCCGAGGGCGGCACGCTGACCTTCGCGGGCGCGAGCGCCACGACCGTCGAGACCGACGGCACCGTCCCGATCCTCGACGCCGCCGAGTCGGCCGGCGTCCTCATGCCGAGCGGCTGTCGGATGGGCATCTGCATGGGCTGCGTGCTGCCCATGAGGTCCGGTGCCGTGCGCGACCTGCGCAACGGCGAGCTCACCGTCGCCGTCCCCGGGGAGACCCACCCCGACGGCGTGAAGATCCAGACCTGCATCAGCGCCGCCGCCGGCGACTGCACCCTCGACCACTGACCCGTCGCATCTGTACACCTGAATCACGCCGACCCGTCGCGTTCAAACGCGACGGGTCACCGAGAAGGAGCCCCCCATGACGACGATCACCAACAAGCCCGAGAACCCCACCGCGCACCTGTCCGCCGAGGACATCGAGGCGCTCGGTGCCGAGCTCGACGCCATCCGCCAGCAGGTGCTCGACGCGCGCGGCGAGAAGGACGCCGCCTACATCCGGCGCATGGTCGACATCCAGCGCAAGCTCGAGCTCGGCTCCCGCGCCGTGCTGCTGGTCAGCGCGTTCCCGCCGGCCTGGCTGCTCGGCACCGCCGGCCTCTCGGTGGCCAAGATCCTCGAGAACATGGAGATCGGCCACAACGTCATGCACGGCCAGTGGGACTGGATGCGCGACCCGAAGATCCACTCGACCACCTGGGAGTGGGACAACGCCTCGACCGCCGAGGGCTGGAAGCACTCGCACAACGAGGTGCACCACACCTACACGAACATCGTCGGCAAGGACAACGACCTCGGCTACGGCATCATGCGCGTCGACGAGGAGCAGCGCTGGTACCCGCTCTATCTCGCGCAGCCGCTGTGGAACTTCATCAACGCCTGCTTCTTCGAGTACGGCATCGCGGCGTACGACCTCGAGCTCGGCCGCAACCTGCGCACGCCCAAGGAGAAGCGCAGCGAGGAGTTCAAGCGCAACCTCAAGAACACGCTCAAGAAGATCCGCAAGCAGGCGACCAAGGACTACGTCGTCAACCCGGCGCTCGCCCTGCCGACCGGCTCCTTCCTGCCTGCACTCGCCGCCAACTTCACCGCCAACGTGATCCGCAACCTGTGGTCGCACTCGGTCATCATGTGCGGCCACTTCCCCGAGGGCGTGGAGACCTTCGAGCTGAAGTCGATCCCCGAGAAGGAGACGCGGGGCGAGTGGTACCTGCGCCAGATGCTCGGCTCGGCCAACATCTCCGGCTCCAAGCTGATGCACATCATGACCGGCAACCTGTCGCACCAGATCGAGCACCACCTCTTTCCCGACCTGCCCAGCAGCCGGTACGCCGAGGTGGCGCCCCAGGTCCGCGCCGTCTTCGAGAAGTACGGCCTCAACTACCACTCCGCACCGCTCCCCCAGCAGGTCGCGAGCGCCTGGCACCGGGTGGTCCGGCTGTCCTTCCCGAACGGCTGGCTGGCGACGACGAACGCCAAGAACCTCCCGAGCCAGCTCAAGCTGCTCTACGCGATGACGACGGCCGACAAGCGCAAGCGCCGGGTCATGCAGCGCCTCCTGGAGAGCGCCGCCGCGAAGAAGGAGCTCGCGAAGGCGGCCTGAGCGGGCGCTCCACTCTCACTTGGACCCCGATGTTACCTGCGGGTAGCATCGGGGTCATGAGCACACGCGACGGTCACGTCAGCTGCACGGTCACCGACGGCATCGCCCACGTGCGGCTGGATCGTCCCGACAAGCTCAACGCCCTCACTCTCGCGATCCTCGAGGATCTGGTCGCGACCGCGCACGACCTGCGGCGCGACAAGACGCTGCGCGCGGTGGTCGTCAGCGGCGAGGGCGACGCGTTCTGCGCGGGCCTCGACTTCGCCTCGGTGATGCGCAACCCGGCCGGGATCGCCAAGGCGTTCGTCCCGCGACCGCTGCGGGGCACCAACACCTTCCAGGAGGCCGCATGGGCCTTCCGCCGGATCCCCGTGCCCGTGATCGCCGCGGTCCACGGACACTGCCTCGGCGGCGGCCTGCAGATCGCGCTCGCCGCGGACTTCCGGATCGCCACGCCCGACTCGCGCTGGTCGGTGCTGGAGGGCAAATGGGGCCTGATCCCCGACATGTCCGGCATCCAGGCGCTGCAGGAGCTCGTCGGCATCGACCAGGCCAAGCTGCTCACCATGACCGCCGAGGTCGTCGACGGCTCCCGGGCGCACGAGCTCGGTCTGGTCACGCGGCTCGACAACGACCCGCTGTCGGGCGCGCTGCGGCTCGCCGGCGAGCTGTCCCACCGCTCCCCCGACGCCCTCGCCGCCGCGAAGCGACTCTTCAACGACACCTGGGGATCCTCGCCTCGGCGGACCTTCGCCCGCGAGCGGATCGAGCAGGCCTACCTGCTCCTGGCACGCAACACGAAGGCCGCGCGCGAGGCGGCGTTCAAGAAGGCCGACGCCAGCTACGGACCGCGCGGGCGCTGAGCCCTGGTCCGGTCGGGCCACGCCCTGGACCATCCGGGCCACTCCACCTCGGCGCCGAACGGCCGATGAATCGGGCGCGGTGGTCGGGTCATCCTGAGCAGACGATCACGACCAGCGCGTCGAGAGGAGGGCCACCATGGAGCGCACCGAGCACCTCAGCCACGACCTGCCCTGTCTCGCGTGCGGGCACGCCGCGCACACCTTTCTCGCCTGCAGCGACACCTGTGACTGCACGCCGACCGCGATGCCCGGCTCGTCCGTCGCCGTGGCCGTCGCCTGACCGTCCCGGCGGCGGCGCGGACGGAATTCCTGCAGGTTCCCGCGTCCAACGTGTCGTATCCGGGCACTCGGCTTCGTCGTCCTTGTAGAAGCGCCAGGACGACCACGAAGGAGACACGGTCATGTGGACCACCGCCCCCAGCACCCAGCACCTCAGCCACGACCTGCCGTGCCCCGCGTGCGGCCACGCCGTGCACACCCACCTCGCCTGCAGCGACACCTGCGCCTGCCCGCCGACCCTGCTGCCGGGCTCCGCCGCGCTGGCCGCCTGAGCCTGGAATCACCGATTTCCCGCTGCTACGCGCCACCAGCCAGGCACGCTGGCGGCGTTAGCGACGCTCGATGGTGCAACCAGACCGCCGTCGCGCCGCTGCCTTGCCATCGCACCCGTCTGGTGACGCTCGCGACGCGGCGAATCGGTGATTCCAGGCTGAGCCGACCGCGACGCGGCGGCTCAGCCCTCGTCGCGGGCCCTGTCGCGGGCCCTGTCGCCGGCCTCGTCGCGGGCCTCGTCGCGTCGGTCGCGTCCGTCCCGGCCGGCGTCGGCTGCTGCCCCGTCCTGCGGGGGCGCCTGCTGCCCGCGCCGCCGCCGGATCTCGGCGCGGGCGACAACGAAGGCCACGACCACCGGTACGACGTACTGGGCGTTGTCGAGGATCAGCTCGACCCAGCCCGGCAGCGTGACGTCCGGCAGGTCGACGTCGGGCCACGGGATGCTCGGCAGGTCGATGCTCGGCCACGGGATGCTGGGCAGGTCGATGTCGGGCCAGGGGATGTCGGGCCACGGGATCCTCGTCGCCAGGCGGGCCAGCAGGGCGATGACCACGATCGGCACGATGACGCCCGCGGCGGCCCCGAGCGTGGTGAGAGCGGTGTAGCGGCGCGGATGCGCGAGCACCTTGTCGTGGTGGATCGCCGCCGGGGACCCGGGGGCCGGGGTCAGGTCGACCCCGCCGACGAGCTCGTCCGGCCCCAGGACCGTCGCCCGCCGCGGCTTCGTGGAGAACCGCGTCGTCCGTACGACGAGCCGGGCGGCGCCACCCTCGTCGGCGCGGGTCTCGGTGAGCGTGAGCTTCTCGTCGGTCACCTTCTTGGACCCGACGGCCTCGCCGTCGACGGTCCAGGAGATGGCGGGAAGCAGCCCGCTGCTCATCTCGACGCGATGCCGGCGACCGTCGACCACACCCTCCCACACCTGCACCGGGGGCTTCTCGCTCATGATGCGTCCACGGTAGGCGGGTGCGGCGCCGACGCACATCCTCCGACGGTCCGCCTCCTCCCCCGACTTTGGTCGGGGACGAGCGCCGGGGACGACCGACGTCCGTGGCGCCGGTCGGCGGTTGGCGGCGGCCCCCGCCTCAGACGTCCGTGCGGCGGAGCACCTCGGCGAGGAGGGCGTCGACCTCCGGGCGTGCGTACCCCTCGCGCCACCGGGTGAGTCGCAGGTCGGCGCCGGCGACGAGAGGTCGGACCGGGCGCCCGGCGTCGATCGCCATGGCCAGTCGCTCGAGCAGGTCGTCGACATCACCCATCTCGTAGCCGTGGACGATGCGCACCGGCTTGAACCGCGCCGCGCGGATCAACGCCGACAGGCTCCGGTCGCGGTCCGGGAAGTACCGGTTCATCCCGGTGTCCATCACGGATACCTCAGGTCCACGGTCTCCTCGCTGATCTCCCACAGCCGCCGTGCGTGGTCGGCGTTGCGGGCGAGCTTGCTCCGGCCGACCGTGCGCGGCCGGCCGGAGAGCTGGCGGAACCCGCCCGGACCCACGAACGTGTTGCCGGGCAGGTCGGCGGTCGCGGCCATCAGCGACGGCCAGGCACCGGCCTCGGCGGACTGGGAGACCGCCTTCACGCCGGCGTCGAGGATGCTCGCGATGCCGCCGGAGGAACGGCCGTACTGGCCGTTGGCGGCGAGGTGCGTGCCGGCGAAGCCCGGGTGCGCGGCCAGCGCGCGGACCGGCAGGTCCGCGGCGCGGAGGCGGCGGTCGAGCTCGGCGGTGAAGTAGAGGTTGGCGAGCTTCGTCTGCCCGTAGACGCGCCAGGTGTGGTAGCGACCGGTCTGCTCGCGCGGGTCGCCGAGCGGCGCCTTGCCCGCGAAGGTGTGGAACAGCGAGGAGACCGTGACCACCCGACCGTCGGCGCTCCCCACGAGCTGGGGCAGGAGCAGACCGGTCAGCAGGAACGGCCCGAAGTGGTTGGTCGCCATCTGCAGCTCGAGGCCGTCGGCCGTGCGGGAGTACTTCGTGCCCATCACGCCGGCGTTGTTGACGAGGACGTCGATCGGGCCGACCTGCGCGGCGGCCGCGGCCGCCGTGCGGACCGAGGTGAGGCTGGCGAGGTCGAGGTGCAGCGCCTCGAGCTGCGCGTCGTCGACCTCGGCCCGGATCGCGGCGACGGTCTCCTCGACCTTCGCCGGATTGCGGCCGGCGAGGATCACCCGAGCGCCCCGGCGGGCCAGCTCCAGCGCGGTGTGGTGGCCGAGCCCACCCAGCGTCGGGCCGGTCACCACGATCGTGCGGCCGGTCTGGTCGGGCAGGTCGGCGACATTCCAGCTGTCGGTCATCGTCTTCCTTCTGCGGCTGCTCCGGCCTGATCGCCAGGCTCGTGCCCCGAACTAGGGCGTGGTGGCGAGCCCGGCGACGATCCGCGCGCCGAGCTCCTGGTCCCCCGAGATGGTGACGGCACCGGGCGCCGCCGCGCGCCGGCCACCGGCGAGCACGATGAAGCTCTCCCGGTCCATGGCGAGCGACACCGTCGGCTCGTCCGGTACGACGTCCAGCCGGCTCGCGCGGCCGTCGTCGCCGACCCGCACCGCGATCGGCGCACTCCCCTCGACGGCCAGCACGGCGGTCGTCCCGGCCGGCGGGGCGGCCCGCTTGCCGACGACGAAGCCGAACGCCTCGACGAGGTAGTCGGCCGTGTGCTGGGCGCCCGGCGTGTCGAGGCCGCCGGGCCGACCGACCGCGCGGCGGATGTCCTGCTCGTGCATCCACACGTCGAGCGGGCGGTTGCGCAGCAGGGTGCGGGTGTTCCAGCCGATCAGTCCGAAGATCCCGTCGGCCGGCGCGGCGGCGTCCTCCGGGGGCGCGGCATCGAGCGCCGCGCGACGCGCGCCGGTCGCCGTACGGATCTCCTCGATGATGGCGGCCGGCTCCCGGTCGCGGCGGGTGACGACGCCGATCTCGGTGAACTGGCCCATCGGCCCGGTGACGTGCGACGGGCTGCCGATGTCGGCGGTCTCCTCGGGGCCGCCGGCCAGGATCGACTCCAGGTGGGCGGTGTGCGAGGCGACCGCCTTCACGTCCCACCCGGCGAGGTCTGTCGGCATGCTCCACTCCTCGGGGTCGAGCTGCTCGAGCAGGGCGACGAAGTCGCCGATCGCGCTCCACCAGTTCTCGACGTAGCCGGCCAGGAGGTCGCGGTCGCTCATGCCGCCGACCCTACCGACCCGGACATCAATAGGGCGTGGGAACGCGCGCCGGGACGCCCTTGCGAGTGAGGTACTTCTTCACCGTCGGTACGCCGGCCGGGAAGGTCAGCCGGGCGGCGTACATCGCCCGCCGGCCGTACTTCTCACCGCCGTTCCACGCCCAGTAGCCCGCGCCCTTCGGCTTCGAGGAGTGCAGCCGCACCCAGCCGTGGAAGTAGAGGGTGGTGCGCCCCCGGTGCTCGAGTACGTCGCCACCGGCCGGGCCGCAGAGGCCCTCGGTGATGGTGCGGTCGAGCAGCACCGCCGGCACCGAGGCGGACCAGTCGGTCAGCGACGCCGACTGGCGCCACGTCTGCTGGTACGAGCACCGGGCGAAGTCGCCCTCGGAGGCGAAGAGGTAGTAGCCGCCGGCGTTGCGCAGCAGCGTCGGGTTCTCGATGACCCCCTCGGCCCGCACCAGTTCGACGCTCGGGTTGGCGGGGTCCTGACCGGCGCGCACCTTGCGCCCGCTCCGGCTCAGCGGCAGCAGCCGGATGGACGACGGCCGCCCGTCGGTCTTGTAGAGCAGGTAGTGCTGCTTGCCCTCGGTGTAGAGCGACGGGTCGATCACTCCGCGGCTGGGCAGGTCCGGGGTCGCGACCGGGTCCTGGGCGGTCGGCACCAACGCCCGCGACGGGCACACCAGCGGCCGCTTGCCGACCGGCTTGAACGGGTCGAGCGCCTTCTTCGCCACGGCGACACCGATGCAGCGCCCGAACTCACCGAGCCCGGCGACGGGGACGGCGAAGTACAGCACCCACCTGCGCCCGACCTTGGCGATGTCGGCGGCCCAGATGCCACCCTGCTCCGCGGCCCACGCCGGCCGCCGGGTGAGCACCGGCTGCTCGTAGCGCCAGGTCCGGCCCGGGTCCTTGTACGCCCGGTTGATCTGGGGCCCGGTCGCCACCACGACCATCCGCTTGCCGACCATGGCGACGCTGGGATCGCCCACGTTGCCGTTGAAGTACGGCTCCGGGTAGCGCTCGCGCCGGTCGTCGGCCCGGGCCGGCGTGCCGCACAGCGTGAGCACCAGCGCGGTGAGGACGGCGAGGACGCAGGCGAGGCGGGACGCGGGTCGAGACACCCGCAGACCATAGGCCACGCCGCGCCGCCGGCGTACGACGGCGCGACGGTGGCGCGACGGCGGTGCGACCGGTCCGGCTACTGCCGGGAGCCGATCTCGCTGATCGGCCGCGTCCGCAGCGCGGCGCGGGTGGCGACGCCCAGGGTGACCAGGGCGAGGGCGGCCATGACGGCGACGACGGCCGCACTGCCCGGGAGCGGGAGGCTCGGCAGGGGCTGCCCGGAGATGCCGATGCTGATCCCGACGAGGGGCGGCAGGGCGAGGGCGACGCCGAGGAGCGCCGCGATCGACGCCACGAGGACCGACTCGAGCCGCATCATGGCGCGGACCTGGCGACGTCCGGCGCCCACCAGCTGCAGGAGGGCGAACTCGCGCGAGCGCTCCGCGGTGGCCATGGCGAGCGTGTTCACGACGGCGATCGCGATGTAGCCGAGGATCACGACGAGGGCGATCAGATTCACCCAGCCCTGCTGGGTCTGGGCGTCGGCACCGACGGCCTCGCCCGAGCCCGGGGTGACGGGGAGCCCGAGCTCGTCGATGGCGGCGCGGGCGGTCGCCGGGTCGTCGCTCGCGACGAGGGCGAAGGACGAGAGACCGTCGGTGGTGTGGGCCCGCACCGCGGCCTCGTCCATCGTGACCCCACCGAAGCCGAGGCCCCGCTCGTAGATCGCGACCACGCTCGCCCGCAGCCGGGTGCCGTCGCCGAAGCGGCCGGAGACCCGCGCACCCACGCCGACCCCGAGCGTGCGGGCGGCGTCGGTGCTGAGGGCGACCCGCTCCGGTCCGTCGAGGGCGTCGAGCGATCCCTCGCGCACCCGCAGGTCGAGGACCGGCCCGGCGGTGGCGGGGTCGATGCCCTGGAGGACCTGCTCGCCGCGCTCGAGCGCGCCGTCGAAGGCGCGGTGGTCGAGAATCGCCTGGCTGAGCGTGACCGGGGAGACCGCGGTGACGGACGGCAGATCGGCGACCGGGGCGAGCGCGGCCGCCGACACGCCCGCGGGTACGACGATCCGCAGGTCGGCCGTGACCCCGTCGCTGGCCTGGGCAGCGGCCTCGTCGGCGACGATCGCCGGTGCGCCCAGCTGGACCAGGCCCAGGGCGATGCCGAGCGCGATGGGCGTGACCGCGCCGGCGAGTCGGCGGCTGTTCACCCGGCCGTTCGTGGTGGCGAGGAGCGCCGCGGGCGAGGTGCGGCCGAGCATCGCCTGGGCCGCGCGGACCGCGACGGTGACGAGCCGCGGGCCCAGGAGCGCGGCGCCGATGATCAGCACCAGCGCGGCGCCGGCCGAGGCGCCGGCCGCGGCCTCGCCGCGGATCCAGATCGGGATCAGGGACAGCACCAGGCCGCTCGCGACGAGCGCGAGTCCGGTGGCGATCCGCGCGGTGCCGAGCGCCGTCGGCCCGGTCGCGCCCTCGCGCAGTGCCGCGACCGGGTCGAGGTTCGCCGGTCGGCGGGCGGCGAGACGGGCCGCGCCCCACGCGGTCAGCAGCACGACGACGACCGCACCGATCCCGGGGAGAGGTCCGTAGGCGAGCGCGAAGTCGGCCGGGATCACCGTGCCGGCGACGAACGCGCGCTGCAGGACGCCCTCGAGGGCGTAGCCGGGACCGACGCCGAGGAGCGCCGCCACTCCCGCGACGGCGAGGACCTCGCGCGCCACGAGTGCATGGACCTGCCGCGGCAGTGCGCCGACGGCACGCAGCAGCGCGAACTCCCGCCGCCGCGACTGCACGGACAACGACAGCGTGCCGGCCACGATGAACAGGGCGACGAGGAGGGTCGTGCCGGCGAAGGCGCTGCCGATCGCGACGAGCGTGGCGCGCGAGGATCCGGAGTCGAGGAACTCCGCGTCGCCGCGGGCGGCACCGGTGGCCACCGTCAGGTCGGGGAACCGCTCGCGGATGCGGTCCGCGAGCGCCTCCGGCTCGTCGTCGGTGAAGACCCCCCACGCCCGGGCGGCGCCCTCCCGCGGGTCCAGCTCCGCGATCCGATCCGAGGTGAGGAAGACGTGGCGGGCGCGATCGACCGTCGTGGGCGCCGAGACCACCCCCACCACGCGGTACGACGCCCGGACGCCCCCGTGCGCGAGCGTGAGGCGGTCACCGACGGCGGCACTGCCCGCGACGACCGCGACCTCGTCGTCGGCCGTGGGCTCGGCTCCCTCGGTGAGCGTGAACGGGGTGAGCCGGGCCGCGCCCCACGGATGCGCCTGCGCGAGCGCGTCCGGCGCGTCCGCGCGGATCTCCACCAGGGGCACGGTGACGTCGGCGACGACGTGGGTGACGCCGGGCACGGAGCCGATCGCGGAGCCGTCGGCGACCGGCGCCCGTTCGGCGAGGCTGATCGAGAGGTCCTCGGGGACGGGCACGCTCTGCTTCCCGGTGACGACGAGATCGGCCCCGGCGTACCGCTGCGGGGCGAGGCCGCCGCGGATCCCCGACTCGACCAGGACACCCAGCCCGGTGACCACCATGGTCGCGACGAGGATGGCGACGGCGACGCCCGCGAACCCGGCCCGGTGGCGCCGGAGGTCGGCGCGCACCAGCTGGCCCAGGCGGGGGTGGCTCGTGCCCATCACCACTCCCCCAGGCCGGTCAGGTACTGGGTGATCCGCGCCGGCGTCGCGCCGTCGAGGTGTCCGGCGAAGGCGCCGTCGGCGAGGAAGACCACCCGGTCGGCGTGCGCAGCGACGACCGGGTCGTGGGTCACCAGCACCACGGTCTGGTCGAGCTCGCGGCTCGTGTGCGCGAAGAGGTCGAGCACCTGCTTGCCCGTGCGGGAGTCGAGGGCGCCGGTCGGCTCGTCGGCGAACACGACGTGGGGCCGGGTGATCAGGGCGCGGGCGATGGCGACCCGCTGCTGCTGGCCGCCCGACAGCGCGCTGGGCAGTCGGTGCCGCAGCTCGGTGAGCCCGACCGAGGACAGCAGGAAGTCGAGCCACGCCGGGTCGACCGCCCGCCGACCGAGCATCAGCGGGAGCGTCACGTTCTGCTCGACGGTGAGGGCGGGCAGCAGGTTGTAGGCCTGGAAGACGAAGCCGACGTGGTCGCGCCGGAAGCGGGTCCGCTGGGCCGCGCGCAGACCGGAGATCTCGGTCCCGCCGAGCCGGACGCTGCCCCGCGTCGGGCTGTCCAGGCCGGCGGCCGCGTGCAGCAGGGTGCTCTTGCCCGAGCCCGAGGGCCCCATGATGGCCGTGAACGAGCCCGGCGCGAGCACGAGGTCGACGCCGCGCAGCGCGACGGTGGCCGAGCTGCCGGTGCCGTAGGTCTTCACGACGCCGTCGAGGCGCAGCGCCTCGGCCGGAGCGCCCGGAGAGCCTGGCACGGCGGGAGCGGCGGGAGCGGCGGGAGCGGCGGAAGGCGTGGCGACCTGGGTCGCGGCAGTGCGTCGGAACATGGCGTCCACGCTAGGAATCCCCGCTCCTGCGCGGAATCCGGCTGCGTACCGTCTCGATGGTGGAGCTGGCTCTACCGTCTCGCGCCGCGGCGCCCGGCAGACTGGGGCCATGATGTCGGACCGGCTGCGCTCGTGGACGCGCAGCTGGCGCTTCCTCGCCGTGGAGGTCGGCGCCTGCGCCGGGTCGCTGGCGCTCCTCATGGCGTTCCTGCTGCTGGCGCCCTTCATGCTGCTGACCGGCGGCGTGCTGGTGCTGCCCGACGCGGTCCGGCTGCTGCGCCGGTGGAGCGCCCGGGCCCGGCTGCGGGTCGGGACGTTCCGCGGCACGACGATCGCCGAGCCGCGCTCCCAGGAGCCGGTCGACCGCACGATCGACGCCCGGCTCCGCTTCGCGTTCTCGCGACAGACGGCACGCGAGCTCGCCTGGCTGGCCGTCCACGCGCTGCCGGCGCTCGTCGTGGGCCTCGTCTGTCTCGTGATCCCGCTCGGGGTCGTGAGCTCGCTGCTGGTGCCGTTCTACTGGTTCCTGGTGCCGACGGACGAGCCGGTCGTCGCGCCGTACCCGGTCACCTCGTGGGCCCTGGCCGCGACCATGCCGCTGGTGGCCGCCGCCTACGCCGCCGTCTCGTGGTACGTCGTCCCGGCCGCGGCTCGCGCGACCGCGGCGGTCTCGGCGCGCCTGCTCACCCCGGACCGTCGCTCCGAGCTGCGCGCCCGGGTCGACTCGCTGACGCTCAGCCGGGCCGCGGCACTGGACGCACACGCCGCCGAGCTGCGGCGCATCGAGCGCGACCTGCACGACGGCGCCCAGAACCGGCTGGTCAGCGTCACGATGATGATGGGCCTCGCCGAGCGCGCCTTCGAGAACGGACAGGACGGGCTCCCCCACCTGCGGCGCGCCCAGGAGGCCGCGAGCGATGCGCTCGCCGGCCTGCGGCGCACCGTGCACGACATCTATCCCCCGATCCTCGACGAGCTCGGCCTCGAGGGCGCGCTCGCGTCGCTCGCCGGCCGCAGCGTCGTACCGTGCACCCTCGAGCTCGACGACCTCGGCCGGGTGCCGGCGGCCGTCGAGTCCGCCACCTACTTCCTCGTCGCGGAGGCGCTCAACAACGTGAACAAGTACAGCGCGGCCGACACCGTGCGGGTCCGGGTGGCCACCGACGGCGACCTGCTGCGCGTCGAGGTCGCCGACGACGGCGCCGGTGGTGCCGTCGAGCGCCCCGGTGGCGGCCTGGCCGGCATGCGCCGGCGGGTCGAGGCCTTCGAGGGCCGGCTGACCGTGACGAGCCCCGAGGGCGGGCCGACGACCGTGAGGGCGGAGCTGACATGCGGATCCTGATCGCCGAGGACGACACCCTGCTGCGGGAGGGCCTCGCCCTGCTGCTGCGCAGCGAGGGGTTCGAGGTCGTCGCCGCGGTGGACAACGCCGAGGACTTCCTGGCCCGGCTCGACGAGGCCGACGCCGCCGTGCTCGACGTACGGATGCCGCCGACCTTCACCAGCGAGGGCCTGAAGGCGGCCACCGAGGCCCGGGCCCGGCGTCCCGGCTTCCCCGTGCTCGTGCTGTCGGCGTACGTCGAGGACCGGTACGCCGGCGAACTCCTCGCCCGGGGGGCCGAGGGGCTCGGCTACCTGCTCAAGGAGCGCGTCGGCAAGGTCGCGTCCTTCGTCGACGCGCTGCGCCGGGTCGCGGCCGGCGGCACGGTCATGGACCCCGAGGTGATCTCCCAGCTGTTGAGCCGCCGACGCGCCGACGACCCGGTGCGCACGCTCACGCCCCGCGAGCGCGAGGTCCTCGGCCTGATGGCGGAGGGCCTCGACAACGGCACGATCGCGGCCCGGCTGTTCGTGACCGAGACCGCCGTCAGCAAGCACATCGGCAACATCTTCGCCAAGCTCGGGCTCGCCGCGTCCGACAGCGGACACCGCCGGGTGCTCGCGGTCCTGGCCTACCTGCGCTCCTAGTGCCGGCCATGTGCCGACCGCGCGCCGACCACGTGCCGACCCGCCGCGGCGGCGTACGACGACGGCCGCCCCGGTCATCCGGAGCGGCCGTCGTGCGGTCAGGCGCCGTGCGGCGTCGGGGCCGCGCTCAGAAGGCGGCCTCGTCGAGCTCCATGACGTCCAGGCCGGTGGCCTGGGCGATCGTGAGCTCGGCCGAGACGCGCGGCAGGTTGAGCTGCGCGAACCACTGGGCGGCGGCGACCTTGCCCTCGTAGAACGCCTTGTCCTTGCCGGCCGCGTCGCCGTCGAGCCGGGCGAGCGCGACCTCGGCGCCGCGGAGCAGCAGCCAGGCACAGACGACGTCACCGAGAGCCATCAGCAGGCGGGTGGTGTTGAGGCCGACCTTGTAGATGTTCTTGATCTCGTCCTGCGCGGACATCAGGTCGTTGATCATCAGGCCGACCATGGCCTCGGCGTCGGCGAGCGCGGTGGCGAGGAGCTCGCGCTCGTTCTTGAGGCGGCCGTTCCCGGCTCCCGACTCGATGAACGACTTGATCTCGCTCGCGACGTGGCCCAGCGCCTTGCCCTGGTCCTTGACGATCTTGCGGAAGAAGAAGTCCTGGCCCTGGATGGCGGTCGTGCCCTCGTAGAGCGTGTCGATCTTCGCGTCGCGGACGTACTGCTCGATCGGGTACTCCTGCAGGAAGCCCGAGCCTCCGAAGGTCTGCAGCGACTCCGTGCCGAGCAGCACCCACGAGCGCTCCGAGCCGTAGCCCTTGACGATCGGGAGCAGCAGGTCGTTGACGGCCTCGGCCAGCTCGTCGCGCTCGCCGGCGGCCTTGGCCCGGTAGACCGTGTCCTGCCAGGTCGCCGTGTAGAGGACCAGCGAGCGCATCGCCTCGGCGAAGGACTTCTGCGTCATCAGTGAGCGGCGCACGTCGGGGTGGTGCGTGATCGTCACCCGCGGCGCGGTCTTGTCGGAGGCCTGGGTGAGGTCGGAGCCCTGGACCCGCTCCTTGGCGTACTCCAGCGCGTTGAGGTAGCCGGTCGACAGGGTCGCGATGGCCTTGGTGCCGACCATCATCCGGGCGTTCTCGATGACGTCGAACATCTGGCGGATGCCGTCGTGGACCTCGCCGAGCAGCCAGCCCCGGGCGGGCTCGCCGCCACCGACCTGCGGGTCGCCGAAGGTGAGCTCGCAGGTGTTGGACACCTTGATGCCCATCTTGTGCTCGACGTTGGTGACGTAGACGCCGTTGCGCTCGCCGGTGAGCTCACCGGTCTGGTGGTCGAAGTGGTACTTCGGGACGAGGAAGAGGCTCAGCCCCTTCGTGCCCGGTCCGCCGACGCCCTCGACGCCCTTCGGGCGGGCGAGGACGAGGTGCATGATGTTCTCCTGCAGGTCCGACTCGGCGCTGGTGATGAAGCGCTTGACGCCGGAGATGTTCCAGGAGCCGTCCTCGTTGGGGGTGGCGAAGGTCTTGCCGGCACCCACGTCGGAGCCCGCGTCGGGCTCGGTGAGCACCATGGTGGCGCCCCACAGGCGCTCGACCATGATCTCGGCGATGCGGATGTCACGCGCGACGCCGTTGGCGTTCTTGAACACGACCGAGCCCATCGAGGGGCCGGTGCAGTACATCCAGATCGGCGCGTGGGCGCCGAGCACCATCTCGGCGCTGCCCCACACCAGCGACGGCGGCGCGGTGGTGCCGCCGATCTCCTCCGGCAGGCCCAGGCCCCAGAAGCCCGACTCCATCCAGGTGTCGTAGGACTTCTTGAACGACGCGGGCAGCGGCGCGGTGTTGGTCGTCGGGTCGAACACCGGCGGGTTGCGGTCGGAGTCGACGAAAGAGGCCGCGAGGTCCTCGCGGGCGATGCGCTCGACCTCGGAGAGGATCTCGCGCGCGGTGTCGGCGTCCATCTCCTCGTAGATGCCGGTGCCGAGGTAGTCCTGCACGTTGAAGAGCTCGAAGAGGTTGAACTCGATGTCGCGCAGGTTGCTCTTGTAGTGGCTCACAGTTCCCACCATTCCCAGGGTTCGGAGAGGGTTCTCATTGGCTGCTACTCGCCAGTAACTTCATCATACGGGGGGTGCTAGCTGCGGGCAAGCACGGGGGGCGCGGGATCGCTCACACGACACCCGCCCCGCGCGGCGACGTACGGCGGGCGGCGAACCACGCGTAGGTCGACTGAGTCGATCGAGCAATCTGACAGACTGTCCCCATGCGCGTCTCCGCCAAGTCCGACTACGCACTGCGGGCCCTGATCGCCATGGCGAGCCGGTCCGACGGTCGAGCGGTGAGCGCCGAGGAGCTGGGCCGGCTCCAGGACATCCCCCACGGCTTCCTCCAGGCGATCCTCGCCGACCTGCGCCGCGCCGGCATCGTGATGTCCCAGCGCGGCCAGTCCGGCGGTTGGCGGATGGCCCGCGAGGCCGCGACCGTCTCGGTCGCCGATGTCATCCGCGCGGTCGACGGCCCATTGGTCTCCGTCTACGGCCTGCGTCCCGAGGCGGTCAATTACAACGCCGCCGCCGAGGTGCTCCAGCACGTGTGGATCGCGGCCCGCCGGGCCCTGCGCGAGGTGTTCGAGGACGTGTCGATCCAGCAGCTCGCCGACGGCGAGCTCCCCGACACCGTGACCTCGCGGACCGCCGACGACGACGCCTGGGCTCCGCACTGACTCCTCCCCACCGCGGTTCAACTACCAGATCTGTCGCGAAACGCGCGCGCTGGCGACGAATTCGGTAGTTGAACCGTTCAGGCGGCGCTGTTCAGCTTCCGCTTCAGCTTGCGGCGCCTGCGATCCAGCTCCTCGAGCCGGACCTCGAGCGAGGCATTGCGCCGGGCGAGCCGCTCGACCTCGCGCAGCGCCTCGGGGAGCGTCTGCAGGGTGGCCGACGCGCGGGGGACGTCGTCGAGGCGCAGGGACGCCGTACCGAAGCCGACGAGCCGGCCGAAGGCCGTCCAGACCTGGCCGGGCTCGAGGCCGTCGGTCGCGATGACGTGGAGACGCTCGGGATTGCGGCAGGCCGCGCTCCAACGGGCGGTCGCGGCGGCCTCGTCGTCGAGGCCGGTGGTCACGACGACGTTGAGCTGATAGCCGGCGAGGGCATCGACGAGGAGCGCCACCTGGTCGGGGGCGGCCGCGGCGAGCAGCGACTGACTGAAGACCAGGTCGCAGCGGCTCTTGCGGGCCCGGCGCACCAGGCGCGTCCACTGGCCCTCGACGTCGGTGCGCTTGAGCCCCCAGTCCTTGTGGGAGCGGGTCATCTCGACCGCGGCGCGGAAGCTCTCCGCGGTCGACCGGGCGAGGGAGGCGACGCCGAGCTCGACGAGCGCCGCATGGTGGTGGGCGAGGGCGGACTCGACGACATCGCCGACGCCCGGCATGCCCACGTGGATCCAGGCCTTCTGCTTCTTCGCCATGCTCGCACCGTGACAGCCGCCGATGAGCGCCCCATGAACCCACGGTGACGGGGAGCGGTCCACTCAGAGGGGTAGAACACGTTCTAGATCCGCCCTACGATGGCCTCATGATCACCTCCGACGCGATCGTCTGGAACGCTCCTAACGACCCGCACCCGGCCCGCGCGGCGTCCCAGCGCTCCTATTCCGCGGTCGCGAAGGGCGACCTCGCCGAGTGGCTCACGGTGTACGCCGAGGACGCGGTCCTCGAGGACCCGGTCGGCCCGTCGATGTTCGATCCCGAGGGCAAGGGGCACCACGGCCACGCCGGCATCTCGGCGTTCTGGGAGAAGGCGATCGCGCCGATCGCGACCTTCGAGTTCCAGATCAACGACTCCTTCGCCAACCCGGGCTCCAACACCTGCGCCAACATCGGCCGGATCAAGACGTCCTTCCCCGACGGCTCGCACACCACGACCGACCTGATCATGGTCTACGTCGTCGACGACGACGGCCGCGTGAAGTCCATGAAGGCGTTCTGGGAGCCGGACCGCACGATGGCGAGCTTCACCTCCGCCTGAGCCCCGGGCGCGACCTCCCGCCCGCGAAAATCGGTGGCGCGGGCGCCTAAGGTGGATCGACGTGGAACCCCTCACCGAGCAACAGATCCGCGCGTCCTTCGTGAACTGCTCGAAGGGCGAGGCGAAGCGGCTCAACGTGCCGCGCACCCTGGGCGACCAGCCGTGGGAGGACCTCGACTTCCTCGGCTGGCGTGACCCCCAGTCGCGCGTGCGCGGGTACGTCGTCGCGGAGGTCGACGGGGCGCCGTACGGCATCGTGCTCCGGGCGACCGACGGCAGCGCCGGGACCCCGCGCAAGAACCTCTGCGCGCTGTGCCTCACGCCCCACGGCTCCGGCGGGGTCGTGCTCATGGTGGCGCCGCGGTCGGGCAAGGCCGGGCAGAACGGCGATTCGGTCGGCACCTACATGTGCGCCGACCTGCAGTGCTCGCTGTACGTCCGCGGCAAGAGGGTCAGCGACCAGGGGCGCCTCCCGGAGTCGCTCGGCCTCGAGCAGCAGATCGAGCGGCTGACCGACAACCTGGCGGCCTTCCTGCGTCGCGTGCGCGGCTGAGCGGCGAGGTCACTCCGCCACCGCGCCGGCCAACCATGCGCGGGTGGCCCTTCTCCTAGTGCCGTCCACACGCATACCGGGCGCCGCCACCTCGACGTTCGACCCGGTTCGCCGGTCCGACACCACGAACGCGACCTGGCATGTCTTGTCCCTCGCGAAGCCGGCGTCAAGGGCGGCAGGAAATCGTTGACAGAGACTTATCCCACATGCCAACATGGCGTATCGCTTGACGTGAATGAGATTCAAGCGGTCGAGATGTAGATCGACGGTCCCGGTGATGCCGAGTGCCCCGGAGATGGCCGACCTTCTGCTGACGTATCCCCTTGTTCGGATGCGCGCCACCCATCGCGCGTGACGGACGCTACGTCAGAGAGGAGTCGATCCGAATACATCATCACCAGTTGTTGCGACTCGTCTTCGATGGGTCGCACCCGCCCTTCAGCACCGGGTCCTCGGCGGCCGTTGCTGAGACCGCGGCACCCCGTCTCTGATTCGGCGTCCCCGCGACGTCAATTCGTGACGCCTGATTTTGGGCGCGAGCCTTCTTTGGCGACCCCAGCAAATCCAATCGCTGCCTACAAGTGAGGAACCATGACGACCATTTCAAAGCTTGCGCTCGGCGGATTGACCGTTGTTCTCGGATTGACCATCAGTGCCTGTGGATCGGACTCGAACGCTGCCGACAAGTCGGCCCGTCAGCCGGTGGAAGGCGCCACCGACGTCGCGGGCTACGCGCCGGACGACGCGGCATGTCAGCGGAACAAGGATGCAGGGAAGATCACCTACATCTCGTCCTACAGCTACGCCGCCAGCGGCTCGATCATGGACGTCTTCATGGCGCGCGACCTGGGCTACTACGACGCCCTGTGCCTCAACGTCGAGATGAACACCGCCGGTGCGTCGGGCCAGCAGCTGGTCAACGCCAACAAGGCCCAGTTCACCTCCGTGGGGTCGGCGCCCAGCGTCCTGGACACCGTGGTGAACGCCGACAACATCACCGCGGTGGCGACCTACGGCACCACCGACCCTCACTGCATCCTGGCCCACAAGAGCATCAAGACCCTCAAGGACCTGGAGGGCAAGCGGCTCGGCTACTTCACGCAGGTCGCCCCGGTCGCCCGGGCACAGCTCGCCAAGGCCGGCGTCGACCTGGACAAGGTGACGTTCACCAAGATCACCAACTACGACCCGACCATCGTCACCCGCGGCACGATCGACGCCGAGATCGCCTACGCGTCGAGTCAGTGCGCCAGCCTCAAGGAGCAGGGCATCGAGTTCAGCGAGTTCCTGCCGGCCGACGCAGGCGTCGAGAGCACCTACAGCGTGATGGAGGTGAACTCGACCTTCCTGGAGGAGCACCGGGACACCGCCGCCGACTTCATGCGGGCCACGTTGAAGGCGCTCCAGTACTGCCTGGACAACGAGGACAAGTGCGTGGAGCACGTGACCGAACTGGCCGCCGAGGACAACCAGGGCGACTCGTTCCCGTTGGACCAGCAGAGGCGAACCTGGGCCGTGGAGTCGCAGTGGATCCGGGACAGCACGGTCAAGCCGCTGGGCGCCCACACCCGTGAGGAGTGGGAGGCAGCCGCTGCCCTGACCCGGGAGTTCAGCGACGTGAAGGAGATCCCGGACCTTGACACCGTGGTCGACTTCGACCTGGTCACGGACCTGTACGACGCCGACGGCGTACTGATCTGGCCGGGCGAATGAACGCGGCGCTGACCACCGCGGGTGCCGAGGTCACGGCACGAGGAGTCACCAAGACGTTCGGCGTCCGGGGCCAACCGGTCACGGTTCTCGATGACGTCGACCTGCGCATCGCCCCGGGCGAGTTCGTCTCGGTGATCGGCCCCAGCGGCTGCGGCAAGTCCACGCTGCTGCGCATCATCGCCGGCCTCCTGGATGCCGACGAGGGCTCGGTCGCGATCAACGGCGAGGCGGTTCCCCAGGCGATCCGCCACAAGGCGATGGGACTCGTGCCGCAGACCCCCGCCCTCCTGCCCTGGCGCTCGGTACGTGACAACGTCCTGTTGCCCACGCAGGTGAACACCGCAGCCAACGCGGGCCGCAACCTGTTGGACGTCGACGAGCTGCTCACCTCCTTCGGCCTGGGGAAGGACCTGCGCAAGTACCCGCGGCAGTTGTCCGGCGGCATGCAGCAGCGCGTCGCGATCGCCCGCGCCTTCGTGTTCGACCCGCCCGTCCTGCTCATGGACGAGCCGTTCTCTGCGCTGGACGAGATCACGCGAGACCAGCAACGACTGGGGCTCTTGGACTTCTGGCAGTCCAACCGGCGTTCGGTCATGTTCATCACCCACTCGGTTCCCGAGGCGATCCTGCTTTCGGACCGCGTGGTGCTGATGGCGGCTCGACCGGGACGAATCGCCGAGATCACCGAGATCGACCTGCCACGACCCCGGGACGAGTCGGTGTTCCTGAGTCCGCAGTTCCGTGAGTACGAGATCCGAATCCGGGAGGGCCTGAGGAGGGTGATGAAGAATGTCCAGGACTGAGAAGGCATCCGGCGTGACCATGCAGCTGGAGCAAACGCGTCGACCACGTGCCGAGAAGGCCGCCGGAAATCCCGCGAAGAGGGTGGTTCCGCAGGTTTCTGCCCGGGCGCGCTGGCGTTTCGGTCTCTGGGTCCCACCCCTGGTCACCTTTGTGCTGCTGGGGATCGCCTGGGAGTACGTGGCACACTCGAATCCCTTCGTCATCCCGCCTCTGGGCAATATCGTCGAGAGCATCACGAGCGACCCGAGCGCTTATTGGAACAATCTCCTGGTCACCCTGAAAGAGGTGGCCGTAGGAGGCGGCGCTGCCATCGTCCTGGGCTATCTGTTGGCCGTCCTGATGTGCGAGTTCAAGATTCTGGAACGCGCTCTCATGCCGGTCGTGATGGTCATCATGGTGACCCCGGTCATCGCGATCGCTCCGGCCCTGGTGGTGGCCTTCGGATTCGGGATGCTGCCCAAGTACATCGTCACCATCATCGTGGCGATCTTCCCGATCCTGATCAACTCGCTGGCCGGGCTCAGGGCGGTGGACCCGGGCACGCTGGACGTGCTCCGCGTGGTCAACGCGAGCAGGTGGGAGATCTTCTGGAGGCTACGGCTCCCGGGGAGCATGCCGTACTTCTTCGCCGGACTGAGGATCGCCATCCCCTTCGCCATCATCGGGGCCGCGGTCGCCGAGTTCGTGGCTGCCGGAGAGGCCGCCGGGCTGGGAGCCATGATCTCCATCGCCGCATCCCAGGCGAACCTCGAAGTGACCTGGGCCGGAATCTCGATGTTCTGCGTGCTGGGCCTGCTCTTCGTCGCTGCGTTGACGCTCCTGCGCAGACGGGTCCTGTGGTGGGACAACCACGGCCGCGCCCCCAAGTAGTGCCCGAGCCGGCCCGGGACCCGCGCGGACGGGCGGCCGGCAGCGACGTTCAAGAGTCCACAGATGAGTGAGAGAAGAAGGTGTTCGTTGTGAAACCTGGAGTGAAGTTCACCAGCATGATCGAGTCCACGAAGGAGGACTGGGACCTCATCACGCCGGGCTGGGCGACCGAGCAGAGCAAGGTGCCCGAGCACGCCCTGCAGATGTTGCGGACCCTGGGGGACGCCAAGGGTGAGTTCCCGATCACTCGGCTCGAGCACTCCCTGCAGACGGCCACCCGCGCCGAGGCAGACGGTCGGGACGAGGAGTACATCCTCTGCGCGTTGCTGCACGACATCGGGGACGTGATGGCTCCGGCCAACCACCCCGACATCGCCGCGGCGATCCTGAAGCCGTTCGTCTCCGAGGCGAACCACTGGATGGTCGCCAACCATGACGTCTTCCAGGGGTACTACTTCTGGCACCACCTCGGGTGGGACCGCAACGCCCGGGAGAAGTTCCGTGGCTCCGAGTACTTCGAGTACACCGAGGAGTTCTGCTTCAAGTACGACCAGGCCGCGTTCGACCCGGACTACGTGAGCGCCCCACTGGAGCACTTCGAGCCGCTGGTGCACAAGATCCTGTCCCGCAGGAACTCGTTCTGAGCGCTGGGGTCGGGGCTGGCTCTGGCCGGCCCCGCCCCCGCCTGCTGTGCCCCCGGACGTGTGGAGCTGGGGAGTTCGTTCGTCACGGTCCGGAGGAGGGGAGATGTCGTTGCCTGCGTTCAGGGTCGAGGACCTGCGGGTGTACGAGTTCGAGTTCGATGGGTTGCCCCATGCCATGGTGCGGGTGCGACTCGATCAGGGGGTGACCGGGTTCGGCGAGGCGAGCGATGGATACGGGTTTGCCCATCCCGGTCTGCTGCGCACGATCGTGCAGGACGTGCTGGCGCCGCTGCTGGGTCGACCGGGCATGGTCTCGGTGCCCCAGGTCGCCGGTCTGCTGAAGTCGGAGCTGCGGCGCCGACCTGGGCTCGCCGGCCCGGTCGGCCACGCCGTGAGCGCGGTCGAGATGGCCCTGTGGGACGCGGTGGGTCGCCGGGACGGGCTCAGCGTGCGCAGCATGCTGGGCGGCCACCGGGAACGGCTCGGGGTCTACGCCTCCAGCCACTTCCTCTTCCAGGGCGATGCCGACTGGCACGTGCGCAACCTCGAGCCCTGGCTGGCGCGCGGGGTGGGTGCGGTGAAGCTCCGGCTGGGACTGGACTGGCGTACGGACCTGGCCACCCTGGCTCAGGTGCGCGATCGGCTGGGGCCGACGGTCGACATCTTCGTGGACGGCACGGAGCACTACAGCCTGGACACGGCCCTGCGCGTCAGCCGGGCCCTGGCGGACCTGGGGGTCTCGATGTTCGAGGAGCCCATCCCCCAGGAGCGACACCTGGGCGTGCAACGGCTGGTGGAACAGTCTGCGGTGGCGATCGGGTACGGCGAGCACTTCGGCATGTCGGGGGACTACGACCGCGCGATCAGGGACGGGCGTGCCGACGTCCTCCAGCCGGACCCGGCCACATCCGGGGGGCTGCTGGAACTGGTGCGGGTCGGGGAGCTCGCCGAACTGGCCGGTGTGCCCGTCATGCCGCACTCGGCCGCCGGTCCGGTCGCCTTCGCGGCGAACCTGCACGCCTCCAGTGCCCTCAAGACCCTCCGCCTGGTGGAGTTCCCCTACTCGATGGCCGAGCCGTGGCACGAGATCCTCGACATCAACCCGTTCACCCTCGAGCACCTGGAGCGGGGTGCGTTCGCGGTGCCGACGGGCCCGGGCCTGGGCATCGAGGTCGACGAGGCCGCACTGGTCGGCCGCTCTGCTCGGGTCGCCGACATCGAGGTGCCGGCCAGCACGGCTGCTTGGACGGACTGGTCACAGGGCAACGTCTGACCTGACCTGGTCGAGCGGAGTGCTGGGTGAGCAGCCCGTTCCAGGAGGATGAGCAACAGGTCGGACCACTCCGAGTGCTCCGACTACTCGGCGATCGCGTCGGCGACCCAGGTGACGAGCGGGCGCAGCCGGCGCCAGTCGTCGCGCACGCGGTCGAGCAGCTCGGCGGTGTGCACGAACGGCTCGAAGCCGTAGGACCGCATGCCGAGGACGGTCCTCATCTTCAGCAGCTCGATGCGCGGGTGGTCCTTCTCGTAGCCCCGGGGCGCGGTCTTGAGCCGCTCGCCGGCCACCTCGAAGCCGCCGCGCTCCAGGTCGCGCAGGATCCGCTGCAGCACCCTGCCCGTCCTCTCCTCGGCCATCGCCTCCCGCAGCCGAGCGAGATGGGCGCCGGACGCGTCGTAGATCCCGCCGCCGACCCGGACTCCGGGCGCCGCCACCTCGACGTACCACCCGGTCGCCGGACCCACGCCCACGAACGCACCCTGGTGGGTCTTGTAGGGCGTCTTGTCCTTCGCGAAGCGCACGTCGCGGTAGGGCCGGAACACCTTCGCCGGGCCGAACTCCTGGCCCAAGGCGTCGGTCAGCGCCACCATCGGCGCCTTCACGCTCTCGGTGTAGACCGACTTGTGCGCCTCCCAGAACGACTTGGTGTTGTCGACCTCGAGGTCGTCGTAGAAGTCGAGCGCCGCGACGGGGAAGCCGGTGAAGTCCGTCATGGGAGAAGGGTAGGCGGCTCCGGCGAGGCGTCGTACCCGGCATCTCGGTCGCGATCCGAGCGCGATCCCAGCGGGGATGACGGGTGCGACGGCACCGGCACGTTCCAGCGTAGAGCGTGCTGGATGCCAACCACCATCCGCCGAAGGCTTGCCGCCGTGCCAGGCCGGGACGCACCCCACTCGACCGCGTGCGTGGCAGCGTGTCGCCGCATATCGGAGCGGACGACGAGGTTCGAACTCGCGACATTCAGCTTGGGAAGCTGACGCTCTACCAACTGAGCTACGTCCGCATGCCCCGAAAACCGGAGCGTGGAGGATGCTACCCGATGGGTTGGAAGGTACTGCGCTTCGGCTCCACTCCGTCGCCAGACGAGCGCCCGGTGACCCGCCGCTGCACCCAGGGCGCGAGGTGGGTGCGGGCCCAGACCAGGTTGGCGGCGCGCTGCTGCCGGGCGCTCAGGACGGGCGCCGGGGTGGGCGGGATCGGCTCGAGGTCGTGGGCGATGCCGAGGGCGTCCAGGGCGGAGATGGCGATCATCTGGTGACCGACGGCGTTGAGGTGGAGGCGGTCCTCGTCCATCACCTCGGCGACCTTCCACCCGCGCATCCGCCACATGTCGACGAGCGTCGCGCCGTGCTTCTCCGCGATCTCGCGGACCCACTCGTTGAAGATCGCGGTCCGGCCGCGGATCACCTTGATCACGCCGTTGAGGCCGGGGTCGGCGATGGTGAACATGACGACGTGTGCGCCGCTGGCGGCGAGCCGGCCGATGGCCTCGTCGTACGACGCCGCCAGGGCGTCGATGTCGACCTTGGGCCGGAGGACGTCATTGCCGCCGCCGTGGATGCTGACCAGGTCCGGGCGCAGCGCGATCGCGGCGTCGACCTGCTCGGCGATGATCGCGGGCAGCTTGCGGCCGCGGATCGCCAGGTTGGCGTAGCCGAACTCCGCGCCCTCGGCCGCGGCCGCGGCGGCGAGCGCCTCCGCGGTCCGGTCGGCCCATCCGCGCAGGCCGTTGGGGCGCGCCGGGTCGGGGTCACCGACCCCTTCGGTGAACGAGTCGCCCAGGGCGACGTACCTGCTGAACGTCATCCCAGCATTCTGCGCCCGTGATCGGCGCCACGCGCAACCGGCACCGGCCGGTAGGGTGCGGGGCGTGCTGCTCAGCGACCGCGACATCACCGCCGAGATCGACGCAGGCCGGATCGGCCTGGAACCGTACGACCCGGGGCTGATGCAGCCGTCGTCGGTGGACTTCCGCCTGGACCGCTTCTTCCGCGTCTTCGACAACCACAAGTACCCCTCGATCGACCCCGCGGCCGACCAGTCCGACCTCACCCGCGTGGTGGAGCCCGAGGGTGACGAGCCGTTCATCCTGCACCCCGGGGAGTTCGTGCTCGGGTCGACGTACGAGGTCGTGACGCTGCCCGACGACATCGCCGCCCGCGTCGAGGGCAAGTCCTCGCTGGGCCGTCTTGGCCTGCTCACCCATGCGACGGCCGGCTTCGTCGACCCGGGCTTCTCGGGGCACGTCACGCTCGAGCTGGCGAACGTCGCGACGCTGCCGATCAAGCTCTACCCCGGCATGAAGATCGGGCAGTTCTGCTTCTTCCGGCTCTCCTCGCCGAGCGAGCACCCGTACGGCTCGGAGAGGTACGGCTCGCGCTACCAGGGCCAGCGCGGCCCCACGCCGTCGCGCTCGTTCCAGAACTTCCACCGTACGACGATCTGACGCTCGGGCATCCCCTGCGCCGGTCGGGCGGTGCAGCGTCCGACAGGCGCAGGAACCACCGGCCGACCGGGATTCGTCCGGTTAGGTTAGCCTGACCTCATGACTGTCGAGCAGAACGAGTACGTCGCCACGCTGCCCATGCTCCTCACCGAGGTCGAGGTGCTGCGGGTCGAGCGCGTCTCGCCGTCGTTCGTGCGCGTCGAGCTCGGCGGCGCGGCGCTGGCCGACCTCGGTCCCGACGGACCGGTCTACGACCAGCGGATCAAGCTCATCTTCCCCAACGCGGCAGGCACGCTGCCGTCGTTCGCGCACGCGGACGAGTCCTGGTGGACCACCTGGATCGAGATCCCGGAGCACGAGCGGGGCTCGATGCGGACCTACACGATCCGCGACATCCTCGGCGAGGGACCGGACACCCGCCTCGTCGTCGACATCGTGGTGCACGAGAGCGACGACGCCGACGGACACGGCGACGCCCTCGACGGCGCGGGCAACCGCTGGGCGCTCCAGGCGGCGCCCGGGCAGCGTCTGGTCACGCTGGCGCCCCGGAAGGGCCACGAGTTCGGCGGCATCGAGTGGTCGCCCGGCGACGCCCACCGTCTGCTGCTGGTCGGCGACGAGACCGCCGTCCCGGCCATCCGCGGCGTGCTCCGCGACCTGCCGGCCGACGCGACCGGCGCCGCATACCTCGAGGTGCCGGTCGACGCCGACATCCAGGAGCTCGTCGCACCGGCGGGCGTCCGCGTGACCTGGCTGCCGCGCAACGGCGGCGCCCGCGGCGAGGAGCTCCACGCCGCGGTCCTCGCGCACCTCACCGGCGCCACGCCCACCGAGGCCATCGTCGTCACCGACGACGAGATCGACCCCGACCTCTGGGAGACGCCGGTCCACTCCTCCTCCGGCGAGGAGGTCGCCACCGCGACGGCCGTCCCGACCGGCGACGCGCCGTACGCCGGCCTCTACGCGTGGATCGCCGGCGAGTCCAAGGTCGTGACCGGCCTGCGGCGCAAGCTGGTCAAGGACCTCGGCCTCGACCGGCGCCAGGTCGCCTTCATGGGCTACTGGCGCGAGGGCGTCTCCATGCGCTCCTGAAGCGCGGTCAGGCCGCGCCCCACAGCGCGAGGTACGCCGCTCGGTAGTCGGCGTCGCCGTCCCACATCCCGTTCTCCGACGAGTCGACGACCGCGCGAGCCACCTCTGCGTCGATGAGCTTCACTCCGAGACCGTAGACGGCGTCCGACGCCGGGATGCCGGCGAGCACGCGCAGCATGCTGTCCGCCGCGGCCCAGCCGATGCCGTCGAGCGAGAACGCGGTCGTCGCGGCCTGACCGCAGTCCGAGGCGATGCACTGGGTCGCGTCCACCGTGCCGTTCGAGCCGAGCACGAGTACGTCGTCCCGGCCCACCGACCGCAGGCCCTGCAGCAGTGGCGGCACCGCGTCGTCGTAGTCGACGTAGAAGGTGTTGACGTCGGGGTGACGCTGGACGAGCTGCTGGACCAGGCGCGGGACGCCGACGGCCAGGTCCGCCGAGGTGAAGGTCTGCTCCTCCAAGACCTCGCACGACGAGCACGCGTCGAGTCCTTCGACGAAGCCGCGGTAGCGAGGCTCGAGGACGGCGAAACCCTCGTCATGCAGGACCAGGGCCTTGACCGCGCCCTTCAGTTCGGTGATCGCGAGGTCGGCCAGGAGGGTGCCGGTCGCCGTGTAGTCGGCGACGGTCGGTCCGACGTTGGCATCCACGAGCTCGCTCTCGCCCAGCGCGGCGAGACTGACGACCGCGACACCCTGGCGCCGCGCCTCCCCCAACGCCTGCTGCACGGTCTCGGGGTCGATCGCCGAGGTGATGATCCCGTCCGGGCGCAGTGCCAGGGCCTGCCGGATGGCGGCGTTCTGCTTGTCGCTGGTGCCCTGTCCATCGATCAGCTTGGCGCGGAGTCCGGCCGCCTCGAGCGCCTCGACCGCACCCCGGGCCGGGTCTGCGCAGCCGGGCTGCGCGGCGTTGCACGCAACGACAGCCACGAAACTGCCCGTGGGCGCCTTGATCGGCGCATCCGGCAGGTCGGCAGGCAACGCGTCGCGCGCCGACGCGACCCGTTGCGCAGCGGCGGCGACGCTCTCCTGGTCGATATCCGTGCTGGCGCCGCCGGCCCCGTCGCCACAGGCACTCAGCACCGCGAGGGCTGTGACGGCCAGAGTGAGTCGGACCGTCATGCTGTTCGTTCGAGTCAACGCTTCTCCTCAGTAGCAGTGCGGGTGATACGGACGACGACCTTTCCCAGAGAGGCGCCATCGCGAAGGTCGGCCAACGCGGTCTCCACGTCGTCCAGGTCGTGGACCGCGCCGACCGGCGGACGAATCCGATGACGCTCGACGAAGGCGAGCATCGCGGCGAACTCCGGGGCGCTCGCCATCGAGCTCCCCGTCACCGAGACCTGCCGGAAGAACAGATCCCGCAGGTCGAGCTCCGTCAACGCCCCGACCGTCGCGCCGAAGCTGACGAGCCGCCCTCCCGGCCGCAGCGTGCCCAGCGCGCGGCGGAAGGCCGGCGCGCCGACCGAGTCGAGGACGACGTCGACGTCGCCGAGCTCCGCGGACCAGTCCGCGTCGTCGAGCACGCCCGCGTCCGCGCCGAGCGCGGCTGCATGCTCGAGCGCCCGCGCCGAGCGGGAGGTGGCCGCCACCCAGGCGCCCGCGGCGTGCGCCAACGTGATCGCGAGGCCGGCGACCCCACCGCCGGCGCCGGTGACCAGCACCCGGGTCCCGTCGGCGACGCCACCCTGACTGAACAGTGCGCGGTACGCCGTCATCGCCGCGAGCCCCAGCCCGGCGGCCTCGTCGGGCTGGAGGTGGGCAGGCGCGGGGACGACGTTCTCCCACGGCAGGGCGACGTACTCGGCGAGGGTGCCGGGTCGCGGATCGCCCAGCACCTCGGGGACCAAGGGAGGTCGGGTCGGGTCGGACCAGCCCAGGCAGGGGTTCACGATGACGGTGCGGCCGAGCATGGCGTCGTCGACGCCGGGTCCGCAGGCCACGACCTCGCCTACGGCGTCGGAGCCGAGCACGAGTCCGCGCACGGTGTCGTCCGCGCGGTCGAGCACGAAGAGGTCGTGCCGGTTGAGTCCCGCGCGGTCGACGCGCAGCAGCACCTCCCCGGGGCCGGGCACCGGGACCGGGACCTCGCACACTGTCACCCGGCCGCCGGGGCCGCCCTCGCACACGGCGGCGCGCATCAGGCGCGGGGTCGGGGTCTGCTCAATCACGTGGATCCTCCTCGAGTAGGGCGGCGGCCAGGTCCAGCAACCGCAGGTCGGTGCCGTGGGCGCCGACGATCTGGAGCCCGGAGGGCATCTGGTCGGCGAGCGAGAGCGGGACGGAGAGCGCCGGCTGGCCGGTCACGTTGGCGAAGCCGGTGTTGCCCAGGACCGCCCAGCCGCGGCGCACCTGCTCCTCAGGTCCCGCGGCCACCACCGGGAACGGGGGGAACGGCGTGGTCGGGGTGAGCACGAAGTCGAATTCGGCGAGCAGCGCCGTGAACGCGGCGGTCATTGCTCCCGCCTGCGCGGCGGCCCGACTGTAGGCCTCACCCGGACGGGTCCGAGCGAGCGTGCGCGCCGCGGCCAGCGTCACGCGTACGGCGGGACTGAGCCGCTCCTCGTGTCGGCGCACTCCGTCCTCGAGCGCGCGGGTGAGCTCACGCCACTCGACGTGCCGGTGCCCGAATCCGGACGCCGTACCGGCGAGCGTCGCTGCCAGCCCCTCGACGAACAACCCGGTGGCGACCGGGCCGAAGGCGTCGGGATCGAGGTCGGTCTCGACGACGCTCACCCCCAGCGCCCGGACGGCGTCGCAGTCGCGACGGAATGCCGCGGCGACCTCGGGCGCCGACCGGTCGACCAGTGCGCGCAGCACGACGGCCCGAGCGCCTACCGGTCCGGCGGAGGTCGACTCCGAGAGACGGGGCACGCCGCGCTGGCGCAGATCGGTCCCGTCGTCGACGGCGATCGCACCCAGCACGCGGCGCAGCACGCCGGCCGTGCGCGCGAGCAGGCCGATGTGGTCGAGGCTCGGCTCTCCCGGCACCACCCCGGTGTACGGCACCAGGCCGCGGGTCGGCTTGAGCCCGAGGACCCCGCACCACGACGCTGGGACACGCGACGAACCGCCCTGGTCGGTGCCGATCGCGACATCGACGCCGTCGAGGTGGAGAGAGGCCGCGGCACCGCCGGACGAGCCGCCCGCGCTGCGGGTCGGGTCGTGCGGGTTGAGCACGGGGCCGTCGACGCACGAGTCGCCACCACCGGAGAAGGCGAGGTCGTCCATCGTGGTGACGGCGACCAGCTCGGCACCGGCGTCCAACAGCTCCCGCACGACCGAGGCGTCACCCGACGGGATGAAGTCGGGCAGGGCCGCCGAGCCGCAGGTCAGCGGCACCCCACCGATCGCGACCGAGTCCTTGACCGAGACCCGGAGCCCGGACAACGCACCGGTCCGGGCACCACGCACCGAGATCCACCGGCGCACCGCGTTCCACGGGTCGTCAGACCGCGCGCCGGCTCGCGCCTCCCGCTCCACGGTCGGCGTCAGCGCGAGCGCAGGCACTGCCGGGAGGTGCTCGCCGGCAGCGACGAGGTCGGCGACGACGGCCGCCGGCGGCTCCACGGCGCTCACCATCCCGCCACGAGATCGGTGAGCCGGTGCAGCCGGAGCTCCAGCGACGCGATCAGCCACGCCCCGTCCACGCAGACGAAGCGATCACGGTACGTGCCGGTGGCGACCACCGAGCCCGCAGGTCCCGGCGCTGCTCGTCGGTCGGTGGCGAGCTGCACCAGCTCCCACCTCCCGGCAGCGGTTCCGGCGTCGAGGTCGACGTCGACAGAGCCGTTGGCGAGGTAGTGCGCCGCCCAGGAGAACCGGTCGGCGCCCACCGTGGCGAGGAAGTCGGCGATGGCCGCGCGGCCGGTGAACGGACCGTCGTGGTTGCTGCTCCAGCTGCCATCGGGGGCGAACAGCGCAGCGAGAGCGGCACCGTCGTAGCCCTCGTCGCAGAGCTGGGCGTAGCGACGCTTGAGCCGGTGGACGGCGGATTCGGCCTCGAGCAGGTCGACCTGCCGGCCGAGCCGTGCGACCTGCGCGGCGAGATCGCCCGTCATCGGCTGAACCTGCCGCTGGTGAGCGCGACGGCCACGAGCAGGACGCCGCCCTTGAGCAGCGACTCGATGTAGAACGGCAGGCCGAGCTGCTGCAGGCCCGCGACCAGTGCCGCCAGGATGAGGACCGCGACCACGGTCCCGATCACGTTGTAGCGGCCGATCGTGTAGATCGCGGCACCGAGGAACACCGCGGCGAAGGCGGGCAGCAGGAAGCCCGCACCCACCTGGGGGTTGCCCGACCCGAGGATCGCCGCCTCGACGACACCGGCCAACCCGGCGACGGTGCCGGACGCGACGAACGAGCCGACGGTGAGCGTCGTCGTCGGCAGTCCGACCAGACGAGCGGCAACCGGTCCGTCGCCCATGGCGTAGAGGTAGCGTCCGGTCGGCGTCTTCTCCAGGATCCACCATGCGACGAGGCACAGGACGCCGGCGTACACGATCGGGAGCGGTACCGGACCGACCCGGTCGCCCAGGCTGCGGAAGCCGGGCGGCACGTTCTCGGCGAAGATCGAGCCGTTGGTCCACCACAGCGCGATGCCGAGCGCGATGCTGCCGGTGGCGAGCGTGGCGACCATGGCGTTGATCTCGAGCCACGCCACGCAGAACCCGTTGACCAGTCCGAACAACGAGCCGACCAGGACGCCCGCCAGACAGGCGACGGGCGTCGGGGTCTCGAAGAACTGGAAGCAGCCGATCGACACGATCATCGACAGCGTCAGCACGCTCGCGACCGACAGGTCGAAGTAGCCGGCCACGACCGGGATCAGGATCGCGATGGCGAGGATCAGGCCGACCGCCTCGTTTCCGAGCACGGCGGTCATGTTGGTCATCGTGGGATAGGTGACCGGCAGCAGCACGCTGAACAGGACGACGACACCGACCACGCCGTAGAACCCGAACCAGCGTGGATGGAGGAGGCCGCCGACGCCGCGCCGGGCAGGTCCCTCCTGAGCGAGGTGGACCTCGGGCACCTGAGTCTCGCTGATCTCGGTGGTCACTTGTCTTCCGGCCTTTCGTTGGTTGCCGCGAGATGCAGCACGTCTGTCTCGTTGAGTCCCTCGTTGGGGAGCTCCGCCCTGATCGCGCCGCGCCGCATCACGAGGATCCGGTCGCTGATCGTGATCAGCTCGCCGATGTCCGACGAGACGGCCACGACGGCCATCCCGTCAGCGGCCATCTGCCGCACGGTCGCGTGGATCTGCTGGCGGGCATGGACGTCGACGCCCTGGGTCGGCTCGTCGAGCAGGAGGACCGACGGCCGGGTCTGCGCGCAGCGGCTGATGATCGCCTTCTGCTGGTTGCCGCCGCTGAGCAGGGCGAATCGGCGCTCGGGCATCCGCGGGCGGATGTCGAGAGCCTCCATCGACTCGGCGGTCCTCCGGCGCTCGCTCCGCGCCCTGATCCACCACGGGCGCGACAGCTCCGGCAGCGCGGCGATCGTCAGGTTCTCCGACAGCGTCATGCCGGCGAAAGCCGCCTGTCCACGCCGGTCCTCCGGCACGAACGCGATGCCGTTGCTCCGGGCGACCCGCGGGCTGCCGCCGGGCACGCTCCTGCCATCGACGACGACCCGGCCGCCTTCGCGTCCCTGCGCACCCGCGATCATCCGGAGCAGGGTGCTTCTGCCCGACCCGAGCAGGCCGGCGATCCCGACCACCTCACCCGCCTGCACCTGCAGGTCCAGGTCGCGAACCCGACCGCCCGTGACCCCCGCGCAGACCAGGGTCGGCTCGCCGCCGCGTGCCGACGCGACACGTACGACGGACCCGTGGGCCGTGTCACCGCCGGCCATCAGGTCGGCCAGCTCGCGTTCCGTGGTCGTGCTGGCCGACTCACTCCCCACCAGCCGGCCGTCGCGCAGCACCGACACCCGGTCGGAGAGCTCGATCAGGGCGGCCAGGTCGTGGGTGATGTAGAGCACCGGGATGCCGCGCTCGGCGACCCGCCGTACCAGGTCGGTGACGAGGGACGCCTCGTGCTCGGGAAGGGAGGCGGTCGGCTCGTCGAGGACCAGAAGTCCCCGGTCGTCGAGATCCTGGACGGCACGGGCGATGGCGACCATGGTCCGCTCGGTGGGCGAGAGCTCCCCGAGCACCGCGCGCGGGTCGACGCCCTCGATGCCGAGGCGGGTGAGCACCTCGCGGCTGAGCTCACGCTCGCGTCCGACCCGCACCCGCGTCGCCCTGCTGCGTCCGTAGAAGGAGCCGAGGGAGATGTTGTCCGCCACCGTCATCGTCGGGAAGACCGCCGGGTCCTGGTGGAGCACGCGGAGCCCGAGCTCGGTCGCCTTGGCCGGGGTGAGCGAGCGGTGCGACTCGGTCCCGAAGCGAAGCGTGCCCTCGTCGGGGGTGTAGACCCCCGCCAGGATCTTGACCAGGGTCGACTTCCCCGAGCCGTTCATTCCCGCCAGGCCGTGGATCTCGCCCCTTCCGAAGCCGATCGAGACTCCGTCCAGCGCCGTCTGACCGCCGAAGCGCTTGGTGATGCCGATGAGCTCGACGCTCGCCGTGGTCATCAGCCGACCTTCCAGAGCGTCCGGTACGCCGCCTCGTAGTCGACGTCGCCGCCCCAGAGTCCGTCGATGTCCTGAGCGATGCCCTGATCGATCAGCTTGACGCCGATGACCTCGGCGGCCGGCTCCGGGCTCTCTCCGGCGAAGATCCGGTTGAGCGCGTCCACGTCCGACCAGCCGATCCACCCGAGCGCGAACGCGGTCGTCGCCGACTGGCCGCCGCCCTCGCGGATCAGTTGGATCGCGGCCGACGTCCCGTCGGATCCCAGGACGACCTTGCCCTCGGTCCCGATCGAGCGGAGTCCTTGGAGCACCGCCGGCACGGCGTAGTCGTAGTCGATGTAGATGGTGTTGAAGTCGGGGTGACGCTGGGCCATCTGCTGTACGAGGCGCGGCACGGAGTTGGCCAGGTCGGAGAACGTGAAGGTCTGGTCCTCCTGGATGGTGCAGGTCGTGCACTCCCTCAGCCGGTCGACGAACGCACCGTGCCGGTCCACGAGCACGTCGAAGCCGGTGTCGTGCAGCACCAGTGCCTTCACCCTTCCCTTCGTCCGGGTGATCGCGTAGTCGGCGAGCAGCGATCCACTCAGCTTCCAGGCCTCGGTCGAGGGGTTGTCGGAGAAGTCGACCAGGTCGGACTTCGTCGCCGACGACGCGACGACCTTCACTCCCTGACGGCGAGCCTCGTCCAGCGCTCCCTGGATGGTCTTCGGGTTGATGGCGAAGGTGATGATGCCGTCGGGCTTCAGAGCCAGCGCCTGCCGGACCGCGGCGTTCTGCGTGTCGGCGGTGTCCTTGCCGTCGATCATCTGTGCCCGCCAGCCGATCTCCTCGGCAGCGTCCAAGGCTGCCCGCGCCGGCTGGGCGCAGCCCTCGGAGGCGACCGAGCACGGGATCATGATGACGAACTTGTCCTTCTGGACCGGCGGACTCGACGACGGCGCACCGGTGGTGACGTCGGCCATCGCGGCCTTCACCCGGGCCTCGGACTCCTTGACGATGGCGGCCGCGTCGGCATCCGAGCCGCCGCCACCGGCACCCGCGGACTGGCAGGCCGCGAGCAGAGGCGTGACCAGCAGACCGACGGCGAGCAGGCCGCGGGCCGGGCGACGACCGCGAGCGGGCCGAAGGTGGTGGATGTTCATGCGATCTCCTTGAGGTTCTCCCGGTCGGTGCCGGCTCGTGCGAGGCCGCCGAGCCGGCAAGAGGTCTGCCCTAGCCGTCGTGGGCGGCGAGCGAATAGCGGTCCTGTGACCAGTCGCCGAGGTGGTGGGCCATCAGGCCGAAGTCGACGTGGATCCGCCGGTACCGCCAGCAACCGTCACGCCACACGAACTCGTTGTCGTAACGGCCCGCGAGCCAGCCCGCTCGCGCCGTACCGCCGGTCTCGTCGACGCAGGGCATCAGCAGGTACCAGACGCCGGTCGCGTGCCGCTCGTCCTCGGCGAGCGTGATCCGCACCGGCACGTTGACGTGCAGCGCCCAGGGATACGCCGCCCCGGCCACGCGGAAGTGCTCGGCGATCTCGTCGCGACCGCGCCGGACGACACCGTTCGGCGCGCTCTCCCACACGCCGTCGGCGACGAACAGGTCCGCGATCCGGTCGGGTGGGAAGCCCTGGTCGCACAGCTCCGCGTAGCGGCCGTGCAGCTCCTCGATCGCCACCCGATGCTCGAGCCTGCGAAGGGCCGTGCTGGTCATCGCCGGACCTCGTCACGTGCCCATTGCTCCTGCCCGAGGGGCTCGGGCAGGTCCAGCTCGGCGACATAGGTGCCGTACTCGATCCGCAGCGTCGCCTCGCCGTACGCGAACACGCCGCTCGGACGCTCGGCGAGAAGGTAGAGAGGGTCCGAGACGCTTCGGCTCCAATGGAGCTCGGCCCGGCCTGTCTGCACGACCCTGGCGTCGGCGAAGGTCCACGGAAGACGGACCAGACGGCACACGTCGTACCCGCGCCCGTCGGCGCTGGGTATCACCTTCGCGGTGTGGTGCTCGCCGAACCAGGTCGGCACGAGCTCGGTCCCGGCCGTCTCGTCGACATCGACCGACGCGCCGCGCAGCAGCCGCAGATCGGAGGCGCTCACGATCGCGAAGGAGATGCGGCCGTCCGCCTCGAGCAGCTCGACCTGACGGACCTGCTTCTTCGGCAGACCGAACAGCTCGCGGCCGAGGATGCCGTGGTTGAGACCGGCCACGAACGTCTCGAGGGCGTACGCGCCGGGCACACCGTCTCTCGCGCAGGCGAGCGAGACCCCACCCTGAAGGTACGGCGGCCGTACGTCGGCGCCCTTGCCGTCGTCGAAGGTGGCGTTGCTGAACTCACCGAGCCAGAGCGCCGCCCGCGGCCGCTCGGGCAGGGCGAGGGGCGCCGGGAGCGCCCGGCGCGCGACGTCGGCGTCGACGTCGTACACGACGGTCAGCCAGCGGACGCCGACCGTCTCCTCCCCCGCGCGGAACAGCGGGGCGAAGGCGGGCATCGACAGGGGCGTCATGCGACGGTCACCGCAACGTCGTGGGCAGCGCGGCGCAGCGCGTCGAGGATGCGGGAGGCGTCCGGGACGACAGCGCCCGCCAACTGAACGGCGGCGGGGATCCGCGTGGGCGGCGTCCCGACCCGCACCAGCGGCACGCGCAGAGCGATCCCGGCCTCTGCGACCTGCGCCGCGATCTCGCTGCCGAAGCCCCCGAAGGTGTGGGCCTCGTGAGTGATCACGACCCGACGGGTGCGCTCGATGCTGCCGAGCACCGTGTCGGCGTCGAACGGACGGATCCAGCGCAGGTCGACCACCTCGACGTCGATGCCCTCCGCCGCGGCGGACTCGGCGGCGGCGAGTGCCCGGTGGAGCATCGAGCCCCAGGTCACCAACGTCACGTCGCTGCCGGGCCGACGGATGGCCGCGCCGCCGATCGGCTCGACCGGACCGCCGGTGAGGATGCTCTCCTTGCGTCCGTGGTAGAGCGTCCGGTTCTCGATGACCACCGTCGGGTCGTCGTCCGCGATCGCCGCGAGCGTCAGGTCATAGGCATCCTGGTGGGTCACCGGCATGCAGACGTTGATCCCTGGGATCTGCGCGAACAGCGCCTCGAGCGACTGCGAGTGCTGGGCGCACGCGCCGGGCGCGGAGCCCTGCTGGGTGCGGATGGTGAGCGGAGCCGACAGCCGGCCACGCGACACGTAGCGGACGTTCGCCGCCTGGTTGGCGATCTGGTCGAAGGCGACGAGGGCGAAGTCGGCCCACATGATCTCGACGATCGGGCGGGCACCCATCATCGCCGAGCCGACGGCCCCACCCAGGATGGCCGACTCGGAGATCGGCGTGTCGAAGACGCGCTCGCCGAACAGCCGGCGCAGGCCCTTGGTCACGCCGAAGACGCCACCGGGCAAGGCGACGTCCTCACCGAAGAGGAGGGCCTCGGGCCAGTCGGTCAGCGCCCGTCGCAACGCGGCGTTGACGCTCTCGGCGTACGACAGGGTCTCGGTGCGGATCTCCGTCGGCGTGGTCAGCTCAGGCATAGAGGTGCTCCATGACGCTCGTGGGGTCGGTCAGCGGGGCGGCCGTGGCCTCGGCGACGGCCGCGGCCACCTCGGCCGCGACCCGGGCCTCCACCTCCCGCAGTACGTCGGAGCCCGCGCCGAGCCCGGCCAGCACACGGGTGAGCCGGCCGATCGGCTCGGCGGCCATCGAGGCCTCGACCTCACCGGCGGGCCGGTACTGCTGAGCGTCGCCGATGTAGTGGCCCACCAGACGCTGGGTGAGCATCTCGAGCAGGACCGGACCGGCGCCCTTGCGCGCGCGCTCGGTGGCCTGGCTCATCGCGGACGCGACCGCCTCGGGGTCGTTGCCGTCGACCCGCGCCCCGGGCATGCCGTAGCCGGCGGCTCGCTTGAAGAGCCGCTCGATGCGCACCATGCTCGCGATCGGGGTGAGCTCGGAGTAGCTGTTGTTCTCGACGACGAAGATGACCGGCAGCGAGCGCACGGCCGCGAAGTTCATCGCCTCGTGCACCGAGCCCTGGTTCATGGCGCCGTCGCCGAACGCTGCGACCGCGACCCGGCCGGAACCGTCGAAGGTCGCGGCGAGCGCCGCGCCGGCCGCGATCGGGGCGCCGGCACCCACGATCGAGTTCTCGCCGTACATGCCGTAGTCGGGCGCCGTGAAGTACGCCGAGCCGCCGCGTCCGCCGTTGACGCCGACCGTGCGGCCCATCAGCTCGCCGAACAGCTGCACCAGCGGCACACCGCAGGCGATCGCCCAGCCGTGCCCGCGATAGGTCGGGAAGACCGCGTCGCGGGTCAGGTCGAGTGCGGCGCAGGAACCGACGTAGATCGCCTCCTGGCCGTTGCACAGGTGCACCGAGCCGACGATCTCCTCGCGCGCCCGCAGCTCCTGGACCTTCTCCTCGAACTGACGGATCCGCACCATCTGCTCCAGGTGGACCGACAGTGCGGCCACCCGTTCCTCGTTGCTCACTTGCTCTCCATCGGTTGGTGCGACCCGTCTGGTGGCGGGCCGCCTCGGTCGGGTGGTTCGGACAGGTCGGGTAGCGAGAGCCGACCGGTCGTCATCAGTCGGGTCGCGATGGACGCCGCCTGCGTCGCGCTCTCGATGAGACGGGCCTTGCTCCGCTGGAATCGCTCGGTCGGCACCGAGACCGTGAAGGCGCCGAGTGGGTTGCCGTCGCGGTCGAAGTAGGGCGCGGACACGCAGCTGACCCCGTCGACGTACTCCTCACGGTCGATCGCGAAGCCCTGGCGCCGGGTCTGGACGAGCTCGACCCTGAGCTCCTCGAAGTCAGTGATGGTGTTGGCGGTGAGCGCGACCAGGCGCACTCCCGAGAACATGGCGGCGACGTGCTCCTCGGGCAGGTGGGCGAGCACCGCCTTGCAGGACGCGCGGGCGTGCATGTCGCCGGTGTATCCGACCGCGAGGCGCCCGACGTTGAGCGCATGGAGGCCCGCGATGTAGTGCAGCAGCACGATGTTCCCGTCGCGCCACCCGGAGATGTACGCCGTCTCCCGAGTCAGGTTGTGCAACCGCGTCAACACGAGCGCGAGCTCCGGCTGGATCGCGTACTTGGCCTGCACCGCCTTCGCGTAGGCGTGGGACCGCGGGCCGACGTCGTAGGTGCCGTCCTCGAGGCGGGCCAGGAAGCCGCAGCCGACCAGGGTGCGCAGCACGTGATAGCAGCTGCTCGTCTTGAGATCCATCTCGCGCGCGACCCGCTTGGCGGTGATCGGGCCGTGCTCGGCGACGTACTCGAGCATCGCGATCCCGCGCTCGAGCGTGCTCAGCGTGCTGGAGGCGCTCATGCCAGCCCCGCCAGGGCCAACGCCAGGGTCTTTGCGCAGTCCAACACGTCGACCATCGCCACCGACTCGTCGGGCGCATGCGCGAGGGCCACGTCGCCGGGGCCGAAGACGACCGTCGGGACCAGCGCGGCGCCGTACACGGCCGCGTCGGAGCCGGCGGTGAATCCGGTCAGCTCCGCGCTCCCGGTGGTGAGTTCGCGCGCGCGGACCAACGCGCGGACCACGTCGCTGTCCTGGTCCGTGTCCCACCCCGGCAGACCCATGTGGTCCCAGACCAGCTCGGGCCGGTGGTCGCGCAGCCACGGGTCCCGGTCGGCGACCTCGTCGATCGCGGCGGCGAAGGCGGCGCGCGCCTCCCGCACGGACTCCCCCGGTTGCAGCCCGTAGCGACCAGTCATCCGGGCGTGCGCGGGCACGGCAGCGCGATAGGTGCCGGCGCTCACCTCTCCGACCACGAACGGCATCGGGTCGGGGACGCCGGCAAGCAGCGGGTGCCGGTAGCGGGCCGAGCGTCGCTGCGCCTCGGCCTGCATCGCCTCCCGGACCAGGAGGAGCTTGGCGAACGCGTCGACGCCCTCCCAGGGCGCGGAGCTGTGCGCGGCTCGTCCACTCACCCGGACGTCGAAGAACTGGAGACCGGTGTTGACCGTGACGATCCGGCCGCAGGTCGGCTCGAGCACGATGGCGCCGGCCACCTCCGTGAGGTCGAGGGCTCGCACCGCCTCCCGGGTGCCGACCCCGGTCGTCTCCTCCCCCACCACCAGCTGGAGCTCGATCCGATGGGCGAGCTCGATCCCGGCGCTCTCGAGCGCCAGGAGCGCCCCGATGCCGGCCACGATGCCGCCCTTCATGTCGACGGTGCCGCGACCGTGGATCCGCCCGTCGACCACCTGACCCGAGTACGGCGAGCGCGTCCAGGCGTCTGCGGGCCCGGGCGGCACGACGTCGAGGTGGCCGTTGAGAACGAGCAGTGGGCCGTCGGCCGCGCCCCGGCGGACGACGACATTGGCGCGGTCGTGGCCCGCGGTCGGCTCGACCGTCACCAGCGTCGGCGTCCAGCCGCGCGCCGTCATCCACTCGTGCATCAAGACGGCGACCTCGCCTTCGCCGCCGGTCACGCTGGGACAGCGGACGGCCCGCACGAGCAGCTCGGTCAACGGCGCGCTCAGCACGTCGACGGCGTCGCGGATCCGGGTCACGTCCCGGTCTGTCAGATCGATCACGAAGGTGCCTCCTCGGGGCATGATCCTCACCACATCGCCGACCTGGTGCGCCTAAAGCGAACGGCGATTTCGACTATCTGAAATTTCCCACCGTGCACGCCGGAGCGCACGAGCGGACGTCTACGTTGCGTGCATGGCTATGGACGAGCGGACGGGCACGGACGCGGCGCTGCTGGAGCGGCACCGGAACGTCATGCCGGACTGGATGACGCTGTACTACGACGAGCCGCTGGAGCTCGTGTCCGGCAAGGGCCGGCACGTGGTCGGCGGGGACGGCCGGACCTACCTGGACTTCTTCGGCGGGCTGTTGGCGACGATGGTCGGCCACGACATCGAGGAGATCGGTGAGGCGATCCGGGCGCAGAGCCATCGGATCCTGCACTCCTCGACGCTGTACCTGATCCGCTCGCAGGTCGAGCTCGCCGAGCGGATCGCCGCACGCAGCGGCATCCCGGACGCGCGGGTGTTCTTCGTGAACTCCGGCAGCGAGGCGGTCGAGGCGGCGCTGCTGCTGATGACCACGCGGCAGCGGAGCAACCAGGTCCTCGCCCTGCGCGGCAGCTACCACGGGCGCAGCTTCGGCACCGTCGCGACGACAGGCATCCGGGCCTGGTCGGCGACCTCGCTCAGCCCGCTCAACGTCACCTACGTGCACAGCGGCTACCGGTACCGGAGCCCGTTCGGCCACCTGCCCGACGACGCGTTCAACCGTGCCTGCGCCGACGAGCTGAGGACGATGATCGAGACCGCGACGAGCGGAAGCGTCGCCTGCCTGCTGGCCGAGCCGGTCCAGGGCGCGGGCGGTTTCGCCACACCGCCGCCCGGCTTCTTCCGGCTGGCGAAGGAGGTGCTGGACGAGTACGACATCCCCCTGGTCTCCGACGAGGTCCAGTCGGGGTGGGGCCGCACCGGCAAGGCCTACTTCGGGATGCACGCCCACGACGTCCGGCCGGACGCGATCACCTTCGCCAAGGGACTGGCCAACGGCCTGGCTGTCGGCGGCGTCGTCACCGATGCGCGCACGATGAACTGCCTTCAGGCGAACTCGATCTCCACCGCGGGGGGCAACCCGGTCGCGATGTCCGCTGCGCTGGCGGTCCTCGACTACATCGAGGACCACGACCTGCAGCGCAATGCCGACCTCGTCGGCGGCTACCTACGAGGCGAGTTGGAGGCGATCGCAGCCGAGAACCCGGTCGTCGGCGAGGTGCGCGGCATGGGGCTGATGCTCGGCGTCGAGCTCGTGCGTCCCGGCAGCCGTGACGTCGCGCCGGAGGCCGCGGTGGCCTGCCTGGAGATCGCCCGGCGACGCGGTCTGCTCATCGGTCGCGGCGGCCTCTACGGCAACGTCCTGCGGATCACCCCGCCGATGTCGGTCACCCGCGAGGAGGCACGGGAGGCGCTGGCGATCCTGCGCGAGAGCCTGGCCGAGCTCACGGCCGCGATGGGGGCCCCGCGCTCCTGACCCGCACCCGTCGTACCGGACGAAACGGTCGCGAATCCGGCGGATTCGCGACCGTTCTGTCCGGTACGACGCGCAGGTGCGGCTCAGACCAGAGCCGCCTCGCGCTCGGCCACGATGGTCAGCGCGATGTCGACGATCATGTCCTCCTGACCACCGACGAGTCGGCGGCGACCGCACTCCATGAGGATGTCGCGGACGTCGACGTCGTACTGCTCGGCGGCGCGCTCGGCGTGGCGCAGGAACGAGGAGTAGACGCCGGCGTAGCCGAGGGTGAGGGTCTCGCGGTCGACCCGGACCGGGCGGTCCTGGAGCGGGCGGACGATGTCGTCGGCGGCGTCCTGGAGCTTGAAGACGTCGCAGCGGTGCTCGAAGCCCATCAGGTCGGCGACCGCGATGAACGGCTCGATCGGGCAGTTGCCCGCGCCGGCGCCGTGGCCGGCGAGGGAGGCGTCGACCCGGTAGACGCCGTTCTGGACGGCGACGACGGAGTTGGCGACCGACAGCGAGAGGTTCTCGTGGGCGTGGATGCCGATCTCGGTCTCCGCGTCCAGCACGTCGCGGTAGGCCTTCACCCGGGCGACGACGTCGTCCATCGTCAACCGGCCGCCGGAGTCGGTGATGTAGACGCAGTGGGCGCCGTACGACTCCATCAGCTTGGCCTGCTGGGCCAGCGCCTCCGGGGGCGCCATGTGCGACAGCATGAGGAAGCCGGAGACGTCCATGCCGAGCTCCCGGGCGGCCGCGATGTGCTGCGCGGAGACGTCGGCCTCGGTGCAGTGGGTCGCGATCCGCACCGAGCGGACGCCCAGGTCGTAGGCGCGCTTCAGCTCGTGGACCGTGCCGACGCCGGGCAGCAGCAGCGTGGTGAGCCGGGCGTTCTTCAGCACCGACCCGGCGGCCTCGAGCCACTCCCAGTCGGTGTGCGAGCCGGGTCCGTAGTTGACCGATCCCCCGGCGAGGCCGTCGCCGTGGGCGACCTCGAGGGCGTCGACGCCGGCCTCGTCGAGGGCGACGACGATCCGCTTCACGTCGGCGGGCGAGATCCGGTGCCGGATCGCGTGCATGCCGTCGCGGAGGGTGACGTCCTGGACGAAGATCTTCGTCTTCTCGGCGGTGGTGCTCACAGTGCGGCCTCCCTGTCGTTGTCGCGAGCAGCGGCGATGCGCTCGGCGACCTGGAGGCCGGCCGAGGTCATGATGTCGAGGTTGCCGGCGTACGCCGGGAGGTAGTGGCCGGCACCGGTGACCTGGAGGAACACCGATACCTGGTGGGTGGGCCGCTCGACAGATCCGTCCGGACCGGGCTCGAGCAGCGTCTCGACCGGCTGGTCGGCCGGGATCTCGGCGACCTGGACCTTCTGGACCAGCTTGTAGCCGGGCACGTACGCCGCCACGTCGGCGACCATCTTCTCCACGCTCGCGCGGATCTCGTCGTGCACGGCGGGATCCGGCGCGTGGACGAGGGCGAAGACGGTGTCGCGCATCATCAGCGGCGGCTCGGCCGGGTTGAGGATGATGACGGCCTTGCCGCGCTTGGCGCCACCGACCTGGGCGATCGCGCCCGAGGTGGTCTCGGTGAACTCGTCGATGTTGGCGCGGGTGCCCGGGCCGGCGGACTTCGAGGAGATCGAGGCGACGATCTCGGCGTACTCCACGGGGACGACGCGCGAGATCGCGGCGACGATCGGGATCGTGGCCTGGCCGCCGCAGGTGACCATGTTGAGGTTCGGCGCGTCGAGGTGCTCGTCGATGTTGACGGCCGGGATCACGAACGGGCCGATGGCAGCGGGCGTGAGGTCGATCAGCCGCTTGCCGAGCGGGCGCAGCAGCGCGTCGTTGTGGAGGTGCGCCTTGGCCGAGGTGGCGTCGAAGACGATGTCGATGTCGGCGAACTCCGGCATCGCGATGAGGCCCTCGACGCCCTCGTGCGTCGTCGGGACGCCGAGGTCGCGCGCGCGGGCGAGGCCGTCGGAGTCCGGGTCGATGCCGACCAGGGCGCCCATCTCGACGTGCTGCGCGGTCTGCAGCACCTTGATCATCAGGTCGGTCCCGATGTTGCCGGACCCGATGATCGCCACCTTCGTCTTGGCGGCCTTGCTCATGGTCATCACTCCTTCTCGCTGAAGCTGAGGGTGACGGAGCCGAGTCCGTCGATGGTGAGCGCGACGTCGGCGCCGGGCGCGGCGGGGCGCATCGGGCCCAGGGCGCCGGAGAGCACGACCTGACCGGCGCGCAGCGGGTCGCCGAGGTCGCGGGCCTGGCGGGCCAGCCACTGCAGGGCGACCAGCGGGTCCCCGAGGGAGGCGGCGCCGGTGCCGGCCACGTCGTCCTGTCCGGTGACGGTCATCGTCATCGCGGCATCCTTGGGCACGAACGCACCGCGACCGTCGGAGCCGTCGAGGGTGCGCCGCTCGGTGCCGAGCACGTAGCCGCCGGCCGAGGCGTTGTCGGCGACGGTGTCGGCGAAGCTGATGTCCCAGTCGGCGATCCGGCTGTCGCACACCTCGATGGCGGCGACGGCGTAGTCGACGGCCGCAGCGACCTGGTCGAGGTCGAGGTCGCCCTGGGCGAGATCCTCGCGCAGCACGAACGCGATCTCGCCCTCGACCTTCGGCTGCAGCAGCCCGCTGATGTCGACGGGCGCCGAGGCGTCGTACTCCATGTCGTCGAAGAGGACGCCGAGGTCGGGGGTGTCGACGCCGAGCTGCTGCTGGACGGCGACGGAGGTCGCGCCGATCTTGCGGCCGACCACGACGGCGCCGGCCTCGAGGCGGTGGGCGTTGAGCTGCTGCTGCACGGCGTAGGCGAGGGTGATGTCGCGCTCGCCGATGAGCTCGCGGACGGGCGCGCAGGGCCGGTTCTCGACCAGGGCGGTGTGCAGGCGCTCGGCGGCGGCACCGACGGCGGAGGCCACGGCGCCGGTGTCGGCAGGGTCGAGGGTCTCGGTCATGGTGCCCACTCTCGGGCCTCGGATGACCGCCCGCCACGGCAGCGTTCCACTCACCGGTACGCTGTGGCGGTGACGGACGAGCAGGGCCTGGACACCGTGCTGGGCAAGGCGGTCGCGCTGCTGCGCGCGTTCGGCCCCGAGGACCGGCTGCTCCCCCTCGCCGAGCTGGTCCGCCGCACCGGGCTGCCCAAGGGCACGGCCCACCGGGTCGCGGGCGACCTGGTCCGGCACCGGCTGCTGGAGAAGACCGAGCACGGCTACCGGCTGGCCGGTGGGCTGTTCGAGCTGGGCATGCGCGCCGCCACCGAGCGCACGCTGCTGGAGGTCGCCATGCCGTTCCTGCAGGACCTCTACGAGCGCACCCACGAGACCGTCCACCTCGGCGTGCGCGACGGCACCGAGGTCGTCTACGTCGCCAAGATCGGCGGACACCGCCAGGCACGCAGCCCGTCGCGGACCGGCGGGCGGATGCCGATGCACTGCACCGCCCTCGGCAAGGTGCTCCTCGCCCACGCCGAGCCGTCGGTGCGGGCCGCGGTGCTGGCCGGGCCGCTCGCCCGGCGTACGCCGCACACGGTGGTGGCGCCCGGCCTGCTCGAGCAGCAGCTGGACCGGGCGCTCGAGACCGGACTCGCCTTCGAGCGCGAGGAGTCGACGCCGGGACTGCTCTGCGTCGCCGCGCCCGTGCTCCAGCCCGACGGCGCCACCGCGGTCGCGGCGGTCAGCGTCACCGGCCCGATCGGGCGGTTCCGGCCCGAGGCCCACCAGAACGCGGTCCGGGCGGCGGCCACGGCGCTCGGGAGCACCCTGGCACGCCGACCGGGCGGGTTGTAGGAGTCAGCGTCGCCGGCGGGGCGTCGGCTGTCGTCAGCGCACCGCCATCGTCAGCACCGACGGGTACTGCGGTCCCGTGTGGACCGTGACCGGCACCAGCTGGGTCACCAGGTCGGTGACCGGCGAGAGCAGGTGCGGGACGTCGAAGGCCTGGACCGCGATCCGCAGCCGGTGACCCTTCGCGATCACCGCGCCGGTCGGGAAGATCTCGACGTCGACCGGCGCGATCTCCCCGCGGGGCAGGCGGGCCTTCGCCTCCCGCGTGAACGGATGGTAGGCCTGCAGCAGCTGCCCGTCGAGGTAGCGCGAGCGCCCCTCGTCGAGCGCGCGGTGGGCGATCGTCTGCCAGCCGCCGCTGATCCGGGAGACCGTGCCGTCCGGCGCGACGTCCTCGACGGCCACCGAGAGCATCCCGTCGCCGCTCGGGGTCGAGACGTGGAGCCGGGCGTTGAGCGGCCCCTGGAGGCGCACGTCGGCGTCCAGCGGCGCGGTGTCGAAGACGACGCCGCCGAGGTCGTTGAGGCGGTTGTCCCGGAAGCAGGGCAGGTCGGGGAGCAGGGCGTTCGGGAGACCCGCGGTCCACTGGTTGGCCGAGCGGGTGCACAGTCCCGTGACGGGCAGCGGGGGTACGACGGCCGAGCCGGCCTCCGGCGTACCGGTGGTCAGGGCGCCGGCCCTCCCGCCGACCGCGGCGGAGCCGGAGAGCCGGTAGCTGCGCGCGGACAGGTCGTCGTCGATCCACTTCGCCGTGCGCACCCAGGCGCCGGAGCCCTGCTCGTAGTAGGTGAGCGGGGCGATCTGGTCGAGCCGACCGTCGATGCCGCCGAGGTACTGGTCGAACCAGCGCAGCTGCAGCTCGGCGAGCGAGCCGTACCCGGCCGCGCCGACGTCGCCGCCTCCGGAGCCCTGCAGGTGGTCCCACGGGCCGAAGATCAGCTTCGTCGGCACACCGCGCTGCTGGAGCCGCTCGAAGACGAGCGGGGTGCCGCGCTGGAAGAGGTCGAACTCACCGCCGACGAGGAAGGTCGGCACCGTGACCTTGTCGAGCACGTCGATCGGCGAGCGCTCGCGGTAGAACGGGCCGTCGAACGCCGGGTCGCCGCCGAGGAGCGCCTGGGTGGCGAGCGGGAGGGTGAAGGTGAGCCCGCCCATCAGGTGGTCGAGCGCCATCCCGACGCCCGCCTGCGGCTCCTGCAGCCCGTAGGCGGGCGGGATCATCCCGGTCGCGGTGACCAGGCCGAGCCACAACGGGATGAAGCCGACGTCGATCTGCCCGCCGGATGCGACGACGTCGCGGTAGACGTCGGCCGCCGGGACCTGCGGGAAGATCGCCTTGAGCCCCTTCGGCTGCTGCGCCGCCGCGAAGAGCTGCGAGATGCCCATGTACGACGCGCCGGTCATGCCGACCTTGCCGTTGCTCCACGGCTGGGCGGCGGCCCACTCGACGACGGCGCCGGCGTCCTTGCCCTCCCGCGCGCTGAACGCGCCCCACTGACCCTCGGAGCCGCCGGTGCCGCGCGCGTCGACGGTCAGCTGGGCGTAGCCGCGCTTGACGAGGTACGCCGGCTCGGCCCCGGACAGCACCGCGCCCGCGCCTGCGGAGAGCACCGTCTTGTTGTAGGCGGTGATGGTGACGATCACGGGCAGCGGGGTCGCGACCGGCGTGCCGTCGGCGGCGGCCGGGCGCTGCAGGTCGCCGCGGAGGACGACGCCGTCGTCCATGACGATCGGGATGTCGCGGGTGACGACCGTGGCGTCGTACTCGGCCGGGCGCGGGGTCCACGGCGCGCCTGTCGTCGGCGCGGGTGCGGCGCCACCCGGTGCGCCGGTCTGGGGGACGGCGCTCGCCTGGGCCGCCGTGCCCTTCGTCGCCTTGCCGCACTTCCTGTGCTTCTTGGCCTTCTTCGCCTTCGTGCACTTCTTCGGCTTCTGGGCGACCGGGGTGGTCGCGGCCGCCCGCTCGGCCGACGCCGCCTGCCGCGCGGCATCGGCGGCCGGCGTACCGGCGGCGTCACCGGCGATCGGCAGGACGAGGGCAGCTGCGAGTCCGGCGCTGGCGAGCGCGGCGGTGAAGCGGCGACGGCGCGCGGGGTCGATCGAGAGTCGGCGCAGGTCGAGGTCGGTCATCCGGGTCCCTCCCGTGGGTCTACCCACGGGTAACGACGCGACCGTGGTGTCGGTCACGCCGACCTCGGCAGGTCCGTCCCGGCGGCCCCGTGGCGAGGACGGACCGGTCCTCAGAAGAGGAAGCGGGCGTAGCCCCGCCGCGCCGCGCCGGCCACCCGGGTGAAGTCGCCACCGACCGAGAGGGCGTCGACGGCTCCGGGCAGGGGACCGTCGCGGGTCAGCCCGAGGGCCCACACCCCGTAGGTGCCGTTGGCGCCGGGGTCCCACGCGGTCGGCGTACCGTCGGCGGCGAGGAACGAACCGATGTGGAGGCGGTTGAGCTTCGCCTCGGGGAATCCGGAGAAGTGGCCGCCGACGTAGACCTCGTCGGCTGTGGCGAGGATGGCCTGGACGTCGCCCGAGGTCCGCACGCGGTACCGCGGCAGGTCGCTGAGCGTCGGGTCGTAGGCCCACGTCCGGTTGTTCGTCGTGCCGAAGAAGAGCCGGCCGGTCGGCGACACGTCGAGCGAGATCGCCACCCCGCCCTCCGTGGGCGCGAACGACGTCGTCGCGCCCGCGGTCGTCAGCTCCGCCGCGCCGGGGCGGGGCTGCCCGCCCACGGTGGTGAACGAGCCGCCGGCGTACAGCCGCGAGCCGTCGTCGGTGAGCCCGAGCGCCCGCACCGTGTTGTTGGGCTGGGGCGCGAACGCGGGGTCGACGGCGCCCGTCGCCTGGTCGAGCGCCGCGAGCCGGGCGATCGCGCGGCCACCGATCCGGCTGAAGCTGCCGCCGACGTAGAGGCGACCGGCCCGGTCCGCGGCGAGGGCCCGGACCGTGTTGTTCGACGTCGTCGTCGACCACCCGGCGACGAGCGCGCCGGTGTCCGCGGTGACCGCGGCGAGCCGGCGTGCTTGACCGTTGACCGTCGTGAACGTGCCGCCGACGTACACCTTGCTGCCGTCCGCGGACGCCGCGAGGGCGTACACGATGCCGTCGGTGGACGGGGTCCAGGACGGATCGAGCGAGCCGTCCGCGCGCACCGCGGCCAGGTTCGCCCGCCCGACGCCGTTGACGGCGGTGAAGGACCCCCCGAGGTAGGTCAGGTCGCCGATCTGCGCGATCGCGTAGACCACGCCGACGACGGTGCACCGCGCCGCCGCCTCGTCGTAGACCACGCAGTCGACCTTCGCGGTCGGCGCCGTCGTCGGCGACGGGCTCGCCTGGGCGACGGCCGCGAGCGCCGTCGTCACCAGGACCACCATCGCGATGCCCATGCCACGCAACCGTCGCCTCATGAACCCTCCCCCGGTCCGCCGGCCGCCGGTACGGCCGCTGTCGCGACGCTAGGCCAGGACGTCGGGTCCGGCGTCACCGCAATTGGGGTAGTTCGGCGGCGCGCGGAGGATGCTCCTGCCGTGTCAGGCAGGCACGAGCGAGACGTCCCCGGAGACCGTGCTGGCGCGCAGCTCCACGTGGTCGGCGCCGGACCCGGGCGGACCGACCGGCGGCAGCGTGGAGCTGACCCGACCGGTCACCGTGGTGACGTCGGTCCACACCGGCGTCCCGACCGGGATGCCGACGTGCACCCGGGTCGAGGCGCCCTTGACGTGGATGCGACCGCGGCGCGCCGTACGCACGACCACGTCGCCGGACCCGGTCTTGCTCGTGAGGTCGGCGCGGCTCTCCCCGACCTCGAGGTCCCCGGAGCCGGTCTTGACGACGACGGTGCCGAGCACCTGGCCCAGGCACACGTCACCGGACCCGGTGGACACGGTGGCGGACCGTTCGATCCGGCCGAGGTCGACCGCGCCGGAACCGGTGCGGACCCGTACGTCGCCCGCCACCTCCGCGACGGTGACGTCGCCGGAGCCCGTGGCGACGACGACGGTCGTCGCCTGGTCGAGGGTCACCGCACCCGACCCACTCTTGACCCGCACGGTCATCAGCCGGCCGCCGGCGGTCACGGCGGCACTGCCGCTGCGCGCGTCGAGGTCGCTGTCGAGCGGTACGACGACCTCGATGTGCAGCTCGTCGCCGCCGCCGAAGATGCCCCCGCGGGGCTTGGGCGCGCGGATGTCGACCCGGCGGCCGTCCTGGACCACCCGCACCTCGGCGGCGCGGGGGCCGCTGAGCGTAACGTCGGTGGTCGCCTGGTCGGCGGCGCGCACGCTGATCCGGCCGCGGCCGTTCTCGACGAGAAGCTTGACCGGGCCGGGGGTGTCGAGGATCTGGCGCAGTGGTTCGTGGGTGGTCATCGGGTTCTCCTGGCGGGCTGCTGGTGGCTGCGTGGCTGCTTGTGGCTGCCTGTGGCTGCTTGGTGGGCTGCTGGCGGGTGGTCGCGGACGGGTGACGGGGACGGGCCGTCAGAGCCAGCCGGTCATCCGGCGGTCGGCACCGGGCGGCGTACCGAAGGGGAAGTCGGCGCCGAACGGCCGACTGGACAGGTCGACGTCGACGCGGATCGCCCGCTCGCTGGTCGCCGCGCGGATCACGCTGACCAGCCAGGTGTTGAGCGACTGGCCGGCCCGGGCGGCCGCGTCGTCGGCCCGCGCCTTGAGCGACTCGGGCAGCCGCAGGCTCACCCGCGCCTGCCCCTCGTCCTCGACCGGCATCTCGGCGGGCACCGGTCCGGTGACCTGGTGCGGCGACGCGGTCTCCTCCGCGACGCCCGGGGTGACGACGAAGTCGAGGTCGCGACCGTCGAGCCGCACGTCCACGCCGCCCGCCGGCATCGCCGCGGTGATCTCGCTCGCCGCCTGGCCGACCGCCTCCATCACCGCGAGCCGCACAGCCGGGTCCAGCGCGTATCCCAGCCGCTCGGCGACCTCGCGCGCCTGCGGCCCGGCACTCTCGGCCGCCGCCAGGAGGTCCCGACGGAGGCTGTCGACGTACGGAGTGATGTCCATGCGCACCAGAGTGACATCATGATGACGTCATTTCAAGTCATCCTGATGTCACGGTCGCCGACCCGGCTCAGTCTGAACCCGAGAAACCCGCCGACCCGGCGCGTTTGAACGCGCCGGGTCGGCGTGGGGTGGATCAGCCTGCGTCGGGTGGGCGTCAGCCCAGGCCGAGCAGCTCGGTGGAGCGCTCGCGCATCTCGACCTTGCGGATCTTGCCGGTCACGGTCATCGGGAAGTCCTCGACCAGCAGGACGTAGCGCGGGATCTTGTAGTGGGCGAGCTTGCCGGTCGCGAACGCGCGCACGGCGTCGGCGTCGAGGGGGTCGGCGCCGGCCCGGAGCCGGATCCAGGCACACAGCTCCTCGCCGTACTTCTCGTCGGGGACGCCGACGACCTGGACGTCCTCGACGTCGGGATGCGTGTAGAGGAACTCCTCGATCTCGCGGGGGTAGATGTTCTCGCCGCCGCGGATGACCATGTCCTTGATCCGGCCGACGATGTTGGCGTAGCCGTCCTCGCGCATGACGGCGAGGTCGCCGGTGTGCATCCAGCCGTCGGCGTCGATCGCCTCGGCGGTCTTCGCCGGGTCGTCCCAGTAGCCGAGCATCACGGAGTAGCCGCGCGTGCAGAACTCGCCCGGCTCGCCCCGCGGCACGGTCTCGCCCGTCGCCGGGTCGACGATGCGGATCTCGACGTGCGGCGCGGCGCGCCCGATCGTGGAGGTACGCCGGTCGAGGTCGTCGTCCGCCCGGGTCTGGCAGCTCACCGGGCTGGTCTCGGTCATGCCGTAGGCGATGGACACCTCCGCCATGTGCATGTCGTTGATGCAGCGCTTCATCACCTCCACCGGGCAGATGGAGCCGGCCATGATGCCGGTGCGGAGGGTGGCGAGGTCGTAGTCGGCGAAGTCGGGGGCGTTCTGCATGGCGATGAACATGGTCGGTACGCCGTAGACCGCGGTGCAGCGCTCGTCCTGGACCGTGCGCAGGGTGATCGACGGGTCGAAGCCGGGAGCCGGGATCACCATGGTCGCGCCGTGGGTCACGCAGCCCAGGTTGGCCATCACCATCCCGAAGCAGTGGTAGAAGGGCACCGGGATGCAGAGTCGGTCCTGCTCGGTGAAGTTGATCAGCTCGGTGACGAAGTAGCCGTTGTTGAGGATGTTGCGGTGGCTGAGGGTCGCGCCCTTCGGGAAGCCCGTGGTGCCGCTGGTGTACTGGATGTTGATCGGGTCGTCGGGCGTCAGGTCGCGCTGCCGCTCGGTCAGCGCGTCCGCGGGCAGGTCGCGGCCGGCATCGACCAGGCGCTGCCAGTCGTCGCTGTCGACGTACAGCGTCCGCTCCAGGCCGGGGACCTCGCCCTTGGCCGTGACCTCCTCGACCATGCCCCGGTAGTCGCTGGTCTTGAAGCTGGTCGCGGCGAGCAGCAGCCGCAGGCCGGACTGGTTGACGGCGTAGGCGAACTCATGGGTGCGGTAGGACGGGTTGACGTTGACCAGGATCGCGCCCGCCTTGGCCGCGGCGAACTGGATGATGGTCCACTCCGCGCAGTTCGGTGCCCACATCCCGACCCGGTCGCCCTTCGCGATGCCGAGGCCGATCAGGCCGCGCGCCGCCTCGTCGACCGCGTGGTCGAACTCGCGCCAGGTCCACCGGCGTCCGCTCGCCACCTCGACCAGTGCCTCACGGTCGGGCCACTGCGCGACGGTGCGCTCGAGGTTGGCACCGATGGTCTCGTCCAGCAGGGGCGTGGTGGTCTCGCCGGCGGCGTACGACTCCGTCATGACCCCATGGTGACGCCCCGGTGAGCGCCATCACACCCCTCGAAAGGGGGTACGTCGGCGCGGACCCCGTCTGCCCTGTCCACAGCCTCGGGGTCCCGGGGTGCGACGCCGGGCTGACCGGGGAATCCGTCGACCATGTCCCCGCTCGAACCCGACCTGCCCGCGTCCCTGCTCGCACTGATCGAACTCCAGGCCGGCGTGGTCGCGCGCCGCCAGGCGATCGCCAGTGGCCTGGCCCGCCATGACGTCGAGCGGATGCTCCGCCGGCGGGTCTGGTCCGCGGTCCATCCCTCGGTGTACGTCGACCACACCGGAGCCCTCACCTGGCAGCAGCGCGCCTGGTCCGCCGTACTCGCGTGCTGGCCGGCGGCGTTGGAGGGCCGGTCCGCGATCCGGGCGCACGAGGGACCCGGCCGGCGCGGCATCGAGGACCGGCCGATCGAGGTCATCGTCGCCCGGGAGCGGAGGATCCGGGCGCCGTCCGGGGTCGTCGTCCATCGCTCGGCCCACTTCGACACCGCGGTCCGGTGGAACCTGTCCCCGCCGCGCCTTCGGTACGACGACGCGGTGCTCCGGGTGGCGGACGGGACCGCCCGCGAGCTCGATGCGATCGCCACCCTCGCCGACGCCTGCGGCGCCCGGCGCACGACCGCCGCCCGCCTGCGCGAGCGCCTCGACCAACTGCCCCGACTGCACCGACGCGCCTGGCTCGCCCGCATCCTCGACGACATCGCGCAGGGCACCTGCTCGGTCCTGGAGCACGGCTATCTCACCCTGGTCGAGCGGCCCCACGGCCTCCCGAGCGGTGAGCGCCAGGTCGCTGCGGTCTCCGGGGACCAGCGGCCCATGCTGCGCGACGTCGTCTATCGCGATCGCCGGCGGACCTGGACGCAGATCGTCGAGCTCGACGGTCGCCTGGGCCACGACGGCACCGGCGCCCGCGACCGAGACCTCGAGCGCGACCTCGACGCCGCTCTCGACCGGGAGCACACCGTGCGCCTCGGCTACGGCCAGGTGTTCGAGCGTGGCTGCGCGACCGCGGTCAAGGTGGCCCGCCTGCTCCAGGTCCGCGGCTGGCCGGGGGCCGGGCACCCCTGTCCGCGCTGCGCGTGACCGCCGCGACCGCCGCGGAGAGGCGAAGTGTGGAGCGCGGTGCGCGGGATCGCGGCACCACACTCCACACTTCGGCAGCTCAGAGGTCGAAGAGGGACTCCGCGGCGTTGATGTCGGCGTCCGTGCGGGGCTGGTGGGCCTCGCCGGAGGACGACGCCGGGGCCGCTGAGGGCGCGGGGGCGGCCGGTGCCGCGGGCGCCGCCTCGGACTCGGAGTCGGCCGCGGGGGCCGCCTCGGACTCGGAGTCGGCCGCGACCTCCGGCTCGACCTCCGGCTCGACCGCCGGCTCGGGGGCCGGCTCCGGCTCGGCGGCGATCTCCGGCTCCGGAGTCGGCGCGGGCGCCGGGGCCGCCGGGGCCGCCGGGGCGGCGATGTCGAACAGCGAGCCCATCGCGTTGATGTCGACGTCGGTCGCCGGCGCGCCGGCGTCGGCGGTGGTCGAGCCGGCCGTGGTCGCGGCGGGCGGCGCGGGCGCCTCCTCGTCGGTGGCGGCCTCCTCGACGCGGGCGTCCGCCTCCACCGGCTCGGTCTCGACCGGCCCGGGCGCGGGTGCCGTGGTGGCTGCGGGCGCCGCGGGCTCGGGCGCGGCGATGTCGAAGAGCGAGCCGCCGGCGTTCAGGTCGACGCCCGGGGCTGCAGGCGCCTCCGGCTCGTCAGGTGCCGCGGCGGCGACCCCGCCCTCGACCTCGGCCTCGACGACCTGCTCCTCGAGCGGCTTCGGGGCCGGCGGCTTCGCGGCGGCCGGCTCCTCGGCCGGGGCGGCGATGTCGAACAGGGAGCCGCCGGCACCGAGATCCGTCGTGGGCGCGGGAGCAGCCGCGGGCTTCTCCTCGGCCGCGGGCTCCTCGGCCGCGGGCTTCTCGGCCGCGGGCTTCTCGGCCGCGGGCTTCTCGGCCGGGGAGGCCGGAGCCGGCGTGTCGAACAGCGAACCGCCCTCGTCGAACAGCGAGCCACCGCCCGCGGGAGCGGCCGGCTTCTCCTCGGCCGGAGCGGCCGGAGCGGCCGGAGCGGCCGGAGCGGCCGGAGCAGCCGGAGCAGCCGGAGCGGCCGGGGTGTCGAAGAGCGACCCCGCGTCGTCGAACAGCGAGCCGCCCTCGGCCGACGCGGCCTTGGCCTCGGGAGCGGCCGGAGCAGCAGGGGCCGGGGTGTCGAACATCGAGCCCGGGTCGTCGAACATCGACGAGCCGCCCGAGGCCTTCGCGGCGGGCCCGACGTCCTCGGTGTCGACGACCGTGTCCTCGGTGATGGTGACGTCGCCCGCCTCCGGTTCGGCCTTCGTCTCGACCGACCGCTTCGCCTCCGCCGGAGCCGCGGCAGCAGCGGCAGCAGCAGCGGGAGCCGCGGCCTTGGGCTGCAGCGGCGCGCCCTCGCCGGGCAGCAGCTTGGTCGCCTGCTCCCCCTTGACCGAGGCGAGCAGCATCTGCGCCACGTCGAGGACCTCGACCTCCTCGCGGGCCTCGCCGTCGGCCTGCATCTTGGTCAGGCCGTCGGAGAGCATCACCCGGCAGAAGGGGCAGCCCACGGCGACCTGGTCGGCACCGGTGCCGACCGCCTCGGCGGTGCGGTTCAGGTTGATCCGCTCACCGATGGTCTCCTCCATCCACATCCGGGCGCCACCGGCACCGCAGCAGAAGGACCGCTCCGCCGAGCGCTCCATCTCGGCGAACTCGGCGCCGGGCAGGATCTGCAGCAGGTCGCGCGGCGGCGTGTAGACCTGGTTGTGCCGACCGAGGAAGCACGGGTCGTGGTAGGTGATCTTGCGGTTGTGCGCGCCGGCGCCCGACGCCACCGGGGTCAGCTTGCCCTCGCGCACGAGCCGGTTGAGCAGCTGGGTGTGGTGGATGACCTCGAGCTCGAGACCGAGCTGGCGGTACTCGTTCTTGAGGGTGTTCATGCAGTGCGGGCAGGTCGAGACGACCTTCTTCGCCTTGGCGTCGGTGAGCGTCTCGATGTTCTGCTGGGCCAGGCCCTGGAAGACGAACTCGTTGCCGGCGCGCCGCGCGGAGTCGCCGGTGCAGGTCTCGCCGTTGCCGAGGACGCCGAAGGAGACGCCCGCGAGGTCGAGCAGCTCGGCCACGGCGCGGGTGGTCTTCTTGGCGCGGTCCTCGTAGGCGCCGGCACAGCCGACCCAGAACAGCCAGTCGACCTCGTCGAGCGACTCGATCGAGTCACCGACGACCTTGACGTCGAAGGGCAGGTCCTTGGCCCAGTCCAGGCGCGCCGTGGGCGACATGTTCCACGGGTTGCCCTTGTTCTCCAGGCCCTTGAAGAGGCCGTTGAGCTCGGAGGGGAAGTTGGACTCGACGAGCACCTGGTAGCGGCGCATGTCGACGAAGTGGTCGACGTGCTCGATGTCGACGGGGCACTGCTGGACGCAGGCGCCGCAGTTGGTGCAGGCCCACAGCGCGTCCTCGTCGACGACGAAGTCGCCGCCCTCGGGCATGTAGAACCAGTCGTCGACGCCCTCGCTCTGGTCGCGTCCCGCGGACCCGACCAGCGCGCGCTGCTCGGCACCGCCGGCGACGGCGTACGCCTCCTCGCGCATCGCCATCATCATCAGCTTCGGGGACAGCGGCTTCTCGGTGTTCCACGCGGGGCACTGCGACTGGCAGCGACCGCACTCGGTGCAGGTCGTGAAGTCGAGGATGTCCTTCCAGGAGAAGTCCCAGATGGAGCCGGCGCCGAGCATCGCGTCCTCGTCGAGGTCGTCGACGTCGTCGAGCGTGATCGGCTTGCCCCCGGACGTGAGCGGCTTGACCGCGCCCAGCGCCGTCCGGCCGTCGTCCTCCCGCTTGAACCAGATGTTGAACCAGGCCGTGAACCGGTGCCAGGCGACACCCATCGTGAGGTGGGTCGAGATCACCATCAGCCAGACCATCGCGGAGACGATCTTGATCATCGCGATGAAGAAGATCGCGTTCTCGAGCGTGCCGATGGAGTCGTGGCCGGTCGGGAAAAGGTGGGCGAAGAACTGCGAGACCGGGAAGTGGAAGGCGTCGGCGTGCTCGGCGGCCTCGCCGCCGTGGGCCTTCGCGAGGTTGTACTCGGCGCCGCGGATGAACAGGATCGCGGAGCTCTCGAGGAGCACCATGGCCTCGACGAAGTACGCCTGCCACATCGTCGAGCCGAAGAACCGGCTGCGACGGCCGAGCTGGGAGGGCTTGTGGGTGACCCGGTAGACGATCAGCGGGATGATCGCGATCGTGCCGAGCAGGCCGAGCAGCTCGGCGAGCCACTCGTAGACCCACCACTTGCCGATGACCGGGATCGTGAACTCGGGGTCGAAGAGCTGGATGTACGCCGCCGCCACCGCCGTGGAGAGGGCGATGAAGGCCGCGAAGGCGAACCAGTGCAGGATGCCGACCCAGGTCCACTGCAGCATGCGCGTGTGACCGAAGGTCTCCTTGATCATCGTCAGCGTGCGCCCCGCCGGGTTGCCGGTGCGGCCGGGCGCCGGCTGACCGCGCTTGATCACGCCGAGCATCGCGACGACAGCACGCGCGGTCAGCGCGACCGCGGCGACCGTGACGGCCAAGGAGACGACGATCGCAACGATCTGCATGGTGTCCAACAGCTCCTCATCCGGAAGGGGAGTCAAGGCGCGCGCACAGGAGTGCGCCCGACGAGCCTAGTGCCGAGAGGCGGGGCCGAGCGCGATAGGCAAGCCTTACCCACGTGCACGAGGCGCAGCGGGCACCGGGATGCTACCGACTGGTAGCCGCCCGGTGCCGTGATCCGCGCCTCACCGCCGGAATCTCACCTTCTTGACGGTGCCGCCGGGGCGGAGCTTCACCACGACCCGCACCATGGCCTTCTTCTTGGCCGCCTTGCCGCTCTTCTTCGCCTTCGCCTTCTTCGCCTGGGCGCAGAAGGTGAACTTCGTGTCGAGGCGCAGGTAGGGCTGGCCGACCCTCGCGATCACCTGGTCGGTCGTCATCCGCTTGCGGACCATCCGCTTGCCGAGCTTCTTGGCCTTGGCCAGCGACATCCGCAGGCCGGGGTTGCGGCAGGAGTCGGGGCGCACGCCGTACGCCCGCTCCCACATCTGCAGGTACGCCTCCGCGCCGCGCGCCATGTCGTCGACGATCTTCGCCCCGTCGCCGCGCCGCTGCGCCTCCGCGACCTGACGCAGGTCCTCGACCCAGTCGGGGTAGAGCCCGTACTGGGCGACGCCGTCGGTGTTGATGTCCCACACCCGCTCGCCCGCGCGCTGGCGGTCGACCGTGACCCCGCCGAGGCCCGTGAAGGGATAGCGCACCGGGTTGGGTACGTCGGCGCCGCGCGGGTTGCCCTGGGCACCGAGGCCGTTGATGTCGGCACCGAACCCGAAGCCGAAGTAGTAGCGGGGATCGGCCCAGCCGAGGTGACGGCGCCACTTCTCGACGAAGCCGGTCGAGTCGCCGGCGTACGGGGTGATGAAGCCGCCCGCGCGGTAGATCCGCGGGTAGGTGTCCGGCGTCGACCAGGAGTGGCTGGAGATGACGCCGGCGTACCTCAGCTCCTCGATGACGTCCATCGAGGCGGCGCGGGCCTTCACGGAGAGGTGGTCGGGGTCGAACACCATCTTGCGCTGGGCCAGGCCCTTGATGGTGTGCACGCCGAGCTCGGTGAGGCCGCGCCGGTTGCAGTGCGCGGGCTGGGGGTAGAGCGGCAGCGCCGGGAGGATGCCGAGCACCTGGCCGAGCGCCCCGAACAGCGCGTCCTGCTGCCCCGCGCTGATGTCGGGGAGGGTGATCTGCGGGTTGTCGGCCGACTCGCCGTCGGCGGGCTCGCAGTGCTCCATCGCCCAGAAGGTGCCGGTCTCGAGGAAGTTCGCGGCGTTGACCAGCGGCCCGATGGCGCCGGCGTCGCCGGCCACCCCGGCGAGCGCGTTGTCGAACTTGTTGACCAGCTCCATCTGGCGCACGCCGAGCGCCTGCATCTCGTCGAGGTTCGCGTCGATCTCCGCCTTGCTGCAGGCGGGGAGGTCGCGGCCGAGCAGCGTCTTGTAGGTGCACCCGAACGGGATCGAGGTCTCGATCCCCATGACGACCGCCATCTTGCCGGCGTTGATCACCCGACGGGCCTCGAACGGGTCCTTCACGATCCGGTAGAAGCCCTTGCCCGGACCTCCGAACTGGGCGTCGATGTAGTCCTGCATGACGTACATGTCCTTGGCCTGCAGCCGGATCGACGTCATGTCGTCACAGGAGTTCCGCTTGAGGGGATAGAGCTGGCAGAGCTTGTTGTTCTCGACGAGCAGGTTGACGAAGAGCCGCTGCCCGCCCCGCCAGGCCCGCTCCAGCCACCGGTAGTAGGTGCCCTCGTGGGTCAGCGACTCGGGCGCCGGCCAGTCCTTGAAGGTCGGCCAGCCGACCGGGTCGTGCGACGGCTTGCCGGACAGCACCGACTCGAGCAGCGCGCCCTTGCCGCCGGTGAGCCGGTGGTCGGCACAGTCCTGCAGGGCGTACGGCGCGCCGTACTCGTGCCACGGGCGGCCGCAGTGCACCTTGCCGCCGAGGAACTCGAAGGCCATGCCGTGGGTGTGCGCGTCCACGAACCCCCGGACCTCCTGGTACGCCGCGGCGCCGCCGAAGGGCTCGCCGCTCACGTTGACGTCGGCCTCGGGGTAGTCCGGACAGCCGCCGACGAGCCGCAGCCGAAAGGGGGTCCCGGCCGGCCCGGTCGTGAGGGTGTCGCCCTGCGCGACGAGCGCGCCGGCGCCCTCGATCGCGAACGTGTAGCCGCCGGGGCCGCCGGAGACCGTCCAGTCCGCCGCGGGGCTCGGCTTCGCGATGCCCACGGACCCGTTGCCGTTGCGGCTCAGCTCACCCTGCGCCGTGTGCAGCAGGTAGCCCCCGAGCCGGGTGGCCTTGAAGTAATAGGGGCCGAACGAGCCTCCGCCACCGCTGAGCGCGTAGCAGCCGCCCGCCATCGCGAACCGGTCGGCGGGCTCCGGGGCGCGGGCCGGATAGGCGGCGGTCGGGACGAGCCTCGGGTCCGGCAGCGCCCGCTCGCTGTCGACGTACGACGCGGCTGCCGTGCGCTGTGCCGCGGTGGTCGGGTCGATCGCGGTGGCGGCGTCGGAGCCGACGGCCAGGCCGCGGGCGACGTCGTTCTTGGTCGCCGGGTCGTTGTGGTCGTGCGGCGCCAGCAGTGCGTCGTCGTGGGGGACGCCGAGGTCGGACTTGCGCTGCTCGGAGGCCGCGGCGAGCGACAGCGTGCCGTCCTCCCCCGGCCCTCGGGCACCGGTGTCCGCTGCCGGGACCGCCAGGGCCACCCCCACCACCGACAGCGCCACCAGCGTCGCCAGGCCGACCCGCTGCCACCCCTGCGTGGGCTCGACGTGTGCTTCGACCACCACTTCACCTCCCGCGATTCCGGGCGCACGACAGTGACCCCGGTCACCTCGTCCAACGACGGCAGCGGTCCCGGGTGACGGCGAATGTGAATCGCTGTCACGTTCGGGCAGGCGTCATGATGCGTCCATGAGACGCGGCGCGCGCACCGCAGCCGCCCTGGCGACGGCCGCGGGCTGCCTGTTGCTCGGCGGCTGCGGCGGCGCGTCCTGGCAACCCGCCGGGCCGGGTCGGGGCGAGCCCACGAGCTCCCCCAGCAACTCCGCCGCCGCGGGCGATCTCGCGATCGCGCGCAACGACACCCGTGCCGACTCGGTCTACCCCGAGATCGGCGACCCGCTCGTCGACGCCCTGCACTACGACCTCGACCTCACCTGGACGCCCGAGGAGGAACGGCTCGCCGCCACCGAGACGCTGACCTTCCGGGCCACCGCCGACGCGCCGCAGATCCCGCTCGACTTCAACGAGGAGCTCGCGATCAGCCGCGCCACCGTCGACGGCAGCCCGGCCGAGGTCACCGTCGAGGGCAACGACCTCACCGTCGCGCATCCGGTCACCGCCGACCGGCGCTACGAGCTGGTCCTGGAGTACGCCGGCACGCCGGCGACCGCCCCCGCGCCGAGCGCCCGCTCCGACTTCTCCGACGGCCTGGGCTGGAACGTCACCGGCGACGGCGAGACCTGGACGCTGCAGGAGCCCTACGGCGCCTTCACCTGGTACGCCGCCAACGACCACCCGTCCGACAAGGCGCTCTACGACTTCACGCTCACCGTCCCCGCGCCCTGGGCGGGCGTCGCCAACGGCGTCCTCACCTCCTCGACCACCGAGGACGGGCAGAGCGTCACCACCTGGCACCTCGCGGAGCCGGCGTCGTCGTACCTCGTGACGGTCGCGTTCGGGGACTTCCAGCACACCGACCTGGAGTCGCCGAGCGGCGTGCCCATCCAGGTGTGGACCGACGCCGACGGCGACGCCCTTCCCGGCGACACGGGGTCCACCCCGGAGGCGATCGACTGGCTCGAGCGGATCCTGGGTCCCTACCCCTTCGACAGCTTCGGCATCCTGGTCGTCGACAACGAGAGCGGCATGGAGACGCAGACCATGGTGACGCTGGGCGACACGCCGTACAGCCTCTCGGCGGCGGTGATCGTGCACGAGGCGGCGCATCACTGGTACGGCGACACCGTCTCGCCCGCGGACTGGTCCGACGTGTGGATGAACGAGGGCATGGCGATGTACCTCCAGGGCATGTGGGAGGCCGAGCAGGAGGGCGTTCCGATCGCGCGGAAGATGGACGAGTGGGCCGCCTTCGAGCCGGACCTGAGGGCGGCGGCCGGCCCGCCCGGCGCCTTCGACCCGGCCCAGTTCGGCGACGGCAACATCTACTACGGCCCGGCCCTGATGTGGCACGAGCTGCGCGAGCGGATCGGCGAGCAGCGCTTCTTCACGATGCTCCGCGAATGGCCGGCCGCACAGGCCAACGACACCGCCGACCGCACCGAGTACCTCACCTGGATCGAGGAGACGACCGGGGAGGAGCTGTCCGCCTTCTTCGACGACTGGTTGCTGGACCGGACGACCCCGCCACGCGACTGAGCCTGCTCAGCCTCGCCCCGTCGAGCCGGACCGAGCCTGGCCCACGGACCGGCGGGGTCAGCGGCCGGGCGGCGCTGCGGGCCAGAGGCAGCCGGCCGCGGCGGCCAGGACCGCGTCGGGCGGCAGGTCCTCGAGACGCCCCATGTCGTGCGTGGCCGCGAGCGCCTGGGCCGTGCAGTGGGCGGTCGCGGCGTCGAGGGCCGCGTCGCGCTCGAGGGCGCTCGCGAGGGCGGCGACCCCGGGTCCGGGGGCCGCCGGGTCATCCCCGCCGGCCAGCACGGTGACCGGGCCCGCCAGCCCGACCACGACCGCTGCCACCCCGGCCGCGCGGCGGGCCGGGACGCCCATCCTCCCCGTCCTCCCGCCCCTCCCCGTCCTCCCGGCCCGCGGCGCGGTCCGCGCCGGGATGCTCGCCCGCAGGTCGTCACGCAGTGCGGCGGCCGAGGAGTAGTCGCCGGCCAGGGCCGCGTGGAGGACCCGCGCGACGGCGCGCGGGAGCCTGGGCGGGAGTCCGTGCGGAAGCCCGTGCGGTGGCTGCCCGTCGTACGGCGGGCGGCCGGTCAGGCACGCGCCGAGCAGGCGGCCCAGCGCCTGCAGGTCGCCCGTCACGTCGCGCGCCGGGTCGCCGTCCGGGCGGCCCGCGATCCCGAAGTCGGCGAGATAGGCCACGGTGTGCGTGCCGCGTCGGCGCAGCAGGACGTTCGCCGGCTTGATGTCGCGGTGCACCAGGCCGACCCGGTGCGCCTCGGCCAGCCCGTCGGCGACCTGGGCGACGAGGTCGGCCGCCTCGGCCGGGGCCAGCGGTCCGTGCGCGCGCAGGGCGGCGCCGAGGTCGCCGTCGGGCACCAGCTGGCTCGCGAGATAGAGCCGGCCGCCGACCTCGCCGTGCGCGAAGACCTGGACGACGTGCGGTGAGTCCAGCGACGCCTGGGCCTGAGCCTCGCGCACGAACCGCGCCCGGAAGTCCGGGTCGTCCGCGAGCTCCGGCACGATCAGCTTCAGCGCGACGTGCCTGTCGAGCACGGTGTCGACGGCGTCGTACACCGTGCCCATGCCGCCCCGGCCGAGGCGCCGCGCGATGCGGTAGGGGCCGAGACGGTCGCCCGGCACCGGCGTACCGGAGCGCGGCGGGGTCGGCATCCCACCGTTCTACCCGCTCCTCGCCCCGCGGGCGAGCGGCCATCCCCAGCCCGGGAGGAGCATCGGCGCACCGCGCCGCCCCACCGGGGCGAGCAGGCGGCCGGCCACTAGCGTCGGGGCATGGACGAGCGCGACGGGTGGGCGAGCGAGGCCGACCGGATGGCTGCCTTGAGCCTCCTGGAGTCGGCGTACGGCGAGGGGCGCCTCTCCCGCGCCGAATGGCACAGGCGCGGCGAGCTCGCCCTGCGCGCGGAGACCGGAGCCGAGCTCGCCGCGCTCACCGAGGATCTGCGAGCCGGCCGCACCGCCGGCGGACGCCTGACGCGCTCGCGCCTCCTCCTTGCCGGAGTCGCCGTCGCCCTGGTGGGCATGGGCGGAGCGGCCTACACCGCCCTGCACGACGACGAGCCCGCGCCGGCACCCGCCGTCAGCCTGGCGGAACCGGCGCCGGCCGCCGAGCCACCGGACGAGCCGACCGACGCGCCCCCCGCACTCGAGCCGGAGCCGCCGGTCGACGACGGCCGACCCTCCGACGAGGCGGTCTACTCCTTCACGCCGGACGGTGTGCGGAGCTTCGCCGCTCTCTACGAGGAGGAGTTCGGCCGGCGACCTCGCGCGCTGGCCTTCGGCTTCACCGATCACCAGGCCGTGATCTATCGGCCCTCGCGAGCGCCCGGCAAGATCCACCGTTGGTTCCTGCGGGACGGCATCTTCCTCGACGACGGCGCACGGACGCCGAGCGCGCCGCTCGAGCCCGGCCTGATCTCGCTCGCCGAGGTCGACATCGACGCGATGTTCCGGCACGTGGACACCGCACAGCGGTCGGCCACCGGCCCCGTCGACGTCCTCGGCGTGACCATCCTGCGCACCGACGGCCGGCCCGCGGTGGTGGTCTCCGCAGGCAACCGCTCGAGCGGCAGCTGCTACCGGATCACGACCACCCTGGCGGGGAAGGTGCTCGCCGAGGACGAGGAGCCCTGCGGCTGAGTGGCGCGGTTCTCGACGTGGGCCGAGCTCCTCGCCGCCGGATCGCGGACCTGATGATCGCCGCCACGGCCTCAGCCGACGGGCTCGCCGTCGTCACCACGAACCCCGGCGACGTCACCGGGCTCGACGACCTCGTCCGGGTGATCGCGGTTCCGGGACCCTCGACCCCGTTGCGTCCCCAGCCCGCTCAGTACAACAGCGCGGTGGCGGGGTCGCTGATGAGGTCGGCGACGTCGGCGAGGAAGCGCGAGCCGGTGGCGCCGTCGATGTGGCGGTGGTCGAAGGAGAGGGTCAGCGTCATCACCTGACGCGGGACCACCTGGTCACCGACCACCCACGGCTGCGGCTTGATCGCGCCGAGGCAGAGGATCGCCGACTCACCGGGGTTGATGATCGGCGTCCCCCCGTCGACGCCGAACACCCCGACGTTGGTGATCGTGAAGGAGCCACCGGCGAGGTCGACGGGCTGGGTGCGGCCGTCGCGAGCGGTCGCGGTCAGCGCCTCGAGGGACTGCGCGAGCTCGACCAGCGACAGGGCGTGGGCGTCCTTGACGTTGGGGACGACCAGGCCGCGCGGCGTGGCGGCGGCGATGCCGAGGTTGACGTAGTGCTTGACCACGACCTCCTGGGCGGCCTCGTCCCAGGTCGAGTTCACCAGTGGCGTGCGACGCAGCGCGAGCAGGCAGGCCCGGGCGGCCACGAGCAGCGGGCTCACCTTCACCCCGGCGAACTCGGGGCGCTCCTTGAGGCGCGCGACGAGCTCCAGCGTCGCGGTGGCGTCGATGGTCACCCACTCGGTCACGTGCGGGGCGGTGAACGCGGAGGCGACCATGGCGGCGGCCATGTTCTTGCGCACGCCCTTGACCGGCTCGCGGGTCTCGCGGCCGGCCGGATCGGCGGCGACCGGAGCGACCGGAGCGACCGGCCGGGTGGACGCGGTGGGCGCGGTGGGCGCCGCGCCACCGGCGGCGGCGAGCACGTCCTCCTTGCTGACCGTGCCCTTCGGGCCGGTGGGCACCAGCGCCGTCAGGTCGACCCCGAGGTCGCGGGCCAGGCGCCGGACGAGCGGCTTGGCGAGGGCCCGGACCGGCCGGGCGAGATCGGGCGCGACGGGACCCGTCGGCGGCGTGGCTCCCTCCCCCGGCGCGGCCCTCTCCCCCGGCGCGGCCTTGCGCGCCCGGCGCTTGAGCGACCGCTGCTTGGGACCGTAGCCCACGAGGGTGACGTTGCCCTCCGGCGGGATGTTGGTGTCGATCACCTCGGTCGCCGGGGGCGCCGTGGCGGCCGCTGCGGGGGCGGCCGCGGCCGAGCCCTGCACCGCCGGGGCGGGCGCCGCACCGGCCTCGCCGATCCGGATGATCGGCGTGCCCACCTCGACGGTGTCGCCCTCGGCGGCGAGCAGCGCGAGCACCTGCCCGGCGTACGGCGAGGGCAGCTCGACGATGGACTTCGCGGTCTCGATCTCGACGACGACGTCGTTGATCGCGACGACGTCGCCCTCCTTGACCCGCCACGCCACGATCTCGGCCTCGGTCAGGCCCTCGCCGACGTCGGGGAGCTTGAACTCGTTCGTCATCTGCAGACTCCTCAGAACCCGAAGGTCCGGTCGACGGCGTCGAGAACCCGGTCGAGGTCGGGCAGGAACGCCTCCTCGATCCGGGCGGGGGGGTACGGCGTGTCGAAGCCGCCGACCCGCAGCACCGGCGCCTCGAGCGAGTGGAAGCACTCCTCGGTGACCCGGGCGGCGATCTCGGCGCCGAGGCCGAGCGTCACGTGCGCCTCGTGGACGACCACCAGCCGACCGGTACGGCGGACCGACTCGACCACCGGCACCAGGTCGAGCGGCGAGAGGGTGCGCAGGTCGATGACCTCCAGCGAGCGACCCTCCTCGGCCGCGACCGTGGCGGCGTCGAGGCAGGTCGAGACCGTCGGGCCGTAGGCGACGAGGGTGGCGTCGGCGCCGGGACGGACGACGCGCGACTGCCACAGCGGCGCGGCCGGCGCCGACTCGTCGACGTCGGCCTTCGTGGAGTGGTAGAGCCGCTTCGGCTCCAGGAAGACGACCGGGTCGTCGGCGTGGATGGCCTGTTGGATCATCGCGTAGGCGTCGGCGGGGTGGGAGCACGCGACGACCTTGAGGCCGGGCGTGTGCACGAACTGCGCCTCGGGCGACTCGCTGTGGTGCTCGACGGCGCCGATGCCGCCGCCGAACGGGATGCGGATCACCATCGGGATCCGGACCTTGCCGCGGCTGCGGAAGTGCAGCTTGGCGACCTGGCACACGATCTGGTCGTAGGCCGGGTAGACGAAGCCGTCGAACTGGATCTCGACGACCGGCCGGTAGCCGCGCATGGCCAGGCCGACGGCGGTGCCGACGATGCCGGACTCCGCGAGCGGGGTGTCGATCACCCGGGCGTCGCCGAAGTCCTTCTGCAGCCCGTCGGTGATCCGGAAGACACCGCCGAGCGCGCCGACGTCCTCGCCCATGACGACGACCTTGTCGTCGTCCTCCATGGCCTTGCGGAGACCGGCGTTGAGCGCCTTGGCGAGGGTCATGGTGGTCATCCGCGCACCTCCTCGAACGAGGCGGCGTGGGCGTCGTACTCCGCCTGTTGCGTCGCCAGCTCCGCGGTCTTCTCCGCGTGGACGAAGTCCCACAGGTCGTGGGTCGACGGATCCGGGAGGGCGTGGCACTCCCGGCGCATCCGCTCGCCGAGGGCGTCGGCCTCGGCCGCGACGTCGGCGAGGAACGCGTCGTCGGCCAGGCCGTTGCGCCGGAGGTGGACCTCGAGGCGCGCGATGGGGTCCTTGAGCTTCCAGTGCTCCACGTCGTCGCTGAGCCGGTAGCGGGTGGGGTCGTCGGTCGTCGTGTGAGCGCCCATCCGGTAGGTGTAGGCCTCGATCAGGATGGGCCCCTGCCCGTCGCGGGCCCGTTGCAGCGCGGCCTTCGTGACGGCGTACGTCGCCAGGACGTCGTTGCCGTCGACGCGGATGCCGGGGAAGCCGAAGCCCTGGGAGCGCCGGTAGAGCGGGATCCGTGACTGCCGCTCGAACGGCTCCGAGATCGCCCACTGGTTGTTCTGGCAGAAGAAGACGACGGGGGCGTTGTAGGACGCCGCGAACACGAAGGCCTCGTTGACGTCACCCTGCGACGACGCGCCGTCGCCGAAGTGGGCGACGACCGCGGTGTCGCGGTCGGGGTCGCCGGTGCCGACCAGGCCGTCGCGCTGGATGCCCATCGCGTAGCCGGTGGCGTGCAGCGTCTGGGCGCCGATGACGATCGTGTAGAGGCCGAAGTTGTGCTCGGCGGGGTCCCAGTCGCCCTGGTCGACGCCGCGGAAGAGCGCGAGCAGGCGGACCGGGTCGACGCCGCGGCACCAGGCGACGCCGTGCTCGCGGTAGGTCGGGAAGACGTAGTCCTGGGGCGCCAGGGCGCGGCCGGCGCCGATCTGGGCGGCCTCCTGGCCGAGGAGCTGGGCCCACAGCCCGAGCTCGCCGTGCCGCTGCAGCGCGGTCGCCTCCACGTCGAGTCGGCGCACGAGCGTCATGTCGCGGTAGAAGCCGCGCAGCTCGTCGGCGGTGAAGTCGGCGTCGAAGCCGGGGTGGTGGACCCGCTCGCCCTCGGGGGTGAGGAGCTGGACGAGCTCGGGCTCGGGTGCCTGCTCGGGGGCCGGCCCGAAGACGGGGTCGGTCATCGGGATCCCCGCGACGTCGTCCGGATACGAGGTAGGCGGGGAGCGAAGCGACCGGCGCCGAGGAGCGCAGCGGGTGAGAAGTGCTTCGTGGGGTGATTCATGTCGCCACTCCTTGCAGCCGCCCGCGGGATCGCCGCGGCACGGGTCGGGGGTTGTCCGTGGATCCGGTCTGCGTCACAGGGGTGGCGTGACGTGTGATCCGGAGCACATCTGCGATCACCACGATACTCGTCCCCATGAACGGCACTTGGTCTCTCAACGTCCGACGACGTCGGGCGTGACGCGCAGGAGCTCCTCCTGGCGCCCTGACCCCCCAGGGCGGTACGACGGCGCGGGGAGCCGGGTCGTCGTACCGGTGCGTCACTGCGCGGTCGAGACGGGCCCGCCCGGGGCCCGCGGGCGGTGACGGCCCGCCCGGTCGCGGCTGGCCGGGTGCGGGAACGGCTCGCTCACCCGCGTGAGCCTAGTGGTAGCCCGGCTCCGCCGACGGCGATTCGCGACGACCCGACCACGACGCGGCCACCACGAGGGCCAGCCCGACCGGGGCGGCCAGGAGGAAGCCGCGCGCGTACGGCTCGAGTGAGCCGATGACCGTGTCGAGCAGGACGCCGGCCAGCTCGCGCCGCTCCACCTCGACCCGGTCGAGCGCGGCCGACGCCAGGGGGTCGGCCGCCACCAGCAGCACGGCGGCCGCCAGCGCGCCGCCGAGCAGCGCGAGGCCGACGGCGCGACAACGTCCGCGCCACCCGCGGGCGGCGACCAGGGCCACGCCCACCAGGGCCAGCCACGCGAACGGCAGGACCCGGATGACGCCGTCGGCGGCCCGGTACGCCGGCCCCGCCTCGGCGACCCGTGCCTCCCGCTCGACGGGCACCAGGAGCGGGATGTCGGGCAGCACCGCGACCGGGATGCCGCGGTCCTGCAGCTGGAGGAGGACCTGGGCGAGCAGCATGCTGGCGTCGACGGTGATGACGCCGTCGGCCGGGGCGTCGGGGTCCTCCAGGACCGTCAGCACCTGGTCGTGCAGGTCGGCGTTGGCCGAGCGCCAGAACGTCGGGAACTCGGGACTCTCGACGACCACGGTCGCGGCGGCGCGGGCCCAGTCGCGCACCGCCGCGGGCAGGCCGACCGGCACGTACTGCTGGAGCGCCTCGACCGCACCGGCCGCGGCCGCGTCGGCCAGGATCCGGCGCACGGTCGGGTCGTCGGCGAGCCCGCCCACCGTGGCGACGTACTCGTCCCGGTCGTCGACCCGGGCGGTCAGCCAGGTGCCGGCGATCGCGAACGGGGCGAGGAGGGTGGCCAGCAGGAGGGCCACCGCGGTGGTGAAGGAGCGCACGCGGTCAGGATGCCGCAGCGGCCCCGGCCGGCGACGGACCTCGTGCCGGCCGGGGTGCCGAGTCGGCCGGCACGGCGCGGCCGCCCCGGCCCGGCCCGGCGCCGGCGGTCGTGGTCAGCCGGCCTTGTCGATCTTCCAGCGGCCGTCCTCGCGCGCCAGCTCGATCTGGAAGTCCTGGCTGGTGCCCTGGATGGAGAACTCGACGGTCACCGTCGCGGTGCCGGCCGCATCGTCCGTCTCGACCGCGCCGATCTCGTAGGTCACGAGGTCGCCCAGGCCGGTGGGGATCTGGTCGGCGCTGCAGCTGCCGCCCTTGCTGAGGTAGGCCGAGGTGACGAGATCCTCCGCGGTCGCGCAGTCGCCCGCGAAGGCGGCGTCGAAGAAGGCGGTCACGACCGCGGCCGGCTCGTCCGGCACGGCGTCGGCGGTGCTGCTGCCACCGGCGGACGGGCCCGTGCCCGAGCTCGGCGGGTCGGTCAGGGTGCCGGTCGGGTCCTCGTCGGGGCCGTCCGAGCCGTCGGAGCCGGTCGTCCGCGACGGCGCGTAGGACGACACGAGCCAGTCGCCGTCGACCTTCTCGAGCAGGAAGGTGTACGTCGCGCTGCCGGCCGAGCTGGTGAAGTCGGCCTGCACGCTCGCGGTCGAGCCGTCGACGCTGGCGTCGTGGACCTCGGACTCCACGTCCTCGGAGGAGAGCAGCTCGAAGGCCTCGGAGCTGCACGGCTCCGCCGACCTCGCCTCCTCGGTGAGCAGCCGCTCGGCCGCGGCGCAGTCGCCGTCCTCCGCGGCGTCGACCAGGTCCTCGACGACGTCCTCCGGGCCGCCGGCGGAGCTGTCGTCGCCACGGCGGTCGCCGTCATCGTCGTCGTCACCGGTCAGGACCACGATCAGGCCGATGATCACGCCGACGAGCAGCACCGCGCCGACGATGCCCAGCGCGATCCACAGGCCCTTGCCGGAGCCGCGCCCCGGCGCGGCCGGGCCGCCCGGTCCCCAGGGTCCGGGGCCGCCGGGGCCACCCTGCGGAGGGAACGGCGGCGGGCCGCTCGGGGGGCCGCTCGGCGGTGGTCCGCTGGGCGGGCCGGCGGGCGGCGGAGGCGGCGGGGCGCCGTACGGCGGTGGGGGCTGGCTCATGAGGGACCCATCTGCTCGACGTATGCGGAGAACCAGGACTCCATGCCAGCGGGATCCGAGGGGAAGTCCGGGATGTCGGAGGGCATACCCGACGGGAAGCCGCTCGGAACCTTGGTCGGCTTCCCGGCCGGCGGCGCGGGCAGGCTGGGCAGCTCGCTGGCCGGCATCGTGGGCACGGTCGTCGGCAGGTCGCTCGGGAAGTCGGAGGGGTCGATCGTCGGCAGGTCGAGGGTCGAGCCCGACGCCGGGGCCGGGGGCACGGTGCTGCTGGTGTCCTCGCCACCCCGACCGCGGTCGTCGCCGCCGTCGTCGCGACCGGCCACCAGGAACGCGGCCGCGGCCACGACGGCCACGAGCAGCAGCACGCCGCCGACGGCGAGGACGGCGCGCAGGCTGCGACCGCCGCCCACCTCGAGGGACGGGCCTTCACTCGGGAGCTCGGGAGGCACGGGGGTCAGCCTAGATGAGTAACTCCACTAGAGCCGGCGCTTGCACAATGGGGTCATGACCGGAGTGTTCACGCCGCTGAGCGGGGAGCACGCGTCGACGGTCGCGCGGGTCGCCGCGGAGGTCCGGCGCGCCGTGTTCGAGGGTGAGCTGGAGAGCGGCACCCCGCTGCGGGAGGTCGCTCTCGCGGAGTCCCTCGGCGTCTCCCGTCCGACGGTCCGCGAGGCGCTGACCGTCCTCGTCGCCGAGGGGCTGGCGACCCGCGAGCCGCACCGCGGCGTGATGGTGGCGACCCCGCGGGCGGACTCCGTCCGCGACGTGTGCCGCGCCCGGTGGGTGCTCGAGGGCGCCGGGGTCCAGGCCTGGCCGACCGCGGACGACGTACGTCGGGCGCGGGTGCGCACCACGCTCGACGCCTACACATCGGCGGTCCGCGGCGGGGAGGCGTCCTACGAGGAGCTCAACGAGCGGCACCTGGCCTTCCACGTCTCCCTTGTGGAGCTGACCGGCAGCACCCGGCTGGTGCAGATGGCCGAGGCGCTGATGGACGAGCTCAAGCTGGCCCTGGCGCAGGTCGAGCGGATGCACCGCAACGCCCACGACGAGGCGGAGTCCCACGAGGGGCTGGTGGAGCTGCTCGAGGCCGGTCGGATCGAGGGCCCGGGCGGCGCGCACGCGTTCCTGCGCGCCCACATCGACGACGCCGAGGTCGAGATCATCGAGGCGCTCGGGCTGGAGTAGGCGACCCGCGTGGTCGTCGCGCGGTCGGTGGGGCCTCTGCAAGACTGGCCGCATGCTGGCCTTCCTGTCCCGCTGGGCGATCACCGCCGCCGCGCTCGCCGTGGCCGCGCAGCTGATCGACGGCATCTGGTTCGAGGGAGCGACCTCGGGCCGCGCCGAGTTCGACGACAAGTGGCTGCCCCTGGTCGGGGTCGCGCTCATCTCGTGCGTGGTCACCGCCTTCGTCAAGCCGCTGCTGACGGTGCTGTCGATTCCCTTCATCCTCGTGACGCTGGGCCTGTTCCTCATCGTCCTCAACGCCCTGCTGCTGCGCTTCACGGCCTGGCTCGCCGACGCGGTCGACATCGGCTTCCACGTCGACGGCTTCTGGCCGGCGGTCTGGGGCTCGATCATCATCAGCGTGACGACCTGGTTCCTCGACGCCATCATCGGCGTCGACGACTGAGCGCCGCGCCGGTGGTCGCCGCTCCCCAGCCCCGGGTGCCGGGGCAGTACCGAATCGCCCTCGTCTGCCTCGGCAACATCTGCCGCTCGCCGATGGCCGACGTCGTCCTGTCCGCCCGCGTGGTCGAGGCCGGCGTCGACGACCGGGTCACGGTGGTGAGCGCCGGCACCGGCGACTGGCACGCCGGCGATCCCATGGACCGCCGCGCCGCGGCGCTGCTCACGGCGGAGGGGTACGACGCCAGCCGGCACCGCGCCCAGCAGGTGCTCGCGACCTGGCTGGACGAGCACGACCTCGTGCTCGCGATGGACCGCGACAACCTGCGCGACCTGCGTGCGCTCGGCGACGCCGAGGCCGACCGGGTGCGCCTCTTCCGCGACTTCGACCCCGACGAGCCCGGCGGCGAGGTGCCCGACCCCTACTACGGGGGCGACGCCGGCTTCCGGACCGTGCTCACGATGGTCGAGCGGACCTCCGCGGCGATCGTCGCCGCGGTGGTCGACGCGCTCGGCTGACCTGACGCGGGGGCGGGAGGTCCCGGTTGGCCCTACTCACCGGTCACCCGTACTTTTAGTAGGACGTCCTAGCAACGGCCCCGGCGACCCGGCACGGAGCCGACGAACGAGGGGAACCTGATGACGAGCATCGCGCGAGTGGGAGTGGTCGGCGGCGGCCTGATGGGGTCGGGCATCGCGGAGGTCAACGCCCGTGCCGGCAAGGACGTCATCGTCGTCGAGTCCTCCCCCGCCGCCGTCGAGGCCGCCCGCCAGCGCCTCGAGAGCTCCCTCAAGCGCGCCGAGAGCCGCGGCAAGATCGAGTCCGCGGACGCCGTCCTCGCCCACATCCGCGTCGTCGAGGACCTCACCGCCCTCGCCGACCGCGACATCGTCATCGAGGCCATCGTCGAGGACGAGCAGGCCAAGACCGACCTGTTCCGCCGGCTCGACGAGATCGTCACCAGCCCCGACGCGATCCTCGCGTCGAACACCTCCTCCATCCCGATCATGAAGCTCGCGGTCGCCACGAAGCGGCCCAGCCACGTCCTGGGCGTGCACTTCTTCAACCCGGTCCCCGTGCTCAAGCTGGTCGAGCTGGTCCCGTCCCTGATGACCGACGAGGCCACCACCGAGGCCGCCCGCGCGTTCGTGCAGGACGACCTCGGCAAGACCGCCATCGACTGCCAGGACCGCGCGGGCTTCGTGGTCAACGCCCTGCTGATCCCCTTCATCCTCTCCGCGATCCGGATGTTCGAGTCCGGCTTCGCCTCCGCGGAGGACATCGACCACGGCCTGGTCCTCGGCGCCGCGCACCCGCAGGGCCCGCTCGCGCTGGCCGACCTGATCGGCCTCGACACCGTGAAGGCCGTCGCCGAGTCGCTCTACGAGGAGTTCAAGGAGCCGCTCTACGCCGCCCCGCCGCTGCTCGCGCGCATGGTCGAGGCCGGACTACTCGGCCGCAAGACCGGCCGCGGGTTCTACACCTACGGCTGAGGTCCCCGTCGTACCGGACATCCGGGGCGTGAATCCACCGAGATCACGACCCGGAGGTCCGGTACGACGCCAGCCGGGTCAGCCCTTCAGCCCGGGGAAGTCCTCGTCGCGGAACTCCCCGGCCGGGCGCGCCCCCTCGACCTCGGTCTCGCGCTGGCGCAGCTCGACCCGGCGGATCTTGCCGGAGATGGTCTTGGGCAGCTCGTAGAACTCCAGCCGGCGCACCCGCAGGAAGGGCGCGAGGTGCTCGCGGGCGTAGCGCAGGATCGACTCCGCCGTCTCCGCCGTCGGCTCGTGTCCGGCCACGAGGGCGACGTACGCCTTCGGGACGGCGAGCCGCACCGGGTCGGGCGCCGGGACCACCGCCGCCTCGGCGACCGCGGGGTGCTCGATGAGCACCGACTCCAGCTCGAACGGGCTGATCTTGTAGTCGGAGGCCTTGAACACGTCGTCGGTGCGGCCCACATAGGTGATGTAGCCGTCCTCGTCGCGCGCCGCGACGTCGCCCGTGTGGTAGCGGCCGCCGGCCATCGCCTCGGCGTTCTTGGCCGGGTCGCCCTGGTAGCCGGTCATCAGCGTCAGCGGCCCACGACCGTCGGCGGCGAGGTCCAGGCAGATCTCGCCCTCGCCCACGCCGTCGACGACGGCGTCGGTGAGCGGGTCGACCAGGACGACCGGTACGCCGGGCAGCGGGCGCCCCATCGAGCCGGACTTCACCGGCTGGCCGGGGGTGTTGGCGATCGCCGCGGTCATCTCGGTCTGGCCGAAGCCGTCGCGGATGGTGAGTCCCCAGTGCCGCTCGACCTGGCTGATGACCTCGGGGTTGAGCGGCTCGCCGGCCGCGATCGCCTCGCGGAGCGCGCCCGGGCCGCCGGACAGGTCGGCGTTGATCAGCATCCGCCACACCGTCGGCGGCGCGCAGAACGTGGTGACGCCCTCGGCACGGAGCTGGCCGAGCAGCGCGGCGGCGTCGAAGCGCGCGTAGTTGTAGACGAAGACCGTGGCCTCCGCGAGCCAGGGCGCGAAGAAGTTCGACCAGGCGTGCTTCGCCCAGCCCGGGCTGGAGATGTTGAGGTGCACGTCGCCGGGCCGCAGGCCGAGCCAGTACATCGTCGACAGGTGGCCGACGGGGTAGGACACGTGGGTGTGCTCGACGAGCTTGGGCCGCGAGGTCGTCCCCGAGGTGAAGTAGAGGAGCAGCCGGTCGGTGCTGGCGTTGCCCGGGTGGGGCAGCGGCGCGGCCGGGACGTCGTACGCCGCCGCGTAGCTCAGCCAGCCGGACGGCGCGTCGCCCACGGCCACGCGCACGTAGTCGCCGGGCACCTCGTCGAACTTCGGGGCGTCGGCGCCGTTGCAGACGACCGCGCGAGCGTCGCCGCGACCGAGCCGGTCGACCAGCTCGGCCGGCCCGACCGCCGTCGTGGTCGGCATGATCACCGCGCCCAGCCGGATCAGCGCCAGCATCGACTCCCACAGCTCGACCTGGTTCCCGAGCATCACCACGACGCTGTCGCCGCGGCCGATCCCCTGGGCGGCGAGGTAGGCCGCAACCTGCTCGGAGCGGGTGACCAGCTCGCCGAAGGAGTACGCCGCCCGGCTGCCGTCCTCCTCGACGATGACCAGGCCCGGCCGGTCGCTGCCGCGCGCGTAGCCGTCGAACCAGTCGTGGACGAAGTTGAACGTGGGACCGACCTCCGGCCACGCGAAGTCCGCCACCGCCGCGTCGTACGACGTGCGCCGGGCTTGCAGGCCGTCCCGGGCGTCGCGCAGCGCGGTGGTCGTGGGGGCAGTCGTCGTGCTCATGGTGCTCACTCTCGTCGGAAGGCGACCGGCGCGGCACCCTCGATCGAGGGCACCGCGCCGGCGTGGAGGGCTCGGCCGGTCAGGCCAGCAGCGCGTTGACCGACTTCTGCTCGGTGTAGGCGTCGATCGCCGACGCACCGAGCTCGCGGCCCCAGCCGGACTGCTTGTAGCCGCCGAAGGGCATCGCGGCGTCGAAGGCGTTGTGGCAGTTGATCCACACGGTGCCGGCCTTGATCTGGCGGGCGGTGCGATGCGCCTTGGTGACGTCCTTGGTCCACACCGACGCGGCGAGCCCGTACGGCGTGTCGTTGGCCGCCGCCGCGACGCCGCGCTCCGCGCTGAACGGGGTGGCGACGACGACCGGGCCGAAGATCTCCTCGCGATAGACGCTGAAGGAGGAGTCGACGTCGACCAGGACGGTGGGCTCGACGTAGTAGCCGGTGTCGCCGTGTCGTCCACCCCCGGTGAGCGCCCGGGCGCCGTCGCGCAGGCCCTGGTCGACGTACCCGAGGACCCGGTCGAGCTGGGTCTGCGACACCAGGGGCCCGACCGTGGAGGTCGGGTCGAGGCCGGGGCCGAGCTTGCTCGCCGCGGCGACCTCGGCGACGCCCTGGGTGAACTCGTCGAAGATCCGGTCCTCCACCAGCAGACGGGTGCCACTGGTGCAGGTCTGGCCGTGGTTGAACAGGAAGCCCGAGGCGGTGCCCGGGATGGCGAGGTCGAGGTCGGCGTCGGCGTACACGACCTGGGGGCTCTTGCCACCCAGCTCCAGCGAGACCTTCTTCAGGTTGCCCTTGGCGGCGTCGACGATGAGCTTGCCGACCTCGGTCGACCCGGTGAAGGCGATCTTGTCGACGTCGTCGTGCGCCGCCAGCGCCGCGCCGGCGTCGCCGTACCCGGTCACGACGTTGAAGACGCCGTCCGGCAGGCCGCACTCGGCCATGATCTCGGCGAGCCGGAGTGCGGTCAGCGGGGTGTCCTCGGCGGGCTTGAGCACGACCGTGTTGCCGCAGGTGAGGGCGACCGGGATCTTGAAGGCGGCCATCAGCAGCGGGAAGTTCCACGGCACGATCGCGCCGCACACGCCGACCGGCTCGCGCAGCGTGTAGGCGTGCCACTGGGTGCCCGGCGCCCACGGGACGGAGACCGGGATGGTGCGGCCCTCGATCTTGGTGGCCCAGCCGGCGTAGTACTGGAACAGCTCGGCGACCCAGGTGATGTCGACGGCCTGCGCGACGGCGGCCGACTTGCCGTTGTCGAGCGACTCCAGCTGGGCCAGCTCCTCGGCGTGGTCGTAGATCGCCTCGCCGATCCGGAAGAGCAGCCGCTGCCGCTGGGCGGGCGTCCACAGCGCCCACTCGCCCTCGAAGGCGGTCCGGGCGGCGCGCACCGCGCGGTCGACGTCCTCGGCCTCGCCGTGCGCCACCTCGGTGAGCACCTGGCCGGTCGCCGGGTCGCGGGTCTCGAAGGTGCGCCCGGAGGCGGCGTCCACCCAGGAGCCGCCGATGAACAGGCCCTTGGGGCGGGCGAGCCAGTCGCGCACCGCGGGGAGCGCGGCGTGGTCGGTGGGGACGAGCAGGTCGGTCATGGTTCCTCCGTCGGGGATCGGTGCGGTGCGGTGCGAGCGTCGTCCGGCCCGCCCCGCGGCGGTGTTCAGCTTCTGGACATTCGTCGACCTCAGGGCGCCAGCAGCCGGTCCAGGACGACGGGCAGCTCGGCGAGCGCGTCGAGCGAGGCCATCCGCGCGCCGGCCTCGCGGGCGAACCGCCGGGCCTCGTCGTCGTCCGAAACCGGCGCGACGACGAGCAGCTCGTCGAGCCCGCGTGCGGCCGGCAGCGGGTCGACGTCGTCGGTGACCCGGCAGTCCGAGAGCAGCAGGGTGATCCGGCGCCGGGCCCGTGCGCCGGCGAGCTGCTCGCGCGCCGCCCGCAGGGCCGCGTCGAGGGACGTCATCCCGTGGCCGCGCAGGCCGAGCACGCGTTCGACGGTACGACGTGCCGGGATCGCCGTACCGAGGGCGACGACGGTCTCGGCCCGGCGGTCGAAGGCCACGACCGCGAGCTCGCCGCCGGACTCGGCCGCGCGAAGGGCGCACGCGGCGGCGGCCATGGCGGCGGTCGCGAGCCGATGGCCGTCCATCGAGCCGGAACGGTCGACCAGCAGGCACAGCGCGCTGGCCGGCCGCTCCCACACCGAGGCGGTGAGCTCGTCGAGGGCCGGCGGGCGCCCCTCGCCCCGGGCGACGGCGACCGCCTCCAGGGACGCGTCGAGGTCGAGGTCGCCCCCGCGATCGGCACGGGTCGGCCGCAGCCGGCCCGCGCCGATCCGGCCGTGCGGGCCGCTGCGGGCGCGCTCCAGCACGAGCCGCGGCACGAGCGCCTGGACCCGTGCCCGCAGCGCGGGATCGGTGGCCCGACTCATCAGCGCCAACAGCGGCAGGACCTCGTCCGGGTCCTCGGCGACGGCTGCCTCGACAGCCGCGACGTCGAGCTCGCCGACCTCCGGCGAGAGCTCCTCGAAACGCGGGTTGCGGGCCAGCTCGGCGCGGCCGTGGCTCCGGTCCGGACGGCCGCGCCGGGACCCGGACGGCGGAGGTGGGGTGCCGCCCGCCCCGGGAGGGGGCGGGCTCAGACTCCCCCCGAGCGGGACCCCTCCTCCGCGGCCGGGTCGGCCGCCTGGTCCGGGTCGGCACCGAAGTGCGCCGTGTAGAGCTCGGCGATGACCTCCTCGGGCGGCCGCGTCGACGCCTCGTCCACGCGGACCCGGCCGCTCAGCGCGACCAGCGCGGCGTCGAGCCCGGTCCGCCAGTCGTCCTCGGCGACGCCCCGCGACCGGGCCAGCTGGTGGTTGATCCCGGCGAGGTCGATCGTGCCGCGCACCGACGAGCCCACCCTGAGCTCGGGGTGCTCACGGGTCGCCCGCACCAGCGCCACCGCGCGGTCCCGCCACGTCTCCGACGGCACCGGCGCCCGCTGGGCGAGGATCTGCGCCTCCGCCTCTGCGGACTGGTAGCCCATCGCGATCCGGCAGGTGCGGTCGTAGACCGCCGACGACACCCGCGCCGTGCCGACCGCGTCGTACGGGTTCATCGCCGCGACGACGGCGAAGCCCGGCGCCGCGCTCACCGCGCCGAGGCGGGGCACCGCGATCTCCCGCTCCGACATCACGGCGAGGAGGGTGTTGAGCGTCTCCTCGGGCACCCGGTTGAGCTCCTCGACGTAGAGCAGGCCGCCCTCGCGCATCGCGGTGAGCAGCGGGCCGTCGACGAAGACGTCCGGCTGGTAGCCGCGACTGAGCACCAGGGCGGGGTCGAAGTGGCCGACCAGCCGCGCGGGCGTCAGCTCGGCATTGCCCTCGACGAGGGCGAACGAGCGGTCCCGGGCAGCGGCGACCCGGCGCAGCAGGGTGGTCTTGCCGGTGCCGGGAGGCCCCTCGAGGACAACGTGGGCGCCACTGGCCAGCGCCGCCTCGAGGAGCTCGGTCTCCCGCGCCCGGTCGACGACCGCGAGCGCCGCGAGCACAGCAGTCATCGGTCCTCAGTGCTCGTGGACGACCACGCCGCGCACGTTCTTGCCGTTGAGGAGGTCGTCGTAGCCCTCGTTGACCTCCTCCAGGGTGTAGGTGCGGGTGAGGATCTCGTCGAGCTTGAGGTCCCCGGCCTGGTAGAGCCCGAGGATCCGCGGGATGTCCACGGTGGGGTTGCAGTCGCCGAAGAGGCTGCCGCGCAGCTCCTTGCGGAACAGGGTGAGGATCGAGCCGGGCAGCTGGATGTTCATCTCCTCGAGCTTGTTGAGGCCGGTGAGCACGACCTTGCCACCCTTGCCGACCGCGTTGAAGCCGTCGGCGACGATCTCGGAGGTCATCAGGCCGGGCGTGAGGATCGCCGAGTCGGCCATCTGGCCGCGGGTCAGGTTGGTGATGGTCTCCATCGCGAGCTCGGCGGACTCGAAGGCGTGCGTGGCGCCGAGCTCCATCGCCTTCTCCCGCTTGTTGGCGAGCGGGTCGATCGCGATGACGTTCTTCGCGCCGGCGAGCGCGGCGCCCTGGACGGCGTTGATGCCGATGCCGCCGATGCCCATGATCACGACCGTCTCGCCGGCCTTGACCTCGGCGGTGTTGACGGCGGCGCCCCAGCCGGTCGGTACGCCGCAGCCGACCAGCACCGCCTTCTCGAGCGGCAGGTCGTCGTCCACCTTGACGCAGGAGTTCTGGTGGATGACGCCGTACTGGCTGAAGGTGCCGAGCATGCACATGGCGCCGTACTGGCCCGCGGGCCCGGTGATCGGGAAGCGCTCGCCGGGCAGATAGCCGTCGAGGATGGTGGCGCCCATGTCGCAGATCGACTGCTGCCCGTTGGCGCAGTAGCGGCAGGTGCCGCAGTTGGGGATGAACGAGCACACGACGTGGTCGCCCACCTTGACCCGGGTGACGCCGGGGCCGACCTCCTCGATGACGCCGGCGCCCTCGTGGCCCAGCACCATCGGCAGCCGCGCCTCCAGGTCGCCGTGGGCGATGTGGACGTCGGAGTGGCACAGGCCGGCGTGCGTGTAGCGGATCAGGACCTCGCCCTCGCGGGGCTTGTCGAGGGTGAGCTCCTCGATCTCGATCGGCTTGCCGGTCTCGTAGACGACTGCGGCCTTGGTCTTCATGAGGTTCTCCTGATCTCGCGCCGGGAAGGGGCTGCGCCGGGAAGGGGCTGAGGTGACGCCCGCCACACTCGCAACCCGGCGGGCCCGCGGCTGTTCAGAAACTGGACAACCGGCCGCCAACCCTCTGGCGTTTACTGTGACCGCGGTCACGAGGCCGGTGGACGGCAGGCTGAGGAGAGACGCGTGACGACTGGAACCGACGAGCTCCGCGACCCGATCGCGCAGTCGTGGCAGCGCGCCGCGATGGCCGGTCTGACGCCGGGCAGTGCGCTCGACCACCTGACCTACAGCGACGTCGACACGTCCGGTCCCCTGCTCTCCGCGGCGTCCGAGGTCCTCGACGAGCTCAACGACCAGCTGCAGGGGACGATGTTCTCCACTCTCCTGGTGGACCGGGAGGGACGGATCGCCCAGCGCTGGTGCGGCGACACGGGAGGCCGGCGAGCCTTCGACAACCTCGGCCTCGACGTCGGCGCCTCGCTCCTGGAGGAGGCGGTGGGCACCAACGCGCTCGGCACCGTGCTGGAGACGCGCACGAGCATCACCATCAACGGCGGCGAGCACTTCGCCGTACCCCTGCGCCGGTTCAGCTGCTACGGCCACCCGATCTTCCACCCGACCACGCGCCGGATCGAGGGCGTCTTGGACATCACGGCGCTGATGGAGGAGGCCAGCCCGCTGCTGCCTCCGCTCGTCGCCCGTGCCGTCGCCGACATCGAGCAGCGCCTGCTCGACCGGAGCCGGGTGTCCGACAAGCAGCTCCTCGCGGCCTTCCAGGCGGCCGGCACCCGCCGCCGCGCCGTCGTGGCGATCGGGCAGGACCTGTTCATGTCGAACCAGGCCGCCTCCGACCTGCTCGGCTCGACCGACGTCGCCCTCCTGCGGATGCTCGTCGGCGACCTGCACGACAGCGCCGACGTCGACCTCACCCTCGAGTCCGGGTTGGAGGTCCGGGTCGAGGCCAGCCGGGTCGGCGGCGCACGCGGCGGCGCCCTGCTCCACGTCGAGCCCCGCCGCGAGCTCCGCGTGGCACCTCGCGCGGTCCGCCCCGACCTCGCCCACGCCCCCGTGCTGGTCTCCGGTCCCCCGGGGTCCGGTCGCTCCACCGAGGCGCGCCGCGCGAGCGAGGTCCAACCGGTCACCGTCCTCACGGCCGCCTCGGCACTGCTCGACGGCGCCGAGGCGTGGGCCCGGAACTTCGGTGCGCTGGTCCGCGCCGGCCAGGGGACCGTCTGCGTCGACGGCATCGACCTGCTCCCCGACGACCTCGTCGACCTCGTCGCCTCGCACCTCGCGGAGCGGCGCGCGCCGCGACTGGTGCTGGTGTGCGGTCCGGTCGACGGCCTGTCGGGACGTGCCGCCGCGCTCGCCGGCGAGTGCACCGAGCGCCGGCTGCTGGCACCGTTGTCGAGCCGGCCGCACGAGCTGCCCGAGCTGGTCCGGCGGATGCTCGCCGACCTGGGGGCGGACCCCTCGCTGCACTTCACGCCGGGCGCGCTCCGGGCCCTGTCGGCGCAGCCGTGGCCCGGCAACCTCCGCGAGCTGCGCGCCGTCGTCGACCACGTCGTCCGCCACCAGCGCACCGGCGCCGTCGTGCTCGACCAGCTTCCCGAGGCCTACCGCGCCCAGGAGCCGACGAAAAGGCTCGCGCCGATCGAGCACGCCGAGCGGGCTGTCATCGTCGAGGCACTGCGCGAGCACGACGGCAACAAGGTGAAGGCGGCCCAGACGCTCGGGATCTCGCGCACCACGCTCTACGCGAAGATGCGGGCGCTGCGGATCACGGTCTACTGAGTCCTCGTCCGGCGCCGCGGGCCCGCGGGCTCACTCCGCGAAGTCGCCCGAGGCCCGGCGCACCTGGCGGAGCAGGTCGTAGGCGTCGGCCTGCTGGTCGCCGGTGAGCCCGGTGACGGCGAAGTCGATCGCGGTGACCGCGGTGGTGGCGTCGCGCACGATGGCGCGGCCCGCGGGGGTGAGCCGGGCCAGCGTCCGGCGACGGTCGGCCTCGTCGGGCACGCGGACCACGAAGCCCTGCGCCTCGAGCCGGTCGATCGCACTGGTGACCGAGGTCGGATGCACCATCAGACGCTCGCCGATCTTGCTGAGCGGCAGCGAGCCGTGCTGGCTGAACAGCAGCAGCACGAGCACCTCGTAGCGCGAGAACGTCAGCTCGAAGGGCTTCAGCGCGGCGTCGAGCGCACCGATCATCAGCTGCTGGACCCGCATGACCGACGTCGCCAGCCGCATCGCGGTGGCGTCGCCGAAGTGCTTCTCCCACAGGTCCCCGGCACGGTCGATCGGGTCGAACGGCAGGCGGGACTCGGGCACGACTCCGAACCCTAAGCCATCCGGGGACTTTTCCAGATTACTTGGACGTCCTACTATCGGAGATCCAAGGAGTTTGGAGGATCGATGCCCGAGCACGCCCTGCACGTCCCGCAGCACCCCGTCCGCCTGGTCACGGCGTCCAGCCTGTTCGACGGCCATGACGCCTCAATCAACATCATGCGGCGGATCTTCCAGAGCCAGGGCTGCGAGGTGATCCATCTCGGGCACAACCGGTCCGTGGCCGAGGTGGTCGAGGCGGCGATCGAGGAGGACGTGCAGGGCATCGCCGTGTCGTCCTACCAGGGCGGTCACGTGGAGTACTTCGAGTACCTCACCCAGCTGCTCCGCGAGCGCGGCGCCGGGCACGTCAAGGTCGTCGGCGGCGGTGGCGGCGTGATCGTCCACGACGAGATCGCGCGGCTGCGCGAGTCCGGCGTCACGATCTTCTCCCCCGAGGACGGCCAGCGGCTCGGCCTGCCGGGGATGGTCAACACCGTGGTCGAGGCCTGCGACACCGACCTGTGGGAGACCGGCGCGGTCACCGCCGATCAGGTCCTCAGCGGCGACCGCGCGGCCCTCGCCCGCGCCATCACCGGCGCCGAGCTCGGCCGGCTCGACGCCGAGCTGCTCGGCCGGCTGTCCGAGGCAGCAGCGGCCCACGCCGTACCCGTCCTCGGCATCACCGGCACCGGCGGCTCCGGCAAGTCCAGCCTGACCGACGAGCTGGTCCGCCGCCTGCGCGTCGACCAGCAGGACAAGGTCCGCGTCGCGGTGCTCGCCGTCGACCCGACCCGGCGCAAGGGCGGCGGCGCGCTGCTCGGCGACCGGATCCGGATGAACAGCCTCGACCTCACCGGCCACGGGCTCGACCGCAACCAGGTCTACTTCCGCAGTCTCGCCACCCGCGGCGCCCACGAGGTGCCCGAGCACCTCACCGACGTGCTCACCGTGATCAAGGCCGCCGGCTTCGACCTCGTCGTCGTGGAGACCCCCGGCATCGGCCAGGGCGACGCCGCCATCGTGCCCTTCGTCGACACCTCGCTCTACGTCATGACGCCGGAGTTCGGCGCCGCGTCGCAGCTGGAGAAGATCGACATGCTCGACTTCGCCGACGCGGTCGCGATCAACAAATTCGAGCGCCGCGGCGCCGAGGACGCGCTGCGCGACGTGGGCCGCCAGCTGGTCCGCAACCGCGAGGCGTTCGGCAAGCAGCCCGCCGACATGCCGGTCTTCGGCACCTCCGCCGCGACCTTCGACGACGACGGTGTCACGGCGCTCTACCAGCACCTGCGCGGCCTCCTCGCCGGGAAGGGTCTCGCGGTGAGCGAGGGCCTGCTCGCCCCGGTCGAGGGGAAGCGGTCGACCCGGATCCAGACCGTCCTGCCCGCCGACCGGGTGCGTTACCTCGCCGAGATCGCCGAGACCGTGCGCGGCTACCACGCCGACACCGAGGTGCTCGTCGAGAAGGCCCGGCGCGCGCAACGGTTCGCCGCGGTCGCCGACGAGCTCGGCGAGATCGAGGACCTCGCGGCCGCCGCGGCCCGCGCCAACGACGACCTCCCGCTCGACCTCCGCGACCAGCTCGCGGCGTGGCCGGCGACCGTGGCGCAGTACGACGAGGACACGGCGACCCGGGGCCGCGCGTCGCTCTCGGGCAACCGCGTGCCGCGCGTCGCCGTACCCCGCTTCGAGGACCACGGCGAGCTGGTCCGCTTCTGGCGTCGCGAGAACCTGCCCGGTCACTTCCCCTTCACGGCCGGCGTCTTCCCGTTCAAGCGCGCCGACGAGGACCCGGCGCGGATGTTCGCCGGCGAGGGCGACCCGTTCCGCACCAACAAGCGGTTCAAGCTGCTCTCCGCGCACCACGACGTCACCCGGCTGTCTACGGCCTTCGACTCGGTCACGCTCTACGGCCGCGACCCCGACGAGCGGCCCGACATCTACGGCAAGGTCGGCACGTCCGGCGTCTCGGTGGCGACGCTCGAGGACATGAAGGCGCTCTACGACGGCTTCGACCTGCTCGCGCCGAGCACGTCGGTCTCGATGACGATCAACGGCCCGGCGCCGACCGTCCTGGCGTTCTACCTCAACACCGCGATGGACCAGGCCCGCGAGCGCGGCATCGACCCCTACGAGGCGATCAAGACGGTGCGCGGCACCGTCCAGGCCGACATCCTCAAGGAGGACCAGGGCCAGAACACCTGCCTGTTCTCCACGGAGTTCTCGCTGCGCTGCATGGCCGACATCCAGGAGTGGTTCATCCAGCAGCAGGTCCGCAACTTCTACTCGGTCTCGATCTCCGGCTACCACATCGCCGAGGCCGGCGCGAACCCGATCAGCCAGCTCGCGTTCACCCTCGCCAACGGCTTCACCTACGTCGAGTCGTACCTCGCGCGCGGCATGGACATCGACGACTTCGCGCCCAACCTGTCGTTCTTCTTCTCCAACGGCATGGACCCGGAGTACACCGTGATCGGCCGGGTCGCCCGCCGCATCTGGGCGATCGCCATGCGCGACCGGTACGGCGCCAACGAGCGCTCGCAGAAGCTGAAGTACCACGTCCAGACGTCCGGCCGCTCGCTGCACGCGCAGGAGATGGACTTCAACGACATCCGCACCACGCTGCAGGCCCTCATCGCGATCTACGACAACGCCAACTCGCTGCACACCAACGCCTACGACGAGGCGGTCACCACCCCGTCGACGGAGTCGGTCCGCCGGGCGCTCGCCATCCAGCTGATCATCAACCGCGAGTGGGGCCTGGCCTCCAACGAGAACCCGCTCCAGGGCGCGTACGTCGTCGACGAGCTCACCGACCTCGTCGAGGCCGCGGTGCTGGCCGAGTTCGACCGGATCTCCGAGCGGGGCGGCGTCCTCGGCGCGATGGAGACCGGCTACCAGCGCGGCCGGATCCAGGACGAGTCGATGCTCTACGAGCACCGCAAGCACGACGGCAGCCTGCCCATCATCGGGGTCAACACCTTCCGGGCGCCCGAGAGTGGCGACGGCACGCCCGACGAGATCGAGCTGGCCCGTGCCACGACGGAGGAGAAGGACTCCCAGCTGGTCCGGCTGCGCGACTTCCAGGCCCGTCACGCCGACGAGGCGACGGCCGCGATCGCCCGCCTCAAGGAGGCCGCCACGAGCGGCGAGAACATCTTCGCCGTGCTCATGGATGCAGCGAGGGTCTGCTCCCTCGGCCAGGTCACCGAGGCGTTCTTCGAGGTCGGCGGGCAGTACCGGCGCAACGTGTGAGCCCGCCGCTGCTGTAACTACCTGTTCTTGTCACTGCCGCACCCGTCGACGGGTGAGGGAGGCGACCGAACAGGTAGTTACAGGTGCGGAGCCGACGAGACCGACGTCCCACCCCATCGACACCCCGGAGAAAAATGTTCCGGCCCCGATGTCGAAAGCCCCGGTCCCCGTCCGACGTAGGTTCGTAAGTCACCCACCAACGAACCGAAGGACTGATGACGATGCCGCGTTTCATGGGACTCGTGCGGATGGAAGAGGGACAGGGCAACCCGCCGCAGGCGCTGTTCGACGCGATGGACTCCTACATCGGCGAGCAGGCGCAGAAGGGACACTTCCTCGACGGCGGCGGGCTGTTCGGCCTCGAGGACGCCGTGAACTTCGTGGTCCGCACCGGCGAGGTCACCCGGGTCGACGGACCGTACGCCGAGGCGCGGGAGGCCGTGGGCGGCTGGGCGCTGCTGCAGTACGACACCGTCGAGGAGGCGATCGCCAGCCAGGAGGAGTTCGCCGCCCTGCACGCCGAGCACTGGCCCGAGTGCCAGATGGTCGCGACCCTGCGCCAGATCTCGGACGCTCCGCCGGAGCCCTCCGACGCCTGAGGCTCCACCCCGCTGACGGGGAGTCGTGTGCCTGAGACCCGGGGAGGTCCCGGTTCCCGGGCACACGCCCCGGTCGGGGCGGACGCGGCCCCAGGGAACCACTGATCCATCTCGCCTGCTGCCCGCCGCGACGGCGACAGTGATCAGCGCTTCAACCGGATCAGGACACTAGCCTGGCCGCATGGCAGACCCCGCCGACGCGATCACGAAGGTCTGGCGGCTGGAGTCGGCGCGCCTGGTGGGCGCACTGGTCCGGATGACGCGGGACGTCGAGCTCGCCGAGGACCTCGCCCAGGACGCGCTCGTCGCCGCCCTCGAGCAGTGGCCGGGCACGGGCGTGCCCGACAACCCTGCTGCCTGGCTGATGACCACCGCCAAGCGCCGCGGGATCGACCACATCCGGCGCGCCGAGACGCTGCGCCGCAAGACCGACGAGCTCGGCCATGCCGCGCAGGCCGCCGGGGAGGTGAGCCCGATGCCCGACCTGGACGCCCAGGTGGACCACATCGAGGACGACGTCCTGCGGCTGATCTTCCTGTGCTGCCATCCGGCGCTGACCCCCGAGTCGCGCGCGGCGCTGACGTTGCGGCTGGTCGGCGGCCTGACCACGACCGAGATCGCGCGCGGGTTCCTGGTGCCCGACGCGACGATGGGCCAGCGGATCTCGCGCGCCAAGCGCACCCTCGCCGAGGCCGGCGCGCAGCTGGAGCTGCCGACCGGCACCGAGCGCACCGAGCGGCTCGACGACGTGATGGCCGTGGTCTACCTCGTCTTCACCGAGGGGTACGTCGCCACCGCCGGTGACGACTGGACGCGGCCCGACCTCGTCGCCGAGGCCATCCGGCTGGCCCGGCTGCTGGCCGGGCTCGCGCCCGACCAGCCCGAGGTGCACGGGCTGCAGGCGCTGCTGGAGCTCCAGGGCTCGCGGCTGCCCGCCCGTACCGACGCCGCCGGGGCACCGGTCCTCCTCGACGACCAGGACCGCGACCGCTGGGACGCGCTGCTCATCCGGCGGGGCCTGGCCGCCCTCGCCCGCGCCGAGGAGATCGCCGCGCGCGGCGTACCGGTCGGGCGCTACTACCTCCAGGCCGCGATCGCCGCCGAGCACGCCCGCGCCGCGACCGCGGCGGCGACCGACTGGACCCGCATCGCCCGGCTGTACGACGTCCTGGCGGCTGCCGCACCCGGCCCGGTCGTCGAGGTCAACCGCGCGGTCGCCCACGGTCGCGCCGCCGGGCCCGACGCCGGCCTCGCGGTGCTCGCCGCCCTGCCCGCCGACGCCCTGCGCGACTCTCCGCTGCTGCCGAGCGTGCGCGGAGACCTGCTCGAGCGCGCCGGCCGGCACACCGATGCCGCCGCGGCGTTCAGCGAGGCGGCTGCGCGGACGCGCAACGCGGACGAGCGCGCCCTGCTGGAACGGCGGGCGGCGGCCGCTAGCGGCCGCGCAGGGTGACCGACGGCGCGACGCCGTACCGCTCGCGGTAGGAGGCGGCGAAGCGCCCGAGGTGGGCGAAGCCCCACCGACTGGCGATGTCGGCGACGCTGCCCTCCGTCGCGGCGAGCAGGTCGGCGTGCACCCGCTCGAGCCGGACGGCGAGCAGGTGCTGGGTCGGGGTGTGGCCGAGATAGCGCTGGAAGCCCTGCTGGAGCCGGCGGATCCCGACGCCCGACTCGCGCGCCAGCTCGGCGGCGGTCCAGTCGCGGGCCGGGTCGGCCTCGATCGCCTCGACGACCCGGGACACGATCCGCGGCCGGATCGTCCCGCAGCCGGGCTCCTCGGGGAAGGAGGCCGCGACGAAGGCCGCGGTGAGCGTCGCCGCCAGCCGTCGGGCGACCCGGTCGTCGCGGGCCAGGGACGGGTTGCGCAGGGCCTCGGTGCCGATCGAGGCGAGCAGCCCGATCCACGCCCGGCCCCTGTCGGTGCGCAGATCCAGCTGGGCGGGGAGCCGGTCGGTGTGGAGACCGACGAGCGCGGCCACCTCCTCCACGAGGTAGCCGCGGTCCACGCGCATCCCGACGATCGAGCAGTCGGCCGACCAGCGGGTCATCCGAGTCTCCTCGTCGGGCGGGCACACGGTGGCCTGCCCGTCGAGGGAGAGCACGTGGTGGGCGCCGATCTGTGCCTCCAGCACGCCGCTGCGCGGCACGTTGACCGCCCAGGCCTCGGGGTGGTCGGACTCGACGGAGACCTCCGAGCCCCAGCCGATCCGGGCGAGGCGGACCGGCCCCAGGTCGACGGCACGCAGGTCCGCGGGGCCGGTCGCGCGGCCCTTCACCAGCAGCCGGTGGGGGAAGTACGCGCGGGCGACGGCGTCGGAGAAGTCGCCGAGCTCGTCGGAGGACGCGCAGACCGTCCCGATCGCGCTCATCGTCCACCCCCTTCACGTGATCACCCTCACAGTAGGCGAACTCCGTCATCCGGAAAACGCACCGGATCCAACCCGCTGCGCAATGCGGACAGCGCCTTCGCGGAGCGGATCGCCGGGACCGGCGTACCGGCCTAGCGTCCCGGCTCACCGTGACCGTCATCACCGGCGGTCCCCGAGCCCGACGGAGGAGTCACCATGGATCCGCGCACCCTGCGGTCGACCTTCGGCCGCTTCGCGACCGGCGTCACCGTGATCACCTGCCGTACGCCGGACGGCGCGCATCACGGCGCGACCGTCACCGCTTTCACGCCGATCTCGCTGGATCCGCCGCTCGTCCAGGTGGCGCTGACCCGGACCTCGAAGGCCGCGCAGTACCTCGACGGAGCGGCGTTCGCCGTCAACGTCCTCGCCAGCGACCAGGTCGACGTCGCCATGCACTTCGCGGGCCGGCCGAGCCGGGACCCGCTCCCCTGGTGCGAGGGCACGACGGCGCCGACGCTGCGCGGCACGGCCGCCACGATCGCCTGCCGGCCGTGGCGCGTCGACGACGGCGGCGACCACCTGCTGTTCCTGGGCGAGGTGGTCGACGTACTCACCACCGGCCGCCCGCCGCTGCTGTTCCACGACAGCGCCTTCCACCAGATCGGCAGCCGCTCGTCCGACGTCGTGTGGCTCGGCTGCCAGGACGACCCCCACACCGGCTGGTTCGACGCGACCACCGAGTTCGCACCCACCCACCACGGACGGGCGCTCGTCCCGGCCGACACCCACTACTGAGGAGATCCCGATGACCGACACCCTCGCCCCCGAGACGGCCGCCGTACCCGACGACGGGCCGCCCACCGTCAACCCGGCCGCCGGCGCGCCGGCCAACCAGCAGACCAACTTCGCGTCGCGGCCGATGACCGGCGACGAGTACGTCGAGAGCCTCCGCGACGGCCGGGAGATCTACCTCCACGGCGAGCGCGTCAAGGACGTCACGACCCACCCGGCGTTCCGCAACCCGATCCGGATGACCGCCCGGCTGTACGACGCCCTCCACACCGGCCCGCACGTCGACGAGCTCACCGTGCCCACCGACACCGGCAACGGCGGCGTGACGATGCCGTTCTTCAAGACCCCGACCTCGTCGGCCGACCTCCTCAAGGAGCGCGACGCGATCGCCCGCTGGGCCAAGATGACCTGGGGCTGGATGGGCCGCAGTCCCGACTACAAGGCCAGCTTCCTCGGCACCCTGCACGCCAACAAGGAGCTCTACGCGCCGTTCCAGGACAACGCCGAGCGCTGGTACCGCGAGTCGCAGGAGAAGGTCCTCTACTGGAACCACGCGATCATCAACCCGCCGGTCGACCGCAACCTGCCGCCGGACGAGGTCGGCGACGTCTACATGAAGGTCGAGAAGGAGACCGACGCCGGCCTGGTCGTCTCCGGCGCGAAGGTCGTCGCGACCGGCTCGGCGATCACCAACTACAACTTCATCGCGCACTACGGCCTGCCGATCCGCAAGAAGCAGTTCGCCCTGATCTGCACCGTGCCGATGGACGCCCCGGGCATCAAGCTGATCTGCCGCTCGTCGTACACCGAGCAGGCGGCGCGGAACGGCACCCCGTTCGACTACCCGCTGTCGAGCCGGATGGACGAGAACGACACCATCTTCGTCTTCGACAAGGTACTCGTGCCCTGGGAAAACGTCTTCATGTACGGCGACGTCGACCGGATCAACGCCTTCTTCCCGCAGTCCGGCTTCCTGCCGCGCTTCACCTTCCAGGGCTGCACCCGGCTCGCGGTGAAGCTCGACTTCATCGCCGGGCTGCTGATGAAGGCGCTGGAGACCACCGGCTCGGGCGACTTCCGCGGCGTGCAGACCCGCGTCGGCGAGGTCATCGGCTGGCGCAACCTCTTCTGGTCGCTCACCGAGTCGATGGCGCGCGACCCCGAGCCGTGGGTCGGCGACGCCGTCATCCCGAAGCTCGAGTACGGCCTGACCTACCGGATGTTCATGATCCACGGCTACCCGCGGGTCAAGGAGATCATCGAGCAGGACGTCGCCTCCGGCCTGATCTACCTGCCCTCCGGCGCTGCCGACTTCAAGTCCGCCGAGGTCCGTCCCTACCTCGACAAGTACGTTCGCGGCTCCAACGGCATCACCGCCGTGGACCGGGTCAAGGTGATGAAGGCGCTGTGGGACTCCATCGGCTCCGAGTTCGGCGGACGGCACGAGCTCTACGAGCGCAACTACTCCGGCAACCACGAGAACGTGAAGGCCGAGCTGCTCTTCGCCGCCCAGAACCGCGGGATCGTCGACCAGATGAAGGGCTTCGCCGACGAGTTCCTCGGCGAGTACGACCTCGACGGCTGGACGGTCCCCGACCTGTTCTGACCCACCCGGCGCATCTGAACGTCTGGGAGGCGCCGACCCGGCGCATCTGAACGCCTGAGATACGCCGACCCGGCGCGTTTGAACGCGCCGGGTCGGACTCAACTCGACGTAAGAGCGGGACGGGTCGGCGCGATCTCGGGTTCAATCCGGGCGGGGTCGGGAGTCGGACGGGGCGACAGCACGCCGTTGGCGACACCCGCCAGGACGACGACGGACGCCGCGAGGATCGGCATGACGAGGGCGGCGTCCGTACCGAGGCGGTCGGCGAGGCTGCCGGTCACCGCCGACGACAGCGACTGCCCGACGATGACGGCCGAGCCGAGGATCGTCATCACGGTGGCCGAGCGCCCGGCCGGGCTGCGCAGCGCGCCGAGGCTGTATTGCGTGACCATGGTCGGTCCGATGCCGCAGCCGATGAGGACCAGCACCGCGCACATCGCCGCGACGGACGACACGACCGGCAGCAGCGCGGCACCGACGAGCATCGTGGCGCCGAAGACCAGCCAGCGGGCGCGCAGGGAGAAGGACGCCGGGAAGAGCGCCACGCCCAGCGCCAGCGCGGCGGAGCCGATGCCCATCACGCCGTACACGAGGCCGGCGGACTCGGCGGTGCCGTGATCGGCCATGAAGGAGGTCAGCGAGGTGAGCATCGAGCCGAAGAAGAGGCCCACGCCGAAGATGCCGGCGACCACGGCCAGCAGCGCCGGGCGGGTGAGCTCGCGGGCCGGCGCCGGTGCGGCCGCGCGCTCGTCGCGGCCCCCCGCCGCGCGTGCCGACGGGTGCAGCGCGAAGGCGGTCACGAAGACCAGGGTCAGCGCCGCGGCGCCCGCGACCGGCGCCCACGGGTCCAGCGCGGTGCCGAGGAGGCCGACCACGAACGGGCCCACGATGAACACGAGCTCGTCCGCGGCCGACTCGTAGGCCATCGTCGCGTCGAACGTGCGCGAGCGCCGGTCGGGCGCGATCCGGGCGCCGATGATCTGGACCAGCCGGCTGCGCGACATCGGCGCGATCTGCGGCGCGCTCGCGCCGACCAGGAACGCCACGGCGAGCACCGCGACCGCCGGCAGCGGGCTGTAGACGACCCACGCCATCAAGCCGAGCGCCGTCGTCGACGCGACCCCGCTGGCGAGGAGCACCCGGCGCTGGCCGAACCGGTCGGCGGCGGCGCCGAGCAGTGGGCCGACGCAGGCGGCGCCGAGGCCGACGACCGCGGAGTTGAGCCCGCCGAAGGCGAGCGAGTCGCGCCCGGCGACGACGAGGGTGAGCACCCCCACGACCATCATCGCGTAGGGCAGCCGCGCGACCAGCGCGATCGGGAAGTACGACGGACCGGCGGCGCGGACCAGCGTCGGGGAGTGATCAGGCATGTCCTTCGTCCAAGGGCTCAGGTGCCGCCTTGGACCGCCGGGGACCGGCGCGAGGTGATACACGCGGTGGATCGGTGCCTCGATGGTACGTCGGCGGGCCGGGCCGCCACCAATCCGGATCCCGATTCAGTAGGGTCCCGTCATGAGCACCCAGCCGACGTACGAACAGCTCGTCACGCTGCCGGCCTTCGCCGTCCAGCCGGTCCCCAGCGCCTTCGAGGACAGCAACGGCTTCCTCAACGTGCGGCACTACCTCGGCATCGGCAGCGAGGGTCTCGACGAGTCGCTCTACGACATCGGCATCCCGTTCAACTGGCCGATGCTTAGCGGCTTCGCGTGCCTGTCGGCGGAGCATCATCTGACCTACCTGCACGAGCTGCGGACCGGCGACCAGATGTCGGTGCGGGTGCGGCTGCTCGGCCGCTCCGAGCGCGCCGCGCACGCCCTGGTCTTCATCCTCGACGACACCAACCAGCGGGTGGCCTGCGTGTTCGAGGAGATCTTCTTGTGCGTCGAGCTGGCCGACCGGAAGACCGCACCCTGGCCCGGCGAGGTCGCCGCGGGCCTCGACAAGCGCGTCGCCGAGCACGCCACGATCCCGTGGGAGCCGGTGACGTCCGGCTGTCTGGCCCTGCGCTGAGCCGTGGCTCGGTAGGGTCGGCACCGTGAGCGACCTGCCCGTCCTGACGGCCGAGGAACAGCGCGTCCTGGGGAGCCTCCTGGAGAAGGAGGTGACGGTGCCGGCGTCGTACCCGATGACGGTCACCGCCGTGCGCACGGCCTGCAACCAGCAGAGCAGCCGCGAGCCGGTCGTCGACTACGACGACGACCTCGTGCACCGCACGCTGCGCGAGCTCAAGCAGCGCGACCTCGTCGCCGTCACCTGGGACGACCGCGGGCGGCGCACGCTCAAGTACCTCCAGAAGCTCGCGGTGCGGCTCGACCTCGCCGACGACGAGCGAGCCCTGATCACCGTGCTGCTGCTGCGCGGCCCGCAGCCGCCGGGCGCCCTCCGCACGCGCGCAGAACGGCTGCACGCGTTCGCCGACCGCGGTGCCGTCGAGGCGTGCCTGCGGCGGCTGGCGGAGCGGGAGCAGCCACTCGTCCGGGCGCTACCCCGGCAGCCCCGGGAGCAGGACGCCCGCTGGGTCCACCTCCTCGGGCCCGTCGACCTTCCGGCCGCGGCATCCGGCGCGGCGGCTCCGGCCGTCGACCGTGACGCGGTGATCGCCGGTGGGGCCGAGGCTCGGGACGCGAAGGTGCGCGCGTCGTACTCCGCCGTCGCTACCGCGTACGCCGACACCCTGACCGGTGAGCTCGACGGCCTTCCCTTCGAGCGGTGGCTGCTCGACCGCGTCGCCGCGCACGCCGGCACCGACCCCGTCGTCGAGGTCGGGTGCGGGCCCGGCCACGTCACGGCGTACCTCGCCGAGGCGGGCGCGGACGCGATGGGCCTCGACCTCACGCCCGAGATGGTCGCCCAGGCACGCAAGCGCTACCCGGACGGCGTCTACGAGGTCGGCGACCTGCGCACCCTCATGCGCCCGGTCAACGGCTCGGGATGGGCGGCCGTCCTGGGCTGGTACTCGCTGATCCACCTCGCCGCGTCCGAGCTACCCGCGGCACTCGAGGCGCTGACGCGGCCGATGCGACCCGACGGGCTCCTGGTGCTCGCCCTCCACGCCGGGACGGAGGTACGCCACCACGACACCTGGTTCGACCACGAGGTCGACCTCGACGTCGTCCTCCACGAGGCGGCCGACGTCGTCGCGCTCGTCGAGCGGGCGGGCCTCGTCGATGTGGAGTGGTACCGCCGCGGGCCGGTGGCCGGCCTCGGCGAGACCAGCGAGCGGCTGTACGTCGTCGCGCGCACGCCGCGCTGACGCCTACTGCTCCTCGACGAGGACCCGGACGCTGGGCAACAGCGCGAGCCCGTTGACGACGACCGAGAAGACGAGCAGCGCGAGCGCCCAGTCCCCGTGTCCGGCGTCCGCCAGCGCCAGGCAGGCCAGGCCGAAGACGACGACCTTGGCGACCGGGCGCACCAGCGCTCCGCCGTACGGTGCCTTCGGGGAGGCGAAGCAGAACCACACCGTCATCGCCGCGATCGGCAGCAGCCACACCAGCAGCCAGCGCGGGTCGTGGTCCCAGCCCCAGACGCCGAACGCGGCCACGGCCAGCAGCTCGTCGACGAAGACCAACGCGAGGACCGCCCAGCCGAAGATCGCGTTCACGAGGGGATGATAGGCCCGTGACCACCGACGATCTCGGGCACGAGCTGTCGCTGCCGGTGCCCCCGACCCGGATCGTGTCCCTCGTCCCGTCGATCACCGAGGCGCTCGCCACCGACGTGCCCGACCGCCTCGTCGGCGCCACGGACTGGTGCACCCACCCCGCCGATCTCGCGGTCGATCGGGTGCGCGGCACGAAGAACCCCGATCTCACGGCGATCCGCGCGCTGGGACCGGACCTGGTCGTCGCCAACCAGGAGGAGAACCGCGAGCTCGACGTACGCCGCCTGCGCGATGCCGGTGTGCCCGTCTGGGTCACCGTGATCGAGACGGTGCCGCAGGCGCTCGACTCGCTCACCCGCCTCTACGAGGAGGCGCTGGGGCTGATCGCGCCGCCGTGGCTGGTCCGGGCACGGGCCTGCTGGGCGGCTCCACCGCCGGCCCCGCGCGGCCGCGTCGCCGTACCCGTGTGGCGTGACCCGTGGATGGTCGTCGGGCCGCGCACCTACACCGGCGACCTCCTGCGCCGGCTCGGGTGGGTCAACGCGTTCGACGACGGCGACGAGCGGTACCCGCACGTCGACCTGCCCGATCTCGACACGGCGGACCTCGACCTGGTCCTGCTGCCCGACGAGCCCTACGTGTTCACCGCCGACGACGGCCCGGAGGCGTTCACGCGGGTGCCGACCCGGCTCGTGTCCGGGCGGCTGCTCACCTGGTACGGCCCGGCGATGGTCGAGGCGTACGACGTGCTGTCATCCTGACGCGGTGCGGATCCTGATCCTGTTCGTCGTCCTCGTCGTCGTCGGCTGTGTGGCCCTGCCCCTGGGCGCGGCCGTGCTCGACGGATCCGACACCGGCGAGGGCCTCGTCGTGCCGGCCCAGATCCTGCTCACGGCCGCGGTGGGCGGGCTGCTCGGCCGCGTCGTGCTCGCCGCCGAGAGCCCCGGGATCCCCGAGAGTCCCCAGGGCCCCGGGAGCCCTGCGGGCCGGCCGGTCCTGGTCGGCGCGGTCCTCGGCGTGGCGGGTGCGCTGGTCGGCGTCGCCGTGTTCTTCCTGCTGCTGAACGGCTTCGACGGCGCCTGATCCGGCACTCGGCGCGGTCTCGCAGGGCGGTGTCGCGGGGCTCACAGCCCGGGTCACCGAGTCGTAACCGGAGCGCCGAGCATCGGAAACCTGTCCGGCGCAGGCTGGAGGCATGAACCAGACGACCTCCTCTGAGACCCGGACCGCAGGACGTCACCTCGAGTCCGTCGACGACCTCGACGTCCTCGACGCCGTGGACCGCTCCCTCGCTCGCCGCTCCGCGCTGCGCACCCGGCACGCCCAGCGACTCGCGCGCCTGATGGACGAGCGCACCGACCTGCGCGGCGTGAACCAGCTCGCCGACTTCGTCGACGACGCCATCCGCTGGACGGCATAGCGGCCGCTGCTGTCCGCCGAGGGGCCGACAGCGGCTCCCCGGCCGTCACGTAGCCGCGGGCACCGGCGAGCGGCGTATCGAGACGCGGCGAGGGCGTCTCGATACGTCGTCGCTCGCCGGTACCGGCGCGGTACTAGCGCCGGCGGCGCGCGGTGCCGAACATGCCGCGCGCGATCTCGGCCGCGGCGGTGCGCATGAACTGCTTGAACGCCGAGGACTTCACGACGTCCTTGACGATCTCACCGGCCCCGCCGCCGTCGTCCTTCTTGGCCTTCGGGGCCGCCTTGCCCCCGCCGGAGCCCTCCGCCTTCCGCGCCTTCTCCTCGGCCTCGGCCTGCGCGCCCTCCTCGAGCTTCTTCGCGAGGATCTCGTGGGCCGACTCGCGGTCGACGACGTCGGCGTACTTCGCCCGACGGGGGCTGGCCGCGACGGCGGCCTCCATCGACGCGGCAGTGCTCGGCGCCATCAGCGACTCCGGCGCGCGCAGCCGGGTCCAGGCGACCGGCGTCGGGGCGCCCTTCTCGCCCATGACCGTGACGATCGCCTCGCCGATCCCGAGCGTCGTGATGACCTCGCCCAGGTCGTCGTACGCGCTCTTGGGGTAGGTGTTGACGGTCGCCTTGAGCGCCTTGGCGTCGTTGGGGGTGTGGGCCCGCAACTGGTGTTGGATCCGCGAGCCGAGCTGTGCGAGCACGTCGTCGGGTACGTCGGTGGGGCTCTGCGTCACGAAGAAGACGCCGACGCCCTTCGACCGGATCAGCCGCACGGTCTGCGCGATCTGCTCGAGGAACGGCTTCGACGCGTCCTTGAACAGCAGGTGGGCCTCGTCGAAGAAGAACACCAGCTTGGGCTGGTCGATGTCGCCGACCTCGGGCAGGTCGTGGAAGAGGTCGGCCAGCAGCCACATGAGGAAGGTCGAGAAGATCGCCGGGCGGTCCTGCAGGTCGGGCAGCTCGACCAGGTTGATCAGCCCGCGGCCGTCGGCGGCCTGCTGCAGCAGGTCGGCGGAGTCGAACTCCGGCTCGCCGAAGAACGCCTCCGCGCCCTGGTCGGCGAACGCGATCAGCTCCCGCAGGATCACGCCCGCCGTGGCCGAGGAGAGGCCGCCGAGCTCCTTGAGGTCGCCCTTGCCCTCGGCGCTGGTCAGGTGCTGCACCACGGCCCGCAGGTCCTGGAGGTCGAGCAGCGGCAGGCCCTGCTTGTCGGCGTAGTGGAACACCAGGCCGAGGCTGGACTCCTGGGTGTCGTTGAGCCCGAGCACCCGGCTGAGCAGGATCGGACCGAAGGACGAGACCGTGACCCGGACGGGGATGCCGATGCCCTGGCCCCCGAGAGCGTAGTACTCCACGGGGAAGGCGGTCGCCGTCCACTCCTGTCCCACCGACCTGGTGCGCGCGAGGAGCTTGTCGCTGGCCTCGCCCGCGGTGGCGAGGCCCGACAGGTCGCCCTTGATGTCCGCGGCGAAGACCGGTACGCCGGCCGCCGAGAGCTGCTCGGCCATCAGCTGCAGCGTCTTCGTCTTGCCGGTGCCGGTCGCGCCGGCGACCAGGCCGTGCCGGTTCAGCATGGCGAGGGGGATCCGGATCGTGCTGCCGGACAGGTCGTCCGGGCCGGTCATCAGGCCACCGAGCTCGAGCGCCGGGCCCTCGAAGGCGTACCCGGGGGCGATCGCCTGCTCGATGGGGCTCTGCTCGGCGGCGGCCGGTGTCTCAGGTGCTGCGTCGGGAGTGGGCGTCTGCTCCTGGGTCATGCTCGGAACTCTAGTGCCGCGTCACCGGGTCGAACCCGCCGTCGCGGTCAGGGCGCGGCACGCCCCGTAGACTCCGAAGCCGTGATCTTCAAGCGCGTGGGCGACGGGCGTCCCTACCCCGACCACGGCCTCACCTCGAAGGGGTGGGCCGTGGTGCCGCCGCGCCAGGTCCGGCTGGACCAGCTGGTCACGACCAAGGACACCCTGCAGCTGTCGTCCCTGCTCGACGAGGACTCGACGTTCTTCGGCGACCTCTTCGCCCACGTCGTGCTGTGGCGTGGCGACTACTACCTCGAGGACGGGCTGCACCGCGCCCTGCGGGCCGCGCTGCAGCAGCGGCACGTCCTCCACGCGCGTGTGATCCGGATGGAGGGCTGAGCGCCACATGGACGGCCTCGACGTCAAGGCGGGCAGCCGCTCCGCCATCACGATGGGTGCGCTGGCGGTGGTGTTCGTCGCGGGCACCGCATGGGGCTGGTCGCGGGTGACCGAGCCCTTCCCCGAGAAGGTCGAGGCCGCACCCTGCACCGACACCCTGATCCCCGAGGGCGACGACCTCGCCCCACCGCAGGTCATGGTCACCGTGCTCAACGGCGGCGGCGCCAACGGCCTGGCCGGCGAGACGATGGACAAGCTGGCGAAGTTCGGCTTCGTCCAGGGCAAGCTCGGCAATGTCGACCCCGACGGGCCGGTGGCGGCGCAGGTGTGGTCCGACGACCCGGACGACCCGGCGACGCTCCTCCTGGCGTCGTACCTCGGCCCCGACGTCGACGTCGTGGACCAGCCCTCGGGCTATCCGGGCGTGACGATCGTGGTCGGCAAGCGCTTCAAGGGCGTCGTGGAGGGGCAGCCGACCGTGACCGCCCGCAGCGACGCCTACGTGTGCACCCCGCCGCTCAGCAGCGGTCCCGACGACGAGGTGTCCTGAGCCGGTCCGGTCCCGTCAGTCCTCGAGCCACTGCGCGAGGCGGCCGCCGTCACTGACCTGCCGGAGGCGCTGCTCGGTCGCCTCACGCAGCCGCCGGGGCGTGACGACGATGAGGTCGTCCCCGTGGCGCAGGACGGTACGACGCTCGGGCACCAGCGTGTGTCCCTCCCGCACGACCATCGACACGTTGGCGCCGACGGGCAGGCGCAGCTCGCCCACCTCGACGCCGTGCAGCTTCGAGACGGGACTGATCGTGACCTGGAGCAGGTCGGCGGCCACGCGATCGAGCGGTGCCGCCTCGACCTCGATGCCGCGGGGCTCCGAGCGGCGTGCGACGCGCAGCAGCCGGGCGGTCAGCGGCAGGGAGGGCGCCGTGATCACGGTGTCGAGGACGACGAGGACGAAGACGATGTCGAAGAGCCGGTCCGCCCCGTCGACGCCCTCGGCGAGCGGGATGGTGGCCAAGACGATGGGTACGGCGCCGCGGAGCCCCGCCCACGAGAGGAAGGCCAGCTCGGGCAGTCTCATCGGCCGCACCACGGCGCTCGCGAGGACCGACAGCGGGCGGGCCACGAAGGTGAGGACGGTGCCGGCGACGACCGCCATGCCGATGGTCTCCCACGAGAGGCGCCCCGGCGAGAGGAGCAGGCCGAGCATGACGAACAGCCCGATCTGGGCCAGCCAGGCCAGGCCCTCGACGAACGAGCGGGTGGCCGCGCGGTGCGGCAGGTCGGTGTTGCCGAGCACGAGCGCGGCGACGTACACCGCGGCGAAGCCGCTGGCGTGCACGGCCGCCGCGGTGCCGTACCCGATGAGCGTCAGGCAGAGCACGGCGATCGGGTAGAGACCGGACGACGGCAGCGCCACCCGGCGCATCACCCAGGCGCCGCCGAAACCGGCGGCGAGGCCGAAGGCGACACCGGCGATGAGCTCGTAGATCACGATCCCGGTCGTCCCGAGCAGGCCGTACTCGCCCACGGCTCCGGAGGAGACCAGGGTGACGAGCACGACCGTCGGCGCGTCGTTGAGGCCGGACTCCGCCTCGAGCGTGCCCGTGATCCGCTTCGGCAGCGGGACGACGCGCAGCACCGAGAACACCGCCGCGGCGTCGGTCGGCGAGCAGACGGCGCCGAGCAGGATGGCGAGCTGCCAGGACAGGCCGAGCAGGAAGTGCGCGCCGACCGCGACGACCGCGATCGAGATGAGCACGCCGACCGTGGCGAGGGAGACGCCCATCCGCATCGCCGGCCGGGCGTCGCGCCAGCTCGTCGTCAGACCACCCTCGGCGAGGATGATGGCGAGGGCACCGAAGCCGATCGCGTGCGCCAGCTGGGCGTCCTCGAAGCCGATGCCGAGCCCGGACTCGCCGAGGGCGACGCCCATGAGCAGGTAGACCAGAAGACTGGGCAGGCCGACCCCGGACGACATCCGCACCGCCAGCACGGCGAGGAACGTGACCCCGGCGCCGATCAGCAGGAACGTGTCGAGCTGGTGGACGTCGAAGGTCACAGAGGGCACTCGGCTTTCGTCGGGTGGCGGGGGCCTAGTCTATCGGTAGAACATGTTCTAGATTTCAGACCGTGTCCTCCGTGAGCAGCAACCTGCCGGCCGGTCTGGCCATTCCCGACGTCCTTCCCGCCGACGTCCTCGGCGACGACTCCGAGCGCTTCGACGTCGTCGTGGTCGGCTTCGGGATCGCCGGGGGCTGCGCCGCCCTCGAGGCGGCCCGCGCGGGCGCGCGGGTGCTGCTGCTGGAGAAGGCCGCGGTCCACGGCGGCACCTCGTCGATGTCGGGCGGGCACTTCTACCTCGGCGGCGGTACGGCGGTGCAGCGGGCCACCGGCCACGACGACTCGGTCGAGGCGATGGTGGGCTACCTGATGGCCAGCACCAAGGAGCCCGACGAGGAGAAGATCCGCGCCTACTGCGAGGGATCGGTCGCCCACTTCGACTGGCTCGAGGACCTCGGCTTCGCGTTCGAGCGCTCCTACTTCCCGGGCAAGGCGGTCATCCAGCCCGGTACCGAGGGCCTGATGTTCACCGGCAACGAGAAGGTGTGGCCGTTCCGCGACCAGGTCGCACCCGCGCCCCGCGGCCACAAGGTCCCCGTCCCGGGCGACACCGAGGGCACCCGGATCGTGATGGACCTGCTCCGCACGCAGGTCGAGAAGGCCGGCGTCGAGGTCCGCTACGAGACCGGCGCGACGAACCTCGTCGTCGAGGGCGACCCCGGCTCGGGCACGAGCCGCGTCCTCGGCCTCGCGTGGAGGTCGTTCGACCGCACCGGCGTGGTCGGCGCCGACGGCGTCGTCATCGCGGCCGGCGGCTTCGTGATGAACGCCGACATGGTCGCCCGCTACACGCCGGCGCTCGGGTCGAAGCTGTTCACGCTCGGGTCGACGTACGACGACGGGCTGGGCATCCGGCTCGGCGAGTCCGTCGGCGCCGCGCTGGAGCACATGGAGGAGCCGTTCATCACCGCGCCCTTCTATCCGCCGTCCTCGCGCTGCAAGGGGATCATCGTCAACCGGGACGGGCAGCGGTTCGTCGCCGAGGACAGCTACCACGCGCGGACGTCGTACCACGTGATGCAGCAGCCGGACGCCGTCGCGTACCTCATCGTCGACAGCGAGCACCTCGGCGAGGACCACATGCCCCTGGTCCCCCTCAAGGACGGCTTCGAGACCCTCGAGGAGATGGAGGCCGGCCTCGGCATGCCGGACGGCTCGCTCGTCGCGACGATCACCCGCTACAACGAGAACGCCGCCGCCGGCGAGGATCCCGACTTCCACAAGCACCCCGACTGGATCGCCCCGCAGACGGCCGGTCCCTGGGCGGTGCTCGACCTGTCGCTGGGTGTCGCGCTGTACGCCGGCTTCACCATCGGCGGCATGGCGACGACCGTCGACGGCGAGGTCCGCCGGGGCGACGGCTCCGTGATCCCGGGCCTGTACGCCGCCGGGGCCTGCGCGTCCAATATCGCCCAGGACGGCGCGGGCTACTGCTCGGGCACCCAGCTCGGCGAGGGCTCCTTCTTCGGCCGCCGGGCGGGCCGGCACGCGGCGGCTCGGGCGCAGGTGCCCGGCCACGCGCGGTAGCCGCCCGGCGCGAGCCGCGGGCGAGCTCGGGGAGCTCGGGCGGCTCACGCCGGGTCGGCGTGCCTGGCCGTTCAATCTGCGCCGGGTCGGCGTGCCTGGCCGTTCAATCTGCGCCGGGTCGGCGTGCCTGGCTGTTTCATCTGTGCCGGGTCAGCGGACCCGGAGCACCACTGGCTTGCCGGTGGTGGCCCGGTACCGGGGGTCGGCCGCGACGGTGACCGTCACCCGGTGCCGGCCGGGGGCGAGCCGGGGCAGCCGCAGGACCGTCCGGCCCCGGACGTTCGGGGCGAGCGGCGCGCGCTCGACCACCTTGCCATCGACCCGCACGACCACCCGGCCGTCGACCGGCAGCGGGCTGCCCGGCAGGGACGCCACGACGGCCACCTTCGCCCGTGCCCGGCGGCTGACCCGCTTCTTCGGCAGCGCAGCGCGCACCGTCGGGGTCGCCTTCACGATCTGGACCCAGCCCCCAGCACTCGACGAGCGCAATCCGTCCGCGCCGGGGAAGCTGACCTCCAGCCGGTGGGCGCCGGGGGCGGTGCCGGCGGGCACCGAGGTCGAGGCGACGCCGTCGACGACCGGCGCGGTCCAGGTCCGGCCGGCCAGGCCGAGCTCGACGGTGCCGTGGACCGCGCGGCGATCGGCCGCGCGCACCGCCACCTGCACACCCACCTCCTGGCCGTACGGCGTCGCGCCGGCCACGAGGAGCCCGGTCGTCGTGCCGACCGGCTCCGGCTCGGTGCCCGGCTCCCCGATCACCTCGCCGAGCTCGATCGCGCCGTCGATCGGGTCGAGGTCGGTCCCCGCCGGGTAGAAGTCGGCGAACGCCGGGGCACCGGCCGCGGTCAGGGTCGCGGGCACCGCCGCGACGGTGAGGGTGTCGCCGAGCGCCCGGACCCGGTCGCCGGTGGCGAGGTCGGCGAGCACTACGTCGTCGTACGTCGCGAGGTCGCCGCTCGCCAGGCCGCGCGAGACGACGTCAGCCACCAGGGTCGAGCCGTCGGCGTCGATCACCAGCCGCGGATCGGTGATCCGGAGGTCGAGCTGCGGGCCCGCACCGGAGTCGTGACCGGTGAAGTGGACCGACCCGCCGAGCTCGACGGTGCTGGTGCCGGCGGGGTCCCACGCGCCGTCGCGCACCGGGAAGGCGAAGGTGCCGTCGTCGTTGACGACCACACCGTCCTCGGCGCTGATCGAGCCGTGGGCGATCGGCCCGCCGATGTAGGCGCGGAAGGACGCCTTGACGCCCCAGTCGACCGTCCCGCCGGTGATCTCCCGCGGGTCTGTCGACGGCGCCGCGACGGTGACCGTCGCCCGGTCGCTGACGACAGTGCCCACGGCATTGCTCAGCCGGGCCCGGAAGGCCGTGCCGGAGAGGCTGGCGTCGACGTCCTCCAGGCGCAGCGTGGCCGCGTCCTGTCCGGGCACGTCGTGCCAGACGCCGCCGATCCGCTGCTGCCAGCGGACGTCGGGCGCGGGCGTGCCGTCGGGCATCACCTTGAGCTCGACATCCTCGCCGGGGGCGACGCTGACGTCGGCGGGCTGGACCATGATCCGCGGCGGGGTGCGCAGCGTCAGCGTCACCCGGTCGCTGGCCACGCGCCCACCGGCGTTCTCGGCGACGAGACGGTACTGCCGACCCAGGTCGGCGGCGGTGACCTCGGCGGTCAGGGTGGCGCCGTCCGCCCCCGCGACGTCGCTCCATGCGTGACCGGGGGTCCGGGTCTGCCAGGTCAGCGTCGGGGCGGGCGTGCCCGTCACCTCGGCGGCGATCGCGATCGCCGCGGACGCGCCGGTCAGATCGGCGACCGGCGCCTCCGGCTGGCGGGCGAACGCCGGGCTCTCAGCGATCACGCGCAGCACCTGGAGCTGGTCGCTCCGCACGCCCCGGACGTGGCCGTCCGCGTCGAGTCCGAGCACCGCGTTGTCGCCGTAGGCGCCGGTGGTCAGGGCGCCGCGGGCCACGAGCCTCCCGCGCTCCAGCCGGGTGATGTTCTGGTTCGAGTCGGTGACGCCGAGGAGGGTGTCGCTGTCCCCGTCGACGGCGAGCATCGACCGGTTGCGGTTGGAGTCGGTCGCGACGCGGAAGGGGACGGCCTCGGTCGCGCTGCCCAGTCGGCGGCCCTCGGCGTACCCGACGAGGGGGAGGAAGGCAGCCTCCACGCCGGAGACGACGGCGTAGACGCCATTGCGCGTGCGCAGGATCCGCTGCGGCCGCAGGTCGCCCGCCTCCGCGAGCGGCTCGCCGCGGAAGCCGGCGCCGACCTGCGCGATGCGCTGGAGCGGCCGGTCCCCGAACAGGGTCGTGCCGAGCAGGACGGTTCGCCCGGGGCCGTCGGGGACGGCCACCAGGTTGACGATCGCGTTCTCCCACGTCGACGCTCCGGGACTGCTGAGGGTGACCGGTCCGAGCTTGCGGGCGGTCCAGGTACCGGCGAGGTCGACGACCTCCCACAGGTCGGTGGCCGTGGCCGACCGGGTGCGCGCGATGAGGTAGCGGTCGTTGGCCTCGTCCCAGGTCGCGCCGCTGCCGCTGTCGGGGCTCAGGTCCGGCGCGTAGCCGCCGGCGACCTCGGTCATCGCGAGCGTGCTGCCGTCCCAGTGGAACGTGGCGAGTCGCCGGTCGTCGAGGTTGTTCGTCACATTGGCCGCGAAGATCGTGTCGGTCGCCGGGTCGATGGCGATCGAGTCGCGCAGGATGTTGCCGGTGACGCCGGGTCCGCTCACCCAGTCGCTGAGCGGCGCCCATGTCGTCGGATCGAGGACCGCGATCTGGTAGGTGGCGCTACTCCAGCCGACCAGCTCGCCGCTGCTCAGCCGGCCGACGATACGGCTCGGCAGGGTGGAGGGCTGCGGATCGGCGGCCACCGCCTCGTGGACGCTCTGCCCGGCGACGTCCCAGGTCTCCCCGACCGGTCGCCCACCGGGGCCGTCGTACGCGAAGGAGACCGGGTCGACCACAGTGCCGGCGGCGTAGTTGAAGATCCGCTCGCCGTCCGGCGTCATGGTCGCGGCCAGCTCCGGCCAGCGGGTGGTGCCGCCGGTCACCACGGGCTCGACGTCCTCGACGTCGAGGTCGACGAGCGGGACGTCGTCGAAGGTGACCACGTCGCCGCCGGAGATCGGCCGGCTCTCCGCGTCGACGAAGAGGCTCGCCCGGTCCTCGGAGATCTCCACGCGCACGTCGCTGAAGGTGAGGTCGAGGTCGCAGGGGCGCACGTGGGTGCCGCCGGCGCCGTGGCAGTGACCGAGGAACTCCACCGAACCGTCGAGCTCGAGCCGGGTGGTGCGGGTGGCGTCGTCGTAGGAGCCGCCGGCGACGGGGAAGTGGAAGGTGCCGTCCTCGTTGCGGCTGGCACCGTCACCCAGGGTCGTCCCCTCCTCGCCGATGTAGGTGCGCCACGACGCCTTGACGCCCCAGTCGAGGCCGGGGCCGGTGGTGATCGGGGCGACGGCGGCCTGGGCCGGCGCGGCAGCGACACCGACCAGGCCGAGCGAGCCGAGACCGACTGCGGAGGCCAGCGCGAGGGACCATCGGGCCCGGCGCCGGCGGGGGAATGCGGACAGCATGCACATACCTTCCTCGGAGATTAGGTTAGGCAACCCTAATGCGACTCCTCGGTTTTCTCGACACCTTGTCAACATCCGGACAGGCGGCGGCGCCGGGCGGCGGCGTACCGGGCCTTCCCGCTGTGATCCGGCGCCGGGGACGACCGGGATGTCCGACACGGCGCCCACACCGCGGCACTAGGGTCGGCCACGTGACCGACCGCCTCGCCGCCGCCGCTCGGGCGAACGTCCCGCCCTTCCACGTGATGGACCTGCTGGCCGCGGCGGGCGAGCGCCAGCGCACGCACGGCGACCTGGTGAACCTCGTGGCCGGCCAGCCCAGCACCGGGGCGCCGGCAACGGTCAACGTGGCGGCGATGCGCCTGCTGGGCAGCGGCAGCCCGCTGGGCTACACGACCGCCACCGGCATCGTCGAGCTGCGCACCGCCATCGCCCGCCACTACCGGCGCGGCTACGACGTGGCGGTCGAGCCCGACGACGTCGTCGTCACGACCGGGTCGAGCGGCGGCTTCCTGCTGGCCTTCCTCGCCGCCTTCGACGCGGGCGCCCGGGTCGCGATCGCCCGGCCGGGCTATCCCTGCTACCGCAACGTCCTGGCCGCGCTCGGCTGCGAGGTGGTCGAGATCGCCACCGGACCGGAGACGCGGTTCCAGCCCACGGTCGACCAGCTCGCCGAGGCGCACGCCCGGGAGCCGCTCGACGGGCTCGTCGTGGCCAGCCCCGCGAACCCGACCGGCACCATGCTGCTGCCCGCGGAGCTCGCCGCGATCGCCCGCTGGTGCGAGGAGCAGGGCGTGCAGCTGGTGTCCGACGAGATCTACCACGGCATCCAGTACGCCGGCTCGCGCGCCGGCTGCGCGTGGGAGACCTCCCGGGAGGCGGTCGTCTTCGGCTCGTTCTCCAAGTACTTCTCGATGACCGGCTGGCGGCTGGGCTGGATGCTCGCGCCGGAGCGGCTGCGCCGGCCGGTCGACGTCCTGACCGGCAACTTCTCCATCTGCCCGCCCGTGCTCGCCCAGCACGCGGCCCTCGGCGCGTTCGAGGACGCGGCGTACGCCGAGCTCGACGGGCACGTGCGGCGCTACGCCCACAACCGCACGCTGCTCCTGGACGGGCTGCAGCGGCTGGGCATCACCCGGCTCGCCCCGGCCGACGGCGCGTTCTACGCGTACGCCGACGTCGGGCACCTGACCACCGACTCGATGGCGTACTGCCGCGACCTGCTGGCCCGCACCGGCGTCGCCGTCGCCACCGGCATCGACTTCGACACCGTTGACGGCGGCCGGTTCCTGCGGTTCAGCTTCGCCGGGACGTCCGACGACATCACCACCGCGCTCGACCGCCTCGACGGCAACCTGTAGGAAGGAGCCGGCGGACCGGCGGGTCGGCGGGGTTTGGTCCAGGCGGGAAAGGGGAAGGGCGCGTCTCATGTACGGCGACAGCGAGGTCATCCGGCGTCGTGCCAGCCAGGTGCGGGACCAGGGGGCCGACGTACGCGCCCTGGCGGACCAGCTGGTCGCCCGGGTCGAGGCTCTGGGCTGGACCGGTCGCGCGGCCGAGGCGATGCGGGAGCGGGTCACCGACCGCGCCAGCCACCTGCGCGTGGCGGCCGACCGTCACGCGGCCGCCGCGGACGCCCTCGCCGACCACGCCGAGAGCGTCGACGCGGTGCGCGAGGAGATCGCCGCCACCCAGGCCCGGGTCACGGCGCTCGTCGCCGACGCGCGGGCCCGGATCGCCGCCATCGCCGCCCGCAACGAGGCCGGTGACGGCCCCACGATCTCCCCCGACCCGCTCGACGAGATGCTGGCGGCGTTCAGCCCGCCCCCGGACGGCCACCGCGACTGGCTCACCGTCGACGTCCCCGGGCTGGAGCGCTGATCGCGGGCATGCCGACCATCGACCTCACCGGCCTCACGCCCCTCTCGGCCGCGGCCGGCTCGGGCTCCGACGGTGGCGCCCTCGCCGCCGCGCCGCGGCGGATCGGCCTGACCCTCGTCGAGCTCCAGCACGCCGCGCGCCTGGCCGGTGGCGCGCCGCTGCCCTTCGACATCGCCGAGCCACAGGCGGCCGACCCGATCCAGGCCCGGCTCGGACAGAGTCCCGCCGCCCTCGACGACGAGTCCTTCCGCCGGGCGGTCGCCGCGCTCCACGACCCGGCCGAGTCCCTCGAGCGCCGCGGTCTCGTCACCGCCGGTGCCCTCGACCCCGGCCTGGCCGGCGCGATCGGCCTGCTGGCCGCGCCGCGCCTCGCGCTCGACATCGACGTCGCCATGGCCGGCGTGCAGGCGAAGGTCTGGCACCGCCAGGAGGGCGGCGCCGTGGCGTCGCTCGCCACGGTGGACGGGATCGTCTTCGAGCTCGGCTGGTTCGCCACCGACGCCTGGGCGGGCGAGCTGGCCCGGGTCGCCGCGGTGTCGGAGGAGGTCGAGCTCGGCCGGTCCGCCGTGCCGTCGTACGTCGACCTGCCGTTCGAGCTCGCCGACGCCGCCGCGGAGGCCAGCGGGTCGGGTCGTGGTGACCTGCTGTCCGTGCTCGCCGCCCGCCACGGTGGCGCGGTGCGCACCCACAGCGGGCCGCTCTCCGACGAGGCCGTCGTGGGCGTGCTGAGCGCGCTCGCGAGCGAGGCGCAAGGCCGGCTCCGGGCGCTCGTCGCCGACGTGTCCGGCGCGCAGGTCGACACCGTCGGCGTCGTCTCCTGGACCCTGCTCGCCGACGGCTGGCGCGCGCTGCGGCCCCACCACGAGGGCGGCGTCCTGCGCCTGGAGGTCCAGGCCATGGCGCCCGAGGACCTCGCGCTCCTCGTCGCCCCCGCGCTCGGGGAGGCGATCCGGTGACCGACGCCGACGAGACCGAGCTCGGCCGCAGGGCCGGCAGCGTGGCGGACGGCAGCGACGCCGCATCGCGCGACGCCAACGCTCCGAGCGGAGCGAGCGACCGTGCGGCGAGCTCGATATCCGACACGCTCGGCCCGGACGGGCCGTACGACCAGATGCTGCGCCTCGCCGACCTGTTCGACGACGCGGGCGCGCAGATGCGGGAGTGGGCGCAGCTCGGGAGCGACGTGCTGAACGATCCCGAGGTCGCCGACGCGGCGCCGCTCTCGCCGACGACCTGGGCCACCGCCGAGGAGGAGGTCCGCGCGGCCACGTCCGGCAAGGGCAGCCTGCTCAGCCGGTCGATCGAGCTCGACGCCGACGCCCTCGTCCTGCGGGCGACCGTGATGACCTACCGCTGGATCGACGAGCTCCAGGCGGCGGCGTACCAGACGCTGGGCTCGATCGCCGGCAAGGCCATCGGCTACCTCGCCCCCGAGGTCAACCTCGGCGGCGCCATCGTCGCCGCCGGGCTCATCGAGACCGATGCGCTCGACCGAGACGGCGTCGCCGCCTACCTCGGCGAGCTGGCGGAGGCCAACCCCGAGCTGATGGAGCACGTCACCACCGGCGGCGGCGTCCTCGACAGCCTGCAGATGCGGGGCCTGCTCACCGCCGGGGTGCTCTCCGGCGGCGCGGGACGCTCGGCCCGGGCCGGAGGGCTGCGAGCGGCCGGGATCGCCCCGCTGGCCGACGACTGGGGCGCCGCGCTGCGCGACGTCGCGGTCGGGATCACCGAGCCGACGCCCCCCGCGCCGGCCGCCTCCGTCGACGACCCGGCCGAGGTCCCGGCCGGCCTCGGCGACCTGATGACCCTGCTCAGCGACGGCGCCGACGGTGATCCCGTCCGGATCCTGCGGGTCGCGCCCGGACGACTCCTGGCCTTCCTCTCCGGTGCCGCGGCACCCGCCCCCGCGCCGGGCAGACTGCGCCTGGTGTCCGGCGACCCCTCCAGCGAGGCGGCCGCCGTGGTCCGGGCCCTCGCCGACGCCGCCGGGACGACCGGGCCGACCGGACCGACCGGCTCCGGGGAGGCGCCGGCCCGGGTGATGCTCGTGGGCCGCGGCAGCGGTGGCGCGGTCGCCCTCGAGGTGGCGACCCGGACCGACCTGCCCGGCTTCGTCGTCGACCAGGTCGTCACGGCCGAGGCCCCCTCGACCCAGCTCGCGCGCCTGCCCGACGACGTCCGCCTGCTGTCGCTGGAGGACCGCAGCGACCCGGTCGCCCTCCTGGGCTCGCTCATCAACGCCGGTGCCGCCAACCGCCTCACCGTCGTGTACGACGCCGCGGCGGAGCCCGGCGTCCCCGCTCCCGTGGCCGGCGGCCGGGCGGCCGACCGCGCCGACCACCCTGATCTGGTCGCGGCGCTGGCCCGCTGGCGCGAGCTGGGCTACCTGCGCTCCGACCGCTGATCCGACAGCGCCGCGGCTTACCCCCCGAGCTCGTCGTCCCGGGGCCGCCAGCACGCCCCATCGGTAGGTGAACCGTTCAGATGGCGAACTCCCCCGGCAGCGTGCCGGAGGTCCGGTCGTAGCGGACCGTCCACTCCTCGCCGTCGTGGGACCGGTCGGCGATGCTCGCGCGCCGCTCGTCGGCGACGCTACCGCGAGCGATCCCGGTCACACCCGACCGGGTCGGAGCGGTCCGGCTCGGGCACTTCGCCCGATCCCCTTGACAAAACCGGGGTCAATGTATGCAACATGTTGTTGCGCTAACAGCGTGCACGCTCCCGCTTTCGATGAAGAGAACGGATCGACGACCATGACTGCGACCGCCGACGCCCCGATCGACACCCCCGCCCCGCGCGACCTGGAGGGCCTGAGCTACCAGGAGACGCTGCGCGTGCTCTCCGAGGCCTCGGTCCACCAGCACTTCGACGCCTTCCTCGACATCGCCTGGGACAGCCCGGAGTTCGAGGTCGTCCCCGACGACCCGCGCTGGATCCTGCCCGAGGTCGACTCGCTCGGCGGCACCGAGTGGTACCGCTCCTTGCCCCGCGAGCGCCAGATCGAGATCGGCAGGTACCGCATGGCCAATATCGCCAAGGTCGGCCTGCAGTTCGAGCAGATCCTCATCGGCGGCATCATGAGCCACCTCATCGCCATGCCCAACAACCGCGCCGAGTTCCGCTACTCCACGCACGAGGCGACCGAGGAGTGCCACCACACGCAGATGTTCCAGGAGGCGGTGAACCGGATCGGCGTCGACGTCCAGGGCGGCCCGAAGTGGTTCGTGAAGGTCGCCCCGTTCCTCTCCCTGGCCGGCGGCCCACTGCCCAACATCTTCTTCTTCGGCGTACTCGCCGGCGAGGAGCCGATCGACTACCTGCAGAAGTCGGTGCTGCGCTCGGGCCACGAGATGCACCCGATCATCACCCGGGTCATGCAGATCCACGTGGCCGAGGAGGCCCGCCACATCGGCTTCGCGCACTCCTACCTCGTCGAGCGCTCCAAGGACTACGGCACGCTCCAGCGCTTCGGTCTGTCGCTCGCGTTCCCGGTGATCATGCGGGTGCTGTGCGACGTCATCATGAAGCCCAGCAAGCAGATGCAGAAGGACCTCGGCATCCCCAAGCACGTCATGCGCGAGGTCTACTGGAAGTCCGAGAAGTCGGAGAAGCTGTTGCGCGACACCTTCGGCGACGTCCGGATGCTCGCCGACGAGCTCGGCCTGATGAACCGGGTCTCGCGCCGCGTGTGGCGTCTGCTCGGCATCGACGGGCGTCCCTCGCGCTTCCGCAGCGAGCCCAAGTCCGCCGCGGTCTGACCGGACCCCCCGAGCCCGCGCCATGGCCTATGTCGTCACGCAGTCGTGCTGCGCCGACGCCTCGTGCGTCGTCGCCTGCCCGGTCAACTGCATCCACCCCGCACCCGGCGAGCCGGGCTTCGGCACCACCGAGATGGTGTACGTCGACGCGACCGCGTGCGTCGGCTGCGGCGCCTGCGCGACGGCCTGCCCGGTCGGCGCGATGGTGCCCGACGCGGCCCTGACGACCAAGCAGCTGCCCTTCCTCGACCTGAACGCGTCCTACTACGACGCCTTCCCGCACGCCGACCGGACGCCGGTCGCGCTGGTGCCGCCGCAGCGCCGGCTCACCCGCCCCGGGCCGTTCCGGGTCGCGGTGGTCGGGGCCGGGCCGGCCGGGCTCTACACGGCCGACGAGCTGCTCAAGCACCCCGAGATCGACGGGGTCGACGTCTACGACCGGTTGCGCACGCCGTACGGCCTCGTGCGGCACGGCGTCGCGCCCGACCATGCGTCGACCAAGCTGGTCACCCGGCTGTTCGAGGCGATCGAGCGGCAACCGCGGTTCCGCTACTTCCTCGACGTCGAGATCGGCACGCCCGCCGGGGTGACCCTCGCCGACCTGCGGGCCCACTACGACGCCGTCGTCTATGGGGTCGGCGCGTCCGCGGACCGCGGCCTCGGCATCCCGGGCGAGGACCTGACCGGCTCGATCCCGGCGACCGCGCTGGTCGGCTGGTACAACGGGCACCCCGACCAGCAGGGGCTCACGGTCCCGCTCGACGCCGGCTCCAACCCCTCGCGGCGCGCCGTCGTCGTCGGCAACGGCAATGTGGCACTCGACGTGGCGCGGGTCCTGTCCCGCCCGATCGAGGTCCTCGAGCGCACCGACCTCGCGCCGGGCCCCCTGGAGCAGCTGCGGGCGAGCGGGGTCCACGAGGTCGTCGTCCTCGGCCGGCGTGGTCCGGCCCAGGCGGCGTTCACCGTGCCCGAGCTGATCGGACTCGCCGCGCTCGACGACGTCGACGTGGTCGTCGACGCCGATCCCGCGCTGCTCGCCGGCGACGACCAGCGCAGCGTGCTGCTGCGCGAGCTGGCCGAGCGCGCCCCCTCGGGCGACCCCGGCCGGCGTCGGATCGTGCTCACCTTCGCCGCCTCCCCCGTCGAGATCCTCGGCGACGCCGGCCGGGTCGTCGGCGTCCGCGTCGCCCGCAACGAGCTGGTCGAGGACCCCGACGGCACCGTCCGCGCCGTCGCCACCGACGACGTCCGCACGATCGAGACCGGCCTCGTGGTCCGCTCCGTCGGCCATCGCGGCACACCGGTCGCCGGGCTCCCGTTCGACCAGCGGACCGCCACCGTGCCCCACCACCGCGGCCGCGTGGAGCCCGGCCTCTACGTCGTCGGCTGGATCAAGCGCGGACCGGTCGGGTTCATCGGCACCAACAAGACCGACGCCCAGGAGACCGTCGAGACGATCCTCGACGACCTCGACGCCGGCCTGCCGGCACCGAGCGGCAGCGCCGCCTCCGTCACCGCCCTCGTCGCCGCCCGTCATCCCGGCGCCGCCGACCTCGCTGCGTGGCAGCGGCTGGACGCCGCCGAGCGCGAGCGCGGCGGGCAGGCCGGCCGCCCCCGGGTCAAGATCACCGATGTCGACGAGCAGCGCTCGGTCTCCGCCGCCCCGGTCGCGACCCGCCGCCGCGGGCTGCTTCGACGTACGGTGTCGATGACATCGTGACGACGCGAGGAGGTGCCGCCATGGGGACGGCCGAACGCAACCAGCCCGACGGTCGCAAGCGACGCTGGCAGCAGCACAACGCCGACCGCCGCCAGGCGATCATCGAGGCCGCCGTCACCGTCCTCGCCCGCGACCTCGAGCCGGGTGCCGAGCTGAGCGTGCAGCTGATCGCCGACGAGGCCTCCATCCACCGCACGGTCCTCTACCGCTACTTCGAGGACCGCACCGACCTCGACGTCGCGATCCAGCAGGAGATCTGCAACCGCGCCGGCGAGCTGCTGCTCGCCGCCGTGACCCTCGAGGGCACCCCGCGCGACATCGTGCACCGGATCATCGACGCGTACGTCGGCTGGGGCGCGCGGAACGTCGCCCTGATGAGGTTCGCCGAGCGCGACATCCCCGGTGCCCCGACCAAGCCACTCGACGTGGCGATCGGCCAGATCGCCGAGCAGATCGAGCTGGTCATCGGCGGCTTCCTCGCCGTCCTCGAGGCCGACGTCGAGGAGGACGACCGCGACGCGCTGACGCCGTGGGTCTTCCTGCTCGTCGGCGGCGTGATGGCCGCCGTGCGCAACTGGAGCTCCCGCGAGGAGCTGCGCCCGCCGGCCCCGCAGTTCACCCGGCTGCTCGCCGACGTGACCTGGCTGCAGATCGAGGGTCTCGCAGCCTCCCGCCGGATCGAGGTGCCCGACCTCCCGATCGAGCAGCTCCTCAACCTCAAGGAAGCCTGAATGAGCGACACCGCAGACGCGACCACGCACGTCGACGTGCTGATCATCGGCGCCGGGCTGTCCGGCATCGACGCGGCGTACCACGTGAGCAAGGCGTTCCCCGACAAGACCTACGCGCTCCTCGAGATGCGCGACTCCCTCGGCGGCACCTGGGACCTGTTCCGCTACCCGGGCATCCGCTCCGACTCCGACATGCACACCCTCGGCTTCGGCTGGAAGCCGTGGAAGGGTGCCAAGGCGATCGTCGACGGGCCGGACATCCTCGCCTACCTCAAGGAGGCGGCCGCCGAGAACGGCATCGACCGCCACATCCGCTACCACCACAAGCTGGTGCACGCGGAGTTCTCCACGCAGGACGCGCGCTGGACGGTGACCGTCGAGCGCACCGACACCGGCGAGACCATCGAGCTCACCTCGAGCTTCCTGTGGTCGACCTCCGGCTACTACCGCTACGACGAGGGCTTCACCCCCGACTTCGCCGGCACCGAGGACTTCGAGGGACGCATCGTCCACCCCCAGCACTGGCCCGAGGACCTCGACTACCAGGGCAAGCGGGTCGTCGTCATCGGGTCCGGCGCCACCGCCGTCACCCTGATCCCCGCGCTCGCCGACTCCGGCGCCGGCCACGTCACGATGCTGCAGCGCACGCCGACCTACATCATCAGCCAGCCGACGTACGACAAGCTGTCGGCGCAGATGTACAAGCGCCTGCCCGACAAGGTCGCCCAGGCGCTCGTGCGCACCCGCTACCTCACCAGCCGGATCGCGTTCTACGAGTTCTGCCAGGCCCGGCCCAAGGAGTCGCGCGCCCTGCTGCGCAGGCTGCTGGAGCGCCAGCTGCCGAAGGACGTCAGCTTCGACGAGCACTTCAAGCCGCCGTACGACCCCTGGGACCAGCGCCTGTGCGCCGTCCCCGGCGGCGACCTGTTCAAGGCGCTGCGCCAGCACACCGTCGACATCGTCACCGACCACATCGACCGGTTCACGCCGAAGGGGATCCTGCTGAAGTCCGGCAGGGAGCTCGAGGCCGACATCATCGTCACCGCCACCGGCCTCAACCTGCAGATCTTCGGCGGCGCGACGCTGGGCATCGACGGCACGAAGATCACGCCGTCCGAGACGATGGCTTACAAGGGCCTGATGCTCAGCGACATCCCGAACTTCGCGTTCATCATCGGCTACACGAACGCCTCGTGGACCCTCAAGGCCGATCTCGTGTGCGAGTACGTCGTCAAGGTGCTGCGCCATCTGGACCGCACCGGCACCCGGATCGTCGTACCCCGTCGCGACCCGGGCGTCGCGGAGGAGCCCTTCCTCGACTTCGAGGCCGGCTACGTCATGCGCTCCATCGACACGCTGCCCAAGCAGGGGGCGGTGTTCCCCTGGCGGCTGAAGATGAACTACTTCAAGGACGTCCTGGTCTTCCGCAAGCCGGTGGCCGACGACACGCTGGAGTTCACCGCCTGACCGCCCCGCCGACCCGGCGCTCACCAGGCCAGGTCGTGGACGAACTCGCTCAGTTGCGCGAGGTTGCGGCACTCGATCATCCGCACGATCTCGCCGTACGACGGCGCGGCGGAGTCGCCGGTGCCCCAGTTGCGCTCGTGCTCGGGGTTGAGCCAGAACGCCCGCTTCACCGACCCGGTCAGCCGGCGCAGCGCGTCCTCGTGGAGGTCGCTGTAGTTGGAGCGGGCGTCGCCGAGGATGAGCAGGGTGGTCTTCGGTGTGAGGGCGTCGGCGTGGTTCTCCTCGAACTTCGCGAACGCCCGGCCGTAGTTGGTCCGGCCCCACAGTGCCGCGTGGCTGGCGCTCGCCGAGAGGTCCGCCAGCACGTCGACCGGATCGGCACCGGGACGGAAGTGGCCGGTGACCTCGTGTACGTGGTCGATGAAGGTGAACGCCCGCATGCTCTGGAACACCTCGCGCAGGGCGAACACGAAGAGCAGCGTGAACTGGGCGAAGTTGGCCACCGAGCCGCTGACGTCGCACAGCACGACCAGGTCGGTGCGATGCGGTCGCTTCGGGCGATGGTGGGTGGTGAGGGGGACGCCGCCGGTCGCGACGGAGGCCCGGACGGTACGCCGGAAGTCCAGCGGCGCCGTGCGCGCGTGGCGGGAGTGCTGCTCCTTGGCGAGCCGAGTCGCGAGCCGACGCGCGAGCGGGAAGATCTCCTTGCGCATCTCGTCGAGATCGGCGCGCCGGGCGGCCATGAAGGCGAGCTTGTCGATGCTGGGGCGGATCGCGACGTCGGCGACGTGGTCGGGTCCCTTCTCCTCCGCGATCCGGCGCCGGGCGTCGTCCTCCACCATCGCGGTGAACGAGCCGATCCGGCGGTTGGCCCGGCGCCGGGCGTCCTCCTCGTCGACGCCCTCAGCCATCAGGCCCGCGACCAGCCGGTCGACCAGCTCCTGGGGAGCGACGCGCTGGAGCGCGGTGTAGGCCGACCACGAGGACAGGCCCGGGCCGCGACCGGGCATGGCACCGAAGACGCCGACCATCTCGGCGGCCATGCGGCGCAGCTCCGCCTCGTCGATCTGCGACGCCTCGAGGGCCTCGGCGAGCCGGTCGCGGAAGTCCACGAGGGCGGCGGCGTTGTCGCGGACGGCCGCCTCGCCGGCACCGCCCTCCGCGTCGGCGCCGGCGTCGTCGGCGCCGTGCGCGGCGGCTCCGTCGCCCACCATCGCCGGGAAGTAGACGTCGAAGAGCGCATCGAAGGTCGTGCGCTGCGCCTGCTTCTTGACCAGGGTGGCCGCGAACGCGTCACGCACCATCGCGCGGTCGCTCCAGCGGACGGCACCGAGCGCGGCCAGCGCGTCGATGTCCTCGGCGAGCGACACCGACAGCCCCGCGCCGCGCAGCGCCTCGACGAACGCCAGGTGGCGGTCGAGGAGCCCGGACTGCTCGGCGTACTGCGTCATGACGGCCTCAAGCCCGGGCGAGCTTGAGCTCCTTGACCGCGCGCTCGTGGTCGGACTGGTGCTTGAGTACGGCGCCGAGGGTCTGCGCGATCGCCGTGGCGTCGAGGTCACGGATCTCCAGCGCGATCAGGGTCCGCGCCCAGTCGACGGACTCCGCGATGGAGGGGGCCTTCTTGAGCTCCAGGTCGCGCAGCCGGCCGACGGTCGTCACCAGCTGCTCGGCGATCCGGTCGTCGAGGCCGGGCACCTGCTGCTGCAGGATCTCCCGCTCGCGCGCCGCGTCGGGATAGTCGATGTGCAGGTAGAGGCACCGCCGCTTCACCGCCTCGGACAGCTCCCGGCTGGCGTTCGACGTCAGGACGACGAACGGGCGACGGGTCGCCGCGACGGTCCCGAGCTCGGGGATGGTGACCTGGAAGTCGCTGAGGACCTCCAGCAGCAGGCCCTCCACCTCGATGTCGGTCTTGTCGACCTCGTCGATGAGCAGGACGGTCGGCTCCTCGCGGCGGATCGCCGTCAGCAGCGGCCGGGTGAGCAGGAACTCCTCCGAGAAGATGTCGTCGTGGGTCGCGTCCCAGTCGACGCCCCCGCCGTCCCCACCGCCGGCGTTGGCGGCCTGGATGCGGAGCAGCTGCTTCTTGTAGTTCCACTCGTAGAGCGCCCGCGCCTCGTCGAGGCCCTCGTAGCACTGCAGCCGCACCAACTCGGCGCCCGTCGCCCGCGAGACCGCCTTGGCCAGCTCGGTCTTGCCGACCCCGGCCGGCCCCTCCAGCAGCAGGGGCTTCTCCAGCGCGCCGGCGAGGTAGGTGGTGGTCGCGGTGGCGGCGTCGGCGAGATAGCCCGCGGTCGCGAGCCGGGCGGCCGCGTCGGCCGGAGCGTCGAACCAGGTCATGGAGCCATCCTGCCGTGCGGGCGTGTCGGCCGCGTCACGCGGTCGTGACCCGAGCGGCCCGCGGTCGTTGTGATCGGCAGTGGGGAAGGCCCGGCTCCGGGCGAACGACTGAGTGGGCAAGGGGGACGTGATGAGCGCATCCGTCGCGCCCCCGGACCGGTCGCCGGACCGGTCGCCGCACTGGATCCGGGTGGGCGTCCACGCCGTCCGGACGGCCATCACCATCGCGGCGCTCACGCTGCTCGTCGGCTTCGGCGCGATCAGCCCGTCGGCGTCGCCGCGACCGGCCGGTCCGACGCCCCATCTGGACATGTCCTCGGGACCGCTGGACGCGATGATGCAGGCCAACCGCTGCTCGGTCACCGGCTTCGACCGCAGCGTGATCCCGAGCAAGGCGATCGTCCGCACGCCGGACGGCAGCACCGAGCTGGTCTCCTTCGACCGCGGGTGGGCCGTCTTCAGCGGGGAGGTCGCCGGCGAGCTGGTCGCGGTCTGCCTGGGCCCGAGGGGTGAGTAGGACTCACCCCTAGGGCCGCCGACCCGGCGCCGGGGGTGGGTCCTCGTGCCGCGCGCGCCGCGGGTGACTACGGTTGGCGTGCAGCCCGACGCCGACGTACGAAGGAGCAGTGGTTGCCCGTGTCCCGAGGTCGGCTTCCCGCGGCCCTGCTCGCACTCCTCCTGACCGGCACCGCACTGGCCGGATGCTCCTCCGACCCCTCCGCCGAGGGATCCGGGAAGAAGGAGCCCGCCGCGCCCCGCGCGGAGGTCGTGCGGGTCCCCGAGGACGCGTCGACCGTGAGCGAGGCGCTGGAGTCCGTGGCCGAGGGCGGCCTCGTGCTCGTCGGTCCGGGCACCTACGCCGAGCAGGTGCTGGTCGAGGTGCCGGGCGTGACCATCCGGGGCACCGACCGCAACGACGTGGTCATCACCGGCGAGGGCCGGCGCACCTCCGGGATCGTGGTCATCGCCGACGGCGTCACCGTCGAGAACCTCACCGTCACCAGTACGACGCTCTACGGCGTGCTGTTCACCGGCGTGCACGAGGGCCGCGAGGTGCTGACGCCGGCCCAGGACGGCTACGAGTCGTTCGATCCGGAGCGCTTCCCACCCCTGGAGCGGTTCCGGATCGACCACGTGACGGCCACGAACAACGGCCTCTACGGCATCTACGCCTTCAACACCCGGCACGGCATGATCGTCGACTCGTGGGCGTCGGGGTCCGCCGACAGCGGGATCTACGTCGGCCAGTGCCGTGAGTGCGACACCGTCGTGGCCGGCAATGTCACCACCCGCAACGCGGTCGGCTTCGAGAACGCCAACGCGTCCGACTCGCTGTCGATCGTCGGCAACCGGTTCAGCGGCAACCGGGTCGGGATGACGCTGACCTCCAACTACCAGGAGGCGTTCGTCCCGCAGCGCGGCAACCTGGTGGCCGGCAATGTCGTCACCGACAACAGCGAGCAGCGCTCGCCCTCGCAGGCCGACGGCGGCTGGGGGATCGGCATCGGCGTCGGCGGCGGCCAGGACAACCGCCTGGTGCGCAACCTCGTCGCCGGCAACGTGCGCGCCGGGGTGCTCCTCGACAGCGTCGAGGACGTCCCGAGCACGGGGAACACCCTCGAGGGCAACGCCTTCCGTGACAACGGCGTCGACCTCGCCAACGCCTCGGACGAGCTGGCCCCGGCGACCGGCAACTGTGTCGCCGACGCCGCCGGCCTCTCGCTCCTCCCGCTCGATCTCCTCGACCGCTGTGGCGGCGGCACCCAGCCCGCCGTGACCGCCGACGCGTTGCCGGGCGGCCAGGCGCCCGACGGGATGAGCTTCCTGGAGGTGCCGCTGCCCGGAGACCTGCCGTCGCTCGACGCCACCGATGACATACCGCTCCCGCTGCCGGACACGCTCATCCACCCGGACCTCTCGGGGATCACGGTGCCCGCGGCATCGCTGCTCGCCGACCTCGGTCGGGGCTAGCCGCCGGTGGACGAGGAGAGCCGCCCGGCGACCACTCGCCGGCGACTTCTGGCGGGAACCGCCGGGGGCCTCGCCGTCGGCGGGGCCGGCGGGCTGTGGGCCGGGAGGCGCGCGACCGACGAGACCGGCACACCGCCTGCCGCAGCCACGCCCCCTGACCCGGACGTGGCTGCCGCTGCCCGCGGTCGCGGCGCCCCCGTGGCGGCGACCGGAGGGCGGCAGGCCGGGGTCGACCGTCCCGCCACTCCCCCGCACCACCTGTCCTTCGTCGTCCTCGGCGAGCGCGCGGGGACGCCGCTGGACCGGGCGGCCGTCGCCGCCCTGCTCGCCGGTCTCGGCGACGAGATCCGCGCCCTGACGGCGACCGACCCACCGGACCCCCGGTTGCCTGACGGGCCCGGGAACCTGACGGTGCAGGTCGGCATCGGCGCCGCGTGGGCCGACCTCGCCGAGCCGGGCCTCGGCGACCTGGTCCGGCTGCCCGCGTTCCGAGGCAGCGACGCCCTGCCCCGCGACCGGCGCGACGGCGACCTGGTGCTCGCCGTCGCGGCCGACGACGCGGCCCTGCCGGACCACGTCGTCGACCTGCTCCTCGCCGGTCCCGCCGCCGACGACCGGCTGCGGGTGAGCTGGGTCCAGCGGGCGTTCCGCTCCCCGGGCGAGGGGGCGGTGGTCCGCAACCCGCTCGGGTTCCGCGACGGCATCGTCCAGCCGGCGGACGCGGCCGCGATGGACGACGGGGTGTGGATCGCCGAGGGGGCCGCGGCGGGCGGGACGATCGGCGTGGTGCGCCGGTTCGCCCTGGACGTGGCGTCCTTCGGCGCGCTCGACCCCGAGGACCGGTCAGCCGTAATCGGGCGCCGGCCCGACGGCACACCGCTGAGCGGCGGGAAGCCCGACGACGACGTCGACCTGACGGCGAAGACCCCGCACGGGGAGTACCTCGTGCCCGCCGACTCCCACGCCCGCGCGGCCCATCCCTCCTTCACCGGCTCCCCGCTGATGGCCCGGCGCAGCTACGCCGTCCGCATCGACCGCGACGGCGCGGCTCCGCAGCCCGGGCTGCTCTTCTGGAGCTTCCAGAACGACGTGCGGGTCTTCGCCCGCACCCAGCAGCGGATGGACCGGACGGACCGGTTGATGGACTTCGCGACGCCGACCGCTGAACTGGGCTACCTGGTCCTGCCGGGGTTCACCGCGGACCGACCGCTCGGCGCCGCTCTCTTCGGCTCCTGAATCGACCCGGCGCGTTTGAACGCGCCGGGTCGATTCAGCGCCGGGACGCCAGCACCTCCGCGGCCCGGGCGCGCAGGGCGGCGTCACCCGCTGCCGGCGAGGAGGCGGCGTCCTCGCGGACCACGTCGACGCGGGCGAACTCGCCCTGGGCCTGGCCGAGGTAGGCCTCGAAGCGGAGCAGCGCCCCCTCGGCGTCGATCCAGTACCGGGTCCGGCCGGACTCCGTCGATCCGCCCCCGGCCGTCGGCGACGCGGTCGCGGATGCGGGCTGCGGACCTTCGAGGACCGAGACCTCGACGCCGTCCACCTCGTCGGAGCGCAGGAAGCGAGCCGTGCTCTGGCGCAGCAGCGCCGGGTTCTCCGGCCGGTCGCTGCCCAGGTTGAGGGCGAGTGCCAGGAAGATGTCGTGGGGATACTGCGTCGACAGCGCGCGCTGGGTCCAGGCGCCCGGCTCCGGGGGCGGGTCGCCGGCGGCACCCGGTGCCGTGGCGACCGTCGCCAGGTCCCACGCCGCGAAGCCACCGTCGGTCTCGTCGCCCTCGCGGGTCTCGAAGGTGCCGTAGGCGAGGTGCTCGCGCAGGTCGAGGGTGATGGCGTAGGAGATCGCGGGTGATCCGGGCCAGGCCATGCGCACCGCCACCGGGGAGGCGGAGTAGAGCTGGAAGCGCACCAGCGCCAGCGCCTCGGCCTCCTCGCCGCCGAGCGCCCGCGGCTCCTCCGGCGTCGGCGCGGCGGCGTCGTCCGCCCCGCAGCCGGTCGCCGTCACGGCCAGGCCCACCACGCCGAGCGCGCCCCCGAGCAGGGTCCTGCGCTGTACTCGCACCGTCATCTGCCCATCCTCGTTCCTCTCCTGCGCCGGGGCCATGCTCTCGGACCGCCCCTGACGAACCTCACCCCGGGTCCCGCTGACGCGGAAGCCCGGGGTGAGGTTCGTCCGTGCTGCTGAGCCCCCCAGCTCAGCTCACGGGGACCAGGGTCACCACCAGATTCTTGCGGTAGTGGAACCGGCCGTTGCCGTAGGTCACCTTGTCGGTGCAGGTGACCAGCTGGACCCGCGCCTGGCTCGTCATCGAGAAGAGCTTCTTCGGCAGCAGCTTGGACCGGAGGTACCGCTTGGTCTTGACGACCTTGTAGGTCCGGACCACGCCCGACTTGTCCGTCAGCTCGACCGTCTGGCCCTTCTTGGCCTTCTTCAGGTCGAAGAAGGCACCGGGCCGGTCGTGGTTGTCGGAGACGTGACCGACGATGACCGCCGTGCCGATGACGTCACCCAGCTCGGCCGAGGTCCGCAGCCAGCCGGTGAGGTTCCGGTTCGCGGGGACGTTGGCCTTCTTGCCGGTCACGCCGATCGGCTTGACCTTGGCCTGGATGCCGAGCTTGGCGAACCCGAGCTTCGCGGGCTGGGCCTTGCGGGCGCTGGTGCCGCCTGCCGTGGTGCCCTCGAAGCCGGTGTCGATCACCCGGACCGGGTTGACGGCACGGCGGACCAGGCTGGTCTCCTCCTTGAGACCGCACGCGTGGGTCGCCGCCTCGTTGAGGTCGTCGGCCGTCGTGCTGGCCACCCAGGTGTAGTAGCCCGGCGCCTTGACCGTGATCGACGGGGTGGTCACCCGGCCGTTCTGCGGCGTGAAGGCCACGGTGCCGACCGCGGTGGCGGGCGTGCAGGTCGCGGCACCCGGGCTGCTGAACGGGCCGTAGAGCGTCGCCGACCCGGTCGCCGTGCCACCGCTGCGGAACCCGCTGATGGTGACGACGTCCGACAGCGCCACGCCGACCTTGGCCTCGGCGTGCGACGTCTCGGTCGTCAGCGTGACCTTGGCCGGCAGCAGCACGAACCCGAAGTCGAGGCTGAGGTCCCGGTCGCCGTCCTCGACCAGATCGCCCGAGGTCGCGGACCACGTCGACGAGTCGGCGCCACGGTCGCCGCCCGCACCGGCCTGGGTCGGGCTGTACGGCGCGAGCGCCGTCTGCGTCGACGGTGCGTCACGGTCGATGGCGACCGTGTAGCTCTGGCCGGGCGCGAGCACCGGGAGGTTCTCGAACACGTAGCGACCATCGGCACCGGTGGTGACCGGGCCCACGGGGTTGCCGTAGATGTCGGTCACCGTCTCGCCGCGCGGACCGGTCAGGACCAGCACGACGCCCGGGATGCCGGCCTCGCCGGCGTCCTGGATGCCGTCACGGTCGGCGTCGGCCCACACGAAGTCGCCGACGGAGACCGCCGGACGGACGAAGCCGAAGTCGAGGGTCGGGTCCCGGTCGCCGTCGCGGGTCAGGTCGCCCGACTCCGCGGACCACGTCGAGGAATCGGTGGCCGGCGTGCCCTGACCCGTCTGGGTCGGGATGTAGTCGGCCAGCGCGTCGATCGTGGACGGGTCGGTCCGGTCGATCTTCACCGTGTAGTGCTGGCCGGCCGGCAGGACAGGCAGGTCGTCGAACGAGTAGTTGCCGTCCGCGTCCGTGGTCACCGGACCCACGACGTTGCCGTGGATGTCGGTCACGGGCTCGCCGTCCGGACCCTCGAGCGTGAGGACGACGCCCTCGATGCCCGGCTCGCCGGCGTCCTGGACGCCGTCACGGTCCGTGTCGGCCCACACCAGGTCGCCGACCGACACCTTCGCCGGCACGAAGCCGAAGTCGAGGGTCATGTCGCGGTCCTCGGGCTGCGTGAGCGGCCCGGAGGTGGCGCTGCCGGTCGACGAGTCCTTCGTCGGGTCGCCGCCCTGACCCGCCTGGGTCGGGACGTACGGCGCCAACGCCGGCTGGCTGTTGTCGATCCGGACGGTGTAGCGATCGTCCGGGTTGGTGAGGACCGGGAGGTCCGTGAAGCTGTAGAAGCCGTTCGCGTCCGTCACGACCGGCCCGACACCGGGAACCGGGTTGCCGTCGGGGCCCACCAGCGTGAGCGTGACGCCGGGGATCCCGGGCTCGCCCGGGTCCTGGACGCCGTCGCCGTCGCTGTCGACCCACACGAAGTCACCGACCGCGACCGGCTTCGGGGTGAACCCGAAGTCCAGGGTCAGGTCCTTCGCGCCCGCGGTGGTCAGCTCCGTGGAGTCCGCGGTCCACAGGGACGAGTCCAGTGCGGGGTCGCCGCCCTGACCGGCCTGCGTCGGGAGGTACGGCGCGAGCGCGGTCTGCGTCGACGTCGCCGTCTGGTCGATGGTGACCGTGTAGTGCTCACCGGGCGGGAGGACGGGAAGCTTGTCGAACAGGTAGTGGCCGTTGGCGTCCGTGGTCACCGGACCGACCGGGTCCCCGTTCACGTCGACGACCGGGTCGCCGTTCGCGTCCGTCAGCTTCAACACGACACCCTCGATGCCCGACTCGCCCGGGTCCTGGATGCCATCGCCGTCGCTGTCGATCCACACGTAATTGCCCACCGACACCGACGCCGGACTGAAGCCGAAGTCGATGGTGTGGTCGTTCTCGCCGCGGTTGCCGGTGGTGATCGACGCCTCCGGGTAGCCCCCGACGGTCGTGCCGTCGGAGTCGAGCCGGTCCTGCTCCGGGCCGGTGCCCTGGTCCGCGTCGCTCAGCGCGACGCCGGCCAGCTTGCCGCTGCCGGTGTAGTCGGTCGGCTTGTCGAGGCGGATGACGTAGTCGGTGTTGAACTCGACGCCGTCGGTGACGGAGTCGAAGTAGTACTCGCCGCGCGAGTTGGTCACCGTCGTTGCGACGAGGTTGCCCTGGGCGTCGTACAGGTTCACGGTGACGCCGGCGATGCCGTCCTCACCCGGGTCCTGCACGCCGTCCCCGTTGCCGTCGTTCCAGACCCGGTTGCCGATCTGGATCGGCGCCAGGTCGCAGAGCACCTCCATGTCGGCCATGCCCTGGCCCTTGCTGAAGTTGTCGGCGCCACTGATCCGGTTGCCGCCGCTGTTGCCGCCGTCGGCCTGCAGGCTCTCGGGCGAGGTCGGCTGGGTGCCGCCGTCACCGGAGATGAGCGGCCGGCCCGTCTCACGGTCGACCCGGAAGTAGCCCTGGGTGAAGATGCCGCCGGCCGGGTCCATCGCGCTGCTGACGATGCCGCGCTCGCCGCGGCTCAGCGCCAGACCGCCGAAGGCCTCCTCCTCGTGGACGCCACCGTCGCCTCCGAAGTACTCGTCCGACACCGCGGTCTGGGCGCGGTTCTCCTTGCCGCAGCCACCGTTGATGTCGAGCACGAAGTCGCCGCCGCCGGCGGGCGGGCAGGCCTTGTTGATGTCACCGGCGACGACGTAGTCGATGACGCCGACGAGGGCGCCGGTGCCGTCGGTGTTGGCGTAGTAGCGCGAGCTGGCGCCCATCTGCTGGTCACCGGTGCGGTCCCGGAAGGCCATGACGAGGTCACCGTTGTTCTCGATGACGATGTCGTCCATCCACGCCTGCGGGTCGGGCAGCCGGCCGCCGCTCTTGAAGTTGCAGCTGATCCCGTCCTTCCACGGACGGAAGGACGTGCTGTGCACGCCGTCCGCGGTGTCGCGCGGGTCGCACTGCGCGGCGAGGAACCACTGCGCCTCGCGCTTGCGGTTGATGGTCTGGTCCATCACCGTGCCGGTCTGCGTGTAGGTCGACGCGTCGAAGGTCAGGATGATCGCCCGCTGGTCGGCGGGGTCCTGGGTCGACTCGGCCGTGCAGACACCGCCGACGTAGAGCACGCCGTTGCGCTCGCCGAGCGCGCCCGGGCGCCAGTCGGAGGCCGCGGCGCAGCCGGGGTTCGCCGACAGGTCGACGACGTGGGTCGGCGCGCCCATCGTGGCTGCCGTCGCGTCGTACACGTAGAGCTTGCGGTCGTTGAGGTTGATCACCTGCAGGTCGTCGCCGTCCTCGGAGATGTCGAGGTCACCCAGCGACTCCTTGCCCACGGCCGGTGCGAAGTCCCAGTCCTGGCGCAGGCCGGCGGTGTCGAAGCTGTGAGCGCGGGTACCGGGATTGGGCACGGTTCCCCACAGAGAGGTCGCGCCACCGTCGCGCGGAGTCACATAGATCGCACCGGGGCCGCCGGGGCCGTAGGCGATACCGCGCTTGGCGAAGGCCGCCGCGAAGATCCGCTTGTCCTGCTTGCGGTAGCCGATGCCGTAGACCGCGCCGGTGTCGGCCTTGGTGGCGATCGAGGTCTTGCCGCGGTCGTTGCCCCACGCCCGGTACGGCGCGGTGAAGAGCGTCTCCGCGGTGTCGTTGTTCGCGAGCGCGCCGCCGGGCGTGAAGATCGGCGGCTGGCAGGCGTTGACGATCAACGGGTTCGACTGGCAGTAGTCCCGGACGTCCCAGAAGGCGGTCGTGACGTCGACCGTCTTGTCGGCCGCCACGGTCACGAACTCGTCGTTCGAGGACAGCCACTTGGCGCTGGGCGTGTCGGCCGTGCCGGTCTTCTCCCGAGCGAACGCCGGCTGAAGGGTCGCCGGGTCGGGGTTGATCGCCTGCACCCGGTAGCTGCCGGGCGTGCCGACGACGGTGACCAGGCCGTCCGCGTCCGTGGTCAGGTCCTGGCTGACGCCAGCGCTGTCCGTGACCCGCACCGTCACGCCGGCGAGTCCCGGCTCGACGAACGGATCGTCCCAGCTGCCGTTGCCGTTGTAGTCCTGGACCACCCGCACCTTGACCGTGCCGTCACCCGGCGCCGCGTACGCCGGCGCGGCCACCTGGGCCACACCCACCACCGCGGTGCCCGACGCGACCACGGCCAGGGCCGTCAGCCCCCGGACCGGAGCCGCCGACAGCGACGACCTCACCTGCTCGAGCCAGCGTTTCATCAGGTTGTCTCTCCTCGGTCGGAGCATGCCTCGGACATGCGCGCGATGGTATTTCCGGTGCGGGAGCACCCGGACTCCTTCGTAAAAAGGGATGAATCGGGGCGAGGCGCGCTCACCCACGACGGATGGTCGATGCCCGGCAGGCGGTCTGGAACGGGGGTGCGGACCACGTCACGTCCCCGACCAGTCGGGCACGTCGTAGGTCCAGTCGGGCGGCATCAGGGCGACCTTCTGCAGCACCTCGGCGCGGCTGGTGACGCCGAGCTTGGAGTAGAGGCTGCGGATCTGGGTCTTGACGGTGTTGATCGAGACCCCGAGCCGGTCGGCGATGTCGGCGCGGGCCACTCCTTCGAGCAGCAGCCGGAAGACGAGGCGCTCCCGCGGCGACAGCGGCGCGGCGAGCGCGGGCCCGGGCACCCAGATCCCGACCGCGTCCCGGGCGCCCTCGGCGAGCTCGGCCGGCAGCCGGCCCTCCCGGAGCGCGAAGGCGACCAGCGGCCGGGGCAGGCACGAGACGAAGGAGCGCCAGCCCTGCTTGCGCGCGAGGGCGACGATGGCGTCGAGCATGCGGCGGGCACTGTCGTCGTCGCCGCCGGCGATGCAGGCGGCCGCCTCGAGGCCGCGCAGCCGGACCGACTCCCGGGGGGTGAGGTCGTGCGCGGCGCGGGCCACCCGGGCGGCGTACCGGACCGTCTCGAACTCGCCGCTGACGTAGAGCACCGTCGCCTCCGCGACCGCCGACCACGGCGACCGGGAGCTGCCCGGCTCGACGGCGACCCAGGCCTCCCGCACGTTGCCCAGCGCCAGGTTGAGGTCGGCGCGGGTCGCTCGGCCGACCTCGGACGCGATGCCCTCGCCGGTGTCGTCGCCGAGCGTCGCGGTCTCGGCCTGGGCCACCAGGCGCAGGCCGGCCTCGTGCCGCCCGGTGAGCAGCAGGAACTGGACGTGCGCCCACAGGGCGAGCGGCCACAGCACGCCGAAGGAGGCGGGCTTGCGGGCCTGCACGATCCGGCCGGCGCCGGGGAGGATGCGGCGGTCGATGAACAGGATCAGCCGGGCCAGCCGCAGCGCGTCCGCGGTCGCCGTGACGACGCGCCCGAGACCGGCCGCGAACGCCTCGGCCCGGGCGAGGTGCTCCTCGGCGGCGAGCAGCTCCCCGGCGACGGCGCACACCAGCGCCAGGTGGGAGCCGACGTACGCCCGGCCGGCCGGCGAGCCGTGGAGCCCCTCGGCGTCGTACGCCGCCTGGAGCAGGTTGCGGGCGCCGGCCACGTCGCCGCCGAGCAGGGCGGTGATCCCGTACTGCAGGCGGGAGAAGGCGAGCAGCGCGGGGTCGACGTCACCCTCGCTCACGAAGGCGATCCGGGTGGTGACCGGCCGGGCACCGTCCAGGAGCAGGCGGGCCTGGAGGTACTGCCCGGTGGCGCGGTGCTGGTGGCTCGACAGCAGATGGGCGAGCAGGACCTCCTCGTCGCTGCGGTGGCCGCTCCGGATCCGCGCCATCGACTTGTCGACCAGCGCCCAAGCCTCGGGGCCTGTCGTCAGGCCGCTGGCGACGGCGACGAACCGCAGGCCCGGGCTCCCGGCGATCCGGTCAGGCGGCAGTGCGGCGAGGAAGGCGCGGAGCGCGGCCGGCTCGGTGACGTACCACAGCTCCACCCAGCCGGACTCGAACGCGTCGATCGCCTCACCCGTCCGCCCCGCGGCCACCAGCGCGCCGAGGGCGTCGACGGATCTGACCGTGGACATCGGGTGGGGCCTCCTCGCCGGGGCTCATCCCCCGGCCGGCCGCCGGGGCGCGCGCTGTTGCGTCGCGGTGCAGCCTGGCGCAGGGCGGAGGCCGACGACCCCGATGTCCCTCGATGGGAGCCGATTTGCCCCCCGATCGGGGGACGCGTCATCACCCCACTCGAGATCGACCGGCCCTCGACCGCCCAGCACCACGGAGGCTGCCGGCGCGCATCCGGCGACGCGGCCCATGAGGCCCGCTTCGAGCCGGCGGAGGCGCCGAGGGTGTTCCAGGGCGCAACAGGCGGTCCGGTTTCACCCTGCCGCAGCACCGCCGGAGACGGGCGTCGCGTACCAGATCGTGCGGTGTGTCCAGCGCCCCGGACCGAGCCGCTTGCCCGAGCACACCACGACCACCAGCTGTTCCGGCCCCCACCAGCGGAAGGCCTTCTTGCGGGGGACCTTGGCGGCGCCGTACTTCTTGCGCTTGGTGACCTGGTAGCAGGCGGTCGCGGACCCGTTGCCGAGCACCAGCCGGTCACCCACGGCCAGCGAACGCAGGAGCGCGTTGCCGAGCGCGGAGTTGTCGGGCCAGGTGTGCGCCGCCATGATCACCGTGCCCTTGCCACCTCCCGGCCGCACCTGCGGGTCGAGGCCCATCAGCCACTTGCCGCGCTGGGTGACCGGCGGAGTGCCGACCGCACCCGAGGGAGTACGGCGCACACGAACGACGCGGACGGACCGGTCGATCGCCGGGATGCTGACCGTCGCCGGCGAGAGCGGGCCGGCCGGCGTGGTGCACGCAGTGGCGACGCGCAGCCTCTCGTCCGGGGTCCCGTCCGCACGAGGGACGGCGGCACTCCCCAGCGCGACGGCGACGGTCACGGTCAGGACCGCGGCGAGGCCGGCGTGGGCGGCGGTGCGGAGGCCGGCGAACCCCTTCCTACGGCCGCCCCGAGCAGGGCGGGCATGGTCAGGGAACCTGACAAAGGGGCCGGCAGTCTGCTCGACCTGCCGCACTCCGGGTTGGTCGGGGGGCACGAGTACCTCCAGGAAGCCGATGCCTTGGGGCCTGCGGGCGATCCGGAGCGCGCACGGACGATTCCGGCCGCCACGCCGGACGACGCTAGCCGCACAAGCGCGGCCGACTCCGTGCGTCCGCAGATCCGGTCGCGAAATGTCCCCTGAAACGGGGGCAGAGTCGGGTCATCGAATTGGACGCCTTGGTACGCGACACTCGCGGCCAGCAAGGGGACGCGGTTCACCCGCCGTCGTTCTCGACGGGCGACGGAGTCATCAGTCCGTCTCGGATCGCCTCCCGGTTGAGATCGATCTTGGTCCGCACGGGACGCCCCACCTCGGCGTACTTGGCCTTCACCCGCTCGAGGTACTTCTTGACGGTGTCGGGCTTCACGCCGAGGGCGACGGCAACCGCGTCGAGAGTCAGCCCGGAGGCATAGAGAACCAGGGCACGCTCTTCCTGGTCGCTGAGCCGGGGCCGCTGGGCGTCCCCCGCCATCACGCTCGCCAGCTCCGGGGTGACCCACTGCCGGCGCCGCAGCACGGCCCAGACCGCGGCGATGACGTCCTCCTCGGTGTCCCGCTTGCCCACGAAACCGGAGACTCCGGCGCGGATCATGGCGCGCACGAGCGGCACCGAAACCAGCGCAGAGAGCACCAGGACGCGCATTCCGGAGCGGATCAACCGGGCGACGACGGCTGGGTCGGCGTCGCGACCACGGTCGACCACGAGGTCGAGGATGACGACGTGGGGCATGGACTGCGGCGAGCCGTCGGCCATCCAGGCGGTCAGCTCGTCGAGTGTCTCGCAGGAGCGCACGACCCGCAGGCCCGGCTGCCGGTTGATCAGCTCCTCGGTTCGCAGTCGCTGCAACCGGTGGTCCTCGACGATCGCGACGCGCCAGCACGCCGGCCCGCCCTCCTGCACCTCTGTCACCGCTGGAACCCTCCTGAATCTCGCGCTGTCTCGTCACCTGTCCCCGGGCATCACCGACGTCTCGGGCGCAGGCGAAGGCCCGCTCGGACACGATCCGGTGGAAGGATGGGGGGACGCTCGGCAGGCACGCCAGGGTCCGTCGACGGCCGCTCGAGGCCCCGGTCGGCGTGCGGGCAGCGGCACACCGGCCATCGGTCGGCATCACTGGGGTGGGGCTCCACGCCCGCGGCTCCAGCATGGTCGTACGCCACGCGCATCGCCCCGTCACCCGTTCGGGGGGCATTTGAGCCGAGTTCCCCAATTTTGGGGATCCCCAGCGCTGGAAGGCCGCTACAAAACCGGCTATGTCCGTACTGACAACGCACCCCCGTCGCCGCGTGAGGCTCGCCGGCATCGCTGCGCTGGCCACCGCGACCGCCACGATCAGCATCTTCGGCAGCGTGCCCACGTCGCACGCCGATCCCGCCACGCCCCCCGACGAGCCGCTCACGCTAGACGTCGGCGAGTTCGAGGTGACCCCCGCGCCCGGCTCCTGCGCGGCAGTGGTCACCCTCGAGGGCGCCAACGGCGGCACGGCCGTCTCGGGTGGCGACGACGACCCGGAGACGGAGGACCCGGACAATCCGGTCCAGATCGGCGGCGGCCAGGGCGCCCGGGTCCAGTTCCGGATCCCGCTCGCACCCAGCGACGTGCTCACCGGGGTGGTCGGCGCCGGTGGCACCGGCGGCGGCCTCGGCGGCGCGTCGGGTGACGACAAGGGCGGCAACGGCGGTCCGGGCGGCCACACCGGCGGCGGTGGCGGCGGCTACACCAGCTTCGCCCTCAACGACAACCTCGTCGCCCTGGTCGGCGGCGGCGGCGGATCCGGCGGCGGCCACAACCCCGACGCGGGCGGCGGCGGTCACGCCGGCGTCGTCGACGGTCCCGGAGCGTGGGCCGGCCAGGACGGTGCGGCCGGCAACGACGCCGCCGCGGACACGCCTGAAGCTCCCGGCGGCGGCCAGGGCGGCGACACCGGCGCGCCCGGCGCCGGCGGCGTCCACGCGACCGACGCCGACAACAACGGCCTTCCCGGGGACGGCCGCAACGGCGGCCAGGGCGGCGGACCGAACGGCCTCGACCAGGGCGGCGGCGGCGGCGCCGGCTACTTCGGCGGCGGCGGCGGCGCCACCACCATCGGCGACGTCAACGGCGGGAACGGTCTGATCATCGGCGGCGGCGGTGGCGGCGGCTCCAGCTACTTCGACACCGCCCAGGGCGCGGACTTCATCCCCCAGGCCGAGGGCGAGAAACTGGCCGACGACGAGCCGAGCCGCAACGGCACCGGTGAGATCGAGTGGGTGCCGTGCAACTACGACCTGTCGGTCACCAAGACGGCCGCGGCCGAGGTGTTCGAGTCCGGCACGCCGGTGACCTACACCCTGGTGATCACCAACAACGGTCCCGACCTGATGGGCATCGACGACACCGTGACCGTGACCGACGACAAGGCCGGCGGCGGCACCCTGGTGTCCGTCCAGGCCAGCGGCAGCGGCACGCCGTTCACCTGTGACACCGCGGTCGGATCGGCGATCCCCGCCGACGGCGAGCTCGACTGCTCGCGGCCGGTGGGCGACGGGGTCCGCGGTCTCGACAACGGCGAGAAGCTGACCCTGGTCTACAGCAAGGTCCTCACGGGCAACGCGCCGGTGCTGAACAACGTGAGCGTCACCGACCGTGGCAACCCGGCCAACAACACCGCGGCGGCCACCGTGCAGCCGGCGGCTCCGAGCGTCGCGCTGGTCAAGAAGGCGACGCCCAAGAAGGTCACCAAGCTCGGCCAGAAGATCAAGTACACCTTCACGGTGACCAACACCGGCAACATCGCGCTGAAGACCGTCACCATCGCCGAGCAGGAGTTCAGCGGCAAGGGCACCCTGACCCCGAAGTGCCCGGCACTCGCGGCCACCGGCCTCGCCCCGGGCGCCTCGATCACCTGCACGGCCACCTACAAGGTCCACAAGCGCGACCTGGTCGCCGGCAAGGTCGTCAACGTCGCCACGGCTACCGGCACCACCCCCGCCGGCAACCCGGTCCAGTCGCTGCCGTCGAAGGCCAAGGTCAAGACGCCGAAGCTGAAGAAGACCAAGAAGGTGGCGGGCACGCCCGCGACCGGCGCCCGGAGCCTCTCCGGACGCTGATCCAGACAGGCATCTCCCGGGGGGAGGATGTCGAAGGTGAAGGGGCCGCGCCCGACCGGGTGCGGCCCCTTCGTCATGCAGGAACGAGGAGTCGAGGCAGGCGCAGGACGGCCCGTCGCGACGCGGTCGGCCGGCGTTCCGGCGGCGGACGGAGGAGAGCGCTCACCGAGACCTGCTCGTGGGGCGTCGTCAGCCGCGCTCGACGTACCCGTCGTCGAGGGCGATCCGGCTGAGGTCGACCTTCGACCGGACCGGCCGACCGGCCGCGGCGTACTTCGACTTCACCCGGGCGATGTAGGTCTTGGCCGACTCCGGCTTGACGCCCAGCGCCTCGGCGACCGCGCCGAGGGTGAGTCCGGAGGCATACAGGACGAGTGCGCGCTCCTCCTGGTCGCTGAGCTGCGGGCGGTCGACATCGGCCGCGATGACGGCCGCCAGGTCGGGCGTCATCCACTCACCCCTCCGCAGCACCGTCCACACGGCGTCGATCACGTCCTGCTCGGAGTCGCGCTTGCCCACGATGCCGGCCACGCCGGCCTTGATCACCGAGCGGACCAGACCGGGCGACGCGAGCGCGGAGAGCACCAGGACCCGCAGCCCGGCATCGATCAACCGGGCCACGACGTCGGGATCCACGCTCGGTCCGCGGTCCACGCTGAGGTCGAGAACGAGCAGGTGCGGGCGCCCGTGTACGGGGGTCCGCTGGACCCAGGCGAGGAACTCCGGAAGCGTGCTGCAGCTCGCGACGACGGTCAGCCCCGACTCGCGTCCCAGGATCTCCTCGGTGCGGCGTCGCTGCAGCAGGTGATCCTCCACCAGCGCCACGCGCCAGACCTCGGTCGTCGCCTCCCCCGCTCCCACGAGTCGCATTCTGGCAGGTCCGGCGTCCGGCCGTGCACAGGTGAGCAGAACTCGCCCGCCGAAGGATGCCGGGTGACATCGCGGGCGGGATCGCGGCCGGAAGGACAGACTGTCGCCACGCCCGGCCGGTCCGTGCGGCAGGGTGGTCGGGTGCAGATCGTCCGAGAGCCCGGTCGCGGGCAGCGCCGGGAGCTGGTCCACCGCCTGGTCCGCGACCTGCTGCGGCGGACGGCACCGTTCACTCCGGACGTCAGCGGCTGGGCGACGCGCAGCCTGACCGACGCGCTGACGCGAGCCTTCTTGATGGGCACCGCCGCGTGGCAGCTCGTCATGCTGATCGCCGTCGTCGCGTCACCGGGCCGCGTGTCCGCCCTGCTCCCCCTTCTTGTCGCTCATGCCGGCATGTTGGTCGCGACCCTCGCCACACGGGACGGACGGCTGCCGACCTGGCTGCCGGTGCTCGGGGTCTACGCGCTCTTCCTCGCCGACTGGGCGGCGGCCGATTCGATGGACGACCCGCTGCTGTTCGCGTCCTGCTGGATGATGAACCTCGGCGGCGTCACGCCGGCGTTCGTGTTGCGCGGTCGTACGGCGCTGGTGCTCCCGGCGCTCTCCTCCGTGCTGGTGCCCGCCGCCATGCTGGCGCTACGGCCCGACCTGCCGCCGACCCTGCCCGTGGCGGTCTTCGTCACCGTCTGGGCCATCGTGCTCGCCACCCGGGTCGGCCAGTCCTACCTCTTCGACTTCGCGAGCCGCGCCGACGCGGAGGCAGCGGCGGCACACCGCGACCAGGCGGCCGTGGCGTCCCAGGTCGCCGCCAGCCGCGCGGCGGCCGAGGACACCCGGGTGCTGCACGACACGGTGATCAACACCCTGGCCGCGATCGCCAGCGGCGGGGGCGCGGTCCGCGACGCCGAGGCGGTCCGCCAGCGCTGCGCCCGCGACATCGCGACCGTCGCCGCGCTGCAGGCCGGCGCCGAGCCGACCGGCGACGACGACGGCATCCGCGCGGCGTCGTACGACGCTCGGGTCCGGGTCCGTCACCTGGGGCTGGACGACGCCGACCTGACGAGGATCGAGGACGCCCTGGCTCCCGCGCGCCTGCGCGCCCTGCGGCGCGCGACCACCGAGCTGGTGCAGAACGCGGCCAAGCACGCCGGCGTCGACGAGGTCCGGGTGCACGCGGAGACGCGCGACGGCGATCTCGTCGTCACGGTGGCCGACGACGGTGTCGGCTTCGACCCCCGGGCCGCTCGCGCCGGCCGGGCCGGCGGGCTGGCCACGTCGGTGCTCGACCGGGCGCGCGAGGTCGGCATCGACGTCGATCTCGACACCGCCCCGGGAGCCGGGACCCGGGTCCGACTCACCGTGCCGGGCGGATCGGACAGCGCGCCCCGACCCCGCCGTCGTCGCGGTGACATCACCCGTGTCGTGCGGGTCCTGCGCCGTCGTGCCTGCCTCGTCTACGCCGGAGGCGTGTCCGCCATCGGCTTCGTGCTCGCGGTCGGCAACCATCCCGGCGAGCCGACGCCGGAGTACCTCATGGCACTGCTCTCCACCCTCGGCACCGCGCTGGCCTGGTGGTGCACCCGGAGTCGGCGGACGCTGCCGGCCTGGGTGGTCCTCGCCCTCGCCGTCGCCTCTGGCGCGGCCTTCGTGCTCTCCGCGGCCTCCGTCGACTACGGCCGGGACGATCCGGTGCTCTGGCAGGCCGTCGGCGCCACCGGGCTCCTGGTGATCCTCGCCGAGCTGGCCCCGCGTCGGACCACCATCGTGTGGGTGGGCCTCGGCTACGCGGTCGTGGTGCTCGCCGTCGCCGTCGCCGTCGGCGAGTCCTCCTCGGCCGCCCGGACCATCGTGCTGATCGCCGGCACCGCGGCGCTCGGACTGATCGGGGCGTGGCGGCGGTTCCAGCACGCGATCGGCGCGATCGGCGTCCGCGCCGCCGCCGACCAGCGTGCCGCCTGGGCCGCGCGCACCCGGCTGGCCGAGCGCGAGGCAGCCGACCGGGCCCGGGCGCGCTGGCGGACGGCCGGGCTGAACCGCTCCCTCGGGCTGCTGGAGACCGCACGCGCGGCCGTCGACCCCGCCGATCCGGCGCTGCGCGCCCAGTGCGCCGTGGAGGAGGCCTACCTGCGCCAGCTCACCCTGCTCCACCCCGACCTGGTGCACATGGGCGAGTGGTTCGCCCGGGCCCTGAGCGACGCCCACGACCGCGGCGTACGCCTGGTCGTCCGCGCCGGCGGCGAGGACCCCTCCGCGGACGTCGCCGCCGAGCTGGGCCGCCTGCTGCTCGCCGCGGTGGCCGCGACGCCGGCCGGCCAGGAGCTGACCGTGACGCTCTTCCCCGGCCCCACGGGTGCGCGGATGACGCTCGTCGGCCCCCATCCGCACCTCGCCAGCGGCGTGCGCGCGGCCGACGGCCCGCTCGCCGACGGCGCCCGGGTGCTCTCCGTCGCCGCCCAGGACATCGTGGAGATCGTCGTCGACCTCGAAGCCTGATCCGATCAGGCGGCGTCCGTCGGCGGGCGGAGCGGAAGCAGACGCACCGAGACCTGCTCGTCCGTGGGCAGCAGGTCGTTGTCACGCGTCTCGTGCTCGGCGGCGCACGCGGCGGCCAGCGCGCTCGGGAAGGGGCCGAGGTACTCCGTCACCCACGTGGTGCGGACCATGACCGCGTAGGGCTGGTCCAGTCGGGCGACCAGGTCACGGGCCCAGCGCTCGACCACCAGGTCGAGCTTACGGCTGGCATCACCAGGGTCGTCGCCTGCTGCGTCTTCATGTGGTGGGATCACACCTGGTAGACACCGGGCAGCGCGATTGATGATGCGCCTCCGGTCACCTGACTCGGTCGAACGGCCGGGCCCACCGGACCGGTTCAGCAGACCGCACCGGAGCGACGGGTCGATGGGTGACCGTGACGACCGCCGTACCGTCATCGATGCTGTCGACCTCGACCCGCCAGCCATGGCCCGACCACGGGCCCTCGCCGGCCTGGAGCAGATCCGTGTAGGGCGGGACGTGCCCCTGCGCGACATGCCGGCGCCGCAGCCGGTTGCACGGCGTACCGCAGGCCGCCGCCGACGCGTCGACCAGGGTGATCGCGATGCCCGACTCGGGGAGATGGCGGTGGAGATCGTCCGCGGTCAGCAGTTCCACGGAGAGATACCGGTCCGCGGTGAGCGGTAGCTCGAGCAGCCGCAGTCCGGTCGGTCCGGCAGAACGCTCGATCCGGTATGCCGAGACGGAGCCGTCCCGAGGCGCCTGCACGATGTCGCTCTCCGGGATCCAGCCGGCGTCGGCCAGGTTGACGCCGAGGGTGCCACCGGCGTGGCGCTCGCCGGGGTACGCCGACCGGGGTGCGGTGCTGTCGCTCATCACGTCCAGCGCGCTGTCGTACTCCGACGCCGGGCTTCCGGAGTGCGGCCAGCCCAGGGTGTGCCCCAACTCGTGCTCGACGAGGTCGAAGGCCGGCAACGGCCCCCAGTCGGGGTGAAAATCGCTGGCGCCGACGTAGGCGCCGCGCCGGGAGACGCTCGCCGGGCAGGGCGCGGCCGCCGGTGCGCACCCGGCGCCGGCGTAGCCGTGGCCGCCGTGGGCGTCGGCACGGTGCTCCGCGTTCGCGACGGCGAGAACGGCGTCCGCCGTCCGGCGCGAGCGGTCCTGGGCCCGCCCCAGACACTCGTCCCCGCCCTCGGCGACGCCCAGGGCCAGCACCCCGCCGGCGACGAAGCGCGGGGCGTAACGGCCGTGGGAGAGGGTCGCGAACCAGCGCCGCACGGGCTCGTCGAGCTGTCCCGCGACGACGGCTGGGTCAAGGTCCAGCCGCAGCGCCGACGGCTGGTAGATGGGCGCCTGGGTGTCGAGCGGGACCGTGCAGACCCAGACCTCGATGGTGTCCTGGACCACGGTCCGCGCCGTCCCGTCGGCGGTCCCCGGGAGCGGTCCTGGCAGCGCGAACAGGCCGATCACCGCCAGCGCCGCCAGGACCCACCTTCCTCGGTGTCTCGTGCCCGCCCTCACCTCAGGGGCGGCCCGACCATCCAGCCCACCAGCGAGTACCGCGTTCCCGAGGTCACGGGCGTGACCTGGTGGCCCACCGTCGATGGGAAGACGACGACCGAACCCTGCTCGCGCAGCTGGGGTTGGGCCAGCAACTGCCCGACGCCGTTCATGAACTCCAGGTCGCCGCCCTGGTAACCGCTCGGGTCCGAGAGATTGACGGTCACGCTGACCTTGCGCTCGAGTCCGGTACCCAGCTCCCCGTAGTCCGTGCTGTTGTAGCTCAGCGCGTCGACATGCCAGGCGAACTGGTCGCCCACGTCGTAGCGCAGGATGCTCAGCGTGCCGAGACCGGTCACGTCGAACCTCCACAGCAGGTTCGCGAGATGGGCGAAGTGCGAGACCAGTGCCCCGGCCCAGTGACCGGGCTCGATGAAGGTGTGCTTGGTCTTGCGCTGCTCGGAGACGACCTCCACCGGGCGGCTGGCGAGCTGGATCGTGGCGGGGTACAGCTCCTCGTCGGCGAACGAGTCGATCACCGCCTGGCAGACCTCGGGCGGGATCACGCCGTTCCAGAGCCGGTAGACGATGCTCCGTGGAGACGGGGACGCCGCGGCGCCCTCCGTCTCCACGAGGCTCTCACTCATGAGCGGTCCGGTCCGTGCGCGAGCGCCGGACCACGACCACGCCGGCGGCGGTCATGGCGGTGCCGAGCGCGAGCATGCCGAGCGTGCCGGCTGCCGCACCCGTCGCCGGGAGGCCGCCCGAGCCGTTGCCGGCCGATGCCGCCTCGACGTCGCCATCGTCCTTCTTCCCGCCGCTCTTCCCGTCGTTCTTCTGGTCGTTCTCGCCTGCGACCTTGCCCGCGCAGATCTCCGGGAAGGTGTGCACGGTGCCCGCGGTGGCGGCGACCGCGTGCACGACGCGCCCGGGCCCGGCCGGCGTTCCCGGCTCTCCCGGGGGTCCGGGCTCGCCCATCGGTCCCTGTGGTCCTTGCGGTCCGGGAGCACCGGGCTCCCCGGTGTCGCCTCGTGGGCCGGCGGGGCCCTGCGGTCCCGGCGCTCCGGGCGCGCCGTCGAGGCCGGCCTCGCCGGGCTCGCCCGTGGGTCCCTTCGGGCCGGTGGCGCCGGCCGGGCCCGGCGCACCGGTGACGGTCGCGACGCACGCGGGGTCGAACGCGGAGCAGTCGGTGGCCACCACGGCGTGGACGATCCGTGCGGGCCCGGCACCCGGAGTCCCTGGCTCTCCCGGAGGCCCGGGCTCGCCCGGCAGGCCGGGCTCACCGGCCGGACCGGACTCCCCGGTGTCGCCAGGCGCTCCGACCGGACCAGCCGGACCGGTCGGTCCGGGGTCCCCATCGTCGCCCGGCAGGCCGTCGGCTCCCGCCGGGCCGGTCTCACCCTTCGGGCCGGTCGCGCCCGGGGCACCGTCCACGCCGGGCACCACGACGACGCAGACGCCGGGCACGGCGCCGCAGTCGACAGGGCCTGGCGCGGCGTGGACCTGCCGCGCCGCACCAGGGGCTCCGGGCGCGCCGGGCGGTCCCGGCGCACCCGGTTCGCCGGGCGCTCCTTGCGGTCCGGCGGGGCCGGTCTCGCCCTGCGGTCCGGCCGGACCCTGCGGGCCGGCTGGACCCGCCGGTCCCGGTTCGCCGTCGGTGCCGTCGGCGCCATTGGCTCCCGGGTCGCCGGCGGGGCCCGCGGCCCCGTCGGCGCCGGCCTTCCCGTCCGGCGCGGACGGCAGCAGGCAGGTCACGCCTTCCTGCGCCGCGGCGGTGGGTTCGGGCTGAGCCTGGGCCTGGGAGCCCACGGCCAGCACACTCAACGTCATGACACCCGAGACGGTGGCCAGATACCCCAACTCTGGACGTGGTGGCATGGTCTGTTCCTTCTCTGCTGGAGATGAAGTGGGAATGATGCGAGTCCGGCGGCGGTGACGGAAAGTTGGCCCACCACCGCCACCGCCACCGGAGTCTGTGTCGGCTTCCGTGCCGGGCTCAGCCCAGCGGAACCGCGGTGACCACGACGTTCTGGCGGTAGTGGAAGCCACCACCCGACGTCGTCACCTTGCCGGCGCAGCTGATCAGCACCAGCTTGTGCTCACCCGTGGTCGAGAAGAACCGGTCGGGCAGCGTGGACTTCCGCGAGAACCTCTCGATCGAGGTGACGCGGTAGCGCAGCTTCTTGCCGCCCTGCCGGACCGTGACGACCTTGCCCTTGCGGATCTTGGTGAGCTTCCAGAACGCCCCCGGCCGGTCCTGCCGGTCCGAGACGTGGCCGGCGATGACCGTTGTACCGATCAGGTCGCCGGCCGCGGCGGACTGGCTGAGCTGGCCGGTGCGGGCGACATTGCCCGGCACCTGCATGGTGCCCCGCTTGATGCCGACCGGCGACGTGCGCGCGTTGACGCCGAGCGACGGGATCCGGATCCGCTCGACGCTACGACGACCCGCAGGCGTCCACCCGTCGTTGCCGTAGCCCGTGCTGACGGTCGGCGCCGGGTAGGACGGCTTGTGCACCAGCGTCGTCTCCGACACCAGGCCACACGCATGCGACGCCGCGGTGTTGCGGCTGTCCGCGGTGGTCGACGCGACCCAGGTGTAGTACCCGGTCCGGTTCACCTGCACGCTCGGCGTCTGGACCGTGCCGTTGGCCGGCGTGAAGCTCACCGTGCCCACCGCGTGGGCCGGCGTGCAGGTGATCTCGGCACGGGAGGCGAACGGACCGTACAGCGTGGCCGAGCCGGTGGCGCCGTACCCTGGGACGAAGCCGGTGATCGTCACCTTGTCCGAGACCCGGTCGCCGGGCTTGACCCGGTCGTGCGAGGTCTCCGTCGTCAGCGAGACCGTGGACTGGCCACCCCCACCCGTCTCCGGCGAGACGGAAACCGTCTGCGCGGCGTCGTTGATGTCCTTGTGCTCCGCGACGACGGCCGACTGACCGGTGACCTTGAGCTCCTCGAAGGCCACCAGCGACTGACCGGCGTACCCGGCCGGAACCGTGAACTCGACCGCGACCGTGCCGTTCGCCTGGGTCGGGGTGAAGGTCGTCGTGCCCGTGATCCCGGTCGCCGAGCCGTCCGACTTCTTCCGCAGCTCACCGGTCACCGTGTATGACGTACCCGGGGTCAGGTTCTGGTACGCGATGGTGTCCACCACGATCCCGCCCCCAGCCGGGATCGTGTGGTCACCGTCGCCCTTGTCGACCAGTGTGGTGCCGATCGACGGAGCCGGCGAGACGGACACCGTCTGCGCGGCGTCGTTGATGTCCTTGTGCTCCGCGACGATGGTGCTGCCGTTGTTGGTCGTCAGCGTCTCGAACGCCACCAGCGACTGACCGGCGTACCCGGCCGGGACCGTGAACGTCACGTCCACCGTGCCGTTGGCCGTGGTCGGGGTGAACGTCGTGGTGCCCGTGATCCCGGTCGCCGACCCGTCCGACTTGCGCCGCAGCTCACCGGTCACGGTGTACTCCACGCCGGGGACCAGGTTCTGGTACGCGATCGTGTCCACGACCGTGCCGCCTCCGGCGGGGATGGTGTGGTCACCGTCGGCCTGGTCGACCAGCGTGGTGCCGATCGACGGGGCCGGGGAGACGGTCACGGTCTGCGCGGCGTCGTTGATGTCCTTGTGCTCGGCGACGACGGCCGGCTGACCGGTGACCTTCAGCTCCTCGAACGCGACCAGCTGCTCGCCGGCGTAGCCCGACGGGACCGTGAACGTCACGTCCACCGTGCCGCTGGCCGTGGTCGGGGTGAAGGTCGTGGTGCCGGTGATCCCGGTCGCCGAGCCGTCGGACTTCTTCCGCAGCTCACCGGTCACGGTGTACGACGTTCCGACCACGAGGTTCTGGTAGGCGATGGTGTCGACCACCGTGCCGCCGTCGGCGGGGATCACGTGGTCACCGTCCGCGTCGTCGACGAGGGTGGTGCCGATCGACGGAGCGGGCGCGGCGGCCCAGGTGACGTCGGCCGAGCCGGTGGTGGTCGCGGTGCTGCCCGCGACCAGCATCATCGACTGCGCGTGGCTGCCCTCCGTGGGCGTGCCGCCGGAGGTGGTCGGCACCGAGATCACCATGCCCGAGCCACCCGCACCCTGAGCGGTCACGGTGACGGTGGCGGAGCCCGCGGTGGTCGAGCCGCGCAGGTCGAGGTAGACCTCCTGGCCGTCGACGACGGCCGAGGTGTCGATCAGGTTGCCCGACGCGTCGGTCACGGGAACACCGGACGGCCCGGTCACGCTGACGGTCAGCTGGTTGGTGTGCACCGTGAAAGGCCCGACCAGGGTGCCGGCCTGCTGGGCACCCGCCGGCGCGGTCACCGTCGCGGTCACGGACGGGATGTCACCGGGCGACATCGTCGCGCCGCCGTTCACGGCGTTGACGAGGTACTCGTAGGCGGCCTGCGAGTCGGGCGACGACCAGCTCCAGGGCGCGTCGAAGCCGAGGTCGGTGTAGCGCCAGATGGCGTACTGCGTCGCCTCGACGGCGTCGTTCACGGAGATCCCCGGCGCACCGACCTGGGCGCCGAACGCAGCCAGGCTCATCGACGGGTAGCTGTGCATGACGATCCAGAGCACCTTGCCGGCCACGGTCGGGTCGGTGTCGAAGTAGTTGACACCCAGGAACGACGAGAAGTCGCCGGCGACCGCGGTGCTGTTGGACTTCGCCGGAATCCGGTTCTCGAGGCAGTAGGCCCAGTAGTCGGCGGTACCCGGGTTGGCCGTATTGGCCGGCATCGGCGAGTACACACTGTGGATCCTGGTCCCGCTGTAGCCCTCCGTCGCCGAGCCGATCCAGACGGGGTCGCCGTCTCCCGGCTCGCTCGTCGCCGACGCCGACGTCGCCAGCGACGGCAACACCGCCGCCCCCAGAGCGAGGGCCAGGCCCACCACCCAGATCCGCCACGCGCGGTGGCTCCAACTCCACTTGCTCACTGATCTGTCCCCTTCATCTCGACGTCGCGTGGTGCGCGACGCATAGGTCGTTCGACATGGATCCGCACGTCTCCGTCCCTGCCCCGGGCCCCACCCCGGCCGCCGGGCTCCCGTACGAACTGAAACGAGCCATGGCGCCAGGAGCGCCGGTGCCACGGCCGAATGTCCCCCGTTCGGGGGACAGGAGCGCGTCGCTCATCCGCGTTCTCCCGATCGCTCCACCAGATGGGGGCAGAACGGCGGCAGCAACGGCGTCACGCGATAGCTGCGCTCGCCCTCGACGTCCGCGTTGACCCGTCGGTCGTCCTCCGATGCGCACAACGCCGCCAGGGCGTCGGCGTACGGACCCGAGACGTAGGTGGAACCACCTTCGGTGATGGTCAGGACGTGCGGACGGTCGAGGTCGGCGACGCCCTCGCTGATGACGTGGTCGAGCAGCAGCTGCAGTGCTGCCTCGGTCCGGCGATCGTCAGCCCGATCGGGTGACGGATCGTCCGACCAGCGGTTCGTGGTGACGGCTCCCATGCCCGGGAGACACCCGTGCCCGGTGGATATGACGCGACTCGGAAGAAAAAGTTCCGATCGTCCCGGGACGGGCGCCGGTTCAGTCGACGGAGCCGGTCGTCTCCTCGTCGTCGCGTCCCGGCGAGGGCACCGAGATCGCCCGCTCGTTGTTGCCCAGGTCGGCGTCGCGACCCTCGACTCCGACGATGCCGAAGCCGAGGTACGTCGTGTGCGCGGCCTTGACGTCGACCGTCAGCTGCGTGGTCCCGGACCCGGCCAGGACCGTGTCGACCCACAGCGCGTTCCCGGGGCCGGAGGCGCAGGCCTTCACCCCCGCGTCGCCGACGGCCACGCAGTAGCGGGTCGCGCCGACGCCGTTGATCGCGACCTGCACGGGCTGCCCATCTCCGTCCACCTGGATCGTGACCCGCCGCCACGCGGGGCCGGCCGGCGACGTGCTCCAGACCGGGACGGCGAGGCGAGGGTCGCCCGCCCCGGGCGACACGGTGTCGGTCGGGATGTCCGTCGGGACATCCGTCGGAGCGTCCGTCGGCGAGGGCGGCGCGGTGCTCGGCGGGTCCGCCGGGGCCTCGGCACGCGGCGGCAGCGGCGTCGTCTCCCCCGCCGTCGAATCGGCTTCACCGCCCAGCTCGTCGACGGAGCGGCCGCGCCCCGACGGGCTCCCGGGCGGAGCGACCCGAGGGTGCGGTCGGGTCGTGGCTCTCGGAGGCGTGGAGTCGGCCCGGGGGTGCAGGGAGGAGGCGGGAGCCTCCGACGCCTCCGCGCCGACCTGCGTCCGTGCCGCCGCGACCGGCTCGTCGGTCACGTCCGGTGCGGCCATGCGGACCGCCGCCAGCGCGACGCCGACCACCGCGCCGGCGACCGCTGTCGAGGCGAGGACGGCCGTGAGCGTCTTGCCCGTCGAACCGCCGAGGAAGGCCCCGACGCCGCCGGCGGTCGCCGCCGCCCCCGCCGCTCCCGACGCGGCCACCGACAGGGCGAGCGGAGCGAGCAGCGCGCTGACGTCGTGGCGCGCCTCACCGAGCTCGAGGAGGGCGACCGGACAGGAGCCGCAGGCCCGCAGGTGGCGGTCGACGGTCTCCCGCCGCGGTCGGCTGAGATGGCCGTTGACGTACCCGGGCAGGTAGCTGACGATCTTGCGGCACTCGGTCGAGTCCGTGGCCTGGGCGTACTGCGCGAGATAGGCGTCCGCGAGTCCGCGCCGGGCCCGCACGGCGAGCGCCGCGACGGCGTTGGGCTTGATGCCGAGGAGCTCGCCCACCTCCTCGTGCGGAACCCGGTCGACCTCGCAGAGCCACAGGACCTGCTGCCAGCGGGCGGGCAGCGTGGTGAACGCGTCCCGCACCACGCGGTTGGTGAGGTGCCGCCCGGAGGCGTCGTCCTCGACGAGCAGGGGGATCAACTCGCTCGGCTCGGTCGTCAGCTCGCGGCTCTGGGTCCGCAGCCGGTTGACGGCGACATTGTGGACCGTGACGCTGAGGTACGGCCGGAAGGTCGTCGTCGGCCCGCCGCCGTTCTTGAGGATGGCGAAGATCCGGGCGAAGGCCTCGGCGACGGCGTCCTCGGCGTCGCGTGGCCCGACGACGCGTCGGGCCACGCCCAGCGCGTACGCGCGGTGTCGGACGAAGAGCACGTCGAACGCGGATTCGTCCCCCCGACGAACCCGGTCCAACAGCTCTTCCTCGGAGTGAAACTCCATGTCCCCCCTGAGCCCGGCCCGGGCCGCGACGGCGGCACCTCTCCGGGCGACCCGTCGGCCGCTGGCCGAACACCTATCCCTACCGCAGGTTAGGCCGAAGGTCCCTCCTCGGGGGTACGGATGGCGGTCGGGGCCGGTTTTGTCCCCCGAACGGGGGGCAGGCCCCGCGTCAGCCGAGCGGCTTCTCCAGCAGGGTGAACTCCAGGTCGTCGCGCTGGGGCAGTCCGAACCGCTCGTCGCCGTACGGGAACGGCGAGCGCACCTGTGTGTCGACGTACCCGCGGCGCAGGTAGTAGGCGATCAGGTCCGTGCGCTGGCGGATCACCGTCATCTCCAGGTGGGTGCTCCTCCAGGTCGTCCGGGCGACCTCCTCGGCACGCTCCATCATCTGCCGGCCCAGGCCACCGCCCTGCCGGGTCGGGTCCACCGCGAACAGCCCGAAGTACGCGCGCTCGCCCCGCCGCTCCACGTGACAGCAGGCCACGAGGCGGCCGTCCTCGGGCGCGACGGCGACCAGCACGACGCTGTCCGCCGCCTCGACCACCCGGCGGACGTCGTCGGCGTCGGTGCGCTGACCCTCGAGCAGGTCCGCCTCGGTCGTCCAGCCCTGGCGGGACACGTCGCCGCGATACGCCGACTCGACCAGGGCCACCAGCGCGGGGACGTCGGCGGGGGTGGCGGTGCGGAACTCGTGGTCGGGGCGCATGGCCTCCATCCTCCCCCGGGTTCGAGGCGACCCTATTGGGATACAAGTTGTACCCTAGTTGCGCCCCTGCGGCGCCCGGCCGCACGACAAGAAGCGCAGTCACCGTGGCCCCCTCTTCATCGCGTTCCACGCACGCCCCTGCACCGCCCCACGGGGCGACGGCCGACGACCCGGCGGTCCGCGCGATCCAGCGCCGGACGCTGGCCGTCGTCATCACCTCCCAGGTCTTCGGCGGCGCCGGCCTCGCGGCCGGAGTCACGGTCGGCGGGCTCATCGCCGAGGACATGCTGGGCAGCGAGGGTGTCGCCGGGCTGCCCTCCGGCGTCTTCACGCTCGGGTCGGCACTGGCCGCGTTCTCGATCGGGCGCTACTCGCAGCGCGCCGGACGTCGCCTCGGCCTGGCCGCGGGCTTCCTCACCGGAGCCGCCGGCGCGGTCAGCATCGTCGTCGCCGCCGTGGTCGAGAGCCCGGTCCTGCTGTTCGCGTCCCTGCTGGTCTACGGGTCGGGGACCGCGACGAATCTGCAGGCACGGTACGCCGGGACCGACCTGGCGACGCCGGCGACGCGTGCGACGGCCGCCGCGGCGGCGATGGTGGCGACGACCGTCGGCGCGGTCGCCGGCCCCAACCTGATCGGCCCGCTGGGCGAGCTCGCCGGCGTCGTCGGCGTACCCCACCTCGCGGGACCGTTCCTGCTCGCGGCGGTCGCGTACGGCGCCGCCGGCCTGTGTCTCCTCGTCCTGCTGCGCCCCGATCCCCTGCACGTGGCGCGCGCCCTGGTCGTGGAGCCGGGCGCGCCCACGAGCGAGCAGGCCGCGCCCGGAGGGGCTCCGCGGCGGAGCGGCATCGCCCCCGGGGTCGTCGTCGGCGCGACGGTCATGGTGCTGACCCAGTGCACGATGACCGCGATCATGACGATGACACCGATCCACATGCGCCACCACGATCACGGGCTGCGGGCCGTCGGACTGGTGATCAGCCTCCACATCGCCGCGATGTACCTGCCGTCCCTGGTGACCGGCCGGCTCGTCGACCGGGTGGGCCGGCTGCCGATGGCGGCCGCTGCCGGGGCCACGCTCCTGACGGCCGGGATCGTCGCCGCGGCGGCGCCGCCGACGTCGACGACCTGGCTGACGCTCGCGCTGGTCCTGCTCGGTCTGGGCTGGAATTTCGGTCTCCTCGCCGGTACGGCCCTGATCGTCGACTCGACCACGGGCGACGACCGGGCCCGCACCCAGGGCTCGGTCGACGTCCTCATCGCCCTCGCGGGCGCGACCGGCGGCGCCGCGTCCGGGCTCGTGGTCCGGCTGACGAGCTTCCCCACGCTCGCCATCGGCGGGGGCATGCTGGCCCTCGTCCTCGTCCCGGTCGCCCTCTGGTACGCGACCGGCCGACGCGCGGCTACGCGTCCGGATCGCGGCGGGGTGCCGGGCGCAGGAACCGGATGAACCCGAGGACCGCGACGATGATCAGGAGCGCCCCCAGCAGGGCGCGATCCGACGCGTGCGCGGCGAGGTCCGCTGCCCGCTCCTCGAACCAGGCCTGGGTCCCGACCGAGCCGAGCCCGCCGACCTCGGCGAAGCCGTCGGTGAGCAGGAGCAGGACGCCGATCGCGATCGTGACAGCGCCGCCGGCCACCTGCGCCCAGGTCGTCCGCACCGGACCGACGGCCACCGGTCGCGGCCGTACGGCGACCCGCGCCCCCGGGGAGCGTCGCCAGACCAGGGCCAGCACCAGCAGGGGGATCGCCATGCCCGCCGCGAAGAAGGCCATCAGCGTGCCGCCGTACGCCGGGCCCGCGCCGAAGGCGGCGTAGGCCAGCACCGCGCCGAGCAGCGGACCGGAGCAGGCGCCGCTGACGCCGTACACGGTGCCGAGCAAGTAGACCGAGACCGCCGAGGTGGACCGGGCCGGTCCCGCCGTCCGTCCGGGCAGCCGCAGGGACAGCGCCTGACCGCAGCCGAGCAGCACCAGCACGACCGCGGTGACGGCGACGATCGTCGAGCGGTGCTCGACCAGGACGCCACCCAGCGTCGCGGCCGCCACGCCCATCGGCACCAGCACGGTCGCGAGCCCCAGATAGAAGACCGCCGTGCGCCCGACGAGGCGACGCGGGTCGCCGAAGGCGGCGGAGAAGAAGGCGGGCAGGAGCATCACCGAGCAGGGGCTCAGCAGGGTGAGCAGTCCCGCGAGCACGGCGGCGACGAGCCCGACGTCGACCCCGGCCTGGAGCTGCACGGTGCTCAGTCCCCCTCCGGCAGACCGCGCTCCTCGAGCTGCTCGTCGATGACCTGCTCGAAGACCTCCCACGGCTGCGCGCCGGAGAGGGCGACGTCGTCGATCACGAAGAAGGGCACCGACGTGAGGCCCAGCTCCCGGGCCTCGGCGAGGTCGGCCTCGACCGCGCGTCGGGTGGCCGGGTCGTCCATCTCCCGTTCGAAGCGACCGAGATCGGGCACGCCCGCCTCCCCCGCGAGCTCGAGGAGGCGCTGCCGCGGGAGGGGCGGGTGGCCCGAGTCCGGCGCCGCCCCGTAGAGCGCGTCGAAGAACTCCCAGAACCGCCCCTGGCTGCCCGCGGCGCGGCCGGCGAGCGCGGCGTTCTCCGAATCCTCCCCGAACATCGGCAGGTCCCGGAACTCGTAGCGCACCAGGCCCGCGTCGACGTACTTCTCGACCAGGCGCGGCAACGTCTCCCGCGCGTACTTGGCACAGAAGGGGCAGCGGAAGTCGGCGTACTCCACGATCGCCACCGGTGCTCGCGGGTCGCCGACGGCCATCGGGTCGCCCGGGAGCCGACGCGCCAGGCCCGGGTCGTCGTCCCGCGGCGCCGGGTCCGTGGACGCACCATCCTCCTCTCCGCGCGCGGCGTCGCCCTCGCTCCGCGCCGCCTGATCGCCGCCGTCGCCGCCGTCGCCCCCGTCGCCGCCGTCGCCGCGCAGACCGGAGACGAGGAGCACGACCCCGAGCACACCGACGATCGCCAGCACCACGACGAGGAGTGCGCGGCGGCGGCCCTCGCTCGGCTGGGTGGGGTCGGGGCGGTCGAGGGGTGGCACAGGGAACCTCCGCGTTCGGGAGTGCATGGGACAGGAGACTTGTATCCTAGATGCATCCCAGTCGTGCCGTCCGATCGGCTCCGCGACATCCCTAGGATCGCCTCGGACACCGGGCACGGGAGCGGAAGGAGACGCCATGAGCGGTCGGGGGACAGGCCCGAGCGCGGGCGAGCGCGCCTACGCCCACATCCGCGAGGCGATCCTCGGCGGCGAACTCGCCGTCGGCACGATGCTGAGCGAGAACGAGCTCGCCACGTCGCTGGCGATGAGCCGGACTCCGGTACGCGCGGCCCTCGTGCGCCTGCAGGAGGAGGGCTGGGTCACCATCTACGCCCAGCGCGGGGCCCTGGTCAACGGCCTCAGCGCGCGCGAGGTGCAGCAGTCCGCCGAGGTCCGCCACGCGCTCGAGACGGCGGGCGTCAGGCGGTCGGCCGCGCCCGCGCGCCAGGAGAGCGAGAGCCGGCAGCGGGAGAACCTCGACGAGCAGGAGCGAGCCCTCGAGGCCGGCGACGTCCCGGCGTTCGCCCGCCTGGCGCTGCGGTTCCACCGCACCTTCGTGGCGCTCGCCGACAACGACCTCATGCTCGCGATGTACGACCGCCTCCAGGACCGCCAACTGCTGTCGATCAACCAGAGCGCGGGCCGCATCGTCGGCGAGCCGCAGCAGGTCCTCGCCGAGCACCGCGGGCTGCTCGACGCCGCCCTCGCCGGCGACAGCGCCCGGTTCGCCGACCTGCTCGAGCGCCACCAGGCGCGCAGCCACGGGTTCGAGGGCGGCTCGCCCGCCGCGGCGTACTGATCCGGAGGCGGCGCCGCGCGCGCCGTGGTGGACCGGGACGTCCCAGAACGACGAACGGACCCACGTCTCCGTGGGTCCGTCGCCGATGTCGTGCGACATCTTCTGGCGGCCCAACTGACGCAGGGTTGGAACAAGACAGTCTGGGATCATGTAGCTGAGGTGGCTGCCGTCGGGGCGCCGGCCGATACTCGGGAGGACCCGGTCACCGGCCGGTCCAGCGGCAACGACGGCTGTCCGAAGCGGGCATGGATCTGGTCACCAGGGACTACTTGGCCGGCTTCTCGGCCATAGCAGTCGGAAAGAAGTACGGCATCGATCCCCAGACTGTGCTGAACAACTTGCACGCTCGCGGCATCACACCACGGCCAACCAATCCGCAGGCCATCTCCGGTGACGACCTGAAGCGGGTGATTGCGCTCCGCGCTGAGGGCTGGACCTACGAGCGCATCGCACCCCGACTACCAACCGGCCGATCGACCCCAAGGCCCCCAATAGCGAGGCATCCCGCGAAGCCAGTGTTACCGCGGAAATCCCGGCAATCGCAGGTCGCGCGTCAACCCCACTACGGCCGCGTACCGAGTTGTCACCCCCCGTGACAACTCCCCCTTCGCGCAAGGACAATTTCTTGTGACGCCCTACAAGAACTCGCCGCACCAATTAACGTCGAGGCCGGCTTTCATTCGCATCTTTTGACTAATCTAGGAGAAGAAATGCGCCGGAAATCGGTTCCGCTGGCCGTGGGCCTCTCAGTCGCTATTACCATCCTTGCACCGGCGTATCAAGGTCCCGCGATAGCCAGCGAACCACCGCCCGGCTCACAGGTCGTGCACGAGATCCCGGACGCAGACGCCATCAGCGCCGAGATCGACAGGGTTGTCGCCGAAGTTCAAGATCTCCGGAAGCTGAAGAGCCAGCCCGCTGCGGGCGTACCAGGTGTCGATCAGCAGGTCGAGAACGTCTTCCGGTGCGCAGAGTTCATGGAGACCGCGCGGTACTGCCTCGGCTACGGATGGACGACTTCGACCGAAGATGCGGTGCAGGCTGAACTGCAAGCAGTGGCGGTCACGGAGAGCACGCGACGCTCGGCGGCCGAGGAGACGGGCGACCTCTCGCTGCAGGAGATGATCGACCGCTCCTCGGCCATGTCCGTTGACGAGCGGGCCCTTGCGGATCGACGAGAGCTTGAAGATGCCGCCACCGGGATCGAGAAGTTCATTCAGCTCGAGGAGCTTCGGCTCGGTCCGGATCCGGTGTCGATCGACGCACCTGCGGGCAGTGTCGGCGCGAGGGCGGTGATAGGCGGCTACACCTACCCTGAAAGCGGGGGCATCCTGCAAGGCCGGGTCTCAGAGCAGGAGACGACCTATTGGTGCGGGCCGACCACTCTGCAGATGATGGCTTGGAACTATGGCAGCCACGCCAAGGTCGCGCAGTCGACGTGGGCCACGCGTCTCAACACCACTAGCGCCGGAACGGCTATCAGCGACATGATCCGGGTGATCAACAACAATGGCCAGTTGAGCAAATGGGTGACCCAACAGGGCGCCAAGTACTTGGCGCTAGACATCAGTGGTCACACCTACGCGCAGTGGTACCAGCTCAACGTGAACCACTACTCCACTTGGTCGACGCCGGTCGTGCTTCACCCGATCTTGCTCAAGAAGTACTACCCCTACCTCGACGACAACGGCTCTGGGCACTTCCAACTGGGCCGAGGATGGGATTTCGAGTCCCACAAAGCCGACTCCTGGCAGTTGAAGTACTATGAGCCGTGGAACCAGCAGCGTTTCAACCCCTCCGAGCCCTTCATCCCGCGCAAGCAGAAGCGCTGGGCAAAGAACTCCTATCTGGCCAACAAGGAGCACTTCCAGCACAACATCGGAGTTTGATGCGCTGCGCACTTCTGCGCGGGACAGTCGTTCTGACCGTTGCGGTCCTTCTCCTCGCCGGATGCTCGGGCGAGGAGAAGGACCCACCGCGCGTAGCAGGGCCAACTGCGACCGTCCCTGACACGCCTACCTCACGCACGCCGTCCGCTCCCGCGGAGCCGCCTGCTGCCACAGACCTCGCGTGGGCAAGCACAGATGCCCTTCCCCGAGAGGAAGGTGCGCAGGCGGCCGGCGGCAAGTACGTGGTCACCACCTCGGGTGAGTCGACCGCGAACGTGCGCGACCGTCGCTCTCTTCGCACCCTGTTCACCTACGAGGCTCCAGACGGATTCGAGATCAGAGAGGTGTTCCTCGAGCCCCCGCACCTCATGGTCGTCAACTCGGACCCCACCGACGAGCAGGGCGACCACCCGGTCGTGATCGATCTCGAATCACACACCGAGCGCGATCTCCCCGCAGTGACACCGCAGACCTGGTCGGGCGGCTGGTCGCTGCGCGCGGGAAGAGTCACCTACGGAGCACGCGATAGCGGCGACCGCTACTGCCTGGCAGCGACAACGCTCGACTCCACGGAGGGCGCCATGGTGGAGTGCGTGCCTCCGCGGCACGGATTCCATCAGGTCGGCCAATCACCGTATGGCATCGGCTATGCGCGGTTCGACGACCGCCGGCCGGCCTCCTGCGGGACAGCGCGGGCACAGCGAGCACCGGGGTCCGTGGCCGACGTCCCAGGACCGACCGCGTGCAAGGTGTGGGACGTCCTGCCTCTCAAGGGCGACGGTGCCGTTTGGGGCGAGGTGCCGAAGCCGCGTCAGATCGAAGTCAGTGAGATCAAGTACCGATTGCCGGGAGAGAAGGTCGAGTCTCTCGGCTACGGCACGACGGGGTCACTTACGTGGTGCGGAGACTCGGCATGGTTCCTCCGGCAGATGGAGGGCCGACTCATGCGGTGGAGCCCCGAGCGTGGCCTGGAACTAGCCTTCGAACTTCCCGCCTCCGAGCAGGTCGCGGTCCTGTCAGCTCCCGTCTGTTCGGGCAACTCCATCGCCATCTTCGAATCACGAGAGAAGAAGCGCGCCGGAACCACAGAAGTCATCCACAGTGCGCGCGCACACGCGACGCCCTAGCGCGATACCCGCCAGCAAGGACGGCGTCGGCCGGTCGGCACCCAGGCCGCACCCTTGGCTCCGTCCGCAGTCGCCCGATCCCACGCCTGCCGTTCGCGCTCGGGCTGTGGAGAGCGACGGCGATGCGGATGATGTGGGCCTGCTGCACGAACCGGACCAAGCCCGCCAACTCCTCAACACCGCCGTCTTCGGACCCTTCGAGGTCGACACCCACCCGGACGACGCCGCCACAGGCCCCGTCACCGCCCACAGGCCCCGTCACCGCCCACGGGCCGCTCAACCCCCTCATCGGAGCCGTCCTCGCCACACCCGACCCGGACGGCGGCCACACCGCCCGACACGGCGCCGCAAAGGGGGGCCAGAAACGAAAGAACCCTCGGCGAGCTTTCGCTCACCGAGGGTTCCTACCTGATTCATCTGGCGGTGGCGGAGGGATTTGAACCCTCGGTGGACTTGCGCCCACAAACGCTTTCGAGGCGTTCTCCTTAGGCCGCTCGGACACGCCACCGCGGGAGACCTTACCGGAGCGGCGGGGCGGGCCCGAAATCGCCCGGGACCACGGCGTGCGGCAGGTCCGGCCGACGCTCGGGCAGCCCGCGGGCCGGGGCGCATCGGTCCGATGCAACCTGGTTGCAACCTCTGTGCGGGATCGTCGGCGCGAGAGACGCTCGTCATAGGGGGAGAGACGCCGTGCCCGGACTCACGACAGCCACCGCCGGACCGCGCCGAGGCGGCGGGATGCGCGCGGAGGTCGCCGCGTCGTGGGAGCGGTCGGCGGCCGCCGGGGTGGACGTCACCCTGCGGGAGGCTCCGATCGCGCTGGACATCCCGGACCTGCGGGGGCAGCGGGAGGCGCATCCGCTGGCCCGGGTGTTCCCGCTGCTCGACGACGTGCTGGGACGGGAGGTGCGGGCCTGCGGTGCGGTGATGGCTCTGGCCGACGCGGAGGGCACCCTGCTCTGGGTGTGCGGTACGCCGGAGCGACTGCGCGAGGCGGAGCGGATCGGCTTCGTCGAGGGGAGCAACTGGGACGAGCGGCTGGCCGGCACCAACGCACCGGGACTCGCGCTCGCCACCGGCCGCGAGGCACTGATCACCCGCGACGAGCACTTCCGCTCGTCGGTGCGCTCGTGGAGCTGCGCCGCGACGCCCATCCACGACCCGGGGACCAGCCGGCTACTGGGCGTGCTGGACGTGACCGGCGGCGACGCGATCGTCGTACCCCAGACGATGGCGATGGTGCGGGCGGCCGCTCGCCTGGCCGAGGCGGAGCTCGCCCGTCAGGCGCCTCCCCCGGCGCGCACCGACCGCGGCACGGGGATGCGGCTGGTGCTCGAGCTGCTCGGCCACGACGAGGCGCTGGTGAGCGTCGACGACGGGCGCGGCCGCCCCGGCCGACTGCGGCTCTCGCGCCGCCACAGCGAGATCGTCGCGCTCCTCGCCGCCTCCCCCGCCGGCCTGACCGGCGACGAGCTGGGCGTCCTGCTCTACGAGTCCGACGGGGGTACGTCGACCCTGCGTGCCGAGCTGAACCGACTGCGCGGACTGCTGGGCGACGAGCTCCTCGCCTCCCGCCCCTACCGGCTCGGCGCGCCGGTGAGCGGCGACTGGCTGGCCGTCGAGGCGCAGCTCGCGGCCGGCGACCTGCGCGGCGCCATGCGCGGGTACACCGGTCCCGTGCTCCCGCGCTCCACCGCGCCGGGCGTGGTGCGGCTGCGCGAGAGCCTGGCGGCCTCGTTGCGCCAGGCGCTGCTCCGCTCCGGGGCGCCGGACCTGATGTCGACCTGGACCCGGTCCGGGTGGGGACGCGACGACTACGAGATGTGGCTGGCCCAGCGCGCCGTCGTACCGGCGTCGTCGCCGATGCGGGCCCTCGTCGACGGGCAGGTCGCCCGGCTCGACGCGGAGCTCGCCTGAGGACACGAGGCGGTCCACGCAACGGGCCTGCAACGTTGCGCTCCCTAGCGTCGTGACGACCGTCACACCGACGGTCCCGACACCTCACAGGGAGCAGACATGACCGTCTACGCCGCGCCCGGACAGCCCGACTCGCTGGTCGCCGTCGAGAGCCGCTACGGCCACTTCATCGGCGGCCAGTGGGTCGACCCGATCAAGGGCGACTACTTCGAGAACGTCTCGCCGGTGAACGGCAAGGCCTTCACCGAGATCGCCCGCGGCACCGCGGAGGACGTGGAGGCCGCCCTCGACGCCGCCCACGCCGCCGCGCCGTCGTGGGGAAGGACCTCCCCGGCCGAGCGGGCCACCGTCCTCAACCGGATCGCGGACCGGATGGAGGAGAACCTCACGGCCCTGGCCGTCGCGGAGACCTGGGACAACGGCAAGGCGGTCCGGGAGACCCTCAACGCCGACCTGCCGCTGGCGATCGACCACTTCCGCTACTTCGCCGGCTGCATCCGCGCCCAGGAGGGCGGGATCTCGGAGATCGACGCGAACACCTACGCCTATCACTTCCACGAGCCGCTCGGCGTCGTCGGCCAGATCATCCCGTGGAACTTCCCGATCCTGATGGCGGTCTGGAAGCTCGCGCCGGCGCTGGCCGCCGGGAACGCCGTGGTGCTCAAGCCGGCCGAGCAGACACCGTGGTCGATCCTCAAGCTGATGGAGATCATCGGCGACCTGCTGCCCGCCGGCGTCGTCAACGTCGTCAACGGCTTCGGCGTCGAGGCCGGCAAGCCCCTCGCGTCGAGCTCGCGCATCGCGAAGATCGCCTTCACCGGCGAGACCACGACCGGCCGGCTGATCATGCAGTACGCCAGCCAGAACATCATCCCGGTGACCCTGGAGCTCGGCGGCAAGAGCCCGAACATCTTCTTCGACTCCGTCTCCGCCGAGCGCGACGCGTTCTACGACAAGGCCCTCGAGGGCTTCACGATGTTCGCGCTCAACCAGGGCGAGGTCTGCACCTGCCCGTCGCGGGCCCTCGTGCAGCGCAGCATGTACGACCGGTTTGTGCCCGACGCCATCGAACGAGTGAAGGCGATCAAGCAGGGCAACCCGCTCGACGACACGACGATGATGGGCGCCCAGGCGTCGAACGACCAGCTGGAGAAGATCCTCAGCTACCTCGAGATCGGCCGCCAGGAAGGTGCGAAGGTCCTCGCCGGCGGCGACCGGCTGGTCCTCGACGGCGACCTCGCCGAGGGCTACTACGTGCAGCCCACCGTGTTCGAGGGCGACAACTCGATGCGGATCTTCCAGGAGGAGATCTTCGGCCCGGTCGTGTCGCTGACCAGCTTCGACGACGAGGCCGACGCTCTGAAGATCGCCAACGACACCCTCTACGGTCTCGGCGCCGGCGTGTGGTCGCGCGACGGGTCCCAGGCCTTCCGCGCCGGCCGAGAGATCCAGGCCGGCCGGGTGTGGACGAACAACTACCACGCCTATCCGGCGCATGCGGCCTTCGGCGGCTACAAGCAGTCGGGCATCGGCCGCGAGAACCACAAGATGATGCTCGACCACTACCAGCAGACGAAGAACCTGCTCGTGTCCTACAGCCCGGACGCGCTCGGCTTCTTCTGATGAGCCCGACCCGCGGGGCACGGCGGGTGGACGTCACGGGTGAGGCGGTGGACCTGCTCCGCCGCCTCACCGCGGCCCACGGTCCGCTGCTGTTCCACCAGTCCGGCGGCTGCTGCGACGGCTCGGCGCCGATGTGCTACCCCGACGGCGACCTGCTGCTCGGCGATGCCGACGTCCACCTCGGCGACCTCGACATCGGCCTGGACCGGGCGGTGCCGGTCTGGATGTCGAGGGCCCAGTTCGCCTACTGGTCGCACACCCACCTGACGATCGACGTGGTGACCGGGCGCGGCGCCGGCTTCTCCCTCGAGGCGCCGTACGGCGTGCGCTTCCTCATCCGGTCGCGGCTGCTCACCGACGAGGAGCTGCGCGCGCTCCCGGGGCCGGGTGTCGGTGGCGGGGTCTAGCGTCCCGGGGCATGGCACTGACCCTGGGCATGATCACGACCGACTCCACCGACCCCGTTCCGCTCGCCGCGTGGTGGGCCGGCCGGTTCGGGGCCGAGGTCGACGACCCCTACGGCGGCGAGTTCGTCTTCGTGCGCGGGGGCTCGCTGCCGGTCGCGCTGGCCTTCCAGAAGGTCGACGACCCGAGCCCGGGCAAGAACCGCCTCCACCTCGACCTGGGCGCGCCTGACCTGGACGCCGAGGTCGAGCGGCTGGTCGCGGCCGGGGCCACGATGGTCGGGCGGCGCGGCGAGGAGGGCTTCTCCTGGGTCACGCTGAAGGATCCCGCCGGCAACGAGTTCTGCGTGGCCGGAGCCGACGAGGCCGCCGCCGAGCTCTGAGCCGTCAGCCGCGGCGGCCGAGCAGCGCGAGCAGCCGCACCAGCGGTGGAGCCCCGGCCGCGACGGGCAGCACCTCGCCGAAGGCGTCACCGCGGAAGGCCGCGGCCTCGGGCGTGGAGAACGGCTCCGCGAAGGCGAGACACGCGGCGACGTCCTCCTCCCGCACCGTGAACGGCACCCCGAGGGCGGTCGCGAGGTCCCAGCCGTGCACGACCACCTCGTTGAGGGCGACCGCCGCCGCCTCGGCACCGGACATCTCGACCGGGCCGGCCAGGGTGTCGCCGTCGTAGGCGGCGGGGTCGCGCCAGGCCTCCGCGAGCTCCGCCAGGCTCCGGTCGATCCGGTCCCGCCAGCCGGGCTCGAGCCGGGACGCATCGCCGCTGCCGCCCTGCTCGGCGCCCGGCACGGGCTCCTTGCGGGCGGCGCCGGTGAAGGCGAGGGCGAGCCCGCCGACGTGGTCGACCAGGTCGCCGACGGCGTACGCCGAGCACGGGGTCGGGAGTGCGAGCTGGTCGTCGCGCACGGCGGTCACCAGGTCGCGCATCGAGGCGGTGGCAGGTCCGAGGTCGAGGGTCGTCATGACGGGTACGGACCCGCGGCGCGGCCCGGACTCATCGGCGATCCCCGATCGGATCTCACCGGGATCTCACCGGCGGTGCGTGGCGAAGAACCCGTCCAGCAGCGCGGCGGCCTCCTCGGCCAGCACACCGGCGACGACCTCGGGCCGGTGGTTGAGCCGCCGGTCCCGCACGACGTCCCACAGCGAGCCGACCGCGCCGGCCTTGTCGTCGTAGGCGCCGAAGACCACGCGGTCGACGCGGGACAGCACGGCCGCGCCGGCGCACATGGTGCACGGCTCGAGGGTGACGACGAGGGTGCAGCCGGCCAGGCGCCACTCGCCTCGGGCCGCGGCGGCCTCCCGGAGGGCGACGACCTCGGCGTGGCCGGTGGGATCGGCGTCGCGCTCGCGGACGTTGCGCCCGGTGCCGACGACGGCACCGGCGGAATCGACGACGACCGCGCCGATCGGGACGTCGCCCGTGCCCAGCGCGGCGGAGGCCTCCGCGAGCGCCACCCGCATCGGCTCCACCCAGCGGGCGACCGGGACCGGCGCCGTCACGCGGAGGTGAGGCCGACGGCGTCGTCGAAGAGGTCGCCGAAGCCGAGGCCGCGGGCGATCTCGGACAGCATCTCGTCGGGGTAGAGCTCGTCGTCGTCGAGGATCGCCGCGAGGTCCATGGCGTCGACCCCGAGGTCGCTGAGCAGCTCCAGGTCGCCCGCGGGCTCGGGGTCGTCCTCGTCGTCGACCGCCGGCAGCCCGAGGTGCTCGACCACGATCGCGGCCAGCTCCCACTCGGTCGCCGCGGTGACGTCGGAGAGCATCACCCGGGTCCGTGGGCCCGCGACGCGGACCACGATGAAGAAGTCCTCCTCGACCGCCACCAGCCCCACCGCGCCACCGTCACCGGGGAAGCGACGCAGCGCGGCGGCCAGGGTGTCGACGTCGACGGCGTGGTCGGGCGCCAGCTCGGCGACCTGCCACACGCCCTCCTCGCGGTACGCGGCGAGGGCGAAGTCGACCGACTCGATGGCCGTCCCGCTAGCGGTCATGGCATCAAGCCTGACACGGGACGGGGCGCAGGGCCAGAGGGTTTCCCGGCGCGGGCGGCTCAGGGGCGCGCCGTGGCGGCGGCGGTCGTCCACGGGTCCTCGGCGCGCACCGGCCCGACCCGGACCAGCACCTGCTCGCCGTACTGCCGGATCTCGGGCCGGAGCCGGCGGTCCCAGTCGCGCGCGCGGGCGAGATCGGCGACCCGCGGGTCGTCGGCGACCAGGCGGAACTGCAGACCCTCGCCCTCCTCGAAGAGGGAGACGGTCACCGTGGCGCCCGGCGCGACCGCGGAGGTCGCGTCGACGAGATAGGTGCCCAACGCCTCGGCGACCTCGGCCGCGATGTCCTGGGTCCCGGCTCGGACCTGGAGGTTCACGCCGCGTTCTCGAGCGGCCAGCAGCGCCTGGCAGAACCAGGCGCCGACGTGCACCAGCTCGGGGGCGAGCAGGACCACCTGACGCAGGTAGGTCTCCTCGCGTCCACTGCGCCGCCGCGCCTCCGCCGACGCGGGGTCCATCGACCCGCCGAGCTCCCGCAGGAGCTTCGTGGCGCTCTCGATCCCGGCCAGGCGCCAGCGCGCGCGGATCAGGGCGGCAGCCGCCTGGACCTCGGCGGCCTCGTCGGTCCGGACCGTCAGCTCGTGCTCGCGGACGCCGCGGGACGCGATCCGACGGAGCTGGTGGTTGAACAGGCACCATCCCGCGACCCAGACCAAACCGGTGATCAGGACGACCGCCGTCGTGGCCCTGGCCGTCGGCGTGTCCGCGAGCACCAGCGCCGCCGCCACTCCGACAGCGGCATAGGCGAGCACCCCCCACGCCACGGCCCGGCGCGATCGGGCACCGGCGACGAGGACGAACAGCGGGCCGATCGGCGCCACGGCCTGCCACGCGAGGTTGTAGCCCGTGCCGAAGCCGACACTGGATCCCGAGACCAGGAAGGCGATCGGCGCGACCGCCACCAGTGCGGCCGTCGCGGCGCGGGTGAGCCGCTCGCTTCGCCGCCAACTCCGCCACACCATCGCGGTGCTGGCGACGACGAGAACGACCAGCAGGTAGTCCGGGGAGAGCTCCCCCGGATGGTTCGACGCGCCGATGACGACCCCGCCCGCCGCGACCAGCGAGGACATCAGGAGCGCGCCGATCATGCGGATCCGGTCGACGTCGCCACGGAAGTCGGTGGTCTCCTCCCCTCGTCCGGCCCCGGGGCGCCACACCATCTCCGCCCGGACTCCCTCTCCGGGCGCCGCGTGGAGGTCGAGGTCGATCCCCTCCTCGGCCAGGCGCGCCCGGACGGAGGTCGCGAGCCCACGCTCTCGGGTGCTCGTCGGCGCGAAGCCCCGGCCGTGGTCACGGACGACGACCCGGATGCCGTCGCCCTCGTCACGGATGTCGACGATCGCCTCCCCCACGCCGGCGTGCTTCTCGGTGTTGGTGACCAGCTCTCCGATCGCACCGCCCAGCGCGGACCGTACGCCGACGGGGAGCTCCGCCCAGCGCGCGGCGAGTGCCGCTCCCGCGAGTCCGGGAAGGGAGACGTCGATCGCCCGTCGCGCGAGCGGCTCGTCGGGCGACGCTGACGCGGCGGCCTCGCGCGCGGAGGCGCTGATCAGCTGCTCCAGGACGAGCGTGTCGGCGCGGCACCGGACCCGGACCGCCTCGACGTCCGCCACCGCGGAGCCGCCGCGGGCGACGGCCGCCAGCGTGTTGATCGCGGTGTCGTGGACCCGTCGCTGCTCCTCGGCGGCCCGGCGCAGGGTCGCTCGCTGGGCGTCGAGCCGCACCAGCGCCCGCACCGATGCGTCGTGGTTCGCGTCGACCGACCGGGCGAAGCGCAGCAGCGGCTCCAGGCCGGGGCGCCCGACGACGATGGCCAACGGTCCGGTCACCGCGGCCGAGATCGAGACCCGGACACCGTCGTCGGGTGATGCGAGGCTCAGCGCGGCCGCGGCCAGCAGACAGCACAGGATCGAGAGCACGAGGTCGGAACGACGCCGCAGCAGCAGCCCCTGGGCCACGGCGGAGAAGACGAAGATCTGGTAGGTCGCCACCGCGAACGGGGTCGAGGGACCGGTGGTCTGGGCCCAGTCGAAGACGAACACGGCGAGCTGGAGCAGGAAGACCCACCGTGCCGGGATCTTTCGGAGCACGCCGGCGGCAGCAGCGACGACGAGGAGAGCGGCGTTCACCGCCACCATGAGCGTGGGGTCGTGGTGACGCTCAGGACCGACGAAGTACGCCGCGATCACGACGGGCGTCCACACCACGATGCCGGCGAGGAACGCTCGGCGGACCGCCTGCTGGAAGCTGGCGGTCGCCCATCCCCGATCGGTCACCCTGCCTCCCCCTCCCTCACCCGAACTGGCTCGACCCGGCGACCGGCGTCGGTGGAGCACCAGGAAGGTACCGAACGCCCCGCCGGCGCCGCTGTCGACACCTCAGCCGGTGACCGGCGCGGCGTACCAGATCGTGCGCCCGGCCCAGCGGCCCGGCCCCAGCGGCCCGGCCCCAGCGGCTTGCCCGAGCACCCGACGACCACGAGCTGCTCCGGACCCCAGCTGCGGAACGTCTTGCGGCGCGGGACCCGGCGGGCGGGGTAGGACCGGCGCTGCGTCCCCCGGTAGCAGGCGGTGCCGCCGGCAGCGGCACTAGGCTCCGGTGCATGCGCACCCTCGTCGTGGACCACCCCCTCGTCGCCCACAAGCTGACCGTGCTCCGCAACAAGGAGACCGACTCGCCGACGTTCCGGTCCCTGGCCGACGAGCTGGTGACGCTGCTGGCCTACGAAGCGACCCGCGACGTCCGGGTCGAGCCCGCCCGGATCGAGACGCCGGTCGCGCCGACCACGGGCACGCGGCTCGCGGCTCCCCGGCCGCTGGTCGTGCCCATCCTGCGCGCGGGCCTGGGCATGCTCGACGGCATGGTCCGGCTGCTGCCGACCGCCGAGGTCGGCTTCCTCGGGATGGTCCGCAACGAGGAGACCCTCGAGGCGACGACGTACGCCGAGCGGCTCCCCGACGACCTGTCCGGCCGGCAGTGCTATGTCGTCGACCCGATGCTGGCCACCGGCGGCACGCTGGCGGCGGCGATCCGCTTCCTGGTGGACCGCGGCGCCGACCACATCACGGCCGTGTGCCTGCTCGCCGCCCCCGAGGGCTGCGCCCGCCTCGAGGAGGAGCTGGGCGACCTCGACATCCCCGTGACGATCGTGACGGCGGCCATGGACGAGCGGCTCAACGAGAAGGGCTACATCGTCCCGGGGCTCGGCGACGCGGGCGACCGGATGTACGGGATCGCCGCCGGCTGACGCGTCGCGGCGCGTCTCCCGCGAGTACCACCCCGCGAGCCACCCGGGAGACGCCTCCGCAGGCACCCCCGACCGGTCGGGCGCAAGGGTGTGTCCCTAGATGTTCGTCACACGTAAGACGCCCCCCGAGAGGGGGTGCGCTCTGTGTAGGTTGGCTCGCGTTTATCCACAGAAGGGCTGGAGGCTCGATGCTGATCGGCATCCCGCGCGAGTCGAAACAGGGCGAAACCCTGGTAGCGGCGACCGCAAAGACCGTAACCCAACTGACCAACCTCGGCTACGACGTGATCGTCGAGTCGGGCGCCGGCGAGCTCGCCGACCAGCCCGACGGCGCGTTCACCGAGGCCGGCGTGCGGGTGGGGACGACCCAGGAGGTGTGGGCCGCTGACGTCGTCGTCAAGGTCAACGCCCCGACCGACGAGGAGATCGCCCGGCTCCGCCGCGGCGCCACGATCATCTCGATGATGGCGCCGGGCCGCAGTCCCGAGCTCCTGGAGAAGCTGCGGGCGCAGGGCGCGACGGCCCTGGCCATGGACGCGGTGCCGCGGATCTCGCGTGCCCAGTCGATGGACGTGCTGTCCTCGATGGCGAACGTCGCGGGCTACCGCGCCGTCGTCGAGGCGGCCCACGAGTTCGGCCGGATGTTCACCGGCCAGGTCACCGCGGCCGGCAAGATCCCGCCGGCGCGCGTCTTCGTCGTCGGCGCCGGCGTCGCCGGCCTCGCCGCGATCGGCGCCGCGTCCGCGATGGGCGCCATCGTCCGCGCGTTCGACGTGCGTCCCGAGGTCGCCGAGCAGGTCGAGTCGATGGGCGCGCAGTTCGTCCACGTCGACATGGAGCAGGAGGTCTCCTCCGACGGCTACGCCAAGGAGATGTCCGAGGCCCAGGTCGCCGCGACCGCCGCGATGTACGACGAGGAGGCGCGCGCCGCCGACATCGTCATCACGACCGCGCTGATCCCCGGACGCCCGGCCCCCAGCCTGCTCACCGCGGAGACCGTCGCCGGCATGAAGAACGGCTCCGTGATCGTCGACATGGCCGCGGCCAACGGCGGCAACGCCGCGGGCACCGTGACCGACCAGCGGGTCGTCACCGAGAACGGCGTCACGATCCTCGGCTACACCGACCTCGCCGGTCGTCTGGCCGCGCAGACCTCGCAGCTCTACGGCACCAACATCGTCAACCTGCTCAAGCTGCTGACCCCCGAGAAGGACGGCATCCTCACGCTCGACTTCGACGACGTCGTCCAGCGCGGCATCACCGTCGTCGACGGCCGGGAGGCGGACGCGCAGATCACCTGGCCCCCGCCGGCCGTGCAGGTCTCCGCCGCACCCGCGGCGGCCCCGGCCGCGGCCGCGCCCGCCCCGGAGCCCAAGGCCCCGATGTCGGCCGGCACCAAGGTCGGCCTCGTGCTCGGCGCCATCGGCCTGTTCTGGCTGGTCAACGCCCTGGCCCCGACCGAGGACCTCCGCCGGCACTTCACCGTGCTGATGCTGTCGATCGTCATCGGCTACTACGTCATCGGCAAGGTGGCGCACGCCCTCCACACGCCGCTGATGTCGGTCACCAACGCGATCTCCGGCGTCGTCGTGGTCGGCGCGCTGGTCCAGGTCGCGAGCGACGACAAGCTCGTGGTCGGCCTCTCGGCCGCGGCGATCCTGCTCGCCTCGATCAACATCTTCGGTGGCTTCGCGGTCACCCGGCGCATGCTCAGCATGTTCAGCAAGGGGGCCTGAGCCATGGACATCATCTCCATCACCGGCGCGGCGTACATCATCGCCTCGCTGCTCTTCATCCTCTCGCTCGCCGGCCTGTCGAAGCACGAGTCGGCCAAGAACGGCCTGACCTACGGCATCGTCGGCATGGCGATCGCGCTCGTGGCCACGGTGGCCGCCGTCATCGACGTCAGCGAGTTCCTCGACGACCGCGCCCTGGTCATCATCCTGATGCTCGCGGCCATCGCCATCGGGGCCGCGATCGGCCTGTGGCGCGCCAAGATCGTCGAGATGACCGGCATGCCCGAGCTCATCGCGCTCCTGCACTCCTTCGTCGGTCTCGCCGCGGTGGCGATCGGCTGGAACGGCCACATCCTGGGCTCGCACGAGTCGATGGACAGCCTCGTCAACATCCACGAGGCCGAGGTCGCCATCGGCATCTTCATCGGAGCGGTCACCTTCACCGGCTCGATCGTCGCGAACCTGAAGCTGTCGGCGAAGATGAAGTCCGCCCCGCTCATGCTGCCGGGCAAGAACCTCATCAACATCGGCTCGCTCGTGCTGTTCGCGGTCCTGACCGCGGTCTACGTCTCGATGGACACCCACGACAACACCTCGGCCGACCTCCTCCTCGGTGTCCTGACGCTGCTCGCCCTGGCGCTCGGCTGGCACCTCGTCGCCTCCATCGGCGGCGGCGACATGCCGGTCGTGGTGTCGATGCTCAACTCGTACTCCGGTTGGGCCGCGGCCGCCTCGGGCTTCCTGCTGGGCAACGACCTGCTCATCGTCACCGGTGCCCTCGTCGGCTCCTCCGGTGCCTACCTGTCCTACATCATGTGCAAGGCGATGAACCGCTCGTTCATCTCGGTCATCGCCGGTGGCTTCGGCATCGAGGCGCCCGCGGGCGCCGACGTCGACTACGGCGAGCACCGCGAGATCCAGGCCGACGCGGTCGCCGAGCTCCTCGCCGGCGCGTCCTCGGTGGTCATCACGCCGGGCTACGGCATGGCGGTTGCGCAGGCCCAGTACCCGGTCGCCGACCTCACCTCGAAGCTGCGGGCCAAGGGCGTCGACGTCCGGTTCGGCATCCACCCCGTCGCCGGTCGCCTCCCGGGCCACATGAACGTGCTGCTCGCCGAGGCCAAGCTGCCCTACGACATCGTGCTCGAGATGGACGAGATCAACGACGACTTCCCCGAGACGGACGTCGTCCTGGTCATCGGCGCCAACGACACCGTCAACCCGGCGGCCTCCGAGGACCCGTCCTCCCCGATCGCGGGCATGCCCGTCCTCGAGGTCTGGAACGCCAAGGACGTCATCGTCTTCAAGCGGTCCATGGCCGCGGGATACGCCGGCGTGCAGAACCCGCTGTTCTTCCGCGAGAACAGCCAGATGCTGTTCGGTGACGCGAAGGACAAGGTCGAGGAGATCGTGCACCACCTCAACTGACCCCGGTCGTACGTCGAGGGCCCGGTTCCGCCAGCGCGGACCGGGCCCTCGGCGTGTCACGCGCCGCCGAGGCGCCGACAGCGGTCAGGTGGACGCGTGGGCGGCATGGGGCAACAGCGGGCTCGAGCAGGCTAGGGCAGGATCTCGGCGAGGGTCTCGTAGCGCGGCGAGCGGCGAGGCCCCTCGCCGAGATGGGAGGCGACGACCTGGACCGCCCGCAGCGGCCACGCCGGGCCGGCGTACGTCTCCAGCAGCCGGACCCAGCTGGTCAGCTCGGTGGGTCGGCCGCCCGTGCGCGCGACGGTGACGTGCGGCCGGAACCGCTGGCCGTCGACCTCGATGCCGCAGGCCACGGCGGCGTTGCGCGCCCGGACCGAGGCGGTGGCGAGGACGTCGGTCCCACCGGCGACGCCGGTGGCGAGCACCCGGCCCTCGGCGACGTTCGGGAAGACCACGGCACCGGCGAGGGACAGCTCCGCGGGCGGGATGCCGTCGAGCGCCTCGGCCAGGCGGTCGACGTACCCGTCGACGCGGTGGTCGGCCGCGTCGGCCATGAACGCGAGGGTGACGTGCAGGTGCTCGGGCCGGGTCCAGCGGAACGACGCCGCGGCCCGGCGGGGGTCGAGGAAGGCGTCGAGATGCTCGACGGCCTCGTCCGGAGGGACGACGGCGGTGAAGATCCGCGACATGGGCTAGACCTGGGTGCCGACCAGCTGGCCGATGCCGTGGGTGACCGCCATGGCCAGCAGACCGCCGGCGACATTGCGCACGACCGCGCGACCGGTCGAGCCGTAGCCGAACCGGGCGCTGAGCCAGCCGGTCAGGACCAGGGCCGCGACGACGGCGACGACCGTGACCGGGACGCGGGCGTCGGCCGTCACCAGGACGATCGTCAGCAGCGGCAGGAGGGCGCCGACCGTGAACGACAGCATCGACGCGAAGGCCGCCTTCCAGGGGCTGGTGAGGTCGTCGGGGTCGATGCCGAGCTCGACCTCGGCGTGCGCGGCCAGCGCGTCGTTGGCGGTGAGCTGGCGCGCCACCTGGAGGGCCAGGTCCGGGTCGAGGCCCTTGTCGACATAGAGACCGGCCAGCTCGGCGAGCTCGTCCTCGGGATCCTCCCGCAGCTCGCGGCGCTCCTTGGCCAGCAGTGCCTCCTCGGAGTCACGCTGGGTGCTGACCGAGACGTACTCGCCGGCGGCCATGCTCATCGCTCCCGCCGCCAGGCCGGCGATGCCCGCGATCAGGATCGCCGACCGGTCGCTCGTGGCGCCGGCGACCCCCAGCACGATGCCCGCCGTCGACACGATGCCGTCGTTGGCGCCGAGAACACTCGCCCTCAGCCAGTTGAGCCGGTCGTTGAAGCCCTGCTCGTGGGGTTCGTCCTCGTGGGGCCCGATCGCCTGCCCTGTCGCGTCCGCATCGACCACGCCCTCATGATCCCCCACGACGCGCTCCCGGCGCGATCCAGTTCCGCCGACCCGTCGGGTCAGACGGGGAGCTCGAGCTTCTCCAGCAGGTCGGCGCGGGGCGGCACGAAGTAGTCGATGTTGACGCAGGGGCCCTCGGTCGGCTCGACGTAGTGCTCCGCGCCACGGGGGACGAGGAGGAAGGAGCCCGGGCCCATCTCGTGCGGGGTCCCGGCGACGTGGTAGCGGCAGCGTCCCGAGGCGATGAAGACGAGCTGGTCGAAGTCCTCGTGGGAGTGCGGGTTGAGCGTCATCCCCACCTCGAGCTCGTGGTGGGCGATGAGGACCTCGTCGGTGGCGAAGATCCGACGCCGGACGCCGGGCCGGATCTCGCGCTGGGGGATGTCGTCCCAGTTGACGACCTTGCCGAACAGCGACGGGTTGAGTGCGGTCACGCTTCCTCCTCAGATGCGACGGGTACGACGGCCCCCAGGCCGTGGGCGAGCAGCTGCAGGTCCGAGCTGACGAGCAGGTACGACGCCGTGGCGAGTCCCAGCCGGTCGGCGTCGGCGAGCGCGCCGGCCCAGCCGCCGAAGGCCACGTCCGCCTCCGCCGCTGCCGCGCCTACGGCGCCGACAGCGTCAGCCATCACGTCCGGCGGGGGCAGGCCGAGGCTGACGGCGAGGTCGGTGGTGCCGACGAAGGCCACGTCCAGCCCGCGGACGACCTCGGCGAGCGGCTCGTCGACCCGGGTCTCGATCTGGCCGACCAGGAGGGGCGGGTCGGCGGCCTCGATCCGCAGGAAGTCCGCGAGCGGTACCGACCCGAAGCCGGCCGCCCGGTTGGCCAGGCTGACCGAGCGGGCCCCGGTCGGCGCGAACCGGCATGCGTCCCGCAGCCGCGCGGCCTCGGCGGCCGAGCGGAGGGTGGACAGCTGGATGCCGGCAGCGCCGTTCTCCAGCAGACGCGCGACGAGCGGCGCGTCGACCTCCGGCAGCCGCACCAGCGCGGGGATACCGCACAGCACGGCGTGCCGGACGAGGCCGATCGCGTCGCGCTCGGTCAGGGTCGAGTGCTCCAGGTCGACGACCACCAGGTCGAGTCCGGCGCGTCCGGCCAGCTCGACGACGTCCGGCGAGGCGAGCTTGACGAAGATGCCGACCTGGCGGCGCCCGCCCGTCAGCCCCTCGCGGACCTGTCGCCGCAGCCGGTGGACGGTCCTCACGCCGTCACGCCACCTCGCCACGGCGTGGTCTCGACGAGCGCGCCGTCGTGGAGGACGGTGGTCGGCTCGAGTCGCGGCGCGACGATGCTGTTGCCGGAGGCGTCCGGGAGCGTGACCTCGCTGGTCTCGGTGAGCACGGTGACGTTCGCCCGGCCGCCGACCTCGAGCCGTCCGTAGCCCTCCTCCTCGAGACCCAGGACCTGCGCCGGCACCACGGTGGCGCGGCGGATGCACTCGTCGAGCGGAGCGCCGAGCGCACGCAGCTTGGAGATGCTGGTGACCAGGTCGAAGACCGGTCCCCGCCAGTTCCGGGCGCTCGTGTCGGAGCTGAGGATGTCGGGCAGGAAGCCGTCGGCGATCGCCCGGCGGGCGATCTCGAAGCTGAGGTTGCTCTTGCCGTGGGCGGAGTCGAACAGGACGCCGCGCTCGCGCGCCGCCATCACCCCGGGCAGCACGGTGCCGTCCTCGGCGAGGATGCCGTGCGGCTTGCCGGTGTAGCAGTGCGCGACGATGTCGCCCGCCCGCAGGTAGTCGAGCACGGCGGGCACCGGCTCCTCGGTCTCGCCGATGTGGACCATCAGCGGCAGGCCGGCCTGCTCGGCCAGGCTGACCGACTTCTTCAGCAGCGCCTGCCAGTGGTGGCCGACGACATCCTCGGAGAGGCGGATCTTGAACCCGCGTACGACGTCGGGGTGGGCCGCGGCCACGGCGAGGGCGTCGTCGACCACCAGGGTGTCGGGGTTGAGGAGCTCGCCGAAGCGGAAGTCGATGAGACCGAGCACCGAGACGTTGAGGAAGTTGACCACGCGGATCGCGTTGCCCTCGACGACGACCTTGCGGAAGGCGTCGAACGTCGAGGCACCCGCCGTGCCGGCGTCGGCGACCGCGACGACGCCCCGGCGCAGGTGCGCCTCGTCGGCGGGGGCGCCGACCTTCGAGACGTGCTGGAAGATGTGGCTGTGGCCCTCGACCAGGCCCGGGACGACGGTCGAGCCGGAGCAGTCGATGACCCGGGCGCCGGCGGTGGCGAGGTCCGGGCCGATCGCGGCGATCGTCGTACCGCTGACCGCGATGTCGGCGCGCTCGTCGCGCCCCGAGGCGGGATCGAGGACGGTGCCGCCGGTGAGAACGAGGTCGTACCCCTGCGTGTCGGACATGCTGCTGGCTCCTTGTGAAGGTCGTGGCTGGGCCGGAGGGAACGGGCGGATCCGGGACGGATCACCCGGAGGGTCGGGCGATCGGCTCAGCCGGTCGACGCGCCCACGGTGGTGACGAGCGGCAGCACGGGTCCGACCTCGATCCGGATCCGGTCGCCCGGGGCGAGGAACCGGTCGAGGTCCTGGCCGGTGCCGGCCGGGGTGCCGGTCAGCACGACGTCGCCCGGCTCGAGCGCGGCGTACCAGGAGATGCGGGAGACCAGGTCGGGGATCGCGAAGATCATCCCGGCGCTGGTGTCCTCCTGACGCAGGTCGCCGTTGACCCACGTCCGCACCGGGATCGCGTCGGCGTCCGCGAGCTCCTCGACCGAGCAGACCGAGCTGCCGAGCGGGTTGCACCCGGGGAAGCTCTTCGCGAGCGTCGGGGTCGCGGTCCGCTTCATCACGTCGCGCGCCGTCATGTCGTTGGCGGCGGTGATGCCGGCGACGGCCGGCCAGACCTGCTCCGGACCGGCGCGGTGGAGACGGCGCCCGATCACGACGGCGATCTCGCCCTCGTAGTCGAGCTGCTCGGTCGCGTCCGCCGGGAACGGGACCTCGGCGTCCGGCGAGAGCATCGCCGAGGACGCCGCCAGGTAGAGGATCGGCTCCGTGGGCAGGTCGCGCCCGGCCTTCGCGGCCTTGGACCGGTAATTGAGCCCGACGCCCCACATCGCCCGGGGCCGGCCCAGCGGCGCGAGCAGCCGGGTGGCGTCGGTCGGGATCCGACCCGTGACGGCGCAGTCGTCGAGACAGGCGAGCGAGCCGGTCGCCTCGACGACCGCGCCGAGATCGGGGAACGGGGTGGCGAGGAGGGCGATCTCGTCGCCCTCGACTCGTCCGAGCCCGTGTTCGGTCGTCACCGCGTGCATGGCAGTCATCTTTTATTGCGAGATGGCATCATGTCAAGCGATACGCACGCGAGATGGCGGCACCCGACGGCCAGGGGTCGCCGAGGCCCAGAACCCGCATGGGGACAGGGTTTTGGGCAGCACGAACACCCGGCACCGGGTCTTCGGTGCCGGGTGTCGCGTGGGTCAGATCACGCCGGTGGCGTCGCTACAGGTCGAGGACCAGCGTGGGCGTGCACGACCGGCTGACGCAGATCATCATCGACCGACCGGCGGCCTGCTCGGTCTCGCTCAGCACCTCGTCACGATGGTCGGGCGTGCCCTCGAGCACGCGGGTCTCGCAGGAGCCGCAGAAGCCCTTCTCACAGTCGTAGGCGATGCCCGGGACCGCCTCCCGGACGACCTCGATCAGCCGCTTGTCGACCGGGACGTCGACGGTGACGCCCGAGCGCCGCAGCTCCGCGCGGAACGGCGTGTTGCCCTCGGTCGAGGTCAGCCGCGCCTCCATCTCGTCACTCGCGGCGAACCGCTCGATATGGAGGTCGGCCCGGCGGCCGAGCTCGTCGCAGATCCGCTGGACCTCCGCGATCATGGCGCCGGGACCGCAGCAGTAGACGGCCGTGCCGGGCGGCGTCGCGGCGACGGCCGCCCGCAGGTCGGGGAGGCCGTGCTCGTCCTGGGGCACCAGCTGCACGTCGATGCCGGGCAGGGCGGTCAGCTCGTCGGCGAAGGCCATGGTGGCGCGCGAACGGCCGCCGTACACCACGCGGGCCGGTCGTCCGCGCGCCGCGAGCGAGCGGGCCATGGCCAGGATCGGCGTGACCCCGATGCCGCCCGCGATGAGCAGGTGGCCGTCGGCGTCGACGAGGGGGAAGTGGTTGCGCGGACCGCGGACGGTCAGCTCACGGCCGGCGACCGCGACGTCGTGCAGCTCCTCGGACCCGCCGCGGCCGGCGCGCTCGCGCAGCACCGCGAACCGGTACGACGAGCGGTCGTCGAGCGCGCCGCACAGGGAGTACTGCCGCAGCCGGCCGGAGGGGAGCCGCACCTCGAGGTGCGCGCCCGGCTGCCACCGGGGCAGCGCGCGGCCGTCGGTCGCCCGCACGGTGATGGCCAGCACGTCCTCGGCGGCCACGTCGACGGTGTCGAGGACGACGTCGTAGGTCTCGGTGCCGTGACTGGCGCCTGTGAACCGGTCGACCTGGTCGCCGACCCGCGGGCCGGGGGTGAACGTCGCGGGGATGACGTCCCAGCCCATGTGGTTGCCGCGCGAGGCGTAGCCGACGACGCGGTCGCGGTCGACCTTGTAGTCGGGGAGCCGGGTGAGGACCTGGTGGATCATCTCCTGGAACATGGCCCGCGCCAGGTGCGCGCCGGGGCAGCGGTGCGTGCCGATGCCGAAGGTGAGGTGCCGGCTGGCGTCGCGGTCGAGGCGGACCTCGTGCGGCTCGCTGAAGACCTCGGGGTCGTGGTTGGCCGCGAACCACGGCACGAGCACCCGCTCGCCGGCCCGGACGGGGCAGCCGCCGATCTCGGTGTCGGTGGTCGTGGTCCGCGACATGGCGGTGACCGAGCCGTAGCGGCGCAGGAACTCGTCGGTGCCGTCGACGAGCAGGTCGGGCGCGTCGATGAGCTGCTGGCGCATCTCGGGGTGCTCGTCGAGGTGCACGAGCACCGAGCCGGTCAGCGAGGTGGTGGTGTCGACGCCGCCGGTGATGGCGATGCCGATCACCGAGAACAGCTCGGCGTCGGTGAACTCCGTGCCGTCGGCCTTGCGCTCCTGGAGCAACCGGCTGATCACGTCGTCCTTCGGCGCGGCGCGACGCTCGGCGATGAGCTCGGCGAGGCGCTTCTCCATGTAGGCCATGCCCTCGTACGCGCGCTGGGCGCGCTCGCTGCCGGGCTCGGAGGTGAAGACGTCGTGGATCGGACGGCCGATCCGCATCCAGTCCTCCTCGGGGAAGCCGATCCAGTCCAGCGTCACCGCGCTGGGGAGCGGGTTGGTCAGCACCTCGACCAGGTCGGCACTGCCCGACTCGATGAACTCGTCGACGATGCGGGACGCGTGCCGCGCGATCATCGGGCGCAGCTCGTCGACGGCGGCCGGCGAGAGGATCAGGTCCAGCAGCCGGCGGTACTCCACGTTGTCCGGCGGGTCCTGCTCCAGCGGCTGCTGCATGTTGCCGCCGAACGGACCGCTCGGGATCACGATGGCGGTGCCCTCGAGGTTGCCCGCCGCGCGCGTGGAGGAGAACAGGGCGTCGTTGCGCGCGACGTGGAAGACGTCGGCGTACCGGGTCAGGTAGACGTAGCCGTTCTCGTGCGCATCCGACCGGCCCACCGGGCACTTCTCTCGGAACGCCGCGTAGTAGCCGACGATGTCATCGCGGCATTCCGGCGAGTGGTGGTCGAATTTCTCGTAGGTTGACATACCCCGTCCTCATCGGCCGTACCTGTGTGAGCGAACTCTCAAGTGAGACTAGACCGTCTCGCAAGACGAGTCAACGTCTCGCATTGCGCGATCAGTCGGTGTCCCTTACCGTCGGAGCGACACACCTGCGAGGACACGAGAAGGATCTGCTCATGCGAACCAGAGGCGCGATCGTCCGGACGGCTCCGGGCCCCTACGAGGTGGTCGACCTGGAGGTCGCCGACCCCGCCGAGGGCGAGGTCCAGGTCCGCCTGGCCGCCGCCGGCCTGTGCCATTCCGACGACCACATCGCCGTCGGCGACTCCCCGGTCGCGATCTATCCCTTCGCCCTCGGCCACGAGGGCGCGGGCGTGGTGACCAAGGTCGGTCGCGGCGTGACCGGCCTCGCCGAGGGCGACCACGTCATCTTCTCCTTCCTGCCCGCCTGCGGCCGCTGCCGCTGGTGCGCGAGCGGGATGCAGAACCTCTGCGACGAGGGCGGCAAGGTCTGGATGGCACCGGAGATGCCCCGCCTCCACCTCGCCGACGGCGGCGACCCGGTCGGTCAGATGTGCGGCGTCTCGGCCTTCGTGGAGACCACCACGGTCGACGCCCGCTCCGTCGTCAGGATCGGCGACGACCTGCCCCTCGACAAGGCGTGCCTCGTCGGCTGCGGCGTCGCGACCGGGTGGGGTGCGGCGGTCAACTCCGGCGCCGTCCGGCCCGGCCACATCGTCATCGTGATGGGCATCGGCGGCATCGGCATCAACGCGGTCCAGGGGGCGGTGCACGCCGGCGCCACCACGGTGATCGCCGTCGACCCGGTCGAGTTCAAGCGCGAGGAGGCCAAGCGCTTCGGCGCGACGCACGCCTTCGCGACGATGGCCGAGGCCGCCGAGATCGCCCGCCAGCACAGCAACGGCCAGGGGGCCGACGCCGCCATCGTCACGGTCGGCGTGGTCACGGGCGAGCACGTCGGCGAGGCCTTCTCGGCCATCCGCAAGGGTGGCACGGCCGTCGTCACGGGGCTGGGCGACAACGCCGCCGTCGGGGCGCCGATCAGCCTGACCGAGCTCACGCTCTACCAGAAGCGCATCCAGGGCTCCCTGTTCGGCCAGTGCAACCCGACCGCCGACATCCCGGCGCTGCTCGACCTCTACCGCGCCGGCGTCCTCAAGCTCGACGAGATCGTCACCCGCACCTACGCGCTGGACGAGATCGGCCAGGGCTACGAGGACATGCACGCGGGCCGCAACCTGCGCGGGGTCGTCCTCTTCGACTGACTGCCGCAGCAGACGCTCGACACGACAACGGGGCCGCATCCGATCGGATGCGGCCCTGTTGTCGTCGCGTCGTGCCGGACGGCACCGGCGACCGGCCGGAGGCGTCCGCCGCGCTAACGCGCCGGCGCGAAGGGTTGGCCGAGCGCGAGTGGTCGTCGGGACCGGGCGCCGAGGAGGGCGAGCGACACCAGCGCCAGGAGGTACGGCGTCGCGGCGAGCAGCTGCGGCGACACGGAGTACCCGATGGCCGGCAGGGCCAGCTGCAGGCCCTGGGCGATGCCGAAGACGGCGCAGGCGCCGATCACGCCCCGCAGCATCCAGCCGCCGAAGATGACGGCGGCGATCACGATGTAGCCGCGCCCCGCGGTCATGCCGGAGGTGAACGAGCCGGACTGGAAGACCGAGAGGTACGCCCCACCGACGCCCGAGCACAGGCCGCAGAAGAGCAGCGCCTGGCGGCGGCGGGCGTTGACGTCGATGCCGGTCAGGTCGCCGGCCACCGGGTCGTCGCCGGCGGCCCGGAGCTCGAGGCCCACACGGCGGCGGCGGACCCACCAGATGACGAGGAGCAGCGGCAAGAGCAGGTAGACCACCCAGGGCTGCACGAAGAACGCCTTGCCGATGACCGGAAGGTCGGACACCAGCGGGATCCGCCAGGCCGAGCTGCCGGGGATGTCGAGCATCGTCGTCGACAGCAGGTAGTTGGTCACGCCGAGCACGAGCACGTTGAGCGAGAGGCCCACGACGTAGGTGTTGAGCTGCAGCCGGTGGCTCAGGTTGCCGTGCACGAAGGCCACGGCGAGTCCCGCGAGCATGCCGCACAGCAGCCCCACGACGGGCGATCCCGTCTCCGAGGCGGCGTAGGCCGCGGCGAAGGCGGAGCCGAGCATCATGCCCTCGACGGAGAGGTTGAAGGTGCCGGCCCGCTGGGCGACGTACTCCCCCAGCCCGGCGAAGAGCAGCGGCACCATCAACGGCACCGACGCGGTCAGGATCGTCTCGAGGTCCGTCGTCAGGTTCATCTCAGGCCTCCACGGAACGGCGGATCCGGCGGCGGCGCAGCGCCGCGAGCAGGACGGGGGGACACAGCAGGGCGACCACGATCGCGGCGGTGATCACGTTGACGATGTCCACGGGGACGCCGTGACCACCGAGCAGGCCGCCACCGGCGACCATCGCACCGAACACCAGGGCCAGCAGGACGCTCACGCCGGCGTTGGTCCGGGCGGCGAGGGCGATGAGCAGGCCGCTCCAGCCGATCGAGCTGGAGACGCCGGGGTTGAGCTGGAAGCTCTGGCCCATCAGGATCGCCGCGCCCGCCGTACCGGCGAAGGCACCGGACGCCGCGACCGCGAGCGAGCCCAGCCTGGGTGCGCTGATGCCGATCGTGCCGGCGACCGCCGGGTTCTGGCCGAGGATCCGCAGTCGGTAGCCCGCGTGCGCGGACGCCAGGAACCAGGCGACGAGGGCCGCGGCGACGAGCGCCAGCACGAACGCCAGCGGCACGTCGACGCCGAGGATGTGGATCGAGGGGAGCATGGACTTCTCGGGGACGCGCGGCGACTGGGACGCCGTCCCACCGCCGAGGACCCCGTCCCCGTCATCGTGCAGGGGCCCGTCGCCACTGATCAGGGCGGTGAGGAGCTGCTCGGCGAGGAACACCAGGAGCAGCGAGCTGACCACGATGTCGACGCCGCGTCCGAACTTGAGCAGCGCGGCGAGGAAGGCCCAGCCGGCGCCCGCGAGCGCGGCGGCGACGAAGGCCAGCACGATCGTCACCGGGCCGGAGGCGTCGACGTGGAAGACGACGAAGCCGGCGCCGATCGCGCCCAGGGTGACCTGGCCCTCCTGGCCGATGTTGAACTGGCCGGCACGCATGCAGATCACCGCGCCGACGGCGACGAGCAGCAACGGCGCGGCGGCGGTGAGCATGTAGCCGATCGAGATGCTGCTGCCGATGCTGCCCTCGAACAGGTCGCCCAGGATCACGCCCGGGTCGTGGCCGGTCGCCCAGCCGAGCAGCAGTCCGACGCCGATGCCCAGCGAGAGGAAGGCCACGAACGCCAGGACCTGCTCGGTCGCGGGCCGCGCTCCCGAGCGCAGGGAGCCGAGGAGCCCGGCGGCGACCGCGTCGGCTCCTCCGCCCGACGGTGGCGACGGCGTACCGCCCGGGGTCGCGGCCGGCTCGGAGACCTCGGTGCTCCGAACGCCGTCCCCGGGAGCCTGCTCGGGGGAGCGCAGCGGAGGGGACGAAGGTCCTGGGGTGGTCATGCGCTCACTCCTCCCATCAGCAGACCGAGCCGTTCGGGGTCGGCCTCGGCGCGGGCCAGCTCTCCTTGGATCCGGCCCCGGTAGATCACGGCGATGCGGTCGGAGAGCTGCATGATCTCGTTCAGGTCGGACGAGATCAGGAGCACGGCCACGCCGGCGGCGGCCGCCTGGCGCATCCGCTCGTGCAGGTCGGCGACGGCCCCGACGTCCAGGCCCCGGGTGGGCTGGGCGAGCACGAGGACCGCCGGCCCGGCGGACATCTCCCGGGCGAGGACGACCTTCTGCTGGTTGCCGCCCGAGAGCGACCGCATCGGCTGGTCGACCGTCGCGACGGCGATGTCGAACTCCTCGACCAGCCGCTCGGCCAGGCCGTGCAGCCGGCGCCGGGAGACGACTCCCGCGCGCGACAGCGACTTCAGGCCCGCGAGGGCGAGGTTGTCGGCGACCGACATGTCGAGGATGCAGCCGGACGTCTTCCGGTCCTCCGGTACGACGCCGACGCCTGCCTTGCGCGTCGAGCCCGGTCGGCCGACCGGGACCCTGCGCCCGTGCACCCGGACCTCGCCCGCCTGCAGGGGGAGCGAGCCCGCGAGCAGCGCGGACAGCCACTGCTGGCCGTTGCCCTCGACCCCCGCGACGCCGACGATCTCGCCCGCCCGGATCTCGAGGTCGAGCGCGTCGAGCGCGCGGGTCCCGTCGTGGGTCGCCGTCGCGCCGACGATGCGCAGCACCGGCTCGTCGTCCGCCATCGGGGGCGACTCGCCCCGCCCGCCCGGCCCGCGCGCCTCGCCCGCGACCGGAGCCGGGTCGGCGCCGATCGCGGCGGCCACGTCCGCCGTACCGGGCAGGTCGCGCCCGATCATGTGACGGGCGAGCTCGGTCACCGGCGTCTCCGCGGGGATCACCCGGGAGACGACGCGACCGCCGCGCATCACCGTGGCGCGATGGGCCACCGCGGTGATCTCGGCCAGGTTGTGGCTGATCAGGACGACCGAGCAGCCGTCCTGGTCGACCAGCCGGCGGAGCATGGTGAACAGCGAGCGCGACTCCTGCCGGGTCAGGACCGCGGTCGGCTCGTCGAGGACGAGCAGCCGCGGCCGGTCGATCAGGCAGGTGACCAGCTCGACGCGCTGCTGCTCGCCGACGCTAAGGTCGGCGACGAGCGCCCGCGGCGAGACCTCGAGCCCGAAGCGCTCGCTGACCTCCTCGATCTGCGCGATGGTGCGGTCCCGGTCGACCCGACCCTCCCCGCTGAGGACGACGTTCTCCCAGACCGACAGCGTGGGGATGAGGCTGTAGTGCTGGTGCACCATCCGCACGCCGAGTGCGCGGGCCGCGTTCGGGTCGCGGATGACCGCCTGCTCACCGGCCAGGATCACCTCTCCGCGGTCGGGGCGGACCAGCCCGAGGAGGATGTTCATCAGGGTCGACTTGCCGGCGCCGTTCTGCCCCAGCAGGCCGTGGATCTCCCCCGGCGCGACCTCGAGGTCGACGTCGAAGCAGGCCGGGACCCCGTTGAAGTGCTTGGTGATGCCGGCCATGCGGAGCGCCGGTGTCATCGGCTCCACCTCCGGTCGGGAAGCCGCAGCCTCACTCATCATCGTCGGATCAGGACGCGCCGGCCATGCCGAACAGGTCGATCTTGCCGGCGTTGATGTCGGCCTGGGCCTGCTCGATCGCCTGGCTCATGGCGTCCTTGCCGTCGCCCGCGCCGTCGCACGCGTGGACCGCGGGCACCGGGTCGACACCAAGGCGCCAGTTGCGGGTGACGCCGAGCTCGAGCTCGCCCTCGGCGAAGAGGTCGAGCATCGGGGCCAGGTAGTAGCCGGGCGCGAAGACGACATCGCCGATGAAATCGGCCTCGCCGGAGTCGCAGAAGGTCTTCGGCGAGCCGAGCACCGGGATGCCCGCCTCCTTCGCCTTCTTCGCGACCGCGATCGTCGGCGCCCCGAAGTACGGGTACACCGCGCCGATGCCCTGCGATGCCTGGGCGTTGAAGCCCTCGACGGCCTTGCCGACGTCGATCTGGTCGCCCGTGTAGGTCTCCACGACCTCGGCGTCCGGCACCTGGGCCTTGACGCCCTCGGTGAAGACCTTGCCGATGGTGGTGTTGAACGGCGCGGCGATGCCGGACAGGAAGCCCGTCTTCTTGATGTCGTTGGCCTTCATGTACGCGCCCATGGCGATGCCGGCGACGTACGCGTAGTCGAGGCCCACGTCGTAGGACTGCGTGAAGGTCTCGTCCTGCTCCGGCGAGCCGTAGCCGCCCTGCAGGTAGAAGAAGGTGTCCTTGCACAGCGGGTTGGACGCCGCCGTGACGGCCTGCGCGAGCTGCGCGTCGCTGATCACGATCAGGTCGACCCGCTGGCGGCACAGGTTCTCCGCCGCGGTGACCGCCTGGGTCAGCGGGACCAGTCCCTGGACAGTGTGCTCCCAGTCGTACTTGTCCGCGGCGTAGGCCACCGCGTCCGCGGTGCTCTGGTAGTAGGTGCCGTCGTTGGTGTCGCCCGAGGTGATGACGCCGACGGAGACCTTGCCGTCCCCGTTCTGGTCGGGCTGTCCCTTCGGGACGGCGCCCTCGCCCGCCCACTGGGGCGCGGTCGCCGTACCGGGCTCTCCGATGGTGGCTCCGCGCGCGACGGCGAACGGGTCGGGGCCGTCGAAGCCCTTCGCCTTCTTCGGCTCGTCGTCGCTGGAGCCGCAGCCGGCCATCGCGAGCATGGCCACAGCAACGCAGGCTGCTGAGAACTTCTGGATTCGCATGTTTCTCCGCCCTCGATCCATCCGAGTAGTGCGTGACTTGCGGGTCGTTCCGACCTGGTCCGAGTGCCTGCCGGCCGAGCCCCGGGAACTGCGCCAGCATGCACCAGCCCGTCTCGCAATGCAACACATCATCTTGACTATTGTTATGGGCGGGTCGGACGATCGGAGGGTGACCACGGATGCGAAGACCCCCGCAGCAGCCGCTCCGAGCGGTGATCACCTCGGCACCTTCATCGGCGGGAGCTGGCTCGAACGAAGCTCCGCGTTCCCCTCCGTCGACCCGGCGACGGGCGAGACGTTCGGCCGGATCTCGGCGAGCGAGGTCGCCGACGTCGACCGCGCCGTCTCCGCGGCACGCGCGGCCGCGCGCGACTGGTCACGCACGTCCCCCTCGGAGCGCGGCGCGATCCTCGGCCGCTGGGCGGGGCTGGTCTTCCAGCACCAGCACCGGCTGGCCGCGCTCGAGGCGCGCGACGTCGGCAAGCCGCTGTCCGGCGGCCTGCTGAACGTCCAGATCGCCGGCTCGATCCTGCAGTTCACGGCGGGCGGCGCCGACAAGCTGACCGGTGCCACGCTGCCGACCCGCTCCCCCGACTACCTCGGCTTCACGCGCCGCGAGCCGCACGGCGTGTGCGCGATCGTGCTGCCCTGGAACGTCCCCGCGGTCCTGTGCGCCGCCAACCTCGCACCGGCGCTCGCCGCGGGCAACACCGTCGTGCTGAAGCCGTCGGAGGTCGCCCCCCTGGTCATCCACGCGCTCGTCGAGCTCGCCGAGGAGGCCGGGCTGCCTCCGGGCGTCCTCAACGTCCTCACCGGCGTCGGCGCCGAGCTCGGCGCCACCCTGGTCGGCCACCCGGGCATCGACCACATCAGCTTCGTCGGCTCCGTGGCCACCGGACGCCTGGTCATGCAGGCCGCCGCCCAGAACCTCGTCCCGATCAAGGTCGAGCTCGGCGGCAAGTCGCCCAACGTCGTCTTCGCGGACGCCGACCTGGACGTCGCCGTCCCCGCGATCGTGCGGTCGATCACCGAGAACGCCGGCCAGAACTGCAACGCCGGCTCCCGGCTCCTCGTCGAGGCCGGCATCGCCGGCGAGGTCCGGGACCGGGTGCTCGCCGCGATGGCCGAGATCCGGATCGGCGCCTGGGACGAGGACCTCGACATGGGTCCCCTGGTGAACCAGGTCCAGCACGCCCGCGTGAGCGACCTCATCGAGGGTGCGCTCGGCGACGGCGTCGAGCTGCTCCTCGGCGGCGCCCGGCCGGCGGGCCGCGACACCGGCAACTTCCTCGCCCCCACCGTGCTCGAGGTGACCGACCGCGCCGCCGCCATCGTCGGCCAGGAGATCTTCGGTCCGGTGCTGACCGTGGAGACCTTCGCCGGCGACGACGACGCGATCGCGCTCGCCAACGGCACCGACTTCGGCCTGCTCGCCTGCATCTGGACCAATGACGTCTCGCGGGCGCTGCGCATGTCCGCCGAGATCGGCGCCGGGCAGATCTCCGTGAACCAGTTCTCCGACGCCGGCGTGATCGGCATGCCGTTCAACATGGCCAAGCAGAGCGGGTTCTCCTCCGGCAACGGCTACCGCGGGCTCTACGAGTTCACGCGCGAGAAGGCCGTCGCGGTCAAGCTGCTCGGCTGACCCGACCCGACCCGACGCGAGGGCGCCCGGACCCGAAGGTCCGGGCGCCCTCGTCCGTCACCGGCAGCCCGCGCCGGGCGGCGCGGGAAGCCGCTACTTCGTGGTCACGTACGACGGCACGAAGTCCTCGGGCGAGGGCGGGTCGTCGAGCCGGTCCTGGCCGACGAGGATCTCGCCCATCCGCTCGAGGGCGTCGGTGTCGACGCGCGCCTCGTAGATGTTCTCGGGCAGGGTCTTCAGCACGGCCGCGTCCTGCTTGCACTGGGCCGAGGCGATCGCGAAGCGCTCGTCGTCGTTGGCGGGGTCGTTGAACGCCTCGTTGGTCTCGATCAGCGCGTCCTGGAAGGCCTTGAGCTGCTTCTCCTTCTCCTCGGCCTCCTTGCCGGTGGCGACATAGCCGGCGAAGACCAGGTTGCTGCCCTCGCCCGCGACGACGTAGGGGTCGCCGAGGCTGACCAGGCCGAGCTCGGGGTCGACGTTCTGGGCCGGGACCTGGGCGGCCGCCACCTTGCCCGACGCGACGGCGGAGGCGAGCTCGTTGAAGGGCAGGGCCACGAACTTGACCGTGCTCGGGTCGCCGCCCTCGAGCTTCATCCACTGGCTCGACGCGATCTGGTTGATGCCGCCGACCTCGTTGACGCCGATGGTCTTGCCGTTCAGGTCGGCGGCCTCGGTGATCCCGGCGTCCTTGGCCACGACCATGGCGTTGGCGGCGTCGGCCTCGACGCTGGTGGTCTCGTAGGCGGTGGCGATCCACTTGAGGTCCAGGCCCTGGTCGATGGCGATCATCGTGGAGAACGGGTTGGCGAAGGCGAGGTCGATGTCCCCGCTCTGCAGCGCCGTCAGGGCCGCCGCGCCGCCCGTGGACTTCACCAGCTCCACGTCCACGCCGTGCTCGGCGAACAGGCCCTTCTCCTGGGCCCAGTAGACGACCTCGTTGCACAGGCCCAGGGTCGTGACGCGAAGGCTGCCCCCGGCGTCGGCTCCGGCGTCGTCGTCCGACGAGCCGCACGCGGTGAGCGTCGTACCGACGCCGAGGCCGAGGACGCCGACGACCGCGAGTCGGCGACGCAGGGTGGATGCATGACGAGCTCTCATGGCGCGCCCTTTCGGTGGGAGGGATTCGTTGGGGAGGGACATCGCCCCGCGGCGGCGCCGCGGGCGAGCGGGCGACCCGGCGACGCCGGGATCGGTCAGGCCACGGTCGGGGTGTCGGGCCGCATCACCAGGCGGAACACCTCGCTGCGGAGCTTGGCGAAGCGGGCGTCGAGCTTGGTCTCGACCTGGTCCCGCGGCCGCGGGAGGTCGACCGTGAGGTCGGCGGCGATCCGGCCGGGGTTGGCCGCCAGGACGACGATCCGGTCGGCCATGTAGACCGACTCGTCGATGTCGTGGGTCACGAACGCCACCGTGACGTCGTACTCGTGACGCACGCGGAGCACGAGGTCCTCGAGGTCGGCGCGGGTCTGGGCGTCGACGGCGGCGAAGGGCTCGTCCATCAGCATCACGGTGGGCTCGGTGACGAGTGCGCGGGCGATGGCGACGCGCTGCTGCATGCCGCCGGACATCTGCCAGGGGTACATCTCCCCCTTGCCCGCCAGTCCGACGGACTCCAGCGCGTGCTCGACCCGGGACCGCTGCTCCTCCTTGCCCAGCCGCGCGGCCGTCAGCGCCGTGGTGAGGTTGCGACGCACGCTCATCCACGGGAAGAGGGAGCGGCTGTAGTCCTGGAAGACCACGGAGAGCCCGGCCGGTGGACCGGTGACCGGCTCGTCGCCGAGCCGGATCTCGCCACCGGTCGGCCTCAGCAGACCGGCCATCATCATGAGGAGCGTCGACTTGCCACAGCCCGAGGGCCCGACGATGCTGACGAACTCCTGGGACCGGATGGTCAGCGAGGTCTCGGTGAGCACCTCCTTGGCCTCGGCACCGCGGCCGTAGGACTTGCGGACTCGGTCGACGACGACGTTCATCGGTTCACTCCCTGTGGGTGCCGGCGGGTCACAGCGCGTCGAGACCGGTCCGCCGCTGCCAGCGCAGCAGCCGGGTCTCGATCCGGCCGAAGGCCAGGTTGAGGACGATCCCGATCAGGCCGATCAGGACGAAGGCCGACCACATGTCGAGGTAGCGGAAGCTCGACTGGGCGACGACGATCTGGAAGCCGAGGCCCTCGGTGGTGGCGTAGAGCTCGGAGATCACCATGAGGATCAGCCCGATCCCGAGGCTGACCCGCAGGCCGGCCAGGATCTGCGGTGCCGCGGCCGGGACGATCACCCGGCGGTAGAGGATCCAGCGTGAGACCCGCATGCTGCGGGCACTGCGCAGCCACATCGGGTCGACCCCCGCGACGCCGTCCGCCGTGTTGATCATGACCACCCAGACGCTGCCCAGGAAGATGAGGAAGACGTTCATGCTGCTGGCGACGCCGAAGATCTGCACCGCGATCGGCAGCAGCACCGTGTTGGGGATGGCGGCGAAGAAGCGCACGACCGGTCCGTACATCCGGGCGATCACGGGGCTCCGGCCGAGCACCACGCCGCACCCGATGCCGACCACGACTGCCAGTCCCCAGCCGCGGGCGAAGCGCGACAGGCTGGTCGTGACCTCGCTCCAGAAGAGGTCGGAGAGGAAGAGCTGCGAGGCCGGTCCGCCCAGCCACACCTCGCCGAAGTTCTCCAGGATCCGGGAGATCGGCGGCACGAACAGCGATTCGCTGACGCGGCCGTAGACCTCCCAGAGCACCAGGACGAGCGCCAGGAGCCAGAGGTTCCCCACCGCCGACGCCGCTCGCCGCAGCGCGGTCGCCACGCGGCGCGGGCCCGTCCTCGTCGTTCGGCTAGTCATGGGCCACCCACCTCACGAGCCGGCGCTCCGCACGGACCAGCGCGGAGAAGAGCAGGGCGCCGCCGGTTCCGAGCAGCAGCACCCCGGCGTAGACGACCTCGGGGCGCGAGGCCTGCGTGTACTGCACGAGCACCGTGCCCACGCCGTACCGCGCGCCGAGCAGCTCGGTCGAGATCACCACGACCAGCGCGATGCCGACCGCGACCCGGACACCGGTGAGGATCGAGGGCAGCGCGCTCGGCAGCGTGACCCACGCCTGCTGGCGCCACCAGCCCCAGCGCAGCGAGCGGGCGACGTCGCGCCGCATCGGCTCGGTGGTCGCGACGCCGTAGATGGTGTTGATCAGGATCGGCCACACCACGGCGTACAGGCCGATGGAGACCTTCATCTCCATGCCCAGGCCGAAGATGAGGACGCCGATCGGGATCAGCGCCGTGGCCGGCACCGAGCGGAAGGTGTTGACCACGACCATGGTCGGGCGCTGCAGGAAGGCGAAGCTGCTCGCGACCAGGCCGACGGCCACCGCGACCAGCGAGCCCACCAGGACCGTGATGCCCGTGGCCGCGGCACTGTCGACCGCGCCGGCCAGGAAGTCCCGGTCGCCGAGGATCGTGGGCAGCGCACCCAGCACCGACCACGGACCGGGCAGCGAGGAGCGCGGCACGATGTCGAGGGTGCCGAGCAACTGCCAGAGCAGCAGCAGGCTCACCACCCCGGCCACTCCCAGCGCGACCGGGGCCGTCCGCTCGGTCCAGCGGGCCCGGCCGGAGCCGTCGACCCGCTCCGGGCCGCGGACGGCTGCGTGGTCGGTCTTCATCGGACCCCCTGGCGAGGACGGCGATCTCTCGGCGACGTGACCCGCGTCACGTTGCGATCGAACCTAGAGGTCCGCCGTCGCCCATGTCAACATGCAATCCGACATCTCGCATAGCAATATGGCGCGACGGAGCAGTGAGGGCGGGGGATCACGTGCCAGCCCCGCAGTAACACGCCGTCCACCTGCCGAAATCGGCAGTAACACGCCGTCCCAGCGACGTGGACGGCGTGTTACTGCGGGCAACGGCGTGTTACAGCGCCGACCGACTCAGTGGCAGACGGCCGATCCCCCGCCGACGGCGGCCTCGACCTGCTCCAGGACCGGCCGCACCTCCTCGAACCGGGCGAGCCGGTCGGGCAGGGTCGTCCAGATCCGCGTGGCGATCTCGCGCGCCTCGGCACGGATCGCGTCCTCGTCGATGCCGGGGAAGGCGCGGTCCACGAACACGCCCTCGCCGGCGACGTAGACGCTGCGCACCGCCGAGCCGAGCTCGGCGTACGCGAGCTGGTGGCGCAACTGCTCCGCGGGCGCCGGCCAGACGTAGTCGGTGTCGATGACGGTGAGGTCGGCCTGGGCGCCCACGGCGAGGCGACCGACGTCGGCACCGAGCGCGGCGGCACCGTTGGTCCAGCACATGCCCAGGCCGTCGTTGGCGGTCGGCCACGTCTCCGGCGGGCCCTGCACGCGATGCAGGATCGTGGAGAGCTTGAGCGTCTCGAACATGTTCTGCGTGTCGTTGCTCGACGCCCCGTCCGAGCCGATGGCGACCTTCGCACCCGCCTTCAACAGTGCCGGCACCGGCGCGACGCCCGCGCCCAGCTTGAGGTTGCTCGCCGGATTGTGGACGGCGACCGCGTCCGTCTGCGCGAAGAGCTCGACCTCCTCGGGGCTCAGCCAGATCGCGTGCGCGAAGGACGCCCAGTCCTGCAGGGCGTCGAGCTTCGCGAGGAACTCGACGGTCGAGACACCGTAGCGCTGCTGCGCCATCCGGATCTGCGACTGCGCGGAGAGCAGGTGCGTCTGCATCCGGACGCCGCGCGAGCGCGCCGTCTCGACGCTGGCCTCGAACAGCTCCGTCGAGCAGCGCGGCAGGGACGACGGTCCGAGCAGCGGCTGCAGCAGCGGCGACCTTCCCTGCCAGCGGTCGACGAACCGGTTGGCCGCCGCCAACACCACGTCGGGCGACGCGACCGGCGGCTTGCGCAGCTCCGCGCCACCCGGCACGAGGTCGACCGGGATCGAGGAGAAGAAGTCGAGGTCGGAGTACTGGATCGCCACGTTGGCGCGGAACCCGAGGTCGGCGTACGCCTGCATGATCGCGTCCATGCCGTCGTCGACCCACTCGCTGTCGGAGCGGGCGCAGTCGAGCACGGAGGTCGCGCCGCTGCGGATCATCTCGATCGCGCCGACCATCGCCGAGACGTAGAGGTCGCGCGGAGACAGCCGCGCGCCCGCGCCGCCGTACGACGCCACGACCATCCACGCGTCGAGCGGGAGGGCGTCGCACAGGCCCTTCTCGATGGTCTGGTTGGAGTGCGTGTGCGCATTGACCAGACCCGGGATGAGCAGGTCGCCGCCGAGGTCGGTCGACTCGGCCGCGCTCGCGGCGGAGCCCGCCTGGGCGAGCCAGCGGTCGGCGGCGCCGGGGCCGAGGTCGGCGATGACGCCGTCCACGACCACCACGTCGCCGAGCTCACCACCGAGCTCGAGGTCCAGCAGCCGGGCGTTGCGCAGCAGCCGTGTCGTCATCCTTCGTCACCCTTCGATCGTTCCCAGTTCGCCAGTGCCGTCCGGAACTCCCGCTGCGCCTCCGCGCCCGAGAGCTCGCCCGGCCCGCCGTACGGCGAGGGCTCCGGGTCGACCTCGACGACGAGCATCGCCGGTCCGGGTGCTGCCCCGAGCAGCTCGCCGAGCAGCTCCGGGAGCTCCTCGGCGGAGGTGTCGCGTACGACGGTGCGCGCAAACGGCCAGCCGGCTCCGCGCGCGATCGCGGCCAGGTCGGCGGACGCACCGGCCGCCAGCGGCTGGCCCCCGCCCGTCTCGTACCGGCCGTTGTTGAAGACGACCACGCGCAGGTTCGGCGGCGCGGCGTCGGCGATGGCGAGCAGCGAGCCGAGATTCATCACCAGGTCGCCGTCGCCCTCGAGCAGCACGAAGTCCAGGTCCGGCCTGGCCAACGCGGCACCGAGCGCGAGACCGGGCGCCGCGCCCATCGGGTCGGACGCGTAGAACGTCGGGTTCGGACCGCCGTGCTCGCGCCAGGCCCGCCCGGCGGTGCCGAGGCTCGCGACGACGACATGGCCGGGCGCGGCCGCGGCGAGCGCGCCCGCGACGTCGGCGCGCCTCATCGGGGCCTCCGCGACGTCGTGCGGCGGTGGAGCGAGGCGAGGGAGACATAGAGCTTCGTGGGGTGGTTCACGCCGACTCCCCCAGCAGTGCGCGGCGCGAGCACAGGAGCACGACGGGACGCCGCAGCAGCCAGGCCTGCTCGCTCGCCCTCTCGAACAGCCAGTCGTCGGCGGGCCCGTCGACGTGGTGCACGGTGAGGCCCGCTGCCGCGGCCACGCCGGCGGTCACCTGCCCCTTGTACATCTGGTAGTAGAAGCCGTCCTCGGCACCACCACGCGCGGCGGCCACGACCACGAGCGGCAGCTCGTGGTGGTGGGCGAACGCCGCGAGCACGTTGGCCGACAGCAGCACCCCCGCGTTCTGGCACAGCACCGCCGAGCGCAGGCCCATCAGGGCGGCACCACCCGCAACGGCCACGGCGTCGTCCTCGCGCGTCACGCGGACGTCGACGAGACCGGGATCGGCCACCACCTCGCCGATCAGCGGGCTCAGCCAGCTGTCGGGCAGGTAGGCCGCGAGGCCCACCCCGCCGGCCTTGAGCCGATCGACGATCGCCGTGCCCCGCGCCGTCGCGGTGTCGACGTCAGTCATCGCCACTCCTCCTCATCTGTTCGTCACTTCGCGGCGCTGTCGCAGCAGCAGTTCGGTCGCCTGCCGGGCCAGGCCGACGGCGGCGTCGAGCTTCCACCGGTTCCCCGGCAGCGGATGGGCCTCCCAGGCGAGGTCCTCCTCGAGGACGGCGGCCACCGCGTCGGGCGTCGGCGTGGCGCCGGACAGCGCGCCCCCGAGCCGCGGTGGGTGCCAGGGCTTGGGCGCCAGCCCACCGAAGACGTACCGCGCCGCGGTCCAGCGACCGTCGGCGCCCACGCTCGCGCACGCGGCGAGCGACACCAGCGCGAAGTCGCCGTCCCACTGCTGGAGCTTGACGAAGGCACCCCGGCTGTGCAGCGCCGCGGCCGGGAGGACGACCGCCTCGACCAGCTCGCCGGGCCGCAGGTCGAGCTCGCCGGGGCCGGCGTACAGCCCGGAGATCGAGACCTCCCGGCTGCCCGCCGGACCGGCGATCACGACCGTCGCCGACAGCGCGTCGAAGACGGTGGCGAGGTCGGACGGGGTCACGGCCTGGCAGCGGTGCCCGCCGATCGCGGCGTGGTGCAGCCGGTGGTCGCCGTCGACGGCGTAGCACGGGCAGCTGACGCCCCCGCGCTTGTAGCAGTCGAAGCCATTGCGGAAGAACCAGCAGCGCTTCTCCTGGCCGAGGTTGCCGGCGACCGTCGCCACCTCGCGGATCTGGGCGGAGGCGATCGTCGCGATCGCGTCGGCCACCATCGGCACCCGCGTCCGCGCCCAGTCGGCGAGCTCGGTGAGCGTCACCGCGGCGCCGATCCGCCAGGCGCCACCGGGCTCCTCGTCGATCCCGCGCATCGACGCGATGGCTCCCGTGCCGACCAGTACGGTCGGGAACAGCAGCTCCTGGTCGCGCTGGACGAGGACATCGGTGCCGCCGCCGACGACCGTCGCGTCGGGGGACACGAGCTCGGCGGCGGCCTCGGCGACCGTCGTCGGCCGGGCGAAGCGCTCCACCGGCCGGGGCGTACGACGGCGGGCGAAGCGCGTGCCCCAGCGGTCGAGCAGCAGGTGGATGCCATAGGGGTACAGCGCGCGGAAGAGCCCGATCTGCCAGCGCGACGGGCGCCGGGCCAGATGGTGCCTGCGCGGCGCGGTGCCGTCACGCTCCCGCAGCGCGGCCAACACGACATCGGGCGTCAGCGGCAGCTCCCGGAAGCGGATGCCGGTGGCGTCGTACACCGCGTTCAGCAGCGCGGGCGCGGCGGGGATGAGCGCGATCTCGCCGACGCTCTTGGCGTCGAACGGGCCGGCCGGCTCGGGACCCTCGATGAGGGTCACCCCGATCGACGGCACGGTGGTGGCCCGCGGCAGCGGGTAGTGGACGTAGCCGGCGTTGACCAGCCGCCCGCCCTCGTAGTGCAGCTTCTCCCCCAGCGCGGCGCCCAGGCCCTGCACGGCGCCGCCGACGACCTGTCCCTCGACGAGGGCCGGGTTGATGGCCCGGCCGATGTCGTGGACCGCGGCGTAGTCCAGCACCCGGATCACCCCGGTGCCGGGGTCGACCTCGACCTCGACCGCGTGTGCCGCGTAGGCGTAGGTGGCCGAGATGTTGGGGCGCTCGATGCCGGTCCAGTAGGGCTGCATCCTCGGCTCGACGTACTCGGTGTCGATGCGCAGCGCGCCGTCGGCGGACTCGTCGGCGAGGTCGACCAGATCGGCGATCGCGACCCGGTCGGCGGCCGAGGCGACGTGGCCGTCGGCCAGCACCACCTCGGCGGTGCCGAGCTTCGCCGCCCCGAGCTCGCGCAGGCGGGCGGCCATGGCCTCGGCGCTCTGGCGTACGGCGTGCCCGCCCATGTGCGTGCCGCGCGAGGACCACGCGCCCATGTCGGGCGGCGTCTCGTCCCAGTCGGCCATGATGACGCTCACCCGGTCCATCGGTACGCCGAGCACGTCGGCCGCGATCTGGCCGAGGATGGTGCGCTGGCCGGTGCCCGCGTCGGCGCCGCCGAAGCGGACGACGACCTCGCCGGTGCTGCGCACCTCGATGCCGGCGGCACTCGTGTTGCCGCCGGGGTAGGCATAGGAGCCGCTCGCGTGCATGCCGGAGGAGACGCCGACACCGCGGAAGGGCCGGCGGTCGGGCCCGCGCTTGGCGTCCCAGCCGATCCGGTCGCGGACCTCGACCAGGCACTCGCGCAGCCGGTTGGACCCGACCTGCGATCCGGAGAGCTGCGTCGTGTCGGGCAGGCCGGCGTTGGCGATGCGGAAGTCGATGGGGTCCTGGCCGCACTGCTCGGCGAGCTCGTCCATCAGCGTCTCGAGGCCGATCGCGGTCTGGGGCTGGCCGTAGCCGCGGAACTGGCCGCCGGGCACCAGGTTGGTGTCGACCAGGCGGGCGTCCCAGCGCACCGCGTCGGGCCGGTACATCGAGCCGAGCTGCTTGATGCCGGCGCGCATCACCGACGGGCCGTAGTGGTTGTAGGCGCCGTTGTCGACGTCGATGACCGCGTCGAGGAAGCAGAGCCGTCCACCGGCGTCGGCGTGCGCGGTCAGCTGCGTGGTGAACGCGTGCCGCGGCTTGGTGAACGCGAACTCCTCGTCGCGGGTGAGCTCCAGCAGGACCGGGCGGCCGCACTTCATGGACAGCGCGGCGGCGAGCGCCTCGTGCTCGGAGATCTTCGACTTCGAGCCGAAGCCGCCGCCGACCGCGACGTCGCGGCACACCACCTGGTCGAGCGCGAGCCCGAACAGCGCCGCGAGCTCGTGCACGACGAAGTGGGGCGCCTGGCTGGAGGTCCACATCTCCAGGCGCTCGTCGTGCCACCACGCGATCGTGGTGTTGGGCTCCATGCAGGCGTGGTTGACGCGGGGGTAGTGGAACGTGCCGCGCGCGGTGAACGCGGCGTTGCGGCGCGCGAGGTCGACGTCGCCCCAGGCGTCGGCGGTCGCGACGGCCACGTTGCCACCGGCCTCCCGCTCGTGGAGCCGGGGCGCGCGGGCGGCGAGCGCGTCGGGGACGGTCAGCACGGCCTTGCGGCGGCGGTAGCGCACGACGATCCGGCGGATCGCCTCGTCCGCGGCCGCGGCGGTCTCGGCGGCGACGGCGGCGACCTCGTGGCCGACGTACAGCACCCGGTCGACGGCCATCGGCGGCCGGTCGGAGTAGGGAGCGCCGCTGTGCTCGTAGAGCCGGCCCGCGGGGAAGTCGGCAGCGGTGACCACGGCGTGGACGCCGGGCACCCGCAGCGCCGCGGACACGTCGAGGCGCTTGATGTCGGCGTGGGGAAGCGGGGAGCGCAGGACCCGCGCGACCAACGTGCCGGCCGGCGGCTCGTCGGCGGCGTACCGCGCGGTGCCGGAGGTCTTCTCTGCCCAGTCGAGCGGACGGATCGACTCCCCGATCATCGGGCGGCCCGCCGGCTCTCGGCGACGGCGCACACGGCGTCGACGATCTGCTTGTACCCCGTGCAGCGGCACACGTTGCCCGACATCGCGCGCACGATCTCGTCGCGGGTCCGGTCGACGGACGCGCGGAGCACGGCGGCCGCGCGCACGACCTGGCCGGGCGTGCAGAAGCCGCACTGGAAGGCGGCATGGTCGGCGAAGGCGGCGCGCAGGTCGGCCGCGTCGTCGCCGAGGCCGGCGGCGGTGGTGACCTCGTCGGCCACCGTCGCCGCCGGCATCGTGCAGGACATCACCGCGCGGTCGCCGACCAGCACGGTGCAGGCGCCGCACTCGCCGCGGCCGCAGGCCTGCTTCGCGGCGTGGATCCCGGCGGCCCGGAGAGCCTCCAGGAGGGAGGCGCCGGGCCCCCCGGCCGGGACGACGTCGCCATCGACCCGGAGGTGCTCAGCCGGGAGCTCAGCCATCGAGGGCGGCGGTCAACCCAGGAAGATCGGTGACGACGCCGTGGAAGCGCTCGATGCTCGCCAGGGTCGCGGCATGCGCTGCGTCGTCGGAGTCGGCCACGCACTCGGCCGGGACGACGACGTCGAAGTCCCGCGCATAGGCGTCACGGATGGTGGAGTCGACGCAGAAGCTGGTCGTCGTACCGGTGACGACGAGCACCTGCACGTCCTTCATCCGCAGCTCGACCTCGAGCGTGGTCTGGAAGAACGCGCTCGACCGGTGCTTGACGACGACCTCGTCGCGGTCCTCCTTGATCGCCTTCATCTCGTCGAGCAGCTCGGCGTCCCACGTGCCGCGGCGGCACAGCTCCAGCTTGACGCCCCGGCGCTCCAGGTGCGACGGGATCCGGCGGCGGCTGCGCAGCACGTCGTCGTCGTAGTGCACCTGCTGGGTGAACCACACCGGGATGTCCAGGCGGTGCGCCAGGTCGATCGTCCTCTCGACGTTCGGGATGATGTCCTGCGGGTTCTTCACCGCGTCGGCGCCGAACGCCTGGCCTCGCGACCCCTCGGGGTGGCAGAAGCCGTTCTGCATGTCGACGACGAGCAGGCCCACGTCCCGCGGGTCGAGCTTCACGCTAAGCGGCATGCCAGTTCCTCTCCTTGTCCTTGTCGGGTTCGGGCTTCACGACCACCTGGCCGCTGCCCGGCTCGGCCAGCACCTCGCCGTCGCGGTAGATCACGTCGCCGCGCCGCATGGTCAGCGTCGGCCAGCCGCGCAGCGGCACGCCCTCGAAGGCGCTGACGAACTCGCTCTGGGTGACGTCGGGACCGACGACCTTCTCGGCCTCCATGTCGACGATCACCAGGTCGGCGTCGGCGCCGACCTGGATCGAGCCCTTGGTCGGCGCGAGGCCGAACAGGCGGGCGGGGTTGTAGGCCATGGTCTCCGCGACCTTCTCGATCGCGATCCGGCCCTTGAGCACGCCCTCGGTGAGGACGACGGGCAGCATGGTGGCGAGGCCGGCGAAGCCGGGCGCCTCCTCCCAGATGCCCTTGCCCGACTTGGGGATCGGCACGTGGTCGGAGCCGATCGTGGAGATCCAGCCCTCGCGCAGACCGCGCCACAGCTCGGCCTGGTGGGCCTCGTTGCGCAGCGCCGGGGCGACCTTGCCGACGCCGGAGCCGGCGAGACGCTCGTCGTCGGCGGTCAGCGCGAGGTAGTGCGGGCAGGTCTCGAGGACGACCGTGCGGCCCTTGCGCCGCGACTCGGCGGCCGCGTCGACGGCCATGCCGACGGTGGTGTGCGGGACGTAGAGCGGGCACTCCTGCAGGTCGGCGAGCCAGATGGCGCGCAGCAGGTCCTGCTCCTCGACGAAGTCGGGCCGCGACGCGCTGTACGCCGCCAGGTCGTCGCCGCCGCTCTCCTTGACCTTGGCGGTCAGGTGGCACACCAGCGAGTCGTCCTCGCAGTGCACCATGCACCAGCCGTAGGGGCCGAGCTCGCGGATCTTCTCCATGGCCGCGTAGAGCACGGCGTCGTTGACCGACACCAGGCCGATGGGGTTACCGGGCTCGTAGCCGCCCATGTAGAACTTGAAGCTGGTGACGCCGAACTCCTCGGCGTAGCGGGGGATCTCCTCCACCTGCTCCATCGTGGAGATGATGAAGTGGAACTGGGTGTCGACCAGCATCCGGGTCTTCGCGGTCTCCAGCTCGGCGGGGAAGGTGTCGAAGAAGGTCGACGGGGACCGGCGGTACTGCAGCACCGTCGTCACGCCCCCGACCGCCGCGCAGGCGGTCTCGGAGGCGAAGATCTCCGACAGCGGCCGCCCGCCGCCCAGGTGGACGTGCGGGTCCACGATGCCGGGCAGGACGTAGCGCCCCTGGGCGTCGATCCGCTCGGCGGCCTCCGGGAGCACGCTCTCGTCGGCGACGGCGACGATGCGGCCGTCCCGCACGGCGACCGCGGCGTCGACCACGCCGCTGGGGCTGACGATCCGGCCATTCACGACGATGGTGTCCACGCGCATCCGACCTCCAGTTCCCGCTCTCGTAGAGCGCAACCTCGCCTCGCGATGCACTGGCAGGAGATCTCGGGTGGCTGTCGGCCGCACACCCGGCGCACAGTGCGTCAGGGCTGTAATCGACTCCCGGTCGGGAGGCGATGCCGTCGTCGGAGACTCTAGTGAGCCGGGCCACACTCGTCAAGCATGCGTGATGACATCTCGCAATGCGATATCACCTTCAGGTCCTGCTCACGGCGATCGCAGTCCGGTCCTACCGCTCAGTGCTCGTGCGCGTGGCGGTGTCGCGGCGGCCGCTGATGCGGGTGGTGGTCACTCCCGAGAAGGGCCGTGTAGAGCTCCCGATAGCGCTCCAGCTCGGCCAGGTCCACGACGTCGCGTCGCGGGTCGGAGGTCGATCGTACGCTCTGCGGGCCGACCCGGACGGTGTCGATGCCGTGCTCACGCAGCACGACCCCGTCGGTCGACCCGGTCCAGCCGGTGATCCGCGCCGGCGGCGCGCCGAAGACGCGCTCCCACGCGTCCTGCGCCGCCCGGACGACCGGCGCCCGCTCGGGCGTCGCCTGCGCCCCGTGGAGCCACTCCACCTCGACCGCGCAGCCGCAGCCGGCCAGGGGGGTCGACGCCAGCAGCGCGTGCAGGCAGGCGGTCAGCTCGGTGGCCAGCCGCGACGGACGCTCACCCGGCACCGTGACGACGTACAGGTCGACGAGGAGCTCGGCCGGCAGCAGGTCCGGCTTGTCCGGCCAGCCGGCGCGCAGGGCGCCGACACCGACCTGCGGCCCGACCTGGCCGACCGGCGCGCGGCTGGCGAGATAGCGCTCGCGCCAGTGCTCCACCGCATCGAGGACCACGCCCGCGTGGCGCAGTACGCCGCCCGGCGGCGATGCCGACTCGGGAGCGAGCGCCGCGCCGGAGGTGCCGGTGACCCGGACCCGCAGGTAGGCCGCGCCCGGCTCCTCCCACAGCGGTCCCCGCGGTCCGCCCTTGGCCACGATCGCCGAGGGGATCGCGGGGGCGTCGGCGAGGAAGGCGCGGACGCCCTCGCCCCGGCCACCGCGGCGATGGGTGCCGCTGCCGGCGAGCAGGAGCGTGCCACGGCGCGCCGTCGCGAAGGCGGCGAGGGCCGCGGCCGCGGGCGCGCGCGCCACACCGAGGCCGAACCCCTCGGCCGTGCCGTCGGCGATCCGGAGTGGACCGACCGGGTCGTCGCGACCGGTCACGAGGGGCGCGGAGCTCCCGTCGCCGTCGAGGGAGGTGTCGAGGTGCGAGTAGAGCAGCGGCCCCGGCCCGGCGTACCCGACCAGGTTGGCGCCCTCGGCGCCGTAGTCCTGCACGGTCCAGGTGATCGCGGGCCACCGTTGAGCGCACCACTGCGCCAGCGCCGTGGCCGCGACCCGCTCGCGGCCACGGGGCGCCGGCGTCCGGTCGAGCACCCGGAGGAGCTCGACTAGCTGCTCGCTGGGCCTGGAGCCGTGGGAGGGCGCCGTCACGAGCGGCGCCACAGCGGTGCGATCGCAAGGCGCGGGCGCGACGGCGGTCTGGTTGGCCGTCGAGCGTCCGCAACGCAGCGAGCGTGCCGCTGTGGTGTCGCGTAGTAGGCGCCCACCCGCGGGTCCAGGCTCAAAAACGGCCCCAGTCGTCGGACGCCGGGCGCCACACGTCGATGTTGCGCGGGTCGGCCGGCATCTTCCGGGCCCGGTGCGTCTCGTGCTCCTCCGGGGTGAACACCCGGTGGCTGTCGCACAGCTCGAAGCGCGGACCGAACTTGGTGTCGTGCAGGTAGAACGCGATGGAGGTCGACGCGGAGTGGTTGACGATGTCCGAGGCGATCGGCGCGCCCTTGTAGAGCGCGCGGGCCCGCATCCGCATGACGTGGTCGAGGCTCTTCATCGCGAAGCACAGGTGCGCGACGTAGTGCTCGTCGTTCTTCTGGATCGCCAGGCTGTGGTGGTAGCGGTCCTCGCAGCGCAGGAAGGTCGCCGAGCCGACGATGTGGTCGGACGGGATGAAGCCCAGCACCTTGATGTAGAAGTCCAGCATCTCCTCGTACTTGGTGGTCGCGAGGAAGGGGTGGACCAGGTCGAGCGGGCGGATCTCGATGCTCGGCGGCTCGGCGTACTCCTGGAAGCCGGTGAAGAGCTCGACGATCAGCCCCTCGGGGTCGAGAACCGCGAAGCCGTTGTCGCACAGCGCCTGCTGCCGCTCCTGCAGCGGGAGGACCTCGAGGCCGGCGTCGACCACGCGCTGCCTGATCTGCTCCAGCACCTCCTCGCTCTCGACGCTGAAGCCGACCGCGGTGGTCCAGCCGTCGGTGCGCTCAGGGGCGCTGATCAGCTCGATCGCGTGGTGCTCGATGTCGGCACGCAGGTAGGCGTACTCGTCCGTGCGCTGCTCCAGTTGGAGACCGACGTGGTACTCCAGGAAGTCGATCGTCGCCTGCATGTCCGGAACCTCGATGCGGGCGTACTCCATGCCGAACGGCCCGTGCGGACGCTGGGTCACGCGTCCCTCCCTTCCCGCGTCGCCCTCCGGGCCCGCGAACTCGTAGGCGACGATCGCCTGGTCGGCGATCACCGGCCGCCACTTCTCGCGCACGAAGGTCTCGTGCGACTCACTGTTGAGGTAGGCGAGCAGCTCCTGCTCGTCGGGGAACTCGACCGACATCCCGTGGGTGTAGGTCTGGTCCCGGCTGCTGATGTTCTCCCCCATCGACCAGTGCCGCATGGCGGGATAGCGCTCGGGGAAGGTCTCCAGCTCCGCGAGGATCGCCTGCCGGGTCCCGGCGGGGACCTCGTCGGCGAACCGGAAGAGCAGGGTGTGTCGGATCATCGGTCCGTCCTTGTCAGAGGATGAAGCTCAGGCGGGCGCCGACGGGCAGCGCCTCGTGACCGAGGATCGTCCGGCGCAGTCGGTACTTGAGCCCGTCGTCGGTGGGGACCACGACATGCTCGTACCAGCCGACGTACTGGTCGAACTGGCCGTCGCGCGCGCGGTGGACGACGAAGGAGGCGCGGATGCGCAGCGTGCCGTCCTCCTCACCGGGGAAGAGCCGGACGTTCGAGATCAGCCGGTGGGTCCGCGAGTGCGGGTTCTCCGCGTGCGCCTTGCGCGACTTCAGCCGCTTCACCCGGGCCTTGATCAGGTCGTAGTCGTCGTCGACGAACGAGCCGCCCGTGTGCAGCGACCAGCCGCGGTAGTCGGTGGTCGGGACCTCGTAGCGGGCCCCCTCCTCGAACAGGGCGAACCAGCCGTCGTAGTCCCAGGCGTCGAGGATGTCGGCCTCCGCGTAGAGGAAGTCCTCGACGTCGCCGCGGGTGATGGTGCGGCCGGCGACCTCGACCTGGCCGCGCACGTCTGCCTGCGTCATCGCACGTCCCTCCCCTCGAGGAAGCGCTCCGGCCGGTCGCCGATCACCTCGAGGCCACCGCCGACGGCCTGCTCCCAGTACCGCCAGAAGCCGCGCATCGCGCCCTCGTCGATCGAGCGCCCCTGCTCGCCCTTGACCTCGTCGCGCATGCCGCGGGACATGTCGCTGTAGTCGAGCTCGCCGGCACCCCTGGTCGCCTCGATGCCGCGCTGGACGGCCTCGTAGGCCTCGATGTCGTCGGGCGTCGCGAGACCGCCGGGGCCCACGAAGCTGACGACGGTCTTCATCCGCAGCGCGCGTGAGTCCGGGTGCTCCTCGCGCGGCACCAGCTGCCAGGCGCGGACGTCGGTGTGTCCCGGCGCGACCGGCTCGAGCTGGCGGATCGAGAGGCCCTCGATGTCGAAGAGCAGCAGGTTCGGGAAGACGAAGAGGATGTGGCTCTCGTCGGCGACGTAGTGCGCCCGCTCCTCGCCGAGTCGCTCGACCATCTCGGCGCGGTGCTCCTCGGTGCGGACCTTCTCGTCCTCGCCGAAGCGCGGCTCCCAGACCATGGAGATCCGGCCGCCGTGGCCGGTCAGCACGAGCAGCGAGTGACCGTTGCCGAGGTTGTAGGCGTACTGGTCGTCGTCGGTGACCGCGAAGCCGGACTCGCGCAGGTAGCCCACGAAGGTGTTGTGGGTCGGCGAGAAGTGGTAGCCGTCCATCGCGTTCTCGACCGCGAGCTTCCAGTTGCCGCGCACGCTGTAGAGCTGGACGCCGGGCAGGGTGGTGACGCCGCTGGCGTGCTGCTGCTCGATCATCGTCATGTAGTCGGCGGCGTCGCCGAGGTGCTCGAGCAGCGGCGGCACGTCGGGGTTGAACGAGATGAAGACGTAGCCCTCGTGGATCTCGAGGCGGGGCACCGCGCGCAGCATCATGTTCTGCTGCAGCGACGCGATGTCCTCGTAGGCGCCGTCGTCCGGGATGGCCGCGACGGTGCCGTCGTTGTTGAACGTCCAGGCGTGGTAGAAGCACTGGAACCGGCGCTGCGAGCCCTCGGTCTCGCGGCACAGGACGGTGCCGCGGTGCGGGCAGGAGTTGAGCCAGGCCCGCACCTGCCCCTCGGTGTCGCGGCAGAAGATCAGCGGCCGGCCGGCGATGGTGCGGACCTTGAAGTCGTTGGCGTCGGGGATCTCCGTCTCGTGCCCGAGGTAGAGCCAGGTCCGCAGCCATACGTCCACCCGCTCGCGGGCGAAGATCTCCGGGGACCGGTAGGCCTCCCGGTTGACGCGGAACGTGAGCCGCTCCCAGTCCTCGACGAGCATGGGTTCCGCTACTCGCTCGGACACTTCGCTTGACATGTCGATCGCTCCTTCACCGTCTGGCCTGATCACCATTGCGAGATGCCATCTCGCGATGCGACATAGCCTCGCCCACCCCACCGGGGCTGTCAAGAGGTCGGATGAATCCGTCCGACGGGTTGACGACGACGCCCTTCTGGGTTCATTGTCCTGTCTTGTAATAAGAGACGCTATCTCGGACTGCACAACGAACGGAGACGCCGTGCCCTACGTGATCACTGGTTCCTGTATCGACGTGATGGACCGGTCGTGCGTGGAGGAATGTCCCGTCGACTGCATCTACGAGGGCGACCGGATGCTCTACATCCAGCCCGACGAGTGCGTCGAGTGCGCCCGCTGCGAACCGGTCTGCCCCCAGATCTCCATCTACCACCACGACGACCTCCCCGACGAGGCCAAGGACTACGAGCGGATCAACGCCGAGTTCTTCACCGACCTCGGCTCCCCCGGTGGCGCCCGCAAGGTCGGCCGGGTCGGCGCCGACCACCCGGACGTCGCATGAGCACCGGCACGGTCCACGAGGTCGACCTGCTCGTCGTCGGCGCCGGACCGACCGGCCTCTACGCGACCTACTACGCCGGCTTCCGGGAGCTGCGGGTCGCCCTCCTCGACGCCCTGCCCGAGGTCGGCGGCCAGGTCGCCGCGCTCTACCCCGAGAAGGCGCTGTACGACGTCGCCGGGTTCCCGTCCGTGCGCGGCCAGGAGCTCGTCGACGCGCTGCACGCCCAGGCCCGCTCCGCCGACCCGCTGATGCTGCTCGGCCGCACCGCCGTCGCCCTCGAGGAGCACGCGGACGGCGTCGAGGTCACCACCGACACCGGCGAGACCGTGCGCGCCGGCGCGGTGCTCGTCACCGCCGGCATCGGCAGCTTCACCCCGCGCGAGCTGCCCGTCGGCTCGGAGTACCTCGACCGGGGCCTGCGCTACTTCGTGCCGCGGCTGGCCGAGCTCGCCGGCCAGGACGTGCTGGTCGTCGGCGGCGGCGACTCCGCGCTCGACTGGGCACTCGGCCTCGAGGACATCGCGCGCAGCGTCACCCTCGTCCACCGCCGCCCGCAGTTCCGCGCCCACGAGCGCAGCGTGGCACAGCTCGGTACGTCGAGCGTCGAGGTGCTGACGCCGTACGAGGTCGCCAAGGTGTCGGGCGAGGAGCGCATCGAGGAGGTCGTGGTCGAGACCCGCGACGGCGAGAGCCGCACCCTCGCGGTGCAGGCCGTCGTCGCCGCACTCGGCTTCATCGCCGACCTCGGCCCGATCGACGGCTGGGGCCTGGAGCAGGACCGCCGGCACATCCTGGTCGACCGCACGATGCGTACCAACCGGGCCCGGGTGTTCGCCGCCGGAGACCTCGCCCACTACGAGGGCAAGGTCAAGCTGATCTCGATCGGCTTCGGCGAGGCGGCCCTCGCCGTGAACCACATCACCGCGCTGGTCCGCCCCGGATCCGCGCTCACGCCGGGACATTCGTCGGACCTGTGACGACACGGGCGTCCGCGCCCGCCGGGCACGGCGGCGCGGCGCTCCACCCGTGCGATACTCCGTCGAGCCCAGCGCCCCGATTCGAGGTCACATGAGCACCAGCAAGAGCCCCAAGAAAGAGACGAGCGAGACCGCTCCCACCATCCAGACGGTGGAGCGGGCCGCGGTCGTGCTCGGCTCCTTCACGGTCGCCAAGCCCTACCTGAGCCTCAACGAGCTGACCGCGTCGCTCGGCACCAGCAAGGCGACGGCCCACCGCTACACCAAGGCGCTGCGCGCCGCCCACCTGCTCCGGTACGACGAGCGCACCGCGCTGTACTCCCTCGGCCCCCAGGTACTGACCCTCGCCGCCTCCGCCCGCGCGGGCCTGCCGATCGTCGCCGCGGCCGAGCCCTACATGGAGGCGCTGCTGCACGAGGTCGACGAGACCGTCGTGCTCTCGGTGTGGGACGGCGAGACGGCGACAGTCGTCCGCTCGGTCGACAACACCGACCACATCATCCGCATCGGCGTCCGCTCCGGAGCCCGGCTCGACCTCACCGACTCCGCGCAGGGGCGGGTCTTCTGCTCGTTCCTGCCGCCCGAGCAGGTCCCCGGCCTGAAGTCGATCCTGCGCCGCTCCCCCGAGCTGGCCGCCGAGTTCGAGAACATCCGCGAGCTGGGGCTGTCGCTGAACTCGCCCGACATCAACGGGGTGCGCACCATCGCGGCGCCGATCTTCGAGGGCGACACCATCGTCGCGGCCATGGCCATCGTCGGCACGGCCGTCACCGTCTCGGCCGATGTCGACAGCCCGATGGCGCGCGCCCTCCTGCGCACCACCCGCGCTCTCTCCGAGGGACTCGGCGGCCACTGAGCGCAGACGCATCGACCCGGCGCGTCTGAACGCGCCGGGTCGATGCGTCTGAGACGTTCAGATGCGCCGGGTCGATGCGGGTCAGAGGCCGAGGTCGCGGCCGATGAGCTCCTTCATGATCTCGTTGGAGCCGGCCCAGATCTTGGTGACGCGGGCATCGCGCCAGGCGCGCGCCACGCGGTACTCGTTCATGAAGCCGTAGCCGCCGTGCAGCTGCACGCAGTGGTCGAGCACCTCCGACTGGACCTGCGAGGAGAACCACTTCGCCTTGGCCGCGTCGATCGCGGTGAGCGTGCCCTGGGAGTGGTTGAGGACGCACTTGTCGATGTACGCCTCGGCGGCCTCGATCCGGGTGACCAGGTCGGCCAGCAGGAACTTGTTGTGCTGGAAGGTGCCGATGGGCGCGCCGAAGGCGTGGCGCTCCTTGGCGTAGTCCACGGTCTCGAGCAGGATCTGCTTGGCGTGGGCGATGTTCGCGACCGCGCAGCCGAGCCGCTCCTGCGGGAGCTTCTGCATCATGTGGATGAAGCCCATGTTGAGCTCGCCGATGATCTCGGCGTCGGTGACGCGGACGTTCTCGAAGAACAGCTCGGCGGTGTCGGACTCCTCCATGCCCACCTTGTCGAGCTTCCGGCCGCGCGAGAAGCCCTCCATCGTGGCCTCGATGCCGAACAGCGTGATGCCCTTGGGACCCTTCTCCGGGTCGGTGCGCACGGCGGTGACGAAGAGGTCGCCGGAGTAGCCGTTGGTGATGAAGGTCTTGGATCCGTTGATGATCCACGAGTCGCCGTCGCGCACCGCGGTGGTCTTCAGCGCGGCGAGGTCGGAGCCGCCCGACGGCTCGGTCATGCCGATGCCCAGCAGGATCTCGCCCGACGCGACGCCGGGGAGCCAGCGCTGCTTCTGCTCCTCCGTGCCGAGCTCGACGATGTACGGCGCCGTGATGTCGGCGTGGATGCCGTGACAGGTCGGGTACGCCGCGCCCGCCTTGGCGAGCTCCTCCTGCAGGACGGCGTTGAACCGGTAGTCGCCCGCGTCCGAGCCGCCGTACTCCTCCGGGATGCACAGGCCGAGCAGGCCCTGCTTGCCCGCCTCGAGCCAGAACTCGCGCGGGAGCGCCTTCGCGGCGATGTGCTCCTCGGTGTGCGGCAGGACGGACCGGTCCACGAACTCCTTGACGGACGCGCGGAAGGCCTCGTGGTCCTCGTCGTAGATCTCACGCTTCATGCCCGCGACTCTACTCGCGGGTCACATCCGCGGTCCTTGTCCCCGGGCACAAGGAATCCCGCTCGGAGATCGGTCGCACGCCGCCACCCGGGGGCCGCTCGTCCCCTACGCTCACGAGCGTGATCTCGGCGCGACTGCTCGAGAGGGAGGCGAGCCTCGCGGAGGCCCGGGCCGCCCTCGACCGGCTGCGCGCGGGCAGGGGCGGCGCCCTCGGACTGCTGGGGCCGGCCGGCGTCGGCAAGACCGCGCTGCTCGACGCCGCCCTCACCACCCCTCCCGTCGCCGACGGCGGGGTGCGGGTCCTCCGGGCCAGGGGCGCCGAGCTCGAGACGCATGCGCCGTACGGCGTCGTACGGCAGCTCTTCGGACGGGTCCTGGCCGCGCTCGACGCGGTCGCGCTGGACGGCCTGGACGGCGTCGCGCACGGTGCGGCCCGGCCGGCGGTCGACCTCGTGCTGCACCGCGGGGCACCGGTGGCGGACCCGTCGGTGATGCTCAACAGCCTGTACTGGCTGCTCGACGGGCTGACCGCCGACGGACCGCTCGTCCTCGCGGTCGACGACGCGCACTGGGCCGACGAGGCGTCGCTGCTCTTCTGCCACCACGTGCTGAGCCGGGCCGACGAGCTCCCCGTGCTCCTGGTCGTCGCCGCCCGCGACGTGCTGCCCGAGCGGCGCAGTCCGGCCCTCGCGGCGCTGGTCGCCGACACGCCCCGGCTCGACCTCGCTCCACTGAGCGTCGGCGGCGTCCACTCCTGCCTGGCGGAGCTGTGGCACGCCGAGGTGGACGACGCGCTGGCCGCCGCGTGCGCCGACGTGACCGGCGGCAATCCGTTCCTCGTCGTCGCCCTGGCCGACCTGCTGGCGGCGACCGATCCCGCGCACACCGCCACGACGGACGTGCGCACGCTCGTGCCCCGCACGGTGGTGGACGCGGTGGTGCAGCGGCTGACGGCGCTCGACGCGCCCGAGCAGGCGCTGGCCCGCGCGGTCGCGGTCCTCGACACCGCGCCGCTGCGGGTGGCGGCCGACCTGGCGGGGCTGACCCCGGCCGCGGCGGGTACGGCGGCCGACCGGCTCCGCGACGCCGGCCTCCTGGCCACCGAACGGCGGCTCGGGTTCCGGCACGCCCTGCTCCGCAGCGCGGTCGCGGCGGCGACCGGAGCCGCCGCGCGCGACGATCTGCACCGCCGCGCCGCGCGGGCGCTCGCGGCCGAGGCCGACGGGCTGCACCTGGCCGCCGGCCATCTGCTGGAGGCGGAGGGCGTCGGGGATCCCTGGTCGGTCGAGCTGCTGCGCACCGCCGCCCGGGCGGCGCTCGCCGACGGCGCCCCCCAGGCGGCCGTCGACCTGCTGCGGCGGGCGATCGCCGAGCCGCCCGCGGCGACCGACCTTCCCGGTGTGCTGCTGGAGCTCGGCACCGCCGAGCTCCACGCCGGCGACCCCGCGTCGGTGGCGACCCTCCAGCGGGCCGGGGACGGCGTGAGCGACCCGGCGCTGCGCGCCCGGTCCGCGCTGGCCCTCGCGACGGCGTACAACGTCGGCGGCTTCTACGACCGCACGGTGCCGATCCTCACCGCCGCGCTCGCCGGCCTCGGCCCGGAGCACGGCGACCTCGCCCTGGTGGTCGAGGCGGTCCTGGTGTCGGCAGCGCTGCAGGTTCCGGACCAGGTCACGGCGGCGCGCGCCCGCCTCGCGGCACACGGCCGGCTCTCCGGCGAGACTCCCGGCGAGCGGCTGCTCCTCATCCAGCAGGCCGCGGTCGCCAACGCCGTCAGCGCTCCCAGCACCGAGGTCCACTCCCTGGCCCGCCGGGCGATCGGCGACGGGCTCACTCCCGAGCAGGTCGCGAACCCCTTCGAGTGGACGATCGCGCGGCTCCAGCTGGCCGCCGCGGGTGAGTACGCCGTCGTGGCGGGCCTGTGCGCGCAGGGTCTCGACCTCGCCGCCCGGGAGGGCTCGGTGCTCATGCACGTCGCGGCGTCCTTCGTCCGCGGCTGGGCGCACCTGTGGGCCGGGCGGCTCGACGACGGCATGGCGGACTTCGACGCGGCCCTGGAGCACGCCGACCTGGTCGCCGGCGGCACGATCGTCGGCGTCCTGTCGCACGCCGGTCGCGCGGAGGCGCTCCTCGAGCAGGGTCGGTACGTCGAGGCGCGGGCGGCCGTCGACAGCGTCCCGGACGAGATCCTCGCCGACCTGATGCACGCCGGTGGCATCCACCTGCTGCGCGCCCGCGGCCTGGTCCTGGCCGCGCTCGGCGACCACGCCGCGGCGCTGGACTCGTTGCGCACCTGCGGGCGGCGCCTCGACGCCCTCCAGGTCGACTCCCCCACCTGGTGCGCGTGGCGGGCGGCCGCGGTCGAGAGCCTCTGGGCGCTGGGCCGGGTCGACGAGGCACGCGAGCTGGCCGCGGTCGAGCTCGCGCGGGCGGAGGAGAAGGGTGCGGCCGGAGTGCTGGGGCAGGCGCTGCGGATCGCCGGCGAGGTCGCCGGTGCCGGCCAGATCGCCCTGCTGGAACGGTCGGTCGCGGTGCTCGACGGATCCCAGGCACGACTCCAGGAGGCGCGGTCGCGGGTCGCGCTGGGCTCCGCGCTGCGTCGTACCGGACGCCGGGTGGAGGGGCGCGAGCAGCTCCGCATCGGCCGCGAGCTGGCGCACCGTCTCGGTGCCAGCGTCCTCACCGAGCGGGCCACGACCGAGCTCGCGCTCGCGGGCGGGCGCGCCGGGCGGATCGAGGTCACCGGCGTCGCGGCCCTGACCTCCGCCGAGCGACGGGTGTGCGAGCTGGCCGCGACGGGACTGCGCAACCGGGACATCGCGCAGCGCCTGTTCGTCACCACCAAGACGGTCGAGGTGCACCTGTCGCGCGCCTACCGCAAGCTCGGCGTCGGCCGCGACGGCCTGCGCGGGCTGCTCTCCTCCGGCGACGGCACCGGCGACTCCTAGAATCCGGGCATGGCCGCCCACGACACCCGCATGCTGCTGCTGGGTGCCGTCGCGCTCTTCGAGCCGGTCAACGGCTACCAGATCCGGCGCGAGCTGCTGTCCTGGACCGTCGACGACTGGGCCAACCTCAATCCGGGCTCGATCTACAACGGCCTGGCCACGCTGACGAAGCAGGGCTTCCTGCTCCGCCACGACCTCGAGGACGGCGGCCGCGAGGTCGCGGTCTACGAGGTGACCGGCGCGGGCCGGACCGAGCTCGAGCGTCTGGTCACCGCCGGCCTGGAGGAGGTCAGCGTCGTCGACCGCAAGGGCTTCAGCGCGGCGTTCGGCCTGCTGCCGCTGGTGCCGCCCGACCGCGCGCTGCGCTCGCTCATCCGGCGCCGGGTCGCGCTCGAGGACCTCGTCGCGCGCCTCGCGGAGCCGACGGCGCCGGCCGAGGCCCCGCCCCATGCGCTGCGGACCGTCGTGATGTGGCTCGACCTCGCGGTCGCCGAGCTGGCCTGGCTGCGCGAGACGATCGAGCTGATGAAGGCCGGGCGCCTGGCGCTGGACCCGGCGACGTGGACGCCGCCCGCCGACGACCCGGGCTGGCAGATGAACGCCGACCGCGAGCGCTACCGCGCGCTGCTCGGCGGCTGATCTGCACGGTTCAACTACCGAATGTGCGGTGATTCCGGCCGATCGGCGACCAATTCGGTAGTTGAACCGGAAACCCGGTTGCGATGAATGTCGGCGGCTGGTGCTGTCGTACCTCGGGGACGCCGTTTGACAGGTGGGTGTTCAAGTTTGAATACTCACCTGTTCAACCTTGACTACGAGGGGATTCGAAGATGATCCGTGCACGAGGACTCGTGCAGACCTTCCACAGCGGACAGGGCAAGCAGAAGAAGGAGGTCCACGCCGTGCGAGGCGTCGACCTCGACGTCGAGGAGGGCGAGGTCGTCGGCTTCCTCGGGCCCAACGGCGCCGGCAAGACCACGACCCTGCGGATGCTGACCACGCTGCTCAAGCCGACCGCCGGCACCGCGAGCGTGGCCGGCTTCGACGTCGCGACCCAGGCGGTCGACGTACGCCGCAGCATCGGCTACTGCTCCCAGGTCGGCTCGACCTTCTCCGGCGCCTACGCCGGCGACGAGGTCGTCGACCACGGCATGCTCTACGGGATGTCGAAGAAGGAGGCCGTGGCCAAGGGCCAGGAGCTCTTCGACAAGCTGCAGCTCGACGGGCTGTGGCGGCGGATGCCGAAGAACATGTCCGGCGGCCAGAAGCGGCGCCTCGACATCGCGATGGCGCTCATCCACTCGCCGTCGCTGGTGTTCCTCGACGAGCCGACCACCGGCCTGGACCCCCAGGCGCGGATCAACCTGTGGCACCACATCTCCGACCTGCGGGCCAAGGAGGGGGCGACGGTCTTCCTGACCACCCACTACCTCGACGAGGCCGACGCGCTCGCCGACCGGATCGTCATCATCGACAAGGGCGAGATCGTCGCCAGCGACACCGCCGACAACCTCAAGGCCGCTGTCGCCGGCGACCTGGTCGACCTCGAGGTCGCCACCGACGAGGAGGTGACGATCGCCCGCGACAAGCTGGCCTCGATCAGCGCCGACGTCGAGGTCGAGGGCCACCACGTCCGCGGTCGGGTCGCCCGTGCGGGCAAGGCGGTGCCCGGCCTGCTGCGCGACCTGGAGATCTCGGGCGTCGGGCTCGAGTCGATCGAGGTCGTGCGCCCCACCCTCGACGACGTCTTCCTCACCCTCACCGGGCGCTCGCTGCGCGACGCCGAGGCCGCCGCCGAGGCGACGGACAGTCCCGACGCCGACGTACTCACCGAAGGAGCCCCCGCGTGACCGCCCCGTCGAACACCTTCTTCCGGGAGTCCTGGATCGTCTTCAACCGCCAGCTGCGGATGAACCTGCGCAATCCCGCCTGGGTGATCATCGGCATGCTGCAGCCGGTCCTCTACCTGCTGCTCTTCGGTCCCCTGCTCGAGCCGGTCATCGCCCAGCTCGGCGGCAACAAGTACACCTGGTTCGTGCCGGGCATGCTCGTCCAGCTCGGCATCTTCGGCGCCTTCTTCGCCGGCTTCTCCCTCATCGGCGAGTGGCGCGAGGGCGTCATCGAGGCCGAGCGGGTCACTCCCGCCCACCGCTCGGCGCTGTTGTTCGGCCGTCTCTACCGCGACCTGCTGCAGCTCTTCGTCCAGGCGGTCATCCTGGTCGTCCTCGGCCTGGTCATGGGCATGGACGCCTCGTTCGGCGGCATCGTCGTCGGCGTGGTCCTCACCCTGATGCTCGGTGGCGCCTGCGCCGCGGCGTCCAACGCCCTGGCGCTGACGACCAAGAGCGAGGACGTGATGGCGCCGGTCATCAACCTCATCATGATGCCCGTGCTGCTCCTCAGCGGCATCCTGCTCCCGATGAGCTTCGGCGCCGGCTGGCTCGAGCGGCTCAGCGACTTCATGCCGATCCGCCACATCGTCGACGCCGTCCGCGCCGCGTTCTTCGGCGACTTCGACAGCTCGATGCTGTGGGGCGTCGGCTGGACCGCGGTGCTCTTCGCTCTCGCCGTGTGGTGGGGCACCTCGGTGTTCAAGAAGGAGAACGCCTGATCCTCGGCCGCACGTCGTCCGCCCCGCCACCGGTCGGGCGGACGACGTACGACCGGTCCGGCTCAGCCTGGATCCACGCTGGCTCAGACCAGCACCCGGTCCTGCGGCGCCTCCGGGGCGCCCGGCGCGGCGGCCGGCCCCTCACGGAATCCGTAGCGCTCCCACCACCGGGCGAGCGGGGCGGGCGCCCACCAGTTCCAGCGACCGAGGAGCTTCATCGTCGCCGGCACGAGGAGCGCCCGGACCACCGTGGCGTCGACCAGGATCGCGACCAGCATGCCGATGCCGAGCATCTTCATGAACACGACCCCGCTGAGACTGAAGGCGCCGATCACGACGGCCAGCAGCAACGCGGCGCTGGTGATGATGCGACCGGTCTTCTGGACGCCGGTCTCCACAGCGAGGTCGTTGTCACCGGTCGCGTCCCACTGCTCGCGGATGCGCGACAGCAAGAAGACCTCGTAGTCCATCGACAGGCCGAACAGGACCGCGAGCATCACGATCGGGTTGGTCAGGTCGAGGAAGCCCTGCGGCGTGAAGCCCAGCAGGTCCGCGAGATGACCGTCGCTGAAGATCCACGTCACGACACCGAACGACGCCGTGATCGACAGCGCGTTCATCAACACCGCCTTGACCGGCAGCACCACCGAGCCGAAGGCCAGGAAGAGCAGCACCAGCATCACACCGACCACGATCAGGCCCATCAGCGGCAGGTGGTCGCCGACCGAGCCCGCCAGGTCGACCGTGTCGGCGGTCAGGCCGCCGACGAGTGCCTCCGCGTCGCCCGGGGCATCCACCGCCCGCAGATCGCGCACGACCTGCTGGGAGTGGTCGGTCTGGCTGTTGCCCTCCCACGCCGCGCGCAGCAGCGTGGTCCCGCCCTCCGTCGCCACCGGTCGGACGTCGACGACGCCGTCGACCTCCGCCAGTGCCTGCGTGTACGACGCCACGCCGGCCTCGTCGGCACCCTCCACGAGGATGTTCGCGGTCGAGCGCTCCGGCCCGAAGTCGCTGTTGAGCCGCTCCGACGCCTGGTGCGACGGGGTGTCCGCCGGCAGCACCCGGTAGTCGACGCTGCCCCAGTTCACGCCCAGGAACGGCGACGCGACCACCAGGAGCACCGCGACGACCGCGGTCGCGACGACCACCGGCCGGCGCATCACGGCCCGGGCCAGCCGGGCCCAGGCGCCGTGGTCGGTCTCGACGGGCGTGGACCGCTGGAGGAACGGGATCCGCCACGCGTCGATCCGCGTGCCCAGCAGCGCCAGCACGGCGGGCAGGAGGGTCAGTGCGGCCACCATCGCGATGAGCACCGCCGCGATGCCGCCGTACCCGATCGACTTGAGGAAGGTCTGCGGGAACACCAGCAGCGAGCTCATCGCCGCCGCGACGGTCAGTGCGGAGAAGGCGACGGTGCGCCCCGCGGTCGCCATGGTCCGGGTGACCGCGCCGCGGGCGTCGTCCGGATCGCGCGCGATCTCCTCCCGGAAGCGCGACACGACGAAGAGGGCGTAGTCGATCGCCAGGCCGAGCCCGAGGAGGGTGATGATGTTGGGCGCGAAGATCGACACGTCGACGAGCTCGTTGAGTCCCGCGATCGTGGCCCGCGCGCCGAGCACCGCGACGAGACCGACGAGGACGGGCATCAGGGCCGCGACCACGCTGCGGAAGATGATGAGCGACAAGATGAGGACGATCGGCATCGACACGATCTCCGCCCGGAGGAGGTCGGACTTCGTCTCCTCGTTGACGTCGGTGTAGACGGCGTAGGGCCCGGCGAACGCCGTCTCGAGCGCGCTGTCCTCGACCTCGGGGCGCATCCGGTCGAAGGAGTCGATGAAGTCGTTCTGGCTCTCACCGGCGAGCGACACGTAGACCGCCGTGGCGTGCCCGTCCTTGCTCACCATGGCGGGGTCCTGGACGTCGTACCAGGTCTGGACCGCGACCACGCTGTCCTCGGGGATGGCGGCCAGGGTCCGCTCCACCTCCTCCCGGAACGCGGGGGCGGCGGCCTCCTCGTCGTCGCTGGAGAAGATCACCACGGCATCGATCGAGCGGTTGCCGAAGGTCTCACGCTCGAGTGCGAGCTCCCGGGCCGACTCGGTGCCGGGGTCCTCGAAGCCGCCGGCCGAGAGCTTGTCCTCGAGGCCGATCCCGGCGATCCCGGCGAGCGCCGTGATCCCGAGGCCGACCAGCAGGACCGCCACCGCCCGGCGTACGAGCAGGCCGCCCCATCGCTCCATCATCTGTCGAACCTCCCGGCCTTGGTGAACTCATGTCAGTTTGGTGAACACCGTTAACGGTAAACGGTGTAAACTGCAGTCGTCAAGCGTTCACGCAGGTGCACGCCCATCGATCTCGAGGAGTCCCGTGGCCCATCTCCGTGCGCCCGTCACCCGCCGCGAACGTCAGCGCGAGGCGACGTACGACGAGATCGTCACCGTCTCCGCGGACCTGCTCGCCGAGGGAGCAGACCTGTCCCTGAGGGCGGTGGCCGCCCGGATGGGGATGACGGCGCCGGCGCTGTATCGCTACGTCAGCAACTACCAGGAGCTGGTCGACCTGGTGGCCTTCGAGCTCGACAAGGCGGCGACGGCCGCCTGGGCGCAGGCGGCGTCCCGGTTCCCGGAGGAGGACCCGGCCGCCCGGCTCGTCGTGGCCTGCGCGCGCTTCCGGCAGTGGGCGCTGACCAAGCCGCGGGAGTTCGCACTGATCTTCGCCAACCCGATCGCCGAGGCCGACACCGAGCGCCGGGACCTGCTCACGCTCGCCACCTCCGGCCACTACTTCACCGACCTGATGTGGCGGATCTGGGAGCTCTACCAGTTCCCCTACCCCGCCCTCGACGACCTGGACCCGGTCATCCGCGACGCCGTCCTCGATCCGCTCATCCCCGCGAAGTCCGACCACATCCCGCCCGAGGACCGCGGCCTGCTGTGGATCTACATGCGGGCCTGGTCCGCGCTCTACGGCGTCGTCACCCTTGAGTCCACCGGCCACTGCGACCCCCGGGTGATCGAGTCGGGGCAGCTCTTCCGCGCCACCATCCTCGACTGGCTCGAGCCGCTGGGCCTCCAGCACGAGCGGGGCCGGCTCACCGCGATCCTCGACGAGGAGCTGGCCCGCCCCTGACCGACCCGGCGCATCTGAACGTCTCAGCGACGCCGACCCGGCGCGTTCAAACCCGCCGGGTCGGTCAGGACCAGAGCACCTCGCGCGCCCACACCGGCACGAGGTCGCCGGCCCGGCCCTGCCGGGACTCGTGGAAGAAGTGGCTGCCCTCACTGGGCTCGAGGTTGAGCTCGAGGGTGCGCGCACCATGGCGGCGGGCGTGCTGGACGAAGCCGGCGGCGGGGTACACCGCGCCGGACGTGCCGACGGAGACGAAGAGGCTGGCCTCCGCGAGCGCGTCGGCGATCCGGTCCATCTCGTAGGGCACCTCGCCGAACCACACCACGTCCGGGCGCAGGTCGTGGGCACCGCAGCCCGGGCAGGCGGGCTCGTCGCGGAGGGTGCCGCGCCAGGGCGAGGTCACGCCGCAGGAGCGGCAGCGCGCCTTGAGCAGCTCGCCGTGCATGTGGACGACATGGCGCGACCCGGCACGCTCGTGGAGGTCGTCGATGTTCTGGGTGACGACGAGCAGGCCGCTGCCGAGAGTCTCCTCGAGCTCGGCCAGCGCGCGGTGCGCCGGGTTCGGCTCGACGCTCGCCAGCGCCGCGCGGCGCTCGTCGTAGAAGCGCTGCACCAGCGCGCGGTCGCGCTCGAAGCCCTCCGGTGTCGCGACGTCCTCGACGTGATGGCCCTCCCACAGCCCGTCGGCATCGCGGAAGGTCGGGACTCCGCTCTCGGCGGAGATGCCGGCACCGGTCAGGACGACGATCTGAGGCACGACCGGAGGCTACCCGCCCACCGGGTGACGACGGTCACCCGGCCAGTCCCTGCTCGCACCAGGTGACGTTGGCGCGCAGCCGCTCGTCGTCCGGCCGGGCGGCGAGGGCGCGGCGCGCGGCGGCCAGGCCCTCGTCGTACCTTCCGGTCCAGTACGCGCTGACGGCGACCTCGTCCCAGGCCCGCCAGGCATAGGTCTCGGTGTCGACGAAGAGCCCTTCGCCGCCCGGCTGGGGCAGGGCCGCGGCGGTGCGCGCGTAGAGCAGGGCGATCTCGTAGCGCTCGCGGGAGCGCTCCAGCCGGGCCGCCTCGACGAGCGGCTCGGCGCGCCAGGGGCAGTGCTGGTATGCCGCCAGGTGGGCGTCGATCACCGCGGCGGCCGGCTCGCCGAGCCGCTCGCGCAGCCGGGCCGCCTGGAAGAGCGCCTGCCAGCGCTCCTGGTCCCACCCGGCCGGGTTGGCGGCCCGGACCGCATAGGCCGCCAGTGCCCGCTCGAGCTCCCCGGCGTCGCGCCAGGACTGGGCGAGGTAGAACTGCAGACGCGGGTCGTCGGGGTCGTCGCGCAGAGCGCGCTCGATCAGCCCGGCGTCCTTGCGGTAGGTGTCGGGATCGCCGGCCCGGGCCCCGTCGTGGCTGACGAGGACCGTGGGCGCGGCCAGGGAGCCGAGGCTCGCGCCGGGCAGGTCGAGGTACTCGTGGATCGGGCCCCTCCACCGCCACGGCGCGGCGAGGCGGACCAGGCACAGACGGGCGTAGCGCGTCGCGTCATACGCGACCTGCAGGTGATAGCCGTCGGCGGCGAGGTCGGGGCGCCGCGGCGGGATGCCGCGCAGCTGCTCGTCGGCGTCGATCCACAGGGCGTAGTCGTCGGGTCCGCGGTGCGGAGAGAGCCGGGCGAGGTCGAGCACCTCCTGCCGGTTCTGGCCGAAGTCGACCCAGGGCCGCTCGACGAGCTCGCCGGGGAGGTCGCGCAACGCCTCGCGGACGAGCTCCTGGGTCCCGTCACTCGACCCGGTGTCGGCGACGACCCACCAGTCGACGAACGGCCGCACGCTGTCCAGGCAGCGCCGGATCACGGGCGCCTCGTCCTTGACGATCATCATCAGGCCGATGCCGGGCATGCCTCGCGGCTCCCTTCGTGGACGGGCACCGGGGCGGGCCGCCGTACGACGGCCCGCCCCGGCGCGGAGTGGTCGGTCCGGTCAGCCGACCCGGACGACCGACAGACGGGCGCCGACGCCGCCCTCGAGCACGGCGGTGCCGATCAGTCCGTACAGCTGCAGTGCGAGATTGTCCCCCGCGGCCAACGGCAGCGTGGCCGACCCGGTCCAGGTGTTCGTCGATACCGCGGCCTGGTCGTCCAGCAGCGGCGACGGCACCCCGTTGACGGTCACCCGGGAGTTCATCAGGAGTCCGGCAGTGGTCTGGATCGCGTAGGAGACCTGGTAGATGCCTGCCTCGGCGACGGTGAACACGTTGTCGGTGCCGTTCGACGTGACGCCCAGGGTCGCGCCCGCCGTCCGGAGGGAGACGGGCGTGCCGCCGAGCAGGACGGCGATGGTGTCACCGTCGGTGTTGGCGAAGGAGCCGTACGCCGGAGCCACACCGGCGCCGGGGGCGCCCGTGGCACCCGTCGCGCCGGTGGCGCCGTCCGCACCGGTCGCACCGGTCGCGCCCGTCGGGCCGGTCGGACCGGTCGGGCCGGTGGCGCCGTCGACGCCCGCGGCACCGGTCGCGCCGTCGACACCGTCGGTGCCGTCGAGGCCGTCGAGGCCGTCGGCGCCGGTCGCGCCCGTGGCACCCGTCGCGCCGGTGGGTCCGGTCGGGCCGGTCGCGCCGATGGCGCCGGTCGCGCCGGTGGCACCGGTCGCGCCGTCGACACCGTCGGTGCCGTCGAGGCCGTCGGCGCCCGTCGCACCGGTGATGCCCGTCGCGCCGGTGGCACCCGTCGCGCCGGTCGCGCCGGTCGCACCGTCCGCGCCGGCGATCCCGGCCGCACCCGTGGCGCCCGTGGCACCCGTGGCACCGGTCGCGCCCGTCGCGCCGTCGACGCCGTCCGCCCCGTCAGCGCCGTCCGCGCCGCGGGCACCGGGCACGCCCTGCGGCCCGGCCGGCCCGCGCTCGCCGCCCTTGGTGACCTTGCCGATCCGCCAGCGGATCACCCGCTCGCCGGGCCGGCACTGCCGATCGGCGCCGTCGACCAGCCAGCGGCCGTTCTTCATGACCAGGCGCAGCGCGCCGGTCTCCTGGTCGTAGCAGCCGATCACCTGCCGCAGCTTCGCCTTGCCGGCGGCGTCCGCCGCGTCGGCGGCGGAGGCCGGGATGTGGGGGAACAGGGTCGCAGCCGTCGTGGCCATGACGGACACGGAGTACAGCCCTGCCTGGCGCCATCTCTTGTTCATCGACATCGATCTTCCTCGGGGGCGCGGGCCCGCAGCGAGGCCCTGGGGGGAGCGGCACGGCGGAACGCCGGAACCGAGCGGCCCCATCGGCAGCCCGCGGGCCGGACTGAGACATTCGCCGGCGGATCTTTCTCAGAAGGGCACCCCTGCCGGCCGATGAGGTGATCACCGCGTCCCCGCTCGCAGCCCTGGAAGGTCACCCGTGCTCTCGATCCCCCGCCGTCATCGCCGCCTCGCCTCCGCCCTGACCGCGCTGGCGCTCGCCGGCACCCTCCTCCTCGGCGGATGCGGCGGCGGGGAGGACGAATCCGCCGCCGGACGGCCGGCAGCGGCGACGTCGACCGCGGCCGCGACGGACACCTTGATCGCCACGGGGCTGGACCGGATCGCCGCCGGCGACGTCGACGGTGCGCGCAAGGCGTTCGGGGGCGTCCTCGCCCTCGACCCGGAGAACGCCTACGCGCATTACAACCTCGGCTATCTCGCCCAGGACGACGGCGACGTGGCCGGGGCGATCGAGGAGTACAACGAGGCGCTCACCAGCGACCCGGAGTTCGCGCCCGCCCTCTACAACCTCGCCCTCCTCACCGAGTCGGCGGATCTCGCGACGGCGGTCGACCTCTACCGCCGGGTGCTCGAGGTCAAGCCGGACGACGCCGCCACGCACATGCGCCTCGGCTTCGCGCTGCACCACCTGGGCCGCAAGGACGAGGCCGCGACCCTGCTCGCGAAGGGCATCGAGCTCGACCCGGCGATGAAGGACGTGCCGGCCCCGTCGTACGCCGGGTGAGCGCGCGTCCGCGGCCGGGTCAGCCGCGCCCGGACCAGCCGCGCCCGGTCCAGCGGATCGCCAGGCAGCGGAGGCTGCGGCGGCGCAGCGCACCCCACCACAGCCCCGCACCGTAGGCGAGGTCGTCGAGACGGCGCGCGACCAGCGCCGTGACCGGATCGATCCCCGGCCGCTCCCGCAGGAACACGGCGAGGTCGACGGCGACCGCGGTGAGGACCGCCCGCCGCGCGGCGGGGCTGCGGGTCGCGGCGACGGTGGCGACCGGCCACCAGTGCCGGAGCAGGAGCGCGGACTCCTGACGGACCCCCCACCCCAGTCCGCGCAGCGCGAGGCGGGTCGCGACGGCCGTGGTGTCCTCTCCGTCGGGCAGACGGCGGCGCACCGAGCGCGTCGTCAGAGCGACCACCGCACCGGCCACCGGGACGGACCACCAGCGGCGCTGGAGGACCGCGGCGGCGCCCAGCGCGACCGGCAGGGAGAGGGCCGCGGGCGCCACCTTGGCGCCGTGACGCGCGGCGAGGTCGGCGCCCCCGGTGCCGTAGACGAACTTGCGGCCCAGCCAGGTCCGCACACTCGGCCGGACGTCGTGCTGGGCCACGACCGTCGGGTCGTAGCGGACGACGTGCCCGGCGTCGGCGAGCCGCCACACGAGGTCGACGTCCTCCGCGACGCGCCAGGTGTCCTCGAACCCGCCGACGCCGACCGGGCCGCCGGGACGGAGGACCGCGGTGCGACCGACCAGGCAGGCCGAGGGCAACCAGCCGACCGCGGCGCCCGGGAGGACCCGCCCCCCGACCCGACCGAGGTCGAGGGAGGAGGCGGCGACGTCGTACCGCTCGTACCACCGGAGCCGGCGGCCGTGCGCCGCGGCGGCCACCCGCCCGACGACCCGCGGGCCGACGAGCGCGACCTGCGGATCCGCGCAGTGGCGGGCGAGATCGAGGAGCGCGCTCGCGTCGACCTCGACGTCGGAGTCGACCAGGGCGACGAGCGGCGTGCGGACCTCCGCGAGTCCGGCGTTGCGGGCGCCGGCCGGACCCCGGTTGCGGGAGAGCGCCACCAACCGGGCGCCGCGGCGGCGGGCGACGCGGGCGACGGAGGCGGGGTCGTGGGACGCGTCGTCGACCACGACGACCGGCAACGGCACGAGGGCGGCCAGGCAGCGGTCCAGCTGCGCGGCCCGATCGCGGACGGGTACGACGACGGTGAGGTCGGCGTGCGGCACCGTGAGCTCGTCGAGCACCGGGTCCGCGAGGTTGCCGTCGAGGAGGCGTCGGGCGAGCGTGGCGGTCGCCGGACCGTCGACGGTGAGCCGACCGCCGGCCAGCAGCCGGCGGGCCCGGGCCGCGAGGCGCACCGCCCGCACGGGTGAGCCGCCGACCAGGAGCCGGCCCCGGTCGGCCACCGCGAGGTCGGCGCGGAGGCGGATGACGAACCCGTCGGGCAGCGCGGCGGGGTCGGCCGCCGCGGTGGTCATGGCGCGAACCCGCCGTCGGCGTGCACCACCGAGCCGTTGACGACCCCGCCCTCGGCCGAGCAGCAGAAGACGACGGCCGCGGCGACCTCGGCGGGGTCGAGGACGCGCCGGACCAGCTGGTTCTCGGCGAAGCCCTCGACGTCGGGCAGCCCGTAGAGCGTGGCGGTCGCGTCGAGCATCGGCGTCCGCGTGGACCCGGGCGAGACCGCGCAGGCCGTGACGCCGGTGCCGACCAGGTCGGCCGCCAGGCCCTTCACCAGGCCGACGACGGCGTGCTTGGCGACGGTGTAGGCGGCGAGGTGGTGGAGTCCGTGGGCACCCGCCGCGGACGCGATCGCCACGAAGCGACAGCCCGACGGGTCGGGGCCGGCCAGCATGGCCGGGACGGCGACGGCGGCGGTGTTCCACACCCCGCGCACGTCGACGTCCCAGAGCAGGTCGAGGTCGGCGGGCGGGGTCTCCCACAGCGGCCGGCCGCCGGCGATGACCGCGGCCGCGGCCACGACCGCGTCGAGCCGGCCCCAGCGGGTGATCGCGAGGTCGACGGCCGCGGCGAGCGCCGCGCGATCCCGGACGTCGGCGACGTGGCCGATGACCTGGCCGGTGGACTCGTCCGCACCGGCCGCGACCACGGCGTCCAGGTCCGCTCGGGTCGCGAACGGCGGTCCGGCGCACCCGTCGACGGCGACCACCCGGTCGCCGCGGGCCACGAGCGCGCGCACCGTCGCCGCACCGATGCCGCGGGCGGCGCCCGTGACGAGCACGACCCGGGCGCTCATCGCGAGACGATCGATTCCGAGGTCGCGCACGCTCCGCGGCGCTCTCCACGCGCGCTGGCGGCGTCACCGACGCTCGACGTGCGCCCGCGATGCCCTCGCATCGAGGCCTGAACGACATGGCCTCGGTCATCGCCCGCGTCGAGCGCCGCTCGCTGGCACGATCCCTCGGAGTCGATCATCTAGGCGCCGTTCACGAAGCGCACCACGTCACCGACCATCGCGGCCAGCACCGCGGCGCCCTCCTCCGCGCTGGCGCCGGCCGGGTCGCCGAGCACCCCGTTGGGGGAGACCGCCTTGACGCCGCCCGCGACCATCGCGGGGAGCAGCTCCTCGAGCGGATCGGTGTTGCCGGCCTCGGCGCGATCGAGGCGCACGTGCCAGGGCGCGAGGTGCAGCATGAGCGACGTCTCGGTCCGCCCGGCGTGCAGGTCGACGTCCTCGGTCGCGCACGGCACCCACCCGACGTCGTGTCCCTCCGCGGTCAGCTGGCGTACGGCGCCCCGCAGCGCCGCCCCGTTGCCGCCGTGGGCGTTGACCAGGACCACGCGGCGGGCCCAGGTGCGCATCGAGCGGGTCAGCTCCACCACCACCTGGTGCAGGACCTCGGTGCCGATCGAGCTGGTGCCGGGGAAGTCCTGGTGCTCGCCGCTGGAGCCGTAGGCCAGGGCCGGCGCCACCAGGACGTCGAGGTCGCGCAGGGTCAGGCGCCGCGCGGCCTCGGTGGCCACGGCGGTGGCGATCACCGTGTCGGTGTCGAGCGGCAGGTGCGGCCCGTGCTGCTCGATCGAGCCCACCGGCACGAGGACGGTCGCCGCGACCGGGACCGCGGGCGAGGCGACGGCGGCCAGCGTCCGGAGCGCGCGGGCCATCGTCAGCGCCCTACGGCCGTCGGCTCGGGCACGCCGAGCGCGCGGTCGAAGCCGTCGGGGATGAGGAGGTGCTCGGGGCGCAGGTCGGCGGTCGACGACAGCGCGAGTCCGCGCAGCGCGGAGTCGATGCCGCCCGACAGCACGTCGAGGACGTTCTCGACGCCCGCCTGGCCGTTGGCGGCCAGGCCCCAGAGGTACGCTCGGCCGATCAGCACCGCCTTGGCGCCGAGGGCGAGCGCCTTGACCACGTCGGAGCCGCGGCGCACACCGCCGTCCATGACCACGTCGACCTGGTCGCCGACCGCCGCGGCGATGGGACGGACCATGCGGATCGCGGCCGGCGTGCCGTCGAGGTTGTTGCCGCCGTGGTTGGAGACCGAGAGGCCGGCCACCCCGGCGTCGACCGCGCGGAGGGCGTCGTCGACGCGGCACACGCCCTTGAGCACGAACGGGGTGCCGCTGATCTGCGCCCACGTCTCGCGCATCCACGCGACGTCCTCCCAGGAGGGCGGCGGTGTCGTCATCCACTCGTAGTAGGCCCCGAAGAACGTCGGCGCCGCGCCGCCCGGGGGCGCGAGGTTGGGCGCCGTCAGGTCCGGGAGCCTCCCCGTCTCGCGGAACTGCTGTCCGAACTGCCACAGCCAGCGGCCCTTGGTCGCCACCTTGGGGGCCAGCCGGATCATCGCCTTGAGGTCGACCTTCTCGGGGATCTCCGGGCTCCCCCAGTCGCGGCCCATCGAGAACGACCAGTCCAGCGTGGCGATCAGGCCCTGCACGCCAGCGTCGTGGGCCCGGGTCATCCGCTGGACCATGGTGTCGCGGTCGCCGGTCCAGTACATCTGGAAGAAGGTCGTCGCCCCGGTCGCGGTGACCTCCTCGACCGACTTCGACGCGAAGTTGGACAGGCCCATGATCGTGCCGCGGGCGGCCGCCGCGCGGGCCACGGCGACCTCGCCGTCGGGGTGGACGGCCTGGACGCCGGTCGGGGAGATGATCACCGGCGACCCGATCGTGTGCCCGAACACCGTGGTCGCCTGCGAGCGCTCGGGGAGCTGGCCCACGACGTGCGGCGCGAGGCCGAGCTCGGCGAAGGCGGCCTGGTTGTCGGTCACGGACTGGCCGCGCTCGGATCCGGCGACGAGCGCGCCGTACACGGGCTGCGGCAGGCGCCTGCGGGCGCGCTCCTGGGCGACCGCGACGGACTCGAACCAGGGGTTCTGCTTCCAGGGGTTCTCGAGCTTCATGGGTTCCTCAGGTCTGATCGGGGACGAAGCCGGCGAGCGGGCTCTCCGCGCAGTCGGAGACCGGCGGTCGGGTGCGCAGCGTGAGCATCACCGGCTGGTTGCGCGTGGGGTTGGACTTGGAGTGGTCCTGGCTCGCGGGCGGGATCACCCGGTCCGCGGCGAGCGCCTGCTCGCCGTACCCCTGGACGCACTCGGGGTCGGGGCCGTCGAGCGGCAGGCCGGTGAAGAACTTGGCCGCCATGCAGCCGCCGCGGCAGGAGTCGAAGAACCGGCACGACGAGCAGGCGCCGCCGGTCTGCGGCGAGCGCAGCTCCTGGAACAGCGCGGAGGTCTGCCAGACCCGCTGGAAGCCGCCGTCGGCCAGCAGGTTGCCGGCCAGGAACTCGTCGTGGATCGCGAACGGGCAGGCGTAGACGTCGCCGATCGGGTCGATCAGGCAGACCACGCGACCGGCGCCGCACAGGTTGAGGCCGGGCAGGGACTCGCCGAAGGCGGCGAGGTGGAAGAACGAGTCGCCGGTGAGGACCTGCTCGCCGTCGGCGGTGTAGGCCATCAGCCAGTCGTAGAGCTCGCGCTGCTGCTCCGGCCGGGGGTGCAGCTCGTCCCAGACGTCGGCGCCGCGGCCGCTCGGGCGCAGCCGGGTGAGGCGCAGCGTGGCGCCGTACGCGTCGGCGAGGGCCTTGAACTCGTCGAGCTGACCGATGTTCTCCCGGGTGCAGACGACCGAGATCTTGGCGTCCTGGAAGCCCGCGTCCTGGAGGTTCCGCAGGGCACGCAGGGCGGTGTCGTAGGACCCGGGGCCGCGGACGTAGTCGTTGACCTCGGCGGTCGCGCCGTCCAGCGAGATCTGCACGTCGACGTAGCCACGACAGGCGGGCGAGGCGAGGAAGCGGGCCCGCTCGGGGGTGATCCGGACGCCGTTCGTGGAGAACTTGACGCCCACCTGGTGGTCGACGGCGTACTCCAACAGCTCCCAGAAGTCGGGGCGGATGGTCGGCTCGCCGCCGCCGATGTTGACGTAGAAGACCTGCATCCGCTGGAGCTCGTCGATGACCGCCTTGCACTGCTCGGTGCTCAGCTCGCGCGGGTCGCGGCGACCGGACGAGGAGAGGCAGTGGGCGCACTCCAGGTTGCAGGCGTAGGTGAGCTCCCAGGTCAGGCAGATCGGAGCGTCGAGACCGTACTCGAACTGCTGGACCAGGCTCGCGGTCTGCGGCCGGTCGGGCGCGATCGTCATGCGGGGTCCTCCTGGAAGGTGGTGCGCGGGCGGATCATGTCGGTCGCGGCCAGGCCGCGCAGGGCCGCCGCATAGGCGGCGTGCTGGGAGGCCGGGACGCCGGCCGACTCGAGTGCGGTCCGCACGTCCGGCGCCGCGTCCAGGCCGCGGACGACGGCGACCAGCTCGGGCCGCTTCAAGAAGGTGAGCTTCCGGTTGCCGAAGTGGTAGGCCAGGGCCCCGAAGGGCTCGGGCCGCAGCGCCACCGACGGCGAGAGCGCCCACGGCTCCCCCAGCAGGGCGTCCATCAGTAGACGCCGCACATGCCGTCGATCGAGACCTCCTCGATGAGGTCCTCGGCCGCCAGCTCGGTCGACGGGGTCTGGTTCTCGAGCTCGGGGTTCATCGTGATCCTCTCGTCGGTTGTGGTTCGCGCCACACTAATGGCACCGGATGCCAAAATGGAAGGGGGCCGACGTGCTAACTTCCGGCCCCATGCCCGAACCCGCGCCCGATGCGGTCGCCGCCGGACCGACGCCGGCGCGCTCCTCCGCCCGCGGACGCCCCGTCGCGACGTCCCACGCCGCGATCGAGCAGGCCGCGTTCCGGCTCTTCGCCTCCCACGGCTTCGCCGGTACGACGATGGAGGCCATCGCCCGCGAGGCCGGGATCGGCAAGCGGACGGTCTTCCGCTACTACCAGTCCAAGAACGACATCCCGTGGGGCCGGTTCGACCGCACCCTCGACCACTTCCGGGCGCTGCTCGACGACCAGCCCGACGACCTGCCGGTCCACGCCGCCATCCACCGCGGCGTCATGGAGTTCAACCGCTTCCCGGCCGACGCCCGGCCGCCGCACCGCGAGCGCATGCGACTGATCCTGACCACCCCGGAGCTGCAGGCCCACTCCGTGCTCCGGTACGCCGAGTGGCGGCGGGTGATCGCCGAGTACGTCGCCCGGCGCACCGGCGCGCACCCCGACGACCTGGTCCCCCGGGTCGCCGGCCACGCGTCCCTGGCGATCTCGCTGTCGGCGTACGAGACGTGGCTGGCCGAGCCCGACGCCGATGCGCCCGAGCTGCCGGAGATCATCGACCGGGCGATGGCCGGGCTGCGGTCCTACCTGGCGGTGTGACGGGCGCCGTCCGGCCTCAGCCTGGATCCACGCTCAGGCGCCCCGCGTCGCCGCCATCTCCTCGGCGGCCCGGTCGCGCAGCCGGCGCGAGACCCGGCGGATCCGCAGCAGCATGGCGGCCGACGGCACCACGGCTCCGGTGACGTAGCTCGAGAGTCGCGACGGCGACGTGCCGATGTGGGCGGCGAAGGCCCGCTGGGAGATGCCGGCCCGGGCGATGCACGCCTTGATGTCGCGGGCGACCAGCGCGCGCTCCGAGGCCTCGCGGCGCTCGCGACACCGGTCGACGACCGTCTCGACGACGGCCCGTGCGCGCGGCGACCGGCTCCGCTCCGCGAGGCGGAGCAGCTCGTGGGCGTACGGACCCCAGGGGCTCGCGGCGACGGCGTCGAGCTGGGCGCGCCACTCGGCGGTCGAGCCGCGGGCCAGCAGCGCGAGGAGCTGGCCGACGGTGCGCACCGGCGGCGCCGCGGGCGCCGCGGGGGCCGCGGAGGCGGAAGGGACCGCGGGGCCCGACTCGATGTCGTGCAGCACCAGCGCGTACGCCGTCGCGGCGCAGGCCCGCGCGACCTCGGCCGGGACGTCGTCGGCCGTCCAGCGCCGGCACGCCTCGGCCGTCCAGCGCCCCGCCGCGTCGGCCTCGAGGAGGCTCGCGGCCCGGTGCTGGAGCCGGGCGAGCTGCTGCTCGCCGATCGCCTCGGCGAGCTGAGCGGTGGTGCGGTGGTCGTCGGGATCGGCGAAGGCGACCACGCCGACGAGGTTCGCCAGCACCGCGAAGAGCTGCGCGGAGCGCGCCTCGTCCGTCCGCTCGTCGAGCAGTGCCAGGAACCGGGCCCAGACCACCCGGTCGCTCCGGCGCACCCGTTCGCGCCGCGCGAGCACGCCCTCGATGACAGCGGCGGTCAGCGCGGGGTGGACGGGGTGCAGGCGGCTCGGTGCGTTGCTCATCGATCGGCGGTTCCTGGCGAGGCGGTACGGACGGAAGGCGCCGGACCATCGCGAGGCGACGCCTGCAGACCTAGATGCGCGAGATCGCCGGATATCACGCGGAACGTGAAACTTTTACCCTTGGTCGGCGAAAGCTCGCTGACCTCGGGGTAGGCGGCCTACCATGCGAGGCAGGACGCGACACCTGTCGCGAGGGGATCGGGGCCCAGCTGCCCTGATCGGGGGGACCACACGACATGCATGACCGCGCGCCATCGCACGACGACGCGGCGAAGCTCTACCGCGACCACGTCGACGACGCTCGCCGCCTGGCCACGATCCTGGTCGGGCAGGACGGGGCCGAGGAGCTCGTCGCGGAGTCCTTCTCGCGCGTGATCGCCCGGCTCCGCGCCGAGCCCGGCTCCATCGCCGACTTCCGGGCCTATCTCCACGTGACGATCCGCAACGGGTTCCGCGAGTCGCACCGCCGCCCGCGCGAGCGGCCCGCCTCCGACCAGGAGTGGCTGCTCGACACGGAGGTGCCGCCGGTGGACGCCGTCCTCGACGGGGTCGAGGCCGACACCGCGCGGGAGGCGTTCGCGACCCTGCCCGAGTCCTGGCAGCGCGTCCTGTGGCATGTCGAGGTCGAGGGCCGCAAGCCGGTCGAGACCGCCGCGATCCTCGGCATGCGCGCCCGGGCGGTCTCCTCGCTGGCGCACCGCGCGCGCGAGGGCCTGCGCCAGGCCTATCTCGACCGACACCTGGACGAGGCCCCGTTCGGAGCGGGGTGCGCCTGGGCCCGTCCTCGGCTCAGTCGCTACGTCCGCGGCCGGCTGACCGGTGGCGCCCACGCCCGGATGGCGACGCACCTCGACGAGTGCGCCGAGTGCCGCGCGGCGTACCTCATGCTCGACCGGCTCAACACCCGGCTCGCGGCGTACCTCTTCCCGGTCGTGCTGCTCGGCGCGCTGCCCGCGGCGGGCGCTCCGGTCGCCTGGCTGGCGGGCGGGACCGCCGCCGGCGCCGGCGGCGGGGCCGTCGTCGTCCCACGACCGCGGACCAACCCGCTGCGGCTCACGCTCGCCACCGGCGCCGCGGCCGGCGCGCTCGCCGTCGCGACCGGCTTCGTGCTGTCGGAGGCGCGGACCGAGGACCCGGCCGCGGCGGAGGCACCGGCGATCACGTCGCCCTCCGCGTCGTCGGCGGCATCGGACCCGGACCGCGTGGCCCCGCCGCCGGCACCTCCCTCGGTGCCGCCGTCGGTGGAGGAGGAGCCGACGCCCACCACGCCACCGTCGGTCGCGCCCCCGCCGGCGCCGACACCGGCGCCGACACCGGCGAAGCCCGCGCCGCAGCCCGAGGACCCGGAGCCCGGGAAGCCGGGACCGGGGGGCAAGCCGACGCCGGGGCCGACCGCGGCCCCGACGGGCACTCCGACCGCGGGTCCCACGGTCGTGCCGCGGGTGACGGTGACGCCCGTGGCGCCGGCGGCGTACCCGGTCGCGGACTGCGCGACGCCGGGCCGGCTGGTCCTGCCGGTGACCGAGGGGATCCGCTACGAGCTCGTCGAGGGCGACGGCCGCACCGGGCCGTGGACCGTGGTCGCCCACGCGGAGCCCGGCTACCAGCTCGCGCCCGACACGCCCGCCCGGTTCACCGGCGACCTCGGCGAGCTCGGGCCGTGCACCCGGCTCGGCCCCGTCACGATCGCCCCCGCGGACGACCTCGGCTCCGGGCGCTGGCGCCTGCGCGTCCTGCCCGAGCTCGACGGTGGACCGCCCCGCACCCTGCGGGTCGTGGTGACCCTCACCCGCACGGTGCTCTACCAGCATCCGACGTGGCCGGACGGCTGGACCTGTCCGGCGCTCGGCGAGGTCGGCATCGCCACGCCGTGGCATCCGGTCGCGTGCACCTTCGACTACGACGGCACCGACCCCGCGGCGCTCGACCTCCTGCTGCTCCCGCCCCTCGGCCTCGCGCCCGCGGAGTTCCTGTCCGCGGTGCTGTTGTACGCCGACGACGCGCTCGTCGACTCCGTGCCGATCGCCGAGCCGGTCCCGGCTGCCGCGGGCGTCGAGGAGGCGTCCTAGCCCGACCGGGTCGTGCGGGTGGAGCGGCGCAGCCCGTCGCCGGCCTGGCTGATCCGGACCAGCATCGCGGCCGACGGCATCACGGCACCGGACACGTACGTCGAGAGCCGCGACTGCGAGGTGCCGATCAGCTGCGCGAACTCGCGCTGGGAGATCCCGGCCTCGGCGATCGTGCGCCGGATGTGCTTCGCGACCGCGCCGCGCTCCCGGTCCGCCGCGTCCCGCTGCGCGCGGGCCACGTGGGCCCGCAGGCAGGCGAGGGCGAAGGCGTCGCGGTCCGGGTCGAGCAGGGCCATCCAGTCCGAGCCCGGGCCGGCCCACGGCTCCGCCGCGATCGCGGCCACGTGCCGGCGCCAGGACGGCAGGTCGCCGTCGTCGAAGGCGCGCAGGACGTCGGCCCGGGACGCGGCGGGAGGGGGCGCGGAGTGCTGATCGTCGCCGCGGAGCAGGAGGTGGGTGACCAGGTCGGCGCACCGCAGGCGCGCGGCGCGCCGCAGCTCCACGCCCTCGGTGCCGTCGGCGTCCTGACCGTCCCGGCCGTCCCGACCGTCCTCGTCACCGGCGGTCTCGGCCCAGGCCGCCCGGGCCAGCCGCACGACCAGCGCCGTGGTGCGCGGTCGCCTCGACGCGGGGTCGATCGCGGCGAGCACCTCCTCCTGCAGGTCGGCCAGGCGGGCGACGCCGAGCTGGCGGGCGAGCTCCTCGAGATCGTCCAGGTCGGCGTCGTCGGCGAAGGAGACCAGCGCGAGGGCGTTGGCCAGCACCACGCGTCGTACCTGGTGCCGCGGGCCCTCGGCGGGCCGGATCGCCCACTGCCCCCGTCGCCACACGTGGCGCAGGGGTACGTCGCCGCGATGTCGTGTCTCGAATCGCTCGACGATGCTCCACATGCGCCCCTCCGGTGTCGGCGCCGCGGCCTCCCCACCGGCGACGCTCGGGCTCAGTCTCCCCGATCCCGCCAAGCCCACACCGAGTCTCCCCACCCCGACGCGATCTGCCTCACGGGGACGTGGGATCGATACCTCATCAGAGAACCATGCCCGCGGATCCCGTGCCCGGGCCCGATCGCGTGGGTAGCGTCGACATGCACCGCTCGGGGTGCCCCGGCTCGGGCCACCTGAACACCCAACGGCCTCCCCCGACCACCCGTCGGCAGGAGACCTCGACCCGAGGGGATCCCATGCGGACGACGACAGCCGGCAGCGACACCGCCCGGACGGAGGAGCGACAGTGACCGAGACGCCCTACGACCGCGCGGCCCGCGCCCTGCAGCTCGCGCTCGAGCGAGCGAACGGCGCCGCCGACCGCCTGACCCGTCGGTGGGCCGCCGGGATCGCGCCGAGCGAGGAGGACGTGGCCGACTACCGCCGCCTCAGCGCCGCGCTCACCTACGCCGAGTCCGTGTGGCAGGTCGAGGCCGAGCTGCTCGTCGCCGCCGGGACCGAGGAGCTGCACCAGCACGGGAGCGAGCCGCGGGCCTCCCGTCACTAGTGGTCCGCGCCCACGCCCACCCCCGTCGGTGCGGCAGCGACATCCGGGGCGAGTCGTCGCCGCACCGCGCCGGACGGGTCTCCCCTCCGGCCCGACCCCGCAACCCGACACCGGCTCGGGCAGAATCCGGTGACGTGCTGCTGCGCGAGGTCACCGGGTCGATCGCGGACTTCCATGCCCGGCCGGTGCCCGACGACCTGGCCCGGGCCGAGGTCTGGTCCTTCCTCCCCGACCGCCCGGCACTGGTCCTCGGCAGCGCGCAGGACCCCACCGTGGCCGACGCCGTCGCCACCGCGGCGGCCGGGGTCGACGTCGTCCGCCGGCGCAGCGGGGGCGGCGCGGTGTACGTCGACCCGGACCGCTCCCTGTGGCTCGACGTGGTCGTGCCCCGTGACGACCCGCGGTGGAGCGACGACGTCCGCGCCTCCGTCCACTGGCTCGGTGAGGCGTGGCAACGGGCACTGGCGAGCCTGGGCGTGGCGGCCGAGCTCTACCGCGGCGGGCTCGAGCAGACCCCGTGGGGGCGGCTGGTCTGCTTCGCGGCGCTCGGCCCCGGCGAGGTGCTCGTCGAGGGCCGCAAGCTGGTGGGGATCTCGCAGCGCCGGACCCGCGTGGGCGCTCGCTTCCAGTGCATCGTCTACGAGCACTGGGACCCCTACGCCGTCCTCGACCTGCTGGAGCTCGGCGAGGCGGACCGGCGCCGCGCGGGCGCGGACCTCGCCGATCGGGCGACGGGCGTCGGGCCGCGTCTCCCCGAGCTCCGCGCGGCGGTCCTCGGCGAGCTGCTCGGCACCTGAGGCGGGGCGGGTCGCGGAGCCGCCTGATCCACGACCGATCCGTCCGGGACGACGCGGGGGCGACCCATGCACTGGGAGCATGGGGTCATGGAGCTCGACACGATCCGCGCATTCCTCGCGGTGGCCGACGGCCACACGGTGACCGAGACCGCCGAGCGGGTCCACCGCACTCAGCCGGCGGTCTCCCGCGCGCTGGCGCGCCTCGAGCGCGACGTCGGCACCCCGCTCTTCCAGCGCGTGGGTCGCGGGCTCACCCTCACCCCCGCGGGGCGCGAGCTGGCCCGGCACGCCCGCGAGGCGATCGACGCCTACGAACGGGGCGTGCGCTCCGTGCAGGACCTCACCGCGCCGGACGCCGGCTTCGTCCCCGTGGCCTTCCTGCACACGCTCGGGACCTGGCTGGTGCCCGAGCTGATCCGCAGCTTCCGCGTCGAGCGACCGCACGTGCGCTTCGACCTGCGCCAGCACGGTGACGCCGGCCTGGTCGACGACCTGCTCGGCGGGCTGGTCGACCTCGCGATCACCGGCGACCGCCCTGAGCATCCGCAGCTCGAGAGTCGCCGCCTGTTCCTCGAGCCGCTCCGGCTCGTCGTGCCGCCGGACCACCGGCTGGCCGGGCGCCGCACCGCCCCCGGACGCCGGAGGGCGCGTCTCGCGGACGTCGCCGACGAGCAGTTCATCGTGCTCAAGAAGGGCTTCAGCCTCCGCGCGATCACCGAGGAGCTGTGCGGGGAGGTGGGCTTCACGCCGCGGATCGGCTTCGAGGGCGAGGAGGTTGAGACCCTCCGAGGCCTGGTGGCCGCCGGCCTGGGCGTCGCCCTGCTGCCCGAGCCACGCAGCACCGCGGCGCCCACGACGCCGCACCTGCGGGTCACCGACGTCCCGGCCTCCCGGGAGATCGGCCTGGCCTGGGTGAGGGACCGTGCGCTGCCGCCCGCCTCGGCGGCGTTCCGAGCGCACGCGCTGCGCACCAGCCACGAGATCCATGCGCAGTAGACATCGTTGTCCTGTGAACTAGGCATTGGACGCATGTTCCTGCCGCGCTGAGGATGGAGCCGCCCCACCTCCGAGCGACAGGACCCCGGGATGAGCGACATCGACCCCGCCGAGACGCAGGAGTGGCGCGACGCCCTCGCGGCCGTCCTCGAGTTCGAGGGCGAGCCGCGCGCGGCGTACCTGCTCGACCAGGTCCTCGAGGAGGCGCAGCGCCTCGGGTCGCGCGTCCCGTTCGTCGCCACCACGCCCTACGTCAACACGATCGCCACCGCCGACGAGCCGGTCCACCCCGGTGACCGCGAGATCGAGCACCGGATCCGCTCGGCCATCCGCTGGAACGCGATCGCCATGGTGCTGCGCGCCAACAAGGACTCGACCGAGCTCGGCGGTCACCTCGCCAGCTTCCAGTCCGCCGCGACGCTCTACGACGTCGGCTTCCAGCACTTCTGGCACGCGCCCACCGACGACCACGGCGGCGACCTCGTCTACGTCCAGGGCCATCTCTCCCCCGGCATCTACGCGCGCGCCTTCCTCGAGGGCCGGCTCACCGAGGCGCAGCTGGACAACTTCCGCCAGGAGACCGGCGGGGACGGCCTCTCGTCGTACCCGCACCCGTGGCTGATGCCGGACTTCTGGCAGTTCCCCACCGTCTCCATGGGCCTCGGCCCGCTGATGGCGATCTACCAGGCGCGCTTCCTCAAGTACCTGCACGCCCGAGGCCTCGCCGACACGGCCGGCCGCAAGGTGTGGGCCTTCCTCGGGGACGGCGAGACCGACGAGCCCGAGTCGCTCGGCGCGATCTCCCTGGCCGCCCGCGAGAAGCTCGACAACCTCGTCTTCGTCGTCAACTGCAACCTCCAGCGCCTCGACGGCCCGGTGCGCGGCAACGGCAAGATCATCCAGGAGCTCGAGGGCGTCTTCCGCGGCGCCGGCTGGAACGTCATCAAGCTGATCTGGGGCTCGGGCTGGGACCAGCTGCTCGCCCGCGACAGCACCGGGGCGCTCAAGCGCCGGATGATGGCGTGCGTCGACGGGGAGTACCAGACCTTCAAGTCCAAGGACGGCGCCTACGTCCGGGAGCACTTCTTCGGCGTCGATCCCGAGCTCGCCGCGATGGTCGCGGACTGGAGCGACGACGAGATCTGGCGGCTCACCCGGGGCGGCCACGACCCGCAGAAGGTGTACGCCGCCTACGCCGCCGCTGCCGCCCACACCGGCAGCCCGACGGTCGTGCTCGCCAAGACGGTCAAGGGCTACGGCCTCGGCAGCGCCGGCGAGGCGCAGAACATCAGCCACCAGGCGAAGAAGGTCGCCGAGCCGGCGCTGCGCGCCTTCCGCGACCGGTTCGCGATCCCGGTCGCCGACGAGCACCTGCTCGACCTGCCCTATGTGTCGTTCCCCGAGGGCTCCCCCGAGCACGCCTATCTCCACGCCCGTCGCCGGGACCTCGGTGGCTACCTCCCCGCCCGGCGGCGTACGTCGTCGGCGCTGGCGGTGCCCGGCGTCGAGGCCTTCTCCGGGCAGCTGGCCGGCTCCAACGGGCGCGCGATCTCCACGACGATGGCCTTCGTCCAGATCCTCACCAAGCTCCTGCGCGACAAGGAGGTGGGCAAGCGGGTCGTCCCGATCGTGCCGGACGAGGCGCGGACCTTCGGCATGGAGGGGCTGTTCCGCCAGATCGGGATCTTCTCGCAGAGCGGCCAGCTCTACACGCCCGAGGACGCCGAGCAGCTGATGTTCTACAAGGAGGACGCCAGCGGGCAGATCCTCCAGGAGGGCATCAACGAGGCCGGCGCGATGTCGTCGTGGATCGCCGCCGCGACGTCGTACTCGAGCAGCGACACCCCGATGATCCCGTTCTACGTCTACTACTCGATGTTCGGCTTCCAGCGGGTCGGCGACCTCGCCTGGGCGGCCGGCGACATCCGGGCCCGCGGCTTCCTGGTCGGCGGCACCGCGGGACGCACGACGCTCAACGGCGAGGGACTGCAGCACGAGGACGGCCACAGCCACCTCCAGGCGGCGATGATCCCCAACTGCGTCGCCTACGACCCGACCTACGGCTACGAGCTGGCGGTGATCGTCGCCGACGGCCTGCGCCGGATGTACGCCGAGCAAGAGGACGTCTTCTACTACCTCACGCTCATGAACGAGAACTACGAGCACCCGCCGATGCCCGAGGGCGTCACCGAGGGCATCCTCAAGGGGCTCTACGAGCTGCGGCCGGCCGAGGGTGCCGCGCAGGTGCAGCTGATCGGCTCGGGCACCATCCTGCGCGAGGTGCTCGCCGCCGCCGACCTGCTCGCGGCGGACTTCGGGATCGATGCCGACGTGTGGAGCGCCCCGAGCTTCACCGAGCTGCGCCGCGACGGCCTGGCCACCGAGCGCTGGAACACCCTGCACCCGCTCGAGGAGCCGCGGGCGTCGTACGTCGCGTCCTGCCTGGCGGGGCGGCCCGGTCCGGTCGTCGCCGCGACGGACTACATGAAGGCGTACGCCGACCAGATCCGCGCCTTCGTGCCCGGCAGCTACACCGCGCTCGGCACCGACGGCTTCGGCCGGTCGGACTACCGCCGCAACCTGCGCCGGCACTTCGAGGTGGACCGCCACTTCATCGCCGTCACCGCCCTGCGCCGGCTCGCCGACGAGGGCACCGTCACCCCGGCCGTGGTCGCCCAGGCGATCGAGAAGTACGGCATCGACCCCGACCGGGCCGACCCGGCCCACGCGTGAGGACAGCAACGATGGAGAGCCCCGTGGAGATTCGCGTGCCGGACATCGGCGACTTCGCCGACGTACCCGTCATCGAGGTGCTCGTCGGCCCCGGCAGCGTCGTGCGGGTGGAGGACCCGCTCGTCACCCTGGAGACCGACAAGGCCACGATGGAGGTGCCGTCGCCCGTCGAGGGGACCATCGTGTCGGTCTCGGTGACGGTGGGTGACACGGTCAGCCAGGGCACGGTGATCGCGGTCGCGGAGAGCGCCGCCGCCGACAGCGCCGCCGACAGCGCCGCCGTGAAGGCGGCTCCGGTCGAGGCTTCCGTCGAGCCGGCGCCCGCTCCGGCCGTCGTAGCCGAGGCGGTCGAGGTAACGGAGCCGGCGACGGCCGGCTCCGACGACGGCGGCCTGCGGGCCACGCCCCTGGTACGACGCCTCGCCCGCGAGCTCGACGTCGACCTCACCACCGTGACCGGCAGCGGCCCGAAGGGCCGGGTCACCAAGCAGGATCTGCTGACCCACTACGACCGCGGCGTCGCTCCCGCGACCCCCGGATCCGCCGCAGGTGCGGGGATCCCGGCGCTCCCCGAGGTCGACTTCGCGAAGTTCGGCCCGGTCCGCCGGGTCCCGCTCTCCCGCATCAAGCGGATCTCGGGCCCGCACCTGCACCGCTCCTGGCTCAACGTCCCGCACGTCACCCATGCCGACGAGGCCGACATCACCGACCTCGACGCCTACCGCCGCGAGCTCGACGAGGCCGCCCGCGCCGACGGCTACCGGGTGACCCTGCTGAGCTTCCTGCTCAAGGCGGCCGCCGCGACCCTGCGCCAGTACCCCGAGGTCAACAGCTCGCTCGTCGGCGAGGAGCTCGTGCTCAAGGACTACGTCCACATCGGTGTCGCCGTCGACACGCCCGACGGCCTCGTCGTCCCCGTGGTGCGCGACGTCGACCGCAAGGGCATCCTCGAGCTCAGCCGCGAGCTCGCCGATCTGTCCGCGCGGGCCCGCGACGGCAGGCTCACCGCCACCGACCTGCAGGGCGCCACGTTCACGATCAGCAGCCTCGGCGGCATCGGCGGCACCCACTTCACCCCCATCGTCAACGCTCCCGAGGTCGCGATCCTCGGAGTCGTCCGCTCGAAGACGGCACCCGTCTGGAACGGCGAGACGTTCGTGCCGCGCCTGATGCTGCCGCTGTGCCTGTCCTACGACCACCGGGTCGTGGACGGCGCGCTCGCCGCCCGCTTCACCGCGCACCTCGCGCACCTCGCCGGCGACGTACGACGCCTGGTGCTCTGACGCGGGGACGCGGCTGCCGGGGCGGCGGGCTAGGCCGAGGGGCGACCCGCGGGGCGACTGGCGAGCGTGACGGCGGTGTGCACCAGGTGGCGCGTGAGGCGCTCGGCCTCCCGCAGGTCCACGACGTTCATGCCCGCGGGGAAGTCGAGGGGCAACGGCGCGTCCGGGCCGATCCGGTCCATGCCGATGCGCGCCGTGGGCAGGCCCTTCTGACGCAGGATGTTGGCATCGGTCGCACCGCTGTTGGCGACGATCGGGCGGTGCGGCGCACCGGCGAGCTCCTCCCACGCGGCGACGGCGGCGGCGACCACCGGGGCGTCCTGGGGGGTGGCGGTGCCGGGGATGGTCAGCCGCGAGCGCCAGCGCACCGCGAGCTCGGGGTGCCGGGCGCGGATCTCGTCGACGGCCGCACCGAACTCGCGGCGCACGTCGGCGAGCGGGGTGCGGGGGCTCGTGCGCAGGTCGACGTAGAACCGGCACAGGGCGGGGGTCACCGACGACATCCGGGGCCAGCCGCTCTCGATCGCCGACACGATGCCCTGCGGCGCCACGAGCCCGTCGGTGTGCCACTCGGCGTACGTCGCGAACCACTGCTCGAGCTCGAGGACGACGACCGAGGCGCCCGCGATCGCGTTGCGGTACGGCATCCGGTGCCGGCTGCCGACGTAGGAGAAGTTGCCCTCCACCTCGACCTCGAACCAGCACAGGCCGACCTCCTCCCAGGCCACCGCCCAGCCCGGCTTGGCGATCACCGCGTGGTCGGCCCAGACACCCTGCTCGAGCATGAAGGAGCAGCCGGCGCCCTGGCCGGCGTTGTGCCGGGTCAGGCCGCGCTCGATGCGCCCGTTGGTCGGCATCCCGCCGGCGCCGAGCCCGACGAGCACGCTGCCCGGGAGCTCGAGCCCGGCGGCGGCGATCGCCTCGGCGGCGGCCATCACGCAGGCCGCGTGGCCCTTGGGGTTCGAGGCGCCGAGACCGAGCACGTGGTCGCCGTCCACCCGGGCCCGGGGCTCCATGTCCTCGCGTAGGACGGGGCCGATCCACGGCACGTCCTCGGCGGCGTCGCCGACGGTCAGCGTGTCGATCGGCGCGTAGAGCAGCACGTCCTCACCGCCACCGCTGCCGGCGAGCTCGCCGACGGCGTTGGCCTGCCGCTCGTCGAGCCACTGCGTGCGGGCGGACACGCCGTGCGCGTCGAGCTCGGCGGCGGCCCACTGCGCGAGCTCGGCCTCCTCTCCGGTCGGGGACGGGATGTCGACGAGGCCGACGACCAGCTCGGCCAGCCGGTCGCGGTCGATCTCGCGCCACGCGGCGTCGATCGCGGTCCGGACGGCGTTCGGGTCGGGTGTCGTCATGCTCGTTCTCCTCGTTGCTCAGGACAGGTGGGCGCGCACCAGCGCCGCGGTGCGCTCGGGGAACTCGGCCTGGGGGTGGTGGGCGGCGCCGTGGACCACCGCCGCGGACCCCCGCGGCAGCCGGTCCGCGAGCCAGGCGCCGTACGCCGGCTCGCCGAAGGGGTCGTGCTCGCCCCACAGCACGAGGGTCTCGGCGCGCACCTCGCCGAGCAGGCCGGTGAGGTCCTCGGGGTCGCCGAGCAGGCCGGGGTCCGCGGCGACCGCCCGGCTCGCGGGCGTCAGGCTCGCCGCGTGGCGCAGGGCGACCAGCTCGTCGGGGATCCGGCTCGGGTCCCGCCACTCGAGCGCGAGCACGGTCTCGCGCAGGCGCTCGGGCGTCGGCTCGGCGGAGTCGTAGTACGCTGCGCGGGCGCGCGGGCCCAGCCCCAGGTCGGCCGCGATGCCCGGTGGCGCCGGGAGCGGCTGGCTGCCGCAGGCGACCAGCCGGCCGACGAGGTCCGGCCGGCGCGCCGACAGGACCATCGCGACGATCCCGCCCAGCGATGTCGTGAGCACGTCGCACCGGGCCAGCCCCCGCTCGTCGAGCAGCGCGGCGAGCGCGTCGGCGCCACCGGTCATCCGCGGCCCGCGGGAGGCGGGCAGCGGCGACCCGCCGTACCCGGGCAGGTCGACCAGGTACAGCACCCGGTCGGCGAGGGCGGGCAACAGCGCCCGGAAGTCGGCGGCGGCGTGGCAGCCGGGCCCGCCACCGTGCAGCACGACGATCGGCGGCGCAGACGCCGTCCCCTCGCCCCGCCGCTCGACGGCGAGGCGAGGGCGGGCGGCGGTCATCGCAGGGAGGCGGGCCGGTCCTGGCGGCGTACGTCGCGCACGACCGTGCCGGTCAGGCGCAGCAGCACCGCCTGCACCAGCCGCGGCAGCACGGCCAGGACGGCGAGCACGGCGACGACGCGGAGCAGTGCCTTGGGGTGGAGCTTCATCCTCGAAAGTCCTCTCGGGTCGGTCACTCGGCCGGGGGCTGGCGCTTCGAGCCGGGCGTGCGGTCGACCTGGACGGTCGGCGCCACCTGCTCGATGTGACGGCGGATCGCCGTCAGGGACAGGTCGGGGCGGTAGAGCTTCTCCGGCGGCGCGTTCATCACGTCGACCATCCAGGCGTCCTGACCGGTGAACTGACCGTGGAAGAGCCAGCGGATCGCGGAGAGGTACTTCGCCTTGAAGATCGAGGCCTTCGCGCCCTTCTCGAAGCGCACCAGGATCTGGACGTAGCGGACCTGGTCCTCGTTGACCGGGACGTACCACTCGAAGTGGATGAACTCCGGGTAGGCGACGCGCAGCAGGCCGGGCAGCCGGAAGGACACGAAGCCCGGGATGTTGAGCCCCTTGATGACCGGGTTGACCCGCTTGCCCTTGCCGGGGGCGTCGGGCAGCGGCATCCGCTTCCACCAGCGCTTGTTGGTCCAGGTGCCCAGCCCCGGGAACTCGGCCTCCCAGTGCACCTCGTCCTGCACCCGGATCAGCCAGCCGTCCTCCTCGACGATGCGCGTCATGTTCCAGGCGGGCATCACCTTGAACAGCCGCCACAGCGCGGTGTTGTGGAGGTACTTCGCGTGGCCCTCGTCGAAGCCGTTCTCCGCCGCGAAGCGCCAGTTGCCCTCGCGGATGTCCCACCGGCCGCCCATCACGAAGTCGTTGTCGAGCAGCTCGTCCGGGATGTCCCGCTCGACCGGCGGCACGTCGTCGCCCTGGGCGTCGCCGACATAGATCCACACCAGGCCGAGCCGCTGCTCGACCGGGTAGGTCGACACGGAGACCTTGTTGTTGATCGGCGAGTCCGGGCCGTCGGTCAGCGCCGCGCACATCCGGCCGCTGTCGAGCTGGTAGGTCCAGCCGTGGTACGGGCAGCTGATCGTGCCCTCGTACTGGCGCCGGCCCAGCGACAGCGGCACGCCGCGGTGCGGGCAGCGGTCGTGCAGGCCGAAGATCCGGTCCTTCTCGCGCACGAGCACGATCCGCTCGCCCAGCAGCTCCACCGGCACCGGCTTCTTGCCGACCTGCTCGGCCCACATGACCGGGTACCAGTAGTCGCGGAAGCCGAGCTCGGCGGCGTCGTAGAGCGGCCACGACGACCAGTCGTTGCCGTGCTCGTTGGACGCGGTACGGCGCCGCCCGGCGCGGGGTCGGCGCTCGCCGGCGACGCGGCGCGGGGCGGGCGGCGCCTCGCCCGGCGCCCGCCGGCGGGCGGCCCGGCGCTCGGGTGCGTCCGTCGTGGACTGCTCGTTCTCGGTGAGGCTCATGGTCTTTCCTTCCTCCAGGTTCACGTCGGTGCCGGACTCGGATGCCGGGCTCAGATGTCCAGGACCAGCTCGGGCGTGCGCGCGCGGGAGACGCAGACCGCCAGGGCCGTGTCGTCGCCCTCGCCCGGCGAGCGGAACGAGTCGCGGTGCTCGGGCTCCCCCTGCAGCACCCGCACCTCGCAGGATCCGCAGACCCCGTCGCGACAGGCGTTCGCGACGCTGATGCCCACCGTCTCGAGGGCGTCGAGGATGCTCTCGTCGGCGGCGACGTCGACGGTGACGTCGGACTTCGCGCAGCGGACCCGCACCGGCGCGGACTCCAGGCCGGAGAGGTCCTTGCCCGCGAAGCGCTCGACGTTGAGCGCGCCCTCGGGCCAGCTCTCGCAGGCGGCCTCGACCGCGTCGATCAGCCCCGTGGGACCGCAGCAGTAGACGGCGGTGCCCTCCTCGGGGTCGGCCAGGATGCCGGCGACGTCGAGCCGCCCGGCCTCGTCCTCCGGTTGGATCAGGACCCGGTCGCCGTAGCCGGCGAGGAGGTCACGGAAGGCCATCGACGCGCGGGTCCGTCCGCCGTACACCAGGCGCCACGGGACCCGCTCGGCCTCGGCCTGCCGGATCATTGGCAGGATCGGGGTGATGCCGATGCCGCCGGCCACGAAGAGGTAGCGCTTGGCCGGCACCAGCGCGAAGTGGTTGCGCGGACCGCCGACCTCGACCAGGTCGCCGGGCCGGGCCTCCTCGTGCAGGTAGCTCGAGCCACCTCGTGACTGCGGCTCGGCGAGCACGCCCACGACATAGCGGTCGCGGTCGGCCGGGTCGCCGCACAGCGAGTACTGCCGCACGACGTCGGGCATCCCGAGGTCGATGTGAGCCCCCGGCGTCCACTCGGGCAGGATCCCGCCCTCCGGATCGACGAGCTCGAGACTCAGTACGCCGTCGGCCTCGACCCGCATCGCGCCGATCATCAGGTCCAAGACGCCCTCGTCGTCCCAGTTGGTCATATCTCCACTCCGCTTCTCACCCAACGTTGTCTGGCATGGGCGATCAGCGCGGCCGAGGCGGCCGCGGCGATCGCGATGACGTACCAGGCCGGCCCGTAGCGGCCGGCCCCGGCGACGGCGGCGAACAGCAGCGGTCCGCACATCCCGCCGAAGAAGACGCCGCCCTGGGTCAGGCCGGTGACGGCGGCGATGCTGTGCGGTCGCGCCTGCGTGACGCTCAGGTTGAACAGCCCGTTCCAGCCCCAGCCGAGGCCATAGGCCGCGAGCGCGCCGAGCAGGAAGCCCCACCCCGAGCCGGTGCCGAGCAGCACGTAGCCGAGGGCCCCGCCGGCGAGCATGATGCCCACCGCGCGCAGGGAGTCGGCCCCCTCGTGACGCCCGCCGGACCACGAGGCCAGCACCCGGGCGACGATGCAGGTCAGGCTCCCCGCGATCTGGACGGCGCCCACGGCCTGCGGGGAGACACCCGCGTGCTGCCCGGTGACGGCCAGGAACGACGGCAGGGTGGTCGCCGCGACGGAGCCCAGGAACGCACCGCCGACGAGCGCCGCGACCAGCGGCGCGCCGCCGACCGGGACCGGCGCCCGGACCGGCGTCGGGACCGAGGTCGGCCCGCCGGCGGGGCGGGAGGCCGACGGCCGCGGGGGCCGGGGCACCGCGTCACGGTCGAACGGGATGGCCAGCTGCACCGCCGCCACCAGGGCGACGACCGTCCAGACCGCCACCCGCCACGATCCGGTACCACCGACCGCGGCGAGCAGGGCGCCGGCGATCAGGGTCGCGGCCGGGATGGCGGACTGCACGGCGCCGAACGCGACCGCACGCACCCGCCCTGCTCCGATGCCCGCGAGGATCTGGTTGGACGCGGGCTGCACGAGCGAGTTCGGGATCCCGATGAGGGTCAGCGCGACGACGACGGAGCCGGCGTCCCCGGCGAGGGCCACGCCGACCAGCCCGAGCATGCTGCCGAGCGCGGCGAGCCGGAGCGCCGCCAGCGGCCCGCACCAGGCGACGAACCGGCCCGAGAACGGCGAGAGCAGCGCCGAGACCGCGTAGTACCCGGCGACCGCCGTGGCGACCTCCCCCGCACCGAAGGCCATGGTCCGGCCCATCTGGAGGGCGAGCGTGCCGACCAGGAACGGGGGCACGGAGACCGCGACGAGCGTCCCCAGCACGCCGGCGACGGCACGGACGCCGGTCGTCGTGCTCGGTTCGGTCGTGCTGGTCATGGGCTGAGGTCCTTTCGCCGTACGCTGTACCGTACAGGAACTCACCGGGGCTGGGGAAGGGCCGGTGTCCGCCCGTTCAGCGCGGCTCGGCGAGGAGCCGGGTGAGCTCCCGCGGCGCGAGACCACGGGCCAGGTCGCCGGCCAGGCCGGCCCAGCGCGGGTCGTCCCCGACGAGGGCACCGAGCTTGCGGGCGAGAACCTCCGCCGGGTCGACGTCGCGGCGCAGGGGCTCGCGGTGCCGCAGCGTCGCGCCCGGCAGCGTCACGGCGAGCTCGACCGCGTCGGCCGCCGCGCTCGGCGTCAGCGTCAACCGGCCCGCGAACGCGGTCGCCGGGTCGGCCGTCCGGAAGTACCGCACGTCGCGCTCCCGGCCCCGGACGACCGCACCGACCGCGTAGGCGAGGCTCGCGGCCGCCTCCGGCGGGCCGTCCACGACCCGGTCGATCGACACGTAGGCGGTCATGGCCGCAGGCAGGGTCACCTCGATCGCCGGCGCCGCGCCGATCGACGCGCGGCCCGAACGCTCCGTGAGGCTCGACAGTCCGCGGATCACGGCCTGCAGCGGGGTCGAGCAGGGGAACTCCTTGACCATCCCCTCGACGATCCGCGCCGGCCCGTCGAGCACGGCGTCCGGGGAGGCGCCGAACGCCCGCCGGGCGGGACCGTCGAGGAGGGTCGACGACGCGCGCAGCCCCGCGGCGGCCCGCACCGCCGCCCGCAGCCCGGCGGCGGCCGCGTCGCCGAGGAGCACGTAGTGGCCGTCGGCGAAGACGTCCTCGGTCAGCAGACCGCCGAGCGAGGCGGCAGCGAGAGAGAGCGCCTGCCGGGTCCGGTCCTCGTCGAGCCCCAGGAGGCAGGAGGCCGTCATCGCGGCGCCGAGCCGGCCGGCGACCGCGCCCGGCCACCAGGACGACCCGTAGAGCCGCGGACCGCCGAGCACGCCGGCCGCGAGAGCGGTCACCTCGTAGCCCGCCGCGACCGCGGCCAGCAGGCCCGGCCCGGAGGCGTCCGCCCGGGCGCCGAGCTGGACGGCGAGCGGCACCACCACGGCTCCCGGCACGGTGCCCGAGCCGGGGTGGACCGCGTCGAGTTCGTCGATGTGCGCCGCCGTGACGTCGGCGACCACGGCATCGTCGCGGCTCCGGCGGGCGGCCGGTGCCGCCAGCGGCGTCCAGGCCAGGTCCGACGTGGCCGACTCCTGCGAGTCCAGGAGCCGGCCCACCGTCGGGTGGTCGGCACCGACGACGAGGCACGCCAGCGTGTCGACGCAGAGCAGGGCGGCGGCCCGGACCAGGTCCTCCTCGCCCGCGCGGACCCGCCCGGCGACCGTCGTACCGCGCCGCGCGAGGGCGTCGAGGGTCGCTCCGGCCATCAGCGCGCGGGCGCCCCGAGCACCTCCGCGCCGACCTGCTCGACGAGGTCGCGCGGGAGGTCGTAGGAGCCGACGTGCTGGATGAAGACCGAGGTCGCGCCGGCCTGCTCGACGAGGTCGAGCTTGGCCGCGATCTCGCCGGCGGTGCCGAACAGGCAGAACTCCTGCGCGAAGCGCACGGCGTCCGCGTCGCTGACCCAGCGGCCGCAGACGTCGACCGCGCGGTCCCAGTCCTCGGCGTGCACGAGGTCGGGGTAGACCTCCGGGACGTGGGCCGGCACCTCGATCTCGATGCCGGCCGCCCGCAACGCGGCCTGCCCGCCGTGCTGGGCGATGCCCGCACAGATCGGCTTGAGCACCCGCGCGTCGCGCTCGATGTCGTCGCTGACCCGGGCGTGGGCGGAGACGATGATCCGGACGTCCTCAGGAGCCTTGCCCGCGTCCCGCGCGCCGGCCTCGACGAGACCGCGCGAGCGCGCGATCGCCGCGGCCGAGACGCCGCTCAGCAGGATCGCGCCGTCGGCGATCTCGCCGGCGAGCCGCAGGTTGCGCGGGCCGCTCGCGGCCAGCAGGACCGGCACTCCCGGATGCGGGTCGCGCATCCGGGAGCTGACCGGTCCGTAGTCGACCGTCTCGCCGGCCAGGCTGGCACGGATCACGCCCACCCCGGCCCGGAGGTCGTCCTGGCGGCTGGGCCGCAGGCCGACCGGCTCCACCGAGCTGTTGCCCACGCCGAGGCCGAGGTCGAAGCGGCCGACCGCGACCTCGCCGACGGTCCGGGTCAGACCCGCGACGACGCTGGGATGCCGGGTCACGACATTGCTGACCGCGGTGCCGATCCGGATCGACTCCGTCTCCAGCGCCACCGCGTAGGCGGTGAGGAAGGCGTCGCGCCACAGGACCTGGGAGTCGGGCAGGAACACCTGCGCGAAGCCGAGCTCCTCGGCCCGGCGGGCGAGCCTCGCCACCTCGTCGGCCCGCGTGCAGGGAGGCAGGCGGATCCCGATCGGCAGGCTCATCGCAGTGCGCCGGCCCGGCCGAAGAACTCGCGGGCCTCCTTGTTGAAGCGGTCCGCGTGCTCGTGCTGCGGCCAGTGCCCGCACTCGCCGTAGATCTCCAGCTCCGAGCCCGGGATCGAGGCGTGCATCCGCTCCGCCTCGGGTACGTCGCCGAACGGGTTCTCGGCACCCCACACGATGCGGGTCGGGGCGGCGATCCGCGCCATCTGCTCGGGCGAGAGGAGGTCCTCGACCCGGTTCTCCATGGTCTGCAGGCACAGCAGCCGGTCGATGCGCGCCACGAACTCGGGGCGGTGGTAGATCGCGTGGCGGACGTCGACGAGCTCGTCGGACACGTTCGCGGGGTCGAACATGAGCAGCTCGAGCCGCTTGCGGGTCAGCGCGATGTCGTCGCCCTCGACCGCGGCGCGGGTGCTGGTGCGGATCCGCTCCATGACGGGCGGGTTGGCGACCGTGCCGCCGGGCGCGACGAGGATCAGGCTGCCGACCCGCTCGGGGTGGTCGGCGGCGAGCCGCCCGGCGACCCAGCCGCCCAGCGACTCGCCGATGAAGTGCGCCCGCTCGATGCCCTGGGCGTCCAGGTAGGCCAGCACGTGCTCGACGTACCGCGGGATCCGGTAGTCGGCGTCCGGACCGTCGGTGTAGCCGTGCCCCACCATGTCGACGGCGTGGCAGTCGAACTCGTCGGAGAGGACGGTGAGATTGCGGACGAAGGCCTCCAGGTGCCCGCTCGTCCCGTGCAGCATGACGACCGGGTCACCGGCGCCCGCGCGCACGTAGCGGGTGCGGAGCCCGCCCGCGTCGATGAAGCCGTGGCGGTAGTCGGTCGTGCTCAGCTGGGTCCACAGGGTCATGCTCGGTCTCCTTCGTCGAGCGGCTCGTAGAGAGCCACTGCCATTCCGGTCAGCCATTCGTCCATCGGGGCGTAGGCCAAGGTGGTGCCGCGGCCGGCGCCGACGGCGGCCGTCATGGCGATCCAGGAGCGGACCTCCTGGGCGCCGTTGCCGGCCTCCTTCTCGATCTCGTCGCTCGACTTCGCGATGGTGCGCGACAGGTCGCCCGCCGCGAGCTGCTCGAGGAAGTCCCGGTCGAACGCCGGGTTGATCTGGGCCGGCGCGGCGCGGATGATCTGGCGGCGCCGGACCTCGAACTCCTTCCACTGCTCCCGCCCGTTGAGCCAGGCCTCGACGAGGAAGCGGTCGTCGTCGGACAGCGTCTGCGACCAGTCGGGCCAGGGCAGCCGGTGCGACAGGCCGCCCGAGGCGATGACGACGATCCGCTTGTCCTCCCCGTCCGACGCCAGCGCCGCGCGCAGCGTCCGGCCGATCGCCTCGGCCCGCGCGAGCGGGATGAGCGGCGGCGCGAACATGTTGAGCACGATCGGCACGATCGGTACGTCGAGCGCGGGCACCAGGTGCTGGAGCCCGTGGGTGATCCCGTGGTCGACGGTGAGCCGCAGCGAGAACGCGGGGTCGAACGAGCTGTCGACCAGCGTGTCCACGATGTGCTTGGCCAGGTCGCGGTCGACCGGGAGCGGCCCGGCCGGGGTGTCCGCCTCTCCGGCTCCGATCACCTCGGCGACGCCGACGGTGATCGAGGGCATCAGGTCGAGGAAGAGTCCGCGGAAGTGGTTGCTGCCGATGACGACGACCGCGTCCGGGCGGGCCGCGGCGATCGCGGCGGCCGCGCGGCCCAGGCCGTCGCGGAACCCGTGGGCGGCGGGCAGGTGGTCGACCTCATCCCAGTGTGTGTTCATCAGCGTGCTGTGGGATGCCCCCACGCCCAGCACGATCCGGCTCATGGCACCACTCCTTCGCTTGTTCCGTACATCGTACGGTACGGAGGATGCCGCCGTCGACAGCGAACGACGAGAGGTTCAGCGGGTCGCGGTCACGGCCTCCAGGACGTGCTCCGCGAGACCCGCGACGGCGTCCAGCTTCCAGCCGTTGCCCGGCAGCGGGTGTGCCTCCCGGTCGAGCTCGCGGTCGAGCACCGCACGCAGCTGTGCCGCGGTCGGCGCCGTCCGCCCGCGCAGCCATCGCTCCGCCTCCACGGCACGCCAGGGCACCGGCGCCACGGCGCCGAGGACCAGCCGGCTCTCGCCCCAGGTGCCGGAGGCGTCGACCTCGCCGGAGATCACGGCCGAGGCGGCCGCGAAGTCGCCGGTGTAGAGGTTGAGCTTGCGGAAGGCGCTGCGGCGGCGGACGGCAGCGGCCGGCACCACGATCTCGACGACGACCTCGCCCGGACGCAGCGCGGTCTCCCCCGGACCGACGAAGAACTCCTCGATCGTCAGCGTCCGGCGGCCGTCCTCGGCGGCGAGCTCGACGCGGGCATCCAGGGCGGTCAGCACCGTCGCCAGGTCCGACGGCGTGACCGCCTGGCAGCGGTGCCCGTCGATCACCGCGTGCTGGAACCGGTGATCGCCCATGACCGCGTAGCAGGGGCTGGTGACGCCGTTGCGCTTGTAGCAGGAGAAGCCGTTGCGGAAGAACCAGCATCTCTTCTCCTGCACCAGGTTGCCCGCCACCGTGGCCACGTTGCGGATCTGCGCGGACGCGATGGAGTCGACCACGTCGGCGATCACCGGCACCGTCTCGCGGGTGGCCTCGGCGAGCTCGGCCAGCGTCACCGCGGCACCACAGTGGAGCGCGCCGTCCTCGGCCCAGCGCACGCCCCGCAGGGCGAGCACGCTGCGCGTCGACACCAGCACCGTGGCGGGCGCGGCCTGTCGGCGACGCTCCACCAGCGCGTCGCTGCCGCCGCCGATCACCTGCGCGCCGGCAGCCGCCTCGCTCAGGACGCCGTCGAGGGTGTCGGGCGCGCTCAGCGACGCGACGGACTCCGGGTCGGGGACGCCGGTGCCGACGCCGCGACCGAACCGGGTGCCCCAGCGATGGAGCACGTGGTGCAGGCCCAGGGGGTAGAGCGCGCGCATCAGCGCGATCCACCAGCGTCCGGGCCGCCGCCAGATCCGGTGGTGACGGCGGCGCCCCTCCTTCTCGGCGAGCGCGGTGATCACCTTGTCCGGGGTCAGCGGCAGCTCGCGGATGCGCACTCCCACCGCGTCGTGCACGGCGTTCGCCAGCGCCGCGCCGGGCGGGATGATCGACATCTCACCGACGCTCTTGGCGCCGTACGGGCCCGCGGGGTCGTGCGCGTTGACGATGACCGGGCGCACCGAGGGCACGTCCGCGGAGCGCGGCATGGCGTAGTGCAGGTAGTCGGTGTTGACGACCCGGCCGCCCTCGCGCACCAGCTCCTCGCCGAGCGCCGCGCCGATCCCCATCACGGCGCCGCCCGCGATCTGCCCCTCCACCGCGGTCGGGTTGATCGCCCGCCCGACGTCGTGGGCGGCCACGTAGTCGAGCAGCTCGACGGCGCCGGTGCGGCGGTCCACCTCGACGTAGGCGCCGTGGGCGGCGTAGGCGTAGGTCGGCGAGAGATTGGCCGTCGACCTGCCGGGCGCGAGGGGCTCGGTGCCCTCGAGCAGGTAGGTCGTCTCGTGCGACAGCATGCCGTCGGCGGCCTCGTCGCTGAGGCGGACCAGGTCGCCGAGCGCCACCGCGTCGTGCTCGCCGACGGCCTGCCCGTCGCGGAGCACGACGTCCTGGGTGCCGAGCTTGGCGCGCGCCAGGTCGCGCAGCCGCTCGGCCAGCTCGCCGGCCGCCTTACCCACGGAGAAGCCGGTCATGTGGGTGCCGCGGGAGGACCAGGCGCCCAGCTCGAACGGGGTGTGCTCGCTGTCCATCGACAGCACCTCGACGACGGCGAGGTCGACGCCCAGCTCGTCGGCCGCAATCTGGGCCAGGATCGTGCTCTGGCCGGTGCCCGCGTCGGAGCCGCCGTACCGGACCCGGACCCGGCCGTCGTCGAAGACGTCGACCGCGGCGTCGCTGCGGTTGGCCAGGTCGTAGGCGTACGCGCCGCTGCCGTGGCTGCCTGCGGCGACCCCGACCCCGCGGTCGGGACGCGGGTCGGCGCGACGGCGGTCCCAGTCCAGCCCGGTGCGGACCGCGTCGAGGCAGTCGGCGAGCCGGGCCGTCGTGACGTCGTAGCCGCAGAGCGTGGTGGTGTACTCGCGGTTGACGTTGCGCAACCGCATCTCGAGCGGGTCGAGCCCGAGACGGTCGGCCAGCTCGTCCATCTGCGACTCGGCGGCGAGCGAGACCTGGGGCGTCCCGTAGCCCCGGAACTGCCCGCCGGGCTGGGTCGCGGTGTCGATCAGCCGCGCCTCCACGACCGCGCCGTCCGGGCGGTACATCGATCCCAGGGTGATCGCGCCGACCCGCATGACGGAGGGACCCATGTGGTTGTAGGACCCGTTGTCGACGCGGATGTCGCTCTCGTAGAGCCGGACCAGGCCGTCCTCGTCGACGGACGTGCGCAGCCAGGTCTCGAAGCGGTGCCGCGGCTTGTTGGCCCCGAACTCCTCCTCCCGGGTCAGGCTCAGCAGCACCGGCCGCTTCGCCTTGCGGGAGAGGGCCGCGGCGAGCACCTCGTGCTCGGAGGCCTTGGACTTCGAGCCGAACCCGCCGCCGGTGGCGATCTCTCGGAAGATCACCTGGTCGTGGTCGAGCCCGAGTAGCTGGGAGACCTCCTTGCCGATGAACCACGGCGCCTGGGTCGAGGTCCACAGCTCGACCGTTCCGTCGGCCTCGTTCCAGCGGGCCAGCGTCGTGTTGGTCTCCATGCAGGCGTGCGAGACGCTCGGGTAGACGAAGCGACCCTCGACCGCGGCGCGCGCGTGCGCCCGGCCGGCCGCCGCGTCCCCCCACTCGGTCTGGAACAGGACCGAGACGTTGGGCTCCGCGGTGCCGCGCTCGTGCAGCCGGCGCGCGCCGGGCGCCGTGGCCGCGGCGACGGTCAGCGGGGCCCGGCGGGGGCGGTACCGCACCCGGATGGCGGCGAGCGCCGCGACCGCCTGCGGGTAGGTCTCGGCCGCGACGGCGGCCACCTCCTGGCCGACGTGCCGGACCGCGCCCCGGGCGAGCGGCGGTCGGTCGGAGAGGGGTGCGCCGCGATGGACGTAGACCGCGTCGGGGGCGAAGTCGGCCGCGGTGATCACCGCGACCACACCGGGCATCCGCTCCGCGCGCGAGGTGTCCAGGGCCACGATGTCGGCGAACGGGTGGGGCGATCGCAGGACCGCCCCGTGCAGGGCCGGGAGGCGCAGATCGGCCGCGAAGAGAGTGCTGCCATCGGTGCGTGCGGCCCAGTCGTGCGGCCGCTGGGAGGTGCCGACGTAGCTCATCGCGCCGTTCCCGATCGACGCTCGGCGACGTCGACCACGGCGGCGACGATGGCCTGGTAGCCGGTGCACCGGCAGATGTTGCCGGACATCTGATGGCGGACGACGTCGGGGTCGAGGCCGGAGCGGGCCGCCTCCTCGCGCAGCAGGGCCGTCGCCCGGACGAGCTGTCCCGGCGTGCAGAAGCCACACTGGAAGGCGCCGCGGTCGGCGAACTCCTCCCGGAGGTCGCGGATCTCCTCCGCGAGCCCCTCGATCGTCTCGACCTCGCCGGTGACCAGGGCGGCCGGCTCGATGCAGGACATCGTGGCCCGGCCGTCGACCAGCACGGTGCAGGCACCGCACTCGCCCCGCTCACAGGCGATCTTCGTCCCGGTCAGCCCGACCCGCTCCCGCAGGACCGCCGCGAGGGACTCCGCGCCCCGGACGTCGACCGCGACCTGCTCGCCGTTGATCTTCAAGCGCTGCATGCCATCCTCCTCGCCACGACCGGCGTCGCGGCAGTGCGACTCTATCCCGAGATTCCGTACGTTGTACCGGACAAGCCGTCCACCGAGGCCCCCGCCCGGTCCGACTCAGCCGAACATCTCCTCGCCGGGCGGCCGGCGCTGCTCGCGCGCGGTGCGCAGCTGGCGCGCCAGCCCGAGGGCCGAGGTCTTGACCGCGGCGGCGAGCTGGGGCATCCGGTAGGCCGAGACGGGCACGGAGATCGACATCGCCGCGACGGCGACGCCCTGCACCAGCACCGGCGCCGCCACGCACTCGCGCCCGACGGTCGCCTCCTCCCGCTCGAAGGCCAGGCCGGTGGCACGCACCTCGGCGAGCTCGCGCTCGAGTCGCTCCGGGTCGACGATCGACTTCGGGGTGATCGCGCGCAGCGGCTCCGAGAGGTAGCCCGCGCGCACCTCCTCGCCGCTGAACGCGAGCAGCGCTTTGCCGATGCCGGTGCAGCCCAGCGGCAGCCGGCCGCCGACCCGCGAGGGCAGGCCGAGGTCGGAGTGGCCGTGGATCTTCTCGACGTACACGACGTCGGCTCCCTCCCGGACGCCGAGGTGGACCGTCTCGTGCGTCGCCATGAAGAGGTCCTGGAGGAAGGGACGGGCGGCGACGCGCAGCTCCTGCTCCACCGGGACGAGGCTGCTGAGCTCGAACAGCCCGATGCCCAGCTGGTAGCCGCCCTCGTCCTGCGCGAGCAGGCGCTGCTCGACGAGGGCACCGGCCAGCCGGTGCACCGTCGAGAGCGGCAGCGAGGTACGTCGCGCCAGGTCCGAGAGGCGCAGCGGGGCGGCCCCGCCGTCGAACGCCCGGAGGATCCGCAGGCACTTCTCCAGCATGGTCGGCTGGCCGCGGACTTCCTTCCGCTCCACGGAACTTCCCTTCTCTGCGATCCCCGCGCGGGACCGTGGCGACCGAGGCGGCACCGGCACACCCTGCCGCCCACCGGAAATGTTTCGGCTGGGAAAAGTTTCCGGGACGGGCTCCCATTCCGTCGGGAGAAACTGTACCGTACGTCGTACGCAAGTGTTCGCCGTCACACGCGGACGACCCCGCGCCCCACCTGGCGGACGCGACCCGAAGGGAATGACACATGACGACTTCGCTCGAGCCGACCCAGGTCCACGACCGCGTTCCCGCGCGCACGATCCTCGACGTCAGCGAGCTTCGCAAGCGGTACGCCCCGGACCGGCCCCTGGTCTGCGACGGCCTCACGTTCCAGGTGCGGGAGGGCGAGTTCGTCGCGATCATCGGCCCCTCGGGCTGCGGCAAGTCGACCCTGCTGCGGATGATGTCCGGCATCCTCAAGCCGACCTCCGGCACGGTGAGCCTGCACGGGCGCGCGATCACCAAGCCGCCGCCGGAGATGGCGCTGGTCTTCCAGGACTACACCCGCTCGCTCTATCCGTGGCTGACCGTCGAGCGCAACGTCCGCTTCCCACTGGCCAAGGACAAGTCGCTCTCCAAGGCCGAGAAGGCCGAGCGTGTCGCGCGCGCCCTCGACAACGTCGGGCTGACGGGCTTCGAGTCGTACCACCCCGGCGCCCTGTCCGGCGGCATGCAGCAGCGCGTCTCGATCGCCCGCGCGCTGGCCTTCCAGCCGCAGATCCTGCTGCTCGACGAGCCGTTCGCCTCCGTCGACGCGCTCACCAAGGAGGGCCTCGAGGACACCCTGCTCGACGTACGCGACCGGATGCAGGACGCCGGCAACACGATGCTGATGGTCACCCACGACATCGACGAGGCCATCTACCTCGCCGACCGGATCGTGGTGCTGAGCAAGCCGCCGTGCATGGTCGCCGAGGAGCTCGTCATCGACCTGCCCAAGCCGCGCAACCAGATCGAGACCCGCAGCCACCCGGAGTTCCTGCGGATCCGGGCGCACATCCACGACGTCATGGGACTCACCGACCAGCGCCGCGGCGCGGCCGGCTCCCCGGCGACCCACTGAAAGGCCCCCTGGAAGAGACATGAGGAAAGCAGGTCACACCATGCGCAACCACAAGACGATGGGCGGACTGGTCGCACTCGCCTTCGCGGCCTCCACCGTCCTGAGTGCCTGCGGAGGAGACTCGGGCGGCTCCGAGGTGACGACCAACGAGGACGGCACGGCCAGCATCACCATCGCGACGGTGGGCTCGGACTCCGGGTCCCAGGCGTTCATCGCCGAGAAGGAGGGCTTCTTCGAGGACCACGACCTGGACGTGAAGGTCAAGATCGTCGCGAACGTCCCCGAGCTCGCGGCCGCCGTCGAGTCGGGCGACGCGCAGTTCGCCCTGACGTCGCCGACGTCGATCGCGTCGGCCAAGTCGGCGGGCGTCGACTTCACGATCGTCGCCGGCGGGGCGGTGTACACCGTCGACAACCCGGGCGTGTGGATCATGGTGCCCGAGGGCAGAGACATCGACTCGCCCGCCGACCTCAAGGGCAAGAGCATCGCCGTCAACGCCCTCAACACCATGCCGCACCTCTCGACCCTGGCCACGCTCGAGGCCGCGGGCGTCGACGTCGACGCGAAGTCGCTCGACGTCGTCACGCTGGACTTCACCCAGGTCGGTCAGGCCTTCGAGAGCGGCCAGGTCGACGCCGCGACCGTGACCGCTCCGTTCAACTACCAGATCGAGGGCGACGGCCTCGGGCACGCGATCGCCTCGCCGTACGACGCCGTCAACGACAGCGAGGACTTCTACAACACGATCTGGTTCGGCCAGAGCGCGCTGGCCGAGAAGCAGCCGGACGTGGTGAAGAAGTTCCAGGACGCGCTGCGCGACACCAACGCCTGGGCCAACGACCCGGCGAACGAGGCCGAGCGCAAGCAGATCCTGCAGGAGTACACGGACCTGGCCGACGAGATGCTCAACGGCCTGCAGCTGTTGCAGTTCGGCGACGACGTGACCCCGGAGCTGATCCAGCCGGTCATCGACATCATGGAGCACTTCGAGGTGCTCCCCCGGCCGGTCAAGGCCGACGACATCATCGCCGACGTCAAGTGATCGGCGTGCCGGTGGAGGCCCCGTCCGGGCCTCCACCGGCATCGATCGTGGACGACACGAGCTGGCCGACGGCCGGAGGGAATGAACGATGAGCACCACCACCGCTGAGCGGGTCGACGCAGCCGGCGCCGACCGACCCGAGACCGCGGCGACGCGCCGCCGACGACCGACGCGACGGTGGCGCTCCGCCGTCAACCTGCGCGGCCTGGCGTTCGCGATCGGGTTGGTGCTGGTCCTGGAGCTGCTCACCGCGACGGTCGTGACGTCCGTCTACGTGCCCCGTCCCTCGGAGGTCGGTGGGGCCCTGGTCTCCGAGCTGCAGCGCGGCGACCTGATGAGCGGCATCGGCATCACCCTCGGCGCCTACCTGCAGGGCCTGGCGATCGCGGCGGTCGCCGGCGTCGTCCTGGGCGCGGCGCTCGGCGCCTCCGATCTCGCGTACCACACCTTCCGGGTCCTCATCGAGTTCCTGCGACCGCTGCCCTCGGTGGCCCTGATCCCGTTCTCGATCCTGCTCCTCGGCGTGGGCACCACCACGACGGTGGCCATGATCGTCTTCGCGTCCTTCTGGCCGATCCTCTTCAACACCTACTACGGCGTGCGCGCGGTGAACCCCGTGGCGATCGAGTCGGCACGGATCTTCGGGCTGAACCGCCGTCAGGTCTTCTTCCGCGTGCAGATCCCGAGCGCCGCGGTCAACATCGCCGCCGGCATCCGGATCAGCTCCGCGATCGCGCTGATCCTCGTGATCACCGTGGAGATCCTCACCCGCAGCGGCGGGCTCGGCTACTACATCGTCCGGATGCAGGTCGCGATCCGCACCGAGGACATGTACGCCGGCATCTTCGTGGTCGGCGTGATCGGCTACCTCGTCGCCCTGGCCGTGGCCGGCCTGGAGCGGCGGGTCATCTTCTGGAACTCCGACATCCGAGAGGGCGGTGACCGGTGATGCGGTCGGCACTCACGACCCGGTTGCTGCCCTGGGTGGCGCCCCTGCTGCTGCTCGTCGTCTGGGAGTACGCCGGGCGGCACACCGCGAGCATCTACCTGCCGCCGGCCAGCGACGTGGCGAGGGCGCTGCGCGACGACTGGATGTGGGAGCACACCACGCGGGACCTGCTGCCCAGCCTGAAGCGGTTCGCGCTGGGCTACGTCGCCGGCAGCGTGCTGGGAATCGCGGTCGGGCTCGCCATCGGCTCGTCGCGCCGGGTCGCGCAGTACACCGGCCCCACCCTGGAGTTCCTGCGCGCCCTTCCGGCCGTCGCCGTCATGCCCGTCGCGATCCTGCTCTTCGGCCTCGGCGACGGCATGCGGATCTCGATCATCGCCTTCGGCGTGCTGTTCCCCGTGCTGGTGAACACCGCCTCGGGAGCGCGCAGCTGCCGTCAGGAGCGCATCGACGTCGCCGAGATGTTCGGCCTGAGCCGGCTCCAGGTCGTCCGCCGGGTGATCCTGCCCTCTGCGGTGCCGATGATCTCGGCCGGCCTGCGCGTCGGGCTGCCGATCGCGCTGATCATGATGGTCGTCTCCGAGCTCGTCGGCGGCCGGAACGGCATCGGCTTCTACCTGACCCAGGCCCAGTCGCTGTTCGACATCGCGGGCATGTTCTCGGCCCTGGTCATCCTCGGCGTACTCGGCAACCTGATCAACTGGCTCTACGTCCGGGTCGAGACCAAGCAGCTGCACTGGGGCGCCCACCTCTGACCGACTCCGGAGCCGGGTCCGCCCGAAGCGGATCCGGCCCGGTGCTTCGTGTCGTACTGTGTACGACGAACCGGCGCGGATGCCTGCCGCCGCGAGCAGAGGAGACAGGGGAAACGTGACCACGACAGCCAAGGCCGGGTCCAAGGGCCGTCGCAGCGGGAGCCGCGGCAAGATCAGCCGGGAGGCGATCGTGGCCGCGGCGCTCGAGGTCTCCGACTCCAGCGCGGGCCTCGACGCCGTCACGGTGCGCAGCCTGGCCACCAAGCTCGGCACCGGCACCATGACGCTCTACGGCTACTTCCGCAGCAAGGACGAGATCCTGGACGCGATGGCCGACCACGTGATGAGCGGGATCGAGCTGCCGCCGGTGGAGGACGAGACCCCGGAGCAGGCGCTGCGGGTCGTGGCCCAGGCCTTCGTGAAGCTGATGACGGAGCATCCGAGCGTCTCCTGGCTGCTCTCCTCCCGGGTCACCCGGTCCCACGCGTCGCTGAAGGCGGCGATGGAGGACGTGCTGCAGCGCCTGGTGAACGCCGGCATCCCGGCCGAGACGGCGGTGCGCTGCTACGGCCTGCTCATCCAGTTCGCGCTGGGCTTCGCCGCCTACCAGGCCCCGCGCCAGTGGGGCGCGGCGAGCGGCGAGGACGGCGCCGAGCTGCGCCGCCAGCAGCAGCACTACTGGGCGGGCCTGCCGGCCAGCGAGTTCCCCCTGGTCGTCGAGCTGGCACCGCAGCTGGTGATGCTGCCGACGGAGGACCAGTTCGACTGGGGCGTCGACCTCCTCGTCGAGGTGCTGGCCCGCGCACTCGAGAGGGAGACGCGCCGCTCCTGACCGTTGCTCGCTCCGTACAGCATCCCGTACGCTGTACCAAAAGAGCGAGGGGGTCCCGGTGAGCATCGGTTTCGGTACGGCCGCGCGCGTCGGCCACCTCTACCCCTCCGGCGGCCTGTGCGACTACGAGATCCAGCTCATGGCACCCGCCGGCGTCCAGTTCCTCACCACGCGGATGCCCTTCCGGCGTACCGGCGTCGCCGACGACCTCGCCCTGGCCGCGGACCTGGAGGCGCACGCCCGGCTGCTCGCGGACGCGGAGGTCGACCTGATCGCCTTCAACTGCACCGCGGCGAGCATGCTGCTCGGCGCCGACCGGGTCAACGAGCGGATCACCGCCGCGACCGGCATCGCCGCCGTCACCACGATCGAGGCCGTCCTCGAGGCGCTGGCGCATCTCGACGCCCGCCGTCTCGTGCTGCTCGACCCGTATCCGCGCGAGGTCGAGGACGCCGAGGTCGCGCACCTGTCCGCGGCCGGGCACGAGGTCGTCGCGCGCGGCGGTCCCGAGTGCGCCACGCCGGTCGAGCAGGGCTGCCTGCCGCCCGAGGAGTGGCGCCGGATCGCCCGCGCCGTCGACGCGCGGGACGCGGACGCCGTGCTGATCAGCTGTGCCGGCGCCCAGGTGGCGACCAGCATCGCGCAGATCGAGGACGCGCTGGGCATCCCCGTGGTGGCCAGCAACCAGGCGCTGCTGTGGAAGGTCCTGCGCCTGCTCGACCTCCGGGCGCCGGTCCCGGGCTACGGCCGTCTACTGAGCGAGGAGCACTGAGGATCATGTCCGTCGACCAGAGGCCGGCCCCGCCGGCGATCGTGAAGGGCTACGCCGGGTCCCGCTTCGGCCAGCTGCACTACGCCGAGTGCGGCTCGGGCGCCCCGGTGCTGCTGCTGCACCAGACGCCGCGCTCGTGGGACGAGTACCGCGACGTCCTCCCCCTCCTGGGCGCGGAGCGGCGCGCCATCGCCATGGACACGCTCGGCTTCGGCGCCTCCGCCCGCACGCCCGAGCCCTTCCGCATCGAGCTGTTCGCCGACGCGGTCGAGGACCTGATCGACACGCTCGGACTGAGCGGCCTGAGCCTGGTCGGCCACCACACCGGCGGCGTGGTCGCGATCGAGGTCGCTGCCCGGCGCGGCTCCGCGATCGAGAACCTCGTCCTCTCCGGGGTCCCGTACGTCGATGCGGCCCGGCGCGCCCGGGTCGCCGGCGCTCCCCCGATCGACCACGTCACGCCCGCTGCCGACGGCAGCCACCTCGGCGAGCTGTGGAACCGGCGTCGGGCGTTCTACCCCGCCGACCGGCCCGACCTGCTGGCCCGCCTGGTCGCCGACGGCCTGCGCGTGGTCGACCGGGTCGAGGAGGGACACCGGGCGGTGAACGCCTACCGGATGGAGGACCGGATCGGTCTCGTGCGGAGCCGCACCCTGGTGCTGTGCGGGCAGGACGACAGCTACTCCCTCCCCGACGTCCCGCGGCTGTGCTCGTCGATCCCCGGCGCCGTGTCGACCGTGCTCCCCGCCACGGGCGTCGCCTCCGTCGACCATCGCCCCGACCTCTTCGCCGCCGCCGTCGCCGGCTTCCTCGACGACGGAGCGGCAGGACGGTGAGCGCCGGGCTCCCGGTCCACTGGCTGAGCCTGGGCGGGACGATCCAGGCCCGGGGACACGACCCGCTCGACGCCGACCGCTACTGGAAGACCGGCCGATCGCTGACGCCCGAGGAGGTGCTCGCGCCGGTCCGCGCGCTGCTCGGACCGGTGCGGGTCGAGGCCGTCGACGCCCGGCCGAGCCACGACCTGACATCCGACGACCTGCTCGCACTCGTCGCCCGACTGCGCGCCCTCGACCCGGCCGACGTCGCCGGCGCCGTCGTCTCCCTCGGCTCCAACGGTCTCGAGGAGGTCGCCTTCCTGATCTGGCTCCTCGGCGCACCGGTGCCGGTCGCCGTGACGGCGTCGATGCGGCCCCCGACGGCGATCGGCAGCGACGCGCTGCCCAACCTGGTCGACGCCGTGGCGGTCGCCCGGTCCGGCGGAGCGCGCGAGCACGGGGTCGTGGTGGTCTCCGACGGCGCCGTGCTCCACCCGGCGGAGGCGACGAAGAGCCACAGCTCACGCGTCGACTCGTTCCGGGCCAGCGCGACTGCGCTCGGCGAGCTCCGCTCCGGCGTACCGCACTGGAGCCGCCCCGCGGCCCCGGCCCCCCTCCGCGACCACCCCCTTCCCGCCGCCCTGGCGCCGGTCGAGATCGTCACCTCCTACGTCGGCGCGGACGGCGCCGCCGTCCGCTCGGCCACCGAGCGCGGAGTGCGCGCGATCGTCTCCGCCGGCACGGGGGCCGGCTTCCCCACCGGCGGGGAGCGGCAGGCCCTCGAGGACGCCGCGGCGGCCGGCGTCGTGGTGTGCCAGGCCCAGCGCACGCCGTACGGCAGGGTCGCCCCGACCTCCGCGCCGCTGCTCGGCGCGGGCGGACTGAGCCCGCAGAAGGCCCGGCTGCTGCTGGCCGTCGCGCTCGCCGACGGGCGGACGCCCGGCGCACCCGAGCTGCAACGGCTGCTCGACGCGTCCCGCCCCGGGACCGCCGGGACTGCCTGACGCCGCGGCGCGCGGGCTCACCAGCGCAGCGACGTCCCGGCCATCAGTCCACGCGCCCGTGCGACCGGATCATCTCCCTCGGGGAGCGCCGGATCGTGACCGCAGAGCAGGGCGGGCGACAGGAGCTCCGCCAGCTCCGCCTCGCCGAGCAGTCCTCGACCGACCACGAGCTCACGCACGGTGCCCTCGCCGCGAAGCGCCGCCTTGGCGATCTCGGAGGCCGCCGCGTAGCCGATCGTCGGCGCAAGCGCGGTCACGACCCCCACGCTGCGATCGACCTCGGCACTCAGTCGGGCACGGTCGACCTCGATGCCGGCGAGACAGTTCACGGTCAGGGTCTCCAGCGCCCGGTCGAGCCAGCGACCGCCCTCGAGGAGCCGGTGGGCGACCAGCGGCTCGAAGGCGTTCAGCTGGAGCTGCCCGGACTCGGCCGCCATCGTGATGCTGACGTCGTTCCCGCAGATCGCGTAGGCGACCTGGTTGACGACCTCGGGGATCACCGGATTGACCTTGCCGGGCATGATGCTGGAGCCGGCCTGCCGGGCCGGGAGCCGGAGCTCGCCGAGGCCCGACTGCGGTCCGGACGCGAGCAGGCGCAGGTCGTTGCAGATCTTCGACAGCTTCACCGCGATGCGCTTGATCGTGCCCGAGGCCAGGACGAAGACGCCGGTGTCCGACGTCGCCTCGACCAGATCCACCGCCGGCGCGATCGGCATGCCCGTCAGGTCGGCGAGATGTCGGCACACGAGCGCGGAGTACGCCGGGGGCGCGGTGATGCCGGTGCCGATCGCCGTGCCACCCAGGTTGACCTCGGCGAGGAGTGTCCGCGTCTCCCGCAGCCGCGGAAGCTCCTCGCTCAGGGTCACCGCCCAGCCGCGGAACTCCCGGCCCACCGTCATCGGCACGGCGTCCTGGAGCTGGGTGCGCCCGACCTTGACGATCCCGGCGAACTCCTCGCCCTTGTCGCGCAGGGTCTCCACGCAGGCGAGCAGCCTCCCGGCGAGCTGGTCGAGTGCGCGCGCGAGCGCGAGCCGGAGGGCGGTCGGGTACACGTCGTTCGTGCTCTGGCAGCGGTTGACGTGATCGATCGGGTGGACGATGTCGTAGGCGCCAGGAGCATGCCCGAGAAGTTCGAGCGCGCGGTTGGCGATCACCTCGTTCGCGTTCATGTTCGTCGAGGTGCCGGCGCCGCCCTGGATCACGTCGACCACGAAGAAGCGGTCGAGCCGATGGTCCACCACCTCGGACGCCGCTCGCTCGATCGCGTCGGCCAGCGCCGGCTCGATCAGCCCCAGGTCGCGATGGGCACGGACGGCGGCCAGCTTGGTCAGACCGAGCGCCTCGACCAGCTCGGGATGGGCTCGCAGCGGGACGCCGCTGATCGGGAAGTTCTGCAGGGCCCGCGCGGTGTGGATGCCCCAGAGCGCGTCGGCGGGAAGGTCGACCTCGCCGAGGAAGTCCGCCTCCGTGCGGGTGGGGACGGGACCGGGGAGGCTCATCGTCGACCTCCCTGTCGGGCCCGGTCGATCGCCGTCCAGGCCAGGGCCACCGCGGCGTCGTGGAGAGCCCGCTCCGCAGCGGGGCCGAGGGTGTGGGCCGCGAACTCGGCCTGGTGGTTGACCGCGGGCAGCGAGTCGATGCCGACATAGGGGTGGATCGCCGGCACGACCTGCGACACGTTGCCCATGTCGGTCGACGCACGGTTCATCCGAGCCGCGCGCCCCGAGGTGTCGAACCGCCGCCCCAGCCGCTCGGCGTTCGCGACGTACGACGCGAGGGCGGACCCGTCGGTCCGGAACTCCGCGTAGGGCTTGGACTCGGGGGTGATGTCGAGCTCGCACCCCGTCGCGAGGGCGCCGGCCTCGAAGCACCGCCAGATCCGCGGCTCGATGTCCGCGAGCTCCGCGAGCGACTCGGCTCGGACGTACCACCGACCGCGGGCGGTCTCCGGAATGGCATTGGGCGCCTCTCCCGCCTGGGTCACGATGCCGTGGACGCGGACGCTGTCGGGCAGCTGCTGCCGGAGGAGGCCGATCGCGACCTGCGCGACGGTGAAGGCGTCCGCCGCGTTCACGCCGTCCTCCGGATACGCGGCGGCATGCGCGGCCCGGCCCCGGAACGTGAGCGCGGAGTGGGACACGGCGTACGGCCGAGCCTCGGCCACGTCCACCGGTGCCGGATGGGCCATCATCGCCAGAGCCAGACCGGTGAACGCCCCGCGTTCGAGCAGCTCGATCTTGCCGCCTCCGCCCTCCTCCGCGGGCGTGCCGTAGACCTCGACGGTGAGCCCCAGGTCGTCGGCGACCCGCGCCAGTGCGCCGGCGCAGCCCGTGGACATCGCCGCGATCAGGTTGTGACCGCAGGCATGACCGAGGCCCGGGAGGGCGTCGTACTCGACGCAGACGCCGATCCGGAGCGGGCCGTCGCCGATCCGCGCGTGCAGGGCGGTCGGCAGGCCGAGGTACGACGGCGTGACGGCGTAGCCGTAGGAGGAGAGGCGCTCCGCCACCCATGCCGCGGCCCGGGTCTCCTCCCAGGCTGTCTCGGGGTGGCGGTGCAGGTCGCGGGAGAGGGTGACGAGATCGGGCATCAGCCGATCGACGCGCCTGGCCGCGACGTCCTTGACGTCAGAGGTCACCGGGCACCCCGTAGCTCGGCGCCCGGGCGGGCTCCATGGCACGCGCGACGTAGTCGTCCCGCTCGGGGAGCCAGCGACGCAGCAGTCCGTCGAGCTCCTCGACCGGGTCGCCGTCGGACCAGTCGACCCGGAGGTCGGTCTCGTTCCAGGCGCGGCCGACGCGCGTGACCATGAGGCCCGCCGAGTGCAACGGCCCCTCCTCGCCGCCGCGGTCGACCGCTGCTCGCAGCGCGGCGAGCAGGCGCTCCTCGAGATCGCCCGCGGCGCTCTCGAACGCCGCGACCCCGGCCGTGATCACGGCTTCGTCCGCGAGCATGTTGCCTGCCCCCACGACACGACCGCCGTGCACCGCCGCATGGATGCCGAGGACACGTCCGCCGGAGTACGACGCGCCGCCGTTGCCATCCAGCGCCGTCAGCTGGCGGTAGTCGACGAGCTCGGTGGACGTCGTGAGCCTGCGCATCGCGGCATCGGCATCACCGAGATCCTCCAGGAGATCGAGCAGGCGGGGTCCGAGCCGGGGATCCGTCACGTTCTGGGAGGCGACGACACCGACCCCGGAGCGCAGGTGCGCGCACCGGGCGGCCACCGCGGGGCTGGACGAGGCGATCGCGATGCCGAAGCCACTCGGGTCGGCGCCGATGAACGACATGGTCATGGGATCACCGCGATCGCGTCGACCTCGACCAGCCACTCCGGTCGGGCGAGAGCACTCACGACGAGCCCGGTGGAGATCGGGTGGACGCCACGGGTCCAGCGTCCGATGGTCTGGTAGACCGTCTCGCGATAGCGCGGGTCGACGATGTAGATCGTCAGCTTGACCAGATGCTCCATCCGGGCGCCGGCCTCGGACAGCAGCAGCTCGATGTTCGCCATCGCCCGCTCGGTCTGCGCCTCGACGTCGCCGACTCCGACGGACGCGCTGGTGTCGAGGTCCTGGCCGATCTGGCCACGGACGTAGACGGTGTCGCCGGCGACGACCGCCTGGCAGAGGTCGTTGTCGAGCTGCTGCTCCGGGTAGGTGTCACGCGTGTTGAAGGGGCGGATGCGCGTGTGGCCGCCTGCCACGATCGGACCGTTCACCGCATCGCTCCCGTCAGGCCGAGCCGCTCGTGGTGCTCACCCGGCGTCGGATCCGGCGCGTAGGAGAGGTAGCGGCGCTGCGTCACGATGTGGTCCGCGACGTACTTCGCGTCATGCCAGACACCCCAGATGAAGCTGGATCCGCGGCGCGACAGCCACGGCAGGCCCAGGAAGTAGACACCTGCCTCGGCCGACACCCCGCGCTGGTGGCGCGGCCGGCCCGCCTCGTCGAAGGCGTCGACCTGGAGCCAGTCGTAGTCCGCGGCGAAGCCGGTCGCCCAGACGATGGTCGTGACGCCCTCGGCGGACAGGTCCAGGGAGAGCACCGGCTCCGTGATGCAGGGCGGGTCCGGGCGCAGGGTCCGCGCCTCCGGCTCCTCGGGCAGGTCGAGCCCATGACGCTCCACATAGGCGTCGGCTGCGTCGAGGAGCGCCAGGTAGTTGGCGTCACCGCGGGCGATCGTCGCCCCGAGATCGGGCGCGAACCGCAGGACACCGTCCGCGTAGGAGCTGGTCATCCCGAGCAGCTCGACGCCCGTCTCCGCCAGCGCGCGGAAGTCGACCGTGCGCCCACCACGAGCACCGCTCACGGCGATGGTGACATGCTCCGCGCCCTGCGGTGGGGCATCGGCGTCCCACAGTCCGAGGACTCCCAGCCACCAGCAGAAGTCCCGGCCGCGGTAGCTCCGCGGGGGCCGCTCGTGCGGGCCGACGGACAGGAGGACCCGTCGTCCCGACCTGCGGAGCTCGTCGGCGATCTGGACCCCCGACGATCCGGCCCCGACCACCAGGACGGCGCCGTCCACGAGCTGCCCGGGGTTGCGGTAGGCACTCGAGTGGAGCTGCGCGGGTACGGCGTCCGCGGGGACGATCGGCGGGATGACGGGACGCTGGAACGGTCCGGTCGCCGCCACCACGAACCGGGCCTCGATGACGCCGTCGGTCGTCACGACCCGGAAGCCGGACCGACCCGGCCGACGTCGTACCGCGGTCACCTCGACGCCGCACCGCACCGGGGCATCGATCCTGCGCGCGTAGGTCTCGAAGTACTGCGCGACCTGGTCCTTGGTCGCGAAGCCGTCGGGCTCCACGTCCGCGAACTCCATGCCGGGGAAGCGGTCGTGCCAGGCCGGACCGTTCGCGACGAGCGAGTCCCACCTCTCGGTGCGCCATCGCTCCGCGATCCGGTGGCGCTCCAGCACCACGTGCGCGATGCGCTGCGCACCGAGGTGCTCGCTCATCGCCAGGCCCGCCTGGCCGCCGCCGACCACGACGACCTCCACGTCCTCACTCGACATCTCCAAACCTCCACGTCTCTTCGCGGCTCTCGCGCCACCGGCGACTCGCCGGCCGGGACCGCATCTCGATCCTGACGGCGCCATCTACACATGTCCAACGGATCTTGTTGGACTTCTAGATCTGCAATTTCGATGCATCCGGGCGCCGCGGAGCGATGGAGCCCCGAGCGAGAGAGCTCATCACCGCGACGGGGCGCGGCAGCGCCGCACCCCGTCGCCACGGCCGCGCCGCGACCGGCAATAGCCCGCCTACAGGGAGGCCTCGTCGTCCTCGTCGAAGGCGGGGAGCGCGCCCGGCGCGGCGAGTCCCGCACCGTCGCCACCGCCGGCGACGGCCGCGTGGTCGACCGGACGACGGGGCTCCCGGTTCACGACGAGCCGGGTCGCGTCCGCACGGGCGTAGTGCCCGGCCGGGTCCGCGGCCTGCTTGGCGCGACGGATCTCCGCCAAGTCGAGATCGGCCACCAAGATGTCCTCCGCCGTGTAGGGAAGCGGTCCGGCCAACTCGGCGCCGGACGGCGCGAAGATGGTCGTCGTCCCCCCACCGAGCTCCAGCAGGCGCTGCTTCTCCGGGGTGTCGCACAACCGGGAGATCACGTCCTCGTCGACGATGCTGGTGCACGCCAGGACGAACGCCTGGCCCTCGAGCGCATAGACCTTCGAGGCGGCCATGTTCGCCTCGACGCCGAGCGCGTAGGCCTGCTCCCGATAGATGGACAGGGCCGGCCACGCCGCGATGTGGATCTGCTCCCCGGCCGCGTACATCGCATACTTCGACAGCGGCTGCAGATGCTCCCAACAGTTCAGGCCGCCGAGCCGGCCGACGGGGGTGTCGAGGACGAAGAGGTCGCTGCCGTCGCCCTCACCCCAGACACTGCGCTCCACGTGCGTGGGCTTGAGCTTGCGGTGACGCCCGCGCAGCGAGCCGTCCGCTCCGATGAAGAAGAGGGTGCAGTAGAGACTGCCCCCGTCGCGCTCCGTAGCCCCCATCACCACCTCCACGCCCGCGCGCCGAGCGGCGGCGCGCAGCGCACGCAGCTCCGGACCGTCGAGCTCGACGGCGTTCTGGTGGAGCTCGACGAAGTAGTCGCTCCCCCAGGCCGGCGCTCCCAGCCAGATCCAGAAGGGGAAGCCGGGCAGCCAGCTCTCGCCGAAGGCGACCAGCTGCGCACCGCGCGCGGCGGCGTCGTCGATGAGCTGGATCGCCTTGTCGACCGACTTGTCCTTGTCCATCCAGACGGGCGCGGCCTGCACCGCGGCCACCCGCACGATCGGGTCGATGTGTGCCATGGGTTCTGTTCCTCTCGAGTCGGTGACCATCAGGCCTGGTCGAATGCGTCGACCCGCGGGGCGATCAGCTCGTCCACAGTAGGACGTGTCCGCCACACGCGGCAGATGCCGATGTAGAGCGCGGCCGGGACGACCAGACCCACCAGCCACGAGATGTCGAAGCCCAGCTCCTTCGCGATCGGCCCGCTCCAGTACACGGTCGAGACGAAGGGGGCGAGCGCGACACAGCCGATGACGTAGGCGAGCACGCCGGGGCCGTTGAAGAGGCCGTACCGGCCCCGCGGGTCGAAGAGCGCCTTGACGTCGTACTCGCCCCGGGCGACGACGTAGAAGTCGGCGAGGTTGATCGCCGACCAGGGGACGAGGAAGGCGATCAGGAAGAAGATGAAGTTCTCGTAGGAGACGATGAGGTCGCCCGAGAGCAGCGACGCCCCGATCGTGCCGATGGCGCCGGTGGCCAGCATGAACGCCATCCTCAGCCCCTTGCTCGGCCGGACGTCGCTCAGGAACGAGGTCGCGATCGTCATGCCGGACATCGCCGCTCCGTAGATGTTGAGGGCGCCGATGTTGATGAGCCCGACCAGCAGGGCGAGGAGCACCAGGATCCGCAGCGCACCGCTCGCGCTGTCGCCGGCCGCGGCGAGGGCCTCCACGATCGGGAGCCGGCTGTAGCCGATCTGGATCGCCGCGCCGAGGGACATGAACCAGATCCCGGCGAGAGCCATGCCCGCGTAGGTGTACCAGAACGTCGCGGCATGGCTGGTGGACTCCGGAAGATAGCGCGAGTAGTCGGCGACGTACGGCCCGTAGGTGATGAAGTACGCGGCGACGATCCCGAGGACGAAGAAGAAGCCCGTGGCGGAGAACCCGTTCTCCGCCACGACACGGTCGGCGGTGCCGGGCCAGTTGACGACGAGCACGACGGTCAGGACGGCGAACGAGACGATGAACACCGGCGTGAGAACCCTCGCCACCCGGTGCAGGAGGTCGTATCCGAAGACGACCAGGACGATCGAGACGAGACCACTGATGAAGATGCCCGCCTTGGCGCTCATCCCGAAGAGCTCACCGGTCGCCTGCCCGGCGAGGATCGCGCCGCCTCCGAAGAACCCGAGGTACATCGCGATGACGACCACGAGCGGAAGGTTGGCGCCGAAGAACCCGAACTGAGCGCGTGACTGGATCATCTGCGGCAGGCCGAGGACCGGCCCCTGCGCCGAGTGGTACGCCACGAAGACGACGCCGATCAACGTGCCGCAGACGATGGCGACGACGCTCCACAGGAGGCTGAGGTCGGTCAGCGCCGCCAGCGAGCCGGTCAGCAGCGTGACCCCCATTGCCGTACCGCCGAACCAGAGCGTGAAGAGGCTCCTCGCTGTGCCGTAGCGCTCCTGCGGCGGCACGTAGTCGACGCTTCGCGTCTCGAGGAGGGGGCCGGCCGAGCCTGAGCCTGGTGCAGAGGTGGATCGTGAATCGGTCATCGGGATCTCCATGTTCGGGCGACGGACCGGCCGCCAGGCTGTGCGATTGGCAGCAGCCTGATCCCGGCGTGATGCATCAGTCAAACCAATCTTTCCGATGAACAGCATCGCTCGGATAGATGACTGGCGTAGGGTGGGGTCCCGACGACCGGTCGGCGTACCCCAACTCCCGGGAGGACCCGTGGCGGACCCCGCCTTCACTCTGACGCAGCTGCGCTACTTCGCCGCAGCAGCCGAGCACCTGAGCATGACGGGCGCCTCCAAGGCGCTGATGGTCTCGCAGTCCGCGGTCTCCACCGCGGTCGCCCAGCTGGAGAAGGATCTCGGGATCCAGCTGCTCATCCGCCACCACGCCCGGGGACTGACCCTGACCGCTGCGGGCCAGTCGTTCTACCAGGAGCTGCGCGGGTTCCTCGCCCACGCGTCGGACCTCGCCGAGGCGGCGCGCACCGCGGGCGACGACCTCACCGGCGAGCTCACCATCGGCTGCTTCAGCACGCTGGGGCCGTTCGAGCTCCCGCGACTGCTGGCGGCGTACAACGCGCAGCACCCGCGGGTGGACGTCTCCGTCATCGAGGCCGAGCACGCCACCTTGAAGAGCATGCTGCGTCAGGCGCGGTGCGAGGTCGCGCTGATGTACGGCTACGACCTGGACGAGGACCTGGACCACGTCGTGGTCTACGAGGTGGCGCCGTACGTCCTCGTCGGTGCCGAGCATCGTCTCGCACGTCGCCGACAGGTGTCGTTGCACGAGCTCGCCGACGACCCGATGGTCATCCTCGACCTGCCCCACACGGCCGGGTACATGAGCTCCATCATGGAGACCACCGGCTTCGCCCCTCGGATCCGGCACCAGACCACGGGCTTCGAGACCGTGCGCTCCATGGTGGCCCACGGACACGGCTTCGCCATCTTGAACCAGCGTCCGGCGCACGACCTGACCTACGACGGCGGCAAGGTGGTCGCGCTCCGGATCCGCGACGAGGTGCCGCCGCTGAGTATGGTCGTGGCCACCATGCGCGGCGTTCGGCTCACCGCGCGGGCACGGGAGATGGTACGCATGTGTCGCCGGACCGTGGGCAGGTGGCGCGAGGGGTCGGCCTAGCGATGCCCCGGGCTGCGCCTCTGGCTCGGGACCGCCCGGAGCATGCCGGTGCCCTCGTGGCACCGGGAGTACCGGAAGAACTGGTGCTCGCGCGGGACGACCGCCACCTCGTGGTAGAGCCGCAGGCGGGCGTCAGCGCCGAACCTCTTCATGTGGGCCGTGAACGCACCGAAGATGCGCACGTGCGTCCGGTGCGACCTGGCCCACCCCTCGAGGTCCGCCAGGTCGTTCCACCAGCTCATCGCGTACGTCTTCTCCCGCCGCGCCCCGTCCTCGGCCAGGACCGACACGTACCGGTTGGCGAAGCATCCGACACTGCGCCCGTCGTCGCGCAGGAAGTCCATGCCCGCGCGCAACTGGGGCTCGACCTCCTCCAGGTAGAAGGCGCGCTCGGCTCCCTCCGTGCTGCTGAAGTCCTGGCCGGAGCGGATCAGGCACAGCCCGTCGTGGGGCACGATCTCGACGACCCCGTCGCGCGACTCCCGCTCCGGCGTACCGGACGCGGCCAGGTCGCTCTCGCGCGCGTCGGGGAGGCGCTCGCGCATGCCGCCCCAGTACCCGTGCTCCAGGATCGGGCCACTCGGCCGTGCGGCGAGCGCACCGATGCCCTGCAGCTCACGGTTCGACGAGTAGATCGTCTCGAAGCGGCGTACCGACGGACGGACGACCTCGACGAAGTGACCGAGCGAGGCCTCGCCACTCGTCCAGGCGGCGCCATGCGCGGCGTACCAGGCATCGAAGGTCTCGGGCGAGAGCCAGTAGCCGACGATGAGGGCGGTGCCGAAGCCGGCCTCGTCGACGTACCGCGAGATCTCCAGGTGGCCCGGCCCGTCCGGTCGGCGCATGAGGGACCTCATCCGCAGCACGTCCTCCAGCGCGGCGTCGGCCGCGGCCGACGGCTCCTGAGCACCGAAGTAGGCCATGACGACCTGGCGTACGCCGATGTCGAGGCGGCCCGTGTAGGAGTCGAACTCCGGGCGTTCCCGCGATGACGTCGAGCTGCCGACCGGACACAGATGGGACGCGACAGCACTCTCGACCTGCACGACCTTCGACATGGACCAACCACCCTCTCGCTTCGGATGGGTCGATCCTGGCCGCGCCCGTTGCTGAGGGAAAGCGCTGCTTTCCTGAGCACTGCATCGGCTTTCCCGATGACTCGAGGGCGGGCACCGGGGAGCTGCGCCGATGCTCTCACGAGCGTCCGCGCAGGTTGTGGTGCCGAACGAAGGCGGTGGCCCCGACCGCGTGGTCGCGATCGGGGCCACCCTGGGGGCTACGGAGCCCAACTGCCGAGGTGCAGGCCCGCTGCACCTGAAGGGACCACAGGATCAGCGCTCCCGGCTCGGCACCCGTAGCCCGGTCTCTACTTCTTCAGCGGCTTCAGCGTCACCACCAGGTTGTCGCGGTAGTGGAAGCGGCCATCGGGGCGGGTGATCTTGTTGGTGCATGTCACGAGGAGCACCCGCGGGGCGGCCGTCATGGAGAACAGGCTCTCCGGCAGCGGCTTGGCCCTGCTGAACCGCTTCTTGGCGACCACCTTGTACCGGTAGGTCCGGCCGTCGTTGCCCTTCACCTTCACGGTCTTCCCGGCCTTGAGGCGCTTGATGTCGTAGAACGCCCCCGGACGGTCGTGGTTGTCGGACACGTGCCCGACGACGACGCTCGTGCCGATCGCGTCGTCCAGGCGAGCCGACGTCTGGAGCCAGCCGAGGAGGTTGCGGCTCTTGGGGACATTGGCCCGTACGTCGGTCAGCCCGATCTGGGTGACCTTCGCGTTCAGGCCGAGGAACGGCACCTTGACCCGCTTCGGCGAGCCCGGGAGGGCCGCTCGGCCGGCAGCCCCGGGGTCGACTCCGGTGAACCCGGTGTCGATGAAGCGCACCTTGTTCTCAGGACGGTGGACCAGGCTGGTCTCCGCCGCGAGTCCACAGGCGTGGGTGGCCGCGTTGTTGAACTGATCCGCGGTGATGGACGCCACCCAGGTGTAGTAGCCGGGCTTGGTCACCGTGACCGACGGCGTACGGACCGTGCCGTTGGTCGGCGTGAAGGGGACCGACCCGACCCGGGTGTCCGACGTACACGTGGCCGCCGAGGGTGAGGAGAACGGCCCGTACAGCGTGGCCGAGCCCGTGGACGTGCCGCCCGGCGTGAACCCGGTGATGGTCACCGCGTCGTGGAGCTCGGCGCCGACCAGTGCCTTGGCGTCCGACGTGGCGGTCGTCAGCGTGGGGTTGCCCGGCTGGGCGGGCGGCGGCTTGAGGACGAACCCGAAGTCCAGGGTCGGGTCGCGGTCACCGTCCTCGGTCAGGTCCGACGACTCCGCCGACCACGTCGAGGAGTCGCCCTCACGATCACCCTGACCTGCCTGGGTCGGCTGGTAGGGCTGCAGCGCCGTCTGGGTCGACGGCGCCGTCTGGTCGATCGTCACCGTGTAGTGCTGCCCCGCCGGCAACACCGGCAGGTCGTCGAAGGTGTACCCACCGTTCGCGTCCGTCGTCACCGGACCCACCGGGTTGCCGAACACATCGGTCACCGGCTGACCATCCGGACCGGTGAGCACCAGCACGACACCCGGGATCCCGGGCTCGCCCGCGTCCTGACGGCCGTCGCGATCCTCGTCGACCCACACGTAGTCACCCACCGACACCGAGGGCGGGATGACCACGCCGGCATCGATCGTGTGGTCGACGCTGCCCGGGGTCAGGGGCGCCGTGATCGCGACCTCGGCGATGCCGGCACTCACCGGCGTCGGGTCCGAGTCGAGGCTGTCGTCGCCTCCGGCGTTCGGCGTGGTGTAGCCCAGGGCGCTGGACGGCGGCGAGGACGGCAGCCCCGAGGTGTCGGCCGTACTCACGTCGAACCGCACGGTGTACGACGCGCCCGGGACCATCTGGTAGGCGGCGCCGTCGCCGCCGAAGTAGTACTCGCCGTCCGCGTTGGTGGTCGTCGTCGCGACGACGGCGCCGGTGGCGTCGAGCAGGGTCACCGTGGCGCCGGGGATCGGCAGCTCGTCGGCGTCCTGGACGCCGTCCTTGTCCGCGTCGAACCACACCCGGTTGCCGATCTGGACCGGCGCGAGACCAGCGAGCAGGTCGAGGTCGCCCAGGCCGTTGCCCTTGCCGAAGGACTCGGGGTAGGTGTTCACGAGCCAGCCGCGTGTCACCGGCACGCCGGGGGAGGGCGCGCCACCGGGACCCTCACCGGTGGCGGTGTCGAAGAAGCCGATGCCACCCGTACCGACCAGACCAGTGGGGTCCATGGCGATGCTGCCCAGCTCGCCGTTGCGCGGAGCGTAGGCCAGACCTCCTTGGGCGAGCTCCTGGTGGCTGCTGGTCGTGGTGCTTCCACTCAGGGAGATCCAGTCGCCCGCGAAGAACTCCTGCACCGCCGCCGCCTGGCCGCCGTCCGGGATGCTGGTGGTGTTGTCCGGGCACCCGCCGGTGCCCTCCCACGCGTAGCTGCCGTCGGGGTTGATGCAGGCCTTGTTGACGTCGCCGCCCGTGATGGCACTCACCAGCGCCGCGTCGCTGGCGACACCGGGCTCGAAACCCCCGACGCCGATCTGGTCACCGTGCCGGTCCCGGAAGCCCAAGAACAGCGAGCCGTCGACGTCGAACTCCAGCGAGGTGAGGAACGGGGTCGGGTACTCGGTGTTGTACCCGGCCCCGGGAGTCGGTGATGCCGGCAGGCCGTCGACAGCCGTGCGCGACCAGGTGCTGCGCCACGTGTTCCACTGCCGCGACACGGCGGTGCCACCGTTGGCAGCCGCTCCCCGGACGAAGTCCAGCGGCTGCGAGAGCACGGTGTCGAAGGAAGCGCCGGCGAGGCGGAGCACGTACGCGCGCAGGTTCGACCGGTCTCCCGACGCCGAGGCGTCGCACACACCGCCGACGTAGACCGCCCCATCCCTCACCGTCACCGCGCCCGGCCGCCACTGGCCGCCGACGCAACCCGGGTCGGCGATAGCAGTCGAACCCGTGATGGTGCCGGTGGCGCCCGTGGCGTCGACCGCGTAGAGCCGGCGGTCGTTGAGGTTGACGACGTACAGCGTGGACCGGTCCTCGGACATCGCCATGGCGCCGAGTCCCTCGGTACCGGCCGCGGCGTAGTAGTCGTCGTCCCGCCCGCCGGCGATGTTCCCGTGCGCGGTCGACCCGGCGTTCGGGATGGTCACGAACACGCTCGCGTTCGGTGATCCGCTCGTCAGGTCCGTGACGTAGACCGCACCCGAGCCACCCGGGCCGTAGGGAACGAACGCCTTGGCGTAGGCGGCGCTGAACAGGCGCTCCTCGCCCTCGGCGGCCAGACCGAAGACGGATCCCGTCTGGGCCTTGGTCGCCAGCGTGGTCATGTTCTCGGTGTTGGGCGTGGTCCCGTTGCCGTTGCCATTGCCCCGGTGGGCCCAGTTGGCGCGGACCAGGGAGCGCGAGGTGCCCGGCGACGATCGGGACGGCTGGATCGCCAGCACGTAGTCGGGGTCGACCGGCGCGTAGTCGGCGGGGTTCCAGACACCGAACCGCACCGTCTCGGCGGCACCGGCGCTGACATCGACGAAGGTCGTCGCGCTCCGGAACGCGTTGGGCGTCCCCGACGCGGACGCCGGGGCGGGCATCAGGTGGGAGAGCGCGGCCGGAACGGCCGTCTCCACCCGATATCTGCCGCCCACCAGGGGTGAGGCGGCGGTGATGACGACCTCGCCGGCGGCGTCGGTCACGCCGTTCACCACGTGCCCGGCGGAGTCGGTGACCTTGACCTCGATGCCGGCCTGCGGCGGATCGATGATGGGGTCGTAGACGCCATCGCCACTCACGTCACGCGCGACCGCGATGGTGAGTGGGCCGTCGCCGGGTTCGGCTGCCGCCGGCGTGGCTGTCGTCACCCACGCCAGTCCACTGACGACGACGGCGAGGCCGCTCGCCAGCGCGGTCGCGCGCCGGCGCGCTCTGATCGGACGGATCGCCTGCATCTACTCGCCTCGATTCCCTCGGGCGACCTACCGCCCATTCGGCAGGTCCTTCGGAGTACAAGACCACCGGGGCCGCAGAACATGACGCCGGAGCCCGAAGAAGTTGCTCACCGCCTCGGACCGGCCGCGCTCCTGGGCACCGGTGGCCTGGACAAACCCTCGCGCCCAGACTGGCCGAGCCGACGGCGCTGCCGCGACCCACATCTCTCAGAACGGCCGATTTGCCCCCCAAGCGGGTGACAAGGCCTCCCCCGTTGACGCCAGCACCAGTCCCGCGGGTGGCGGACAACCTGAGGTGCCGGTCTCCCCGCAGGGAACGGGTCAGGCGGAGAACTCCCCGATCACGGTGTAGATGCCGGACCCGGGCCGGGCGATGGCAGCGGTGCGCCGTGCGTACGCGGCCGCTTCGGCGTCCCGCTGCGTGGCCTGCAGGTCCTCGGCCCTCTCCCAGAGCGCGATGTTGACGACCCGGGTCTTGTCGAGGCTCGCGAGGAGCGTCGCGGAGATGAAGCCGGGCCGCTGGGAGATCGCCTTCTCCATCCCCTCGACCAGCACATCGATCACCTCCTGCTGCCTGGAGGGATCCACCTCGATGACATTGATGAACGTGACGGGGTCGGACATCTCTTCTCCTTGAATCGCGTTCGCGACGGTGTTGTCGGGCGCGCCGACGCCGCCGTCTCGCGGAGAGACCTGGGCGTCGAGCGGTGAGCGTGCGGGAGGCCCGCTCGCTGAGGTAGACGAGACAGCCGCGCGAACTGTCAGGCGACGCTCCCGAGACGTTCCGCACCGAGGGCCGACGTGGACCGCGAGCCAGGCTCGCCGATCCGACCTCACACATCGCGGGGCTGCTTCGTCTCCTTGTCGAGGTCAGGCGTTCCGGTAGAAGTTGGGCCTGCCACCAGGGCAGCGTGCGCGCGGACGCGATGCAGGGAGGGACCATGCCGATCGGAGCTCGGCCGCAACCCGGCGAGCCACCGGAGCTCGTCGACGCCATCCGCGAGCGCAGCGTGTTGCTCGGCCTGAGCTACCGCCTCCTCGGGTCCCTCGCCGACGCCGAGGACGTGGTGCAGGAGACCTACGTCCGCTGGTATCGGCTGGCCGAGGAGGACCGCCGCGGCATCGCGCACCCGCGGGCCTGGCTCGTCAAGACCGCCAGCCGCATCGGGTTGGACACGCTCAGCACCGCTCGCGCCCGTCGGGAGCGGTACGTCGGCGCGTGGCTGCCGGAGCCCCTGCCGACGGCGAGCCGGTGGACCAGCCGGGACGTGTCGGCCGCCGTCGACCCCGCGGAGCGGGTGACCCTGGACGACTCGGTGTCGATGGCCCTGCTCGTCGTCCTGGAATCCATGACGCCCGCCGAAAGGGTCGTGTTCGTCCTCCACGAGGTCTTCCGCTACCCCTACGCCGAGATCGCCGACGTGGTGGGACGTACCCCCGCTGCGTGCCGCCAGCTCGCCTCGTCGGCCCGTCGCCGGGTCCGCGAACAACAGCGCACCCCCGTCTCCCCCGCCGACCATGCCGCGGTGGTGCACTCCTTCAAGACCGCGTGGCAGTCCGGGGACCTCGCGGCCCTCATCGACCTGCTCGACCCCGATGCCGGCGCCATCACCGACGGCGGCGGGCTGGTCTCCGCATCACGCGAACCGGTGCAGGGCGCGGAGGCCGTGGCAACGTTCCTCCTCGATGTCGTCAGCCGACAGCCGGACCTCACCCTGCGCGAGGAACTGGTCAACGGCGAGCTCGGCCTGGTGGCGACCGACAGCGACGACCACACCCTCGCGGTGATCGCGCTCGTCACGATCCCCACCGGCAGGGTCGGGCAGGTGTGGGCGGTGCGCAACCCGCAGAAGCTCGAGGTCTGGCGCTAGCCAGATGCGGGCGCGCCGCGGATCCGAGATCGGCGTCAATGTACGGAGGGAGGGCTGTTCGGCCGTCCCCCGTTCGTCGCCAGTCTCTATGCCGACCCGTCACCCCGGGAGGTCGCAGAAGTCCTCCGTCGTCGGGCAGATGAGGAACCCGGTGTTCGTGCGGATCGTGTAGGTCTCGCCGCGAGCCTGGTAGGTCAACTCGGTCTGCGGCCAGGCCCAGTTGCCGGTCTCCTCGACGTCGACGACGAAGAGCAGTTCAGCCCGGGCGTCCGGAGCGATCTCGTAGCCGTCGAGTGGGACTGAGTCGCGCTCGTAGTACTCGTAGGGCCATGGCCCGGCGCCGACGAGATCCTTGCCGCCGGTCACGTCGAGGACTCTCACCTCCGAGACCTTGGCGCCGTCATCGCGCACCTCGGAACCGGGCCCGGTCAGCTCGGCACTGTGCAGGGTCGCGGGATGATCGCCCTCGTTGGTCACTGCGAGCGCGCCGAACACGACCCGCTGTCCTTCGTCGGCCAGCATCGACGCTGCCTGCGTGAACTCGTCATCGGCGACGAAGGAGACCGGCCCCTCCCTGGACGTCGGCGACGCGTCGCTCTCCGACGAACAGGCAGCAAGTGACATGGCGATGCCGGTGAGCAGAACCACAGACCGCGCGGCCCGAAGGAAGTTCGTCACCGTGGCAGTCTGCCCCACTCCTCGGCGGACAGTTCTGGGCGTGGCGAAAGCCCGTCTGGGGACTGGGACTGCTGCACGGATAGGTGACATCTCGACACCCGTTCGTGCAGCAGTCCCGTGGAGTGCCACACGGGAAGCAGCGGGCCTGTCCACTCGCCTGCACGCCCTGCGCCACTTCTACGCCTCGGGTCTCATCGCCTCCGGCTGCGATGTCGTTGCCGTGCAGACCGCGATGGGTCACTCAACGGCAACCACGACCCTGAACACGTACTCCCACCTTTGGCCTACGGCCGAGGACCGGACCCGCAACGCGGCCTCCCGGTTGGCGAAGGCCATTCTTGGGGACTCATGGGGGACCGAGAGGGTCAACTAGGGCTATGACCTGGGCAAACAGGGTCGATTAGTAGTACCAGGGGTACGGCGACCAGTCCGGCTCCCGCTTCTCCAGGAACTGGTCGCGGCCCTCCTGCGCCTCGTCGGTCATGTAGGCGAGCCGGGTGGTCTCGCCGGCGAAGAGCTGCTGGCCGACGAGTCCGTCGTCGAGCAGGTTGAAGGAGTACTTCAGCATCCGCTGGGCGGTGGGGCTCTTGCCGTTGATGATCCGGCCCCACTCCAGCGCGGTGGCCTCGAGCTCGGCGTGGGGGACGGCGCGGTTGGCGGCGCCGATTCGGACGGCGTCCTCGGCGGAGTACTCCTGGCCGAGGAAGAAGATCTCGCGGGCGAACTTCTGCCCGACCTGCCGGGCCAGGTACGCCGACCCGTAGCCGCCGTCGAAGGAGCCGACGTCGGCGTCGGTCTGCTTGAAGCGGGCGTGCTCGGCCGACGCGAGGGCGAGGTCGCAGGTGACGAAGAGGCTGTGGCCGCCGCCGGCCGCCCAGCCGGGGACGACGCAGATGACGACCTTGGGCATGAAGCGGATCAGCCGCTGGCACTCGAGGATGTGGAGGCGGGCGAGCTTGGCCTTGTCGATCGGGCTGGGCTCCTCCGCGCCGGTGTCGGCGGCACCGGCCGACACGTCCTCGTACTGGTAGCCGGCCTTGCCGCGGATGCGCTGGTCGCCGCCGCTGCAGAAGGACCACTTGCCGTTCTTGGGGCTCGGGCCGTTGCCGGTCAGCAGCACGCAGCCGACGTCGCCGGAGGTCCGGGCGTGCTCGAGGGTACGCAGCAGCTCGTCGACGGTGTGGGGGCGGAAGGCGTTGAGCACGTCGGGGCGGTCGAAGGCGATCCGGACCGTGCCGTGCGCCTTCGCGCGGTGATAGGTCAGGTCGGTCAGGTCCTCGAACCCGGGCACGACGTCCCACTGGCTCGCGTCGAACGTCTCGCTCACGCCCTCGATCGCACTCATGGGCCGAACGCTAACCGGTCTGGAATAGCGGCCCGTCGCGTGGTCTTGTGGAGACATGACTCTTCACGGTGAGTACGAGCCCAGCAGCCAGAAGTGGGTCCGCGACCAGGTCGCGGCGTACGAGGCCTCCGGCGGTCGCGAGGCGAACACGCTCCAGGGTGGGAAGGACCCGATCGTGGTGATCACGTCGGTCGGCGCGAAGTCGGGCAAGCTGCGCAAGAACCCGGTCATGCGGGTCGAGAAGGACGGCGTGTACGCCGCCATCGCGTCCAAGGGCGGGGCGCCGGAGAACCCCAGCTGGTACGCCAACTTCGTCGCGCACCCAGTCGTCGACCTCCAGGACGGACCGGAGCCGAAGTCGTACACGGTGCGCATCGCGGAGGGCGAGGAGCGCCAGGAGTGGTGGGAGCACGCGGTCGCGACCTGGCCGACCTACGCGTCGTACCAGGAGAAGACCGACCGCCAGATCCCCGTCTTCCTGCTGGAGCCTGCCGACGGCTGAGGCCTGGACGACAAAACTCATGCTTGGACGAGGAAGTTTCCTCGTCCAAGCATGAGTTTCACCGGCCGGCCGGAGAAACTGTCTCTACTCAGCTGTTGGCGATGGTGACGGCGAGGCCGCAGAGGTGGCCCAGGCGCATGATCTCGGACTCAGCGAACTCCGGGCCGCCGCGGCGGCCGATCACGACGATCTCGTTGCCGTCGATGCGCGCCGCGGCGAAGAGGGTGACCTCGTCGTCGGGGACCTCGAGTCGGGTCGGCGCCTCGATCTCCACGAACTCCAGCTCGTCGGGCGCGGCGCTGGTGCCGTAGACGACACCCTTCGCCCGGTGCACGCGGGCCGCCCAGTCCACCCGGAACGTCGCGGGCAGCAGGTCGATCAGCTTGTCGAACGCGTGGTCGGGGGAGGCGGTCAGCTCCTCGACCGCCTCCAGGTCCATCATCAGGTTGCCGCCGGCGGGATAGCGGCTGATCCACAGCACCTCGACGTCCTCGAGCGCGTTGCACGCCGAGACGACGGAGTCGGGCATCATCCCCTGGTCGAGCTCGAGGAGGACGTCGTCGACCGCGGCACCGTCGTCGCGCTTCTCGACGATCTCGATGGCCTCGATGTCACCGCCCGCCATACCGATCGCCGTCGCGACCCGCCCCAGCGAACCGGGGACGTCGGGCAGCAGCACGCGCAGCAGGTACGGCATGGTCTCGACACTAACCCGGTGAGGTTTCGGCGTGATTGCGGGCCCACGGGATGGGCTCGGTCGGCCTGCCGGCTACGCGACGCCTGCGGCGCCGGCCGCGAGGCGGTGACGCAGGCCGGTCGCGCGTTGGGCGGTCGTCGTCACCGCCGCGCGTACGGCGGCCTCGGATCCGACGACGAGGAGGCTCTCGCGGGCCCGGGTGACGGCGGTGTAGAAGAGCTCGCGGCTGAGCAGGCGCGATCCCTCCTCGGGCAGCAGGACGGCGATCCGGGTGGCCTGGCTGCCCTGGCTCTTGTGGATCGTCATCGCGTGCATGGTCTCGATGGCGTCGAGTCGGGTGGGGGCGAACGGGCGCGGGGCGCCGGCGCCGGCGATCCAGGCCCGCGGACGGCCCGCGGGGTCGGTGACCACGACGCCGGTCTCGCCGTTGTAGACGTCGAGGGCGTAGTCGTTGCTGGTGACCAGGAGCGGCCGCCCGGCGTACCAGGCGGAGCCGAGCGGGGCGCCGATCTCGGCGGCGAGCCACTGCTCGACGTACCTGTTCCAGACCCGGACGCCGTAGGGACCGTCACGGTGGGCGCAGAGCAGGCGGAAGCCCTCGATCTCGGCGAGGGCGGCCTCGGGGCCGGTGGTGAGGGCCGCCTCGCGGACCCGGAGAGCGGCGGCGGTGCACTCGGCCTGCAGCGCGGCGACCGGGTCGTCCGTCTCGATCCAGGTGACCTCGCCGGTGCCGGCCCGGAGCACCTCGAGCACCCGGTCGGCGGTGTCGTCGAGGTCCGGGGAGTCGTCGCGCAGGGCGGCGGCGAGGCGCTTGATCTCCTCGGTGGAGCGGTGGTTCTCGGTCAGCGCCACGACCGGCGGATCGGGGTGGCCGGCGAAGCCGGCCACCAGGTCGGAGAGCACCGCGCCGGCGCCGACGGAGGTCAGCTGCCGCGGGTCGCCCACGAGCACCAGCCGGCTCTCGGGCCGGACGGCCTCGAGGAGGCGGGCCATCATCGTCAGGTCGACCATCGAGGCCTCGTCGACCACAACGAGGTCGTACTTGAGCCGGTTGCCGCGGTCGTGACGGAACCGGGTGGCATTGTCGGGACGCCAGCCCAGCAGCCGGTGGAGAGTCATCGCCTCGGGCGGCGCCACCTGGTGCTCGGCGTCGCCGAGCGCCCCCAGCGCACCGAGCTCCCCCGTCACCGCCTCCTGCAGCCGGGTGGCTGCCTTGCCGGTCGGCGCGGCCAGCGCGATCGACATCCGCCGCTCGTGGGCGACCGCGAACTGGTCGGCGAGCGCCAGCACCAGTCGCGCCACGGTGGTGGTCTTGCCGGTGCCCGGTCCCCCGGTGAGGACGGTGGTGCGGTGCCGCGCGGCATGCTCGACGGCGGCGGCCTGCTCGGGGCTGAGGTGCGCGCCGCTGACCCGCTGGAGGGTCGCGGCGAGCGCCGCCTCGTCGACCGGGGGCGGCCCGAGCTCGACCCGGGCGACGAGATCGCCCGCGACCTGGCGCTCGAGGCGGTGGTAGCGGTCGAGGTAGACCAGGTCGTGCTCCAGGTGGAGGACCTCGGCCGCGACCAGCGCGGAGGCCTCGATCGCGGCGACCCAGTCCGACCGGTCCGGCCACGCGAGCGCGACCGCGCCGGACAGGTCGGACATGTCGGACAGGTCGGTCGGTGCGGTCAGTGCGGTCAGGTCGGGCAGCGTGGCGAGGTCGAGGCCGACGGACCCGCCGCGCACGGAGCGGACGGCGAGCGCCGCGGCGAGCAGCACCCGCGGGTCGTCCTCGCCCGCGAGCGCGCCGACCCGCTCGGCGACCCGCACATCGGCGGCGTCGACGACGCCGGCGGCGTTGAAGGCACCGAGCAGCCCTCCGGCACCGCGGGCCAGGCGCGGGTCGTGGGCCGAGGTGGGCTCGAAGATCTCGGTCACGGTGCACCTCCCGCGGCGCCGTCGAGCAGGTCGGAGAGCGCCACGACCAGCTCGACCGGTGGCTGCCAGGTGAAGATGCCGCACGGGTTGCCGTCGGGGCCGTCCGGGCGGGGGGTGTCGGGGCCGCACATGCCGCGGAGGTAGAGGTAGGCCACTCCCCCGAAGTGTCGGGCCGGTTCGTAGCCGGGTTGCCGCCAGCGCAGGAACCGGTGCAGCACCACGGCGTACAGCAGGGCCTGGAGCGGGTAGTCGGAGTGCCCCATCGCGTCGTCGAGCGCGGTCGGCCGGTACGACGCCGCGGTGAGCGGCTCGTCGGCGGGACCGAGCCAGTTGGTCTTGTAGTCGATGACGACATAGCGCGGCTCGCCGCCCGCCGGCGGTCGCAGTCGGAGCACGACGTCGATCGACCCGGTGAGGTAGCCGCGCAGCACCTGGCCGCCGAGCAGGGGGTTGTCGAGGGCGTCGGCGTAGGCCCGCACCGGGTCGCCCGCGGGGAGGTGGGCGCGCAGCAGCGCGGCGATGTCGCCGAGGAGGACGTCGTCGGACCGGGACCGGCGCTTGGGGTGGTCGCCGCCGGCGAGCGGCAGCTCGAAGTCGAGTTCGGCGAGCCGGTCGGTCGTGCCGATGCGGCGCAGCGTCGTGTCGTCCATCAGCGGGCCCAGCGGGGTGTCGAGCACCGCGACGAGGGCGTCGGCGAGCTCCTCGGGATCGAGCGGCACCGGCCACCAGGACAGCTGCTCGTCGATGTGGCCGAGCAGCTCCGTGCGCAGGTCGGGGGTCGCCGGGTCGGCGTGCTCCAGGACCGCGTGGACGAGGGAGCCGAAGGTGGCGCCGACCGGGAGTCCGGCCATCGGCGAGGGTACGGCGAGCGCGGGGTCGTCGGGCACGGCCGCGACGACCGCGATGTCGTCCTCGTCGTCCTTCGGCGCCACCTCCGGCTCGCTGGCGACGCCGGGGGGCGGCGCACCGAGGTCGACATTGCTCAGCGCGGAGTAGGACGTGCGCCGCCATCCGGTGTCGACGGTGCGGGTGAACGCGCGTGCGTCGAGCCGGGCCGGAGGGTCGATGGCGACCGCGGGCAGGACCCCGACCGGCTCGGCGACCTCGGGCACGAAGGCGCCGCGGTCGCGCCAGGCGGCGAACAGCGCCGTCGCGGCATCCTCGTCGGGCACGGGCGGCCCGGCCGGCACCTCGCCGCGCAGACCGGGCCCGTCGGCCGCGGGCCGGCGCATCAGCAGCCGGTGCAGCGGCGAGGCCTCCGCGTTGCGGGTCGGCGCCCACCAGGTGACGACCTGGCTCTGCGCCCGGGTCAGGGCGACGTAGAGCAGCCGCAGCCACTCGCCGTTCTCCTCGTCGGTCCAGCGGCGCACGTGGTCGGACCAGTCGGGCCCGGAGCCGCCGATGTCGAGACAGCGCGCGCCGGCGGCGTCGTGGAACAGCGGCTTGTCGGGCTTGCCGACCCAGCGGTCGGCGAGCGAGGGCAGGTAGACGACGGGGTACTGCAGGCCCTTGCTGGCGTGGATCGTCACGAGCTGGACGGCGTCGGCGTCGGAGTCCAGGCGCCGGGTGCGTTCGGCGCCCCGGCCCTCGCGCGCCTCGAGCACCTGCTGGCGCAGCCAGGCCAGCAGGGCGACCGCGCCCATCTGCTCGCGCAGCGCCGCCTCGTGGAGCACCTCTCCGATGTGGCGGACGTCGGTGAGCGTCCGCTCGCCGCCGACCTGGCCCAGCAGCCGCTCGGGCAGGCCGCCGGACGTGGCGGCCTCGACGACCGCGGCGACGCCGCGCCGGCTCAGCGCCTCGGACCACGACCGCAGCCGGTCCCCGAGCTCGTCGCTCAGCTCGTCGCCGCCGGCGTCGAGGGTCGCGGCGTCGTAGCCGAGGAAGCAGGTGAGCGCCGCGGCCCGCACCCGCGCCGTGCGATGCGGCTGCTCCAGCGCCTCGAGCAGCGAGAGCCACTCCACGGCGGCCGGGGTCGCGAAGACACTGCCGCCGCCGGCGATCACGGCCGCGACACCGACCTCCTGCAGCGCCGCCCGGGCGGCGGCCAGGTCGGCGTGGCGGTAGCAGATGACGGCCACGTCGTCGGGCCGCAGAGGACGGCCGCCGAAGGTGGCGCCACTGGTGACCAGCGCGCGGATGTCGTGGGCGAGATCGCGGGCGATGTGCGCGCGCACCTTCGCGATCGGCAGGGCGGTGCTGCCGCGCTTGCCGAACGTCTCGCGACGCACCACGCGCATGCGGAACGGCGCCGGACGCGGCGCGCCGGCCAGACGCGCCTCCTCATGGTGGGCCCGCACCTCGTGGACGACGATGCGCGGGTCGCCGAGCTCGGCCCCACCGAGGAGACGGCCGAAGCCGGCCACCAGACCCGCGTCGCTGCGCCGGTTGACCGCCAGGGTCTGGCGGGTGGTCGCGGTCTCGGCGGCCGTGAGGTACGTCGTCACGTCGCCCCCGCGGAAGGCGTAGATCGCCTGCTTCGGGTCGCCGATGAGCACCATGGTCGCGTGGCCGGTGAACGCCCGGTCGAAGACCTGCCACTGCACCGGGTCGGTGTCTTGGAACTCGTCGACCAGGACGATCCGCCACCGTGCCCGCATCCGCACCCGGGCGGGCGAGTCGGGGTGCTCCAGCGCGTCGGCGAGCTGGCGGAGCAGGTCGTCGTACGACAGCACGCCCAGACGCCGCTTGCGCCGGTCGAGCTCCGCGCGGACCGCGGCGGCGAAGGCGACCCGACGCCCCGCGGGGTCGTCGCGTGGGAGGTCCGCGGGCTCGAGCCGGGCCTGCGGGTCGCCGACGACCGTCCGGGCGATGGCGAGGGCCTCGGCATGCGTGAACGTGGGCCGGGTCCCGTCGGGCAGCTGGGCGAACGCCCGGAGGTAGAGGTCGTCGACCACCTCCACCAGCAGGTCGTCGAGGTCCTCGACGAGCCGGGCCCGGGCGTCGGTGTCGCCGGCGACGCCGAGCGACTCCAGCACCAGCGAGCAGAACTGGTGGATGGTCGCGATGGTGGCGGCGTCGAAGTCGGCGAGGGCCTGCGCGATCCGCCGGTGACGCCGGCGCCGCTCGTCCGGCGGACAGTCGAGGATCTGCTCGATGACCTCGGTCCGGGGCTCGACGGGCAGGCCCGCGAGGGCCTGCTCGGCCTCGACGAGCTGGTGGCGGACCTGCTCGCGCAGCTCCTGGCTGGCCGCGCGACCGAAGGTGACCACGAGCAGCTGCTCGAGCGGCACGCCCTCCTCGGCGACGTACCGCGTCACGAGCGCGCCGATGGTCCAGGTCTTGCCGGTGCCCGCGCTGGCCTCGAGCAGGGTCGTGCCCGCCGGCAGCGGGCCGCGGATGTCGAACGGCGCCATCGGCGTCGCGTCCGGACGTCGCGGGGTGGTCATAGCGGGCCCACCTTCTCGGCGCCGGCGAGGAGCGGCTCCCACAGGGTCCAGGCGTACGCCGGGAGGCCGGCGTCGATCAGGACCGACACCGGCGCCGCGTGTCCCCAGACCCGGCGGTGGACCGCGTCGTCGTCCTCTCCCTTGATGCCCCACGGGTGGTAGGGGTCGGTGGTCCAGGCGGCGGCCGCCGCGTCGACCGGGTCGACGTCCATGCCGCGCAGCTCCTTGGCCCGGGCCTCGGCCCAGGCGTGCGCCGTCTTGAGGGGGATCGGGAGCGGCCGGGTGGCTCCCTCGTCGTAGAGCGCGACGACGGCGCGCAGCCACTCGACCGCGCGATGGTCGAGCGGTCCGGCCAGCGCCCGTTGCGGACCCCCGCGGGCGCGGGCCACCGCATGGCTGGTCCAGTTCTCGTCGGGGTGCGTGGCGCTGAGGGCGACGACCCGCAGCCAGCCGGCGATCCGCTGCTTGGGCCCGGGCCGGGAGTAGGTCACGTCGACGACCTGGTTGCCGTGGACCCGCGGCACCGTGCCGGTCAGGCGCCGGCCTCCGCCGAGGTCGACATCGACGTCGACGCTGCGGGCGGGGCCCGACCGCAGCGGCGCGCTCTGCTGGAGGAGCGCCTGGCAGTCGCGGACGACGTCGCTGAGGGCGGCGTACCCGAGGCCGAACGGAGGCAGCGAGCCGCGCAGCTGCTCGGCGAGCATGACCGCCTCACCGGTGCGCGCCGGGTCGTCGGAGGACAGCACGGCCCCCAGCAGCCGGTCGCCGATCGCCCACTTCTCCAGGTTGTCGAGATCGACCGGGATCGCGTCGGCGACCTCACCGGGCTCGAACGGCGTGGCGACGTCGAGCCGCCCGCGGAGGAAGGAGCGCGCCGGACGCAGCACGAAGTCGACGAGGTCGGCGAGCGACACGTCCGCGGCCGGAGGGGCCGGCAGGGCGCCGTCGAGGAACGGCGGGGCCGGGGTGCGCTCGCGCACGGAGGCCCGGGCACCGGCGAGGGACGATCGGTCGAAGCTGAACGGACCGGGCCCCACGAGCTCGCCGGGCAGGTGGTTGCGCGGGTCGAAGCCCTGCAGCGGATGACGGACGAGGACCGCCGGGCGCACCGGGGCCGCGGCGGTGCGGTCGAGCGCGTCCAGCAGCTCGCCGAGTGGTACGGCGGGCGGGCGCGGCTGGCCGGTGTGCTCGGCTGCACCGGTGTAGGTGACGATGACGCGCTCCTGCGCCGCGAGGAGCGCGTCGAGCAGCAGCTGGCGGTCCTCGCCGCGCAGGTCGCGCTCGCCGACGCGGGGCCGTCGGCCGAGGACGTCGTCGCCGTTGACGCCGCTGCTGCGAGGGAAGACGCCGTCGTCGAGACCGACGAGACACACCACGCGGTGCGGCACGGACCGCATCGGGACCATCGTGCAGACGGTGAGCGTGCCGGTGCGGAAGTTGGCGCGGGTGGGGCGCCCCGCCAGTCGGGCCTGCAGGAGCGCCCGGACGTCGGCCAGGCGCAGCGGCACGTCGGTGCCGTCGGCGTCTCGGGCGGGGGGTGCGTCGGCGCCGTCGGCACGGTCGGCACGGTCGGCGCCCGCCCTGGCCCGCGCCAGCTCCCGCTCGAACTGGGGCAGCTGCCAGGCGTCGTCCTCGTCGACCTCGCACAGGTCGCGCACGCCGTCGGCGATCGCGGCGAACCAGGCGTCGGCGCCGGTGGCCCGGTCGAGGGCGGTCAGGCAGGCGCCGAGCCGGGCGACGGCCTCACTGAGCCGGCCGACGAGCTCGATCTCGCCGCTGGCGATGTCGTCGACCGGCAGCCCGCGGCCGACGTGACGGTGGTCGTCGTCGCTCATCGCGACCCCGAGCAGCAGCCGGTCGAGCCCGGCCCGCCAGGTGTTGTGCGCGAACCCCTCCATGGCGTACGCCGCCCGCTGGGTGGCGTCGATCCCCCACCGCACCCCGGCCTCGGCGACCCACCGCGTCATCCGCGCCAGGTCGTCGTCGCTGAACCCGAACCGCCGCCGGCATACCGGCCTGGCCAGCAGGTCGAGCACCTGGGAGGCCGTGGCCCGGCCGCCCGCCAGCTCGACCAGCACCACCGCGACCGCCAGGAGCGGATTGGTGCTGCTCACCGCGCGGTCGGCCAGCCGGACGCGCAACTGGTGCGCGGGATGCAGCTCGGAGGTCGCGGCTCCCGGCGCCTCGCCGATGAGCTCGCCCATGCCGAAGGCCGCGGAGATCAGGGGCGCATAGGTCTCGACGTCGGGGCACATCACCACGATGTCGCGCGGCTCGAGCGTCGGGTCGTCCTCGAGGAGGCCGACGAGCAGCTCGCGCAGCACCTCGACCTGACGGGCCGGGCCGTGACAGGCGTGCACCTGCAGCGAGCGGTCGTCGGCACGCAGCACCCGGCGGGCCCGCTCGTCGGGGCCGGGCGTCCGGTTGGCGCGCAGGTCGGTCTGCAGCCAGCCGAGCAGGTCGTCGGGCGCGCTCGGGTCGGCAGCCGCGCCCGCGTCGATCGCCTCGCCGGCGCGCACCCGCGCCCCCAGCACCGTCGCGAGCTCCCGCGCGTCGCGACCGAGCGAGGCGAGCAGCGGATGGTGCGCCAGCTCCACGGAGGCGGCGACGTCACGCGCGCCCACCTCGACGTCCGCCGCCGCGACGGCGTCCCACAGCGCCGCCGAGGGCTGGGCGAGCCAGAGGTGGACGTCGCGGTGCGCGGCCAGCGCTACCAGCAGGTCGACCTCCGTCTCGGGCAGCCGGGTGTGCCCGAACAGCGAGAGCCGGTCGGGCAGGTCGAGGCCGTCGACCTCGCCGGCGCGCAGCGCCGCGCACACCCGGTCGTGGCGCACGTCGGGCGGCTCGGGGTGGCCCGCGGCCGCCATCCGGTCGAGCAGCCGGCGCCACAGCTCGGCCTCCCACACCAGGTCGGCGGCCAACGGCTCGCCGGCGCCGTCGGTGTCGCGCCCCGCGCGCCAGTCGCGGACCAGTGCGGGCCGCTGGACGGCGTACGACGCGAACAGCTCCGCGAGCCGGCGCGCGACCGACCACCGACGGCTCCGGCGCAGCTCCCCCTCCTCGCCCGGGAGCCCGTGGCCGAGGTGCGTCGCCAGCGTCGCGCACCACGGCTCGCCGAGGACGTCGTCGATCGTGGCCAGCAGCGGCCAGACCAGGCGGTCGGGGTGCCACGGGTCGTCGCGGTCACGGTCGAGCAGCAGGCCGACCAGCGACGCGGGCTGGAGGAGGCGCACGCCGGCACAGACGCCGTCGCCACCCGACGGTCCGGCACCGAGGCGGTGCGAGAGCCGCTGGGTGAGCCACCGCTCCACCCCGCGCGCCGGCACCACGACGACCTCGCTGGCGAACGGGTCGGCCAGCGGCGACGCGAGGAGCTCGCCGAGCTGGTCGGCGAGCAGGTCGGTGCGCGCGGCGCGGTGCAGGTGGAGGGCCATCGGGGCCGAGATTAGTGGCGGGGTCCGATCGTTCGGAGGCGGGACCGGTCAGCCGGCATCGCCGTGATCGTCGAGGTTGTCGAGGTCGTCGGCCAGGGGATCGCGGACCCGGAAGCCGAGCCCGGTCGCAACCGTCCGGAGGTTCTGGTCGTGCGTGACGAGGACCGTGTCCGCGCCGCACGCGATCGCCGAGGCCAGGTGGACGGCGTCGAGGGTCTTGACGTGATCGGCGATCGCCTCAGCGCCGGTCAAGATCCCCTCGGTGAGGAGGATCGTGGCAACGTGGTCGAGGACCGCATCCCGCTCGCGGACGGGGATACCCTCCCGACGAAGCACGCGGGTGAGCTCGGTGCGGAGGAGGCGCGAGGAGACCACCAGGTCATCGGGGTCGGCCGTGACGGTGTCGAACCACGCCTCGGCGGCAGGGGTGCCCAGGAGGGCGTGGACCGCGATCGAGGTGTCGAGGTAGTAGGTCGTCACCGGCTCCTCACCGGTCCGACTCCATGGCGGCGAGCAGCTCCTCGACCGAGCCGGCCGTCCGCAGCCGGCGTCGGGGACGCTCGGCCAATCGCGACCCGGCCCGCACCCTCGCGGGCGCCAGTTCCGCGCCGGCGACCGGTGGCACCAGGCGCGCCACCTCGCGGCGATGACGCGTCACGACGTACGTCTCGCCCGATGCGACCTCACGCAAGGCCTCCGTGGGGTTCTGTCGGAGCTCGGCGACGGTGATCGACTTCATGGGAGACATGCTATCCGAGATTTATCTACCTTCATCTACAAACCGTTGGCTGCCGACCGCGTCCCCAGCACCGCCCGGCCGATCCGCACCAGCGCCGCCCGCTGGTCGGCCTCGGCGAGAGGCAGGCGCAGCCGCATCCGGTTCATGACCGTCTGCGTCGAGCGGACCAGCGCGTGCGTGTCGGACCGGGTGAGCTCGGGCCGGCAGGCGCCGAGCAGCGCGGCCCACTCGTCGACGTAGTCCTGCTGCATCCGCCGGATCGGCGCGCGCTCCTCCTCGGGGACGTGCACCACCTCGGAGAACAGCGCGGCCAGCGCGTCGCCCTGCGCCACGTTGATCCGCACGAGCGACGCGAGCGCCCGGTCCAGCGCCTCCGCCGGGTCGGCGGTGGCGGACAGGATGCCGGCCAGGTCGAAGTGCATCGCGTCGAGGCACCGGGTGGTGACGTGGGCCAGGAGCGCGGACTTGCGCGGGAAGTGGTGATAGAGCGTCGGACCGGAGATCCCCGCGGCAGCGCCGATGTCGTCCATGCCCACGGCGTGGAAGCCGCGCTCGGCGAAGAGGCGGACGGCGGCCGCGAGAGCCGCCTCGCGCCGCGACGCCGGGCGCAGCCCTCCGGGCGGTCCCGGTGCCGGCGCCGCGACGGCTCCGGACGGCACGAGAGAGCCCAGACGGGCGACGGCGAGCGCCGCCTCGACCATCAGCAGCCGGGCCCGGTCGCGGTCGACCCGGGCCCGCTCGAAGGCCCGTCCGGTGCCCAGCACGGCGTGGACCGCCCAGGTGAGCACGGCGGCGTCGGCGTCGCCCGTGCCCGGGGTCTCCGCCAGGACGGCGCGGCGCAACGGGTCCAGGGCCGCGTCGTGGCGCCGCTCCAGCTCCGCCGCCCGGCCCGGCTCGAGGAAGACCTGCGCGCCCTGCCAAACGCTGCCCGGCCGGTCCGGACGCAGCAGCAGCCCGGCGGCCTCGTCGAGCAGGCGGGGCAGGTCCTCAGCCGTGACGTAGGCACGCTCGAGGAACTCGATCTCCTGCTCGGCGGCCGCCGCCAGCAGTCCGGCCTTGCCGCTGAAGTGGCGGTAGAGCGCCGAGCCGGCGACCCCCACCTCCGCGGCGATGTCGGCGACGGAGACGTCGTGGAACCCGGCGCGCTCGAACCGCCGGGCGGCGACCGCTACGATCTGCTGCTTGCGGTCCCGAGGGCGACGCTGCGGGGTCTCGGACATCGACGCGGGTCCCCGTCAGCCGTCTTCCCGGTCGAGGAAGGCGTTCATGACGATCCGCCCCCGCTCGATGGCGTCGTCGATGATGCCGAGATCGCCGCTGAGCCGGGACACGTCGGGGGAGCCCAGTGGAGGCCGCACCTCGACGAGCGTGGGGACGTCGGCGGCGCTGCCCGCGGCGAGCCGGCGGTCGTCCTCGGCATAGGTCCGGTGCCGCCCGATGTGCGCGACGCCCGCCGCCCGCCCGTGGCGCAGGAAGTACGGCGCGAGGAGCGCCCGCTCGACCCGCGACGGCGGGACGGCCCGCTGGTCGGTGCGGCGGGTGCGCAGCACCAGCACCTGGGTCGCACCCTGCACGAGCGCGGTCCGGAAGGGCACGCCCTCGGAGAGTCCCCCGTCGACGTACGTGCGGCCACCGAGCCGCACCGGAGGGCCGGCGAGCAGCGGGATGCAGGAGCTGGCGCGCAGCGCGGTCTGGGCGCCGAGCCGGTCCGTGACGTACGGCGCGAGGTCGACCGCCTCGCCGGTGGCGGCGTCGGTCGCGATCGGGTGGAAGCCGATCGGGTTGGCGAGGATCGCGTCGAAGTCCATCGGCGTGACCTTCTCGTAGACGTGGTGCACGAGGCGGCCGAGATCCACCACGGGCCCGCCGCGCAGCAGCCGCCGCGGGTCGGTCACCTTCGCCGCGGCGACCTCCGGCCAGGCCCAGCTGCGGATCCAGCGCTGCGCCTCGCCGCTGAGCAGCCAGGCGCCGTTGAGTGCGCCGCCGGACGTGCCGTAGACGTCGTCGAAGGAGTCGGTCAGCCCCGCCTCGTCGAGCGCCAGCACCATCCCCGCGGAGTACGCCGCCCGGCTGCCGCCGCCCTCGATGGCGAGGGCGATCCGGTGACCGTCGGTGCGCTGCCCCGGCCGGCTGCCGGCGCGCCGGCGCTCCCGGAGGGCCGCGAGGAGGGACGCGGTCGTGGCGTGGCTCATCGGGCTCCCCGCGACGTCGTGCGCCGGAGGAGCGCAGTGGGGGAGGCGCAGGGCTTCGCGGGGCTGTTCATGCGGGGAGCTCGCGCACCACCCGGGCCGGGCTGCCGACGGCCAGCACGCCCGGCGGCAGGTCCCGGGTGACGACCGAGCCGGCCCCGACCACCGTGTTCGCGCCGATGGTCACGCCGGGGCACACGATCACGCCGCCGCCCAGCCAGACGTTGTCGCCGATCGTGATGGGCAGCGCGTTCTCCCACTTCTCCCGGCGCAGCCCGGCCTCCAGCGGGTGCAGCGGCGTCAGCAGCTGCACGTTCGGCCCGATCTGCACGTCGTCGCCGATGGTGATGGGCGCGACGTCGAGGGCGACCAGGCCGAAGTTCACGAACGCCCGCGCCCCGATCCGCACCTGGCTGCCGTAGTCGACCCGGAGCGGCGGACGGACGGCCGTCTCCTCGCCCACCGCGCCGAGGAGCTCGCCCAGGATCGCCGTACGCCGCTCGCGGTCGCGAACTCCCGTCGCGTTGTAGTCCTCGGTCAGCTCCTGCGCGCGCACGTAGGCCGCGATCAGCTCGGGGTCGTCGGCGAGGTAGAGCTCGCCGGCATCCATCCGCTCGCGCATGGTGCGGCCGTCGGTCTCGGGTCGTCCGGTCATGGCCCCAGCCTGCCCGACGGCCCGAGCGTTCGGGGACCGCGGCCTCTCGATCCCGGGTCGCGCGTCCCCGCAGGCTCGTCCCACCCGTTGCGTGGTCCGCGACAGATGCGGACCCGTCCGACCGAGGAGAGCCATGTCGACCACCCTTACCCGCCCCGCCGCGGCCGCCGCCGCGGTCCTCGCCGTCCTCGCCCTCACGGCGTGCGGCAGTGACGACGCAGCCGGCGACGGCTCCGGCGACAGCGCCACCGGGGACGGGACCGGTGCGGCCGCCGAGGACCTCGCCGACGCCCAGGCGGACTCGGGCGTGCCCGAGGAGTGCGGTACGGCGTTCCCGATGGCGTGGGGCGAGCCGGACCTGTCCGACGCGGCCCTGCCGGCCGGTTGGCCCGAGCCGCCCGCCGGAGCGGTGCTGTGCGCGGTGTCCGGCGGCGACGGCAGCGTGCAGACCGTCGACTACGCGACCGACGAGGACGCCGCGGCGGTCCTCGACCACTACGAGGACGCACTGAGCGGCGCCGAGGGCTACGACGTCAGCCGCGAGGAGCCGCCCGGCCTCGGCCACGAGGTCGTCAGCGGGCTGGCCGGCGACGCCGGGTTCCAGGTGGACCCGCGCGACGGCGGCTTCCGACTCGCCTTCGATCCCTCCTGATCCCGTATCCGTCGATTCGCCGCAGCGGGGAATCGGTGGATGCGGGCTGAGGACCGGGCGGCCCGGACGGACGGGGACTGCGGACCGTGCCCGCCGGGCCGCCGGATCCAGCACAATGCCGCCCATGGACGACCTGGTCGGGGATCGGCCCGACAGCGTCGGGCGCCGGTGGGCTGCGCTGGCGATCGTCGTCGTGACCTGGGGTCTGGTGCTCGCCGGCGCGGGGATGACCCTGGCGGCAGGGGCGCCGTTCGCCGAGGTGTCGTGGTACGCCGAGCGCCGCTTCTTCCTGCTCTATGTCCTCGTCGCGCTGACCACCGGACCGACGGCCGCGATGATCCTGCGGCGCGGCGACCACCCGGCCGGCTGGCTGAGCGCGGTGATCGGGGTCGGCTTCGCCGGCTCCGTCGCGGCACTCGGCTGGAGCTTCCTCACCTGGTCGCACCCGCACCTGCCGGGGCAGGGGCTCACCGCGCACGCATCCGCTTGGCTCGCGGCGCCCGGTGGCTTCCTGGCCATCGCGGTGCTGCCCTGGCTGCTTCTCCCCCCGGACCGCGCGCGGGTGCCACGGCGGCTGATGACCGGGCTCGGTCTGGCGGCGACCGCGGTGCTGGCGTTCACCAGCGCCACGGTCCAGCAGGTCGGCGCGCCCGGCAACCCCCTCTCCCTGGACGGCACGACGGTCGGTGCGGCCCTGGGGCGGCTGATCTGGCCGAGCCTGGGGGTCTGCGCCGCGACCGGCTTCTCGGCCGTGGTCGCGGTCGCGCGGCAGTGGCGGCGCGAGGCGCGGGACGGTGCTCGCGCGTACGGCGTGCTCGTCGCCGCCGTCGCCCTCATGTTCACCGGGATGGCGATGCTGCAGCTGTGGCCGCCCGGCTGGGGGCGCGCAGCGGTCCAGCCACTCGGCGTCCCCACCATCGCGGTCGCGCAGGTCGTGCTGTGCCTGTCGGTGGTGGTCGTCGTGCTGCGCACCTGGGACCGGGGCCAGGACGTCGTCGTACCCCGGCCCGCGGTGTGGGCGCTGCTGTCCTCGGTCGTCGCGCTGCTCTACGTCGGCTCGGTGGGCCTGGCCATCCGGCTGCTGCCGGTGAGCGACGACACCGCGCGCACGCTGGTCGTGGCGGGACTGGCGCTGGTGATCCACCCGCTGCGCCAGGGACTGCAGAGCCGGGTGGACCGACTCGTGCACGGCGGCGCCGCGGATCCCGTCCGCCTGCTCACCCAGCTCGGCCGCCAGGTGCGCGGCGAGGGCCGGCACGACGTCCTGCCGGCGCTGGTCGAAAGCGTCCGCGACGGCCTGCGGCTCGCCCGGGTGTCCGTGGTGTCGACGGCCGAGCCGCTGATCGAGGTGAGCAGCGGCACCGAGCGGCCGCAGGCGACCGCCGAGCACCGGGCCGTCGTCCGGCTGGTGGTGGACGACCGCCACGTCGGCGACCTGGCCGCGCTGGCGGCACCGGGGCAACGCCTCGACGGGCGGACCCGTCGCGTGCTCCGGTCGCTGTCCGACGTCCTCGCGCTCAGCCTCGACCTCGTCCAGTCCCAGCTCCGGCTGCAGGCCGCGTCGGAGCGCCTCGGCGAGGTGCGGCACGAGGAACGCCGGATGCTGCGCCGCGAGCTCCACGACAGCCTCGGCCCGGCACTCGCCGGTGTCGGCCTGGGCCTCGCCGCCGCCCAGCGCCGGCTGCGCCACGATCCCCCGGGCGCCTCCGCGCTGCTGGACGAGATGCGCGCCGAGCTGACCCGGCGCACCGAGGACATCCGGATGCTGGCGCGCTCCCTGCTACCTGCCCAGCTCGACGACGGCGACCTCGCCGCCGCGCTCGACGTACTCGCCGAGCGGTTCCGCGGCGCGGGTCTCGACGTCCGGACGTACGTCGACCCGGCCGCGGTGCTCGACACCCGCCACCAGATCGCGGTCTACCACGTCGCTACGGAGGCGTTGATGAACGCCTACCGGCACGCCCGGGCCGATACGGTCGACCTCGCCGTGAGCGCACCGGCGGACGGCGGAGTGGTCCTCGACGTCGTCGACGACGGCTGCGGCCTCGGCGACGCTCCCCGCCCGGGGGTCGGTCTGTCGTCGATGCGCGAGCGGGCCGACGAGCTCGGGGGCAGCGTCGTGGTGGAGTCTCGTCCCGAGGCTCCCGGAACCCGCGTGAGGATGGTGCTGCCATGAGCCCCGACGAGATTCCCGATCCAGCCCGGATCCGGATCGTGGTCGTCGACGACCATCCGGTCTTCCGGATCGGGATGTCGTCGCTGCTGGAGGAGACCGGCTTCGACGTCGTCGGGCAGGCCGCGAGCGAGGAGGAGGCGGTCACCGTGGTCGACGCGACCGCTCCCGACGTCGTCCTCATGGACCTCGACCTCGGCGGCGGCTCGGGCGCCGAGGCGACCCGCGAGATCCTGCGCCGACGGCCGGCGACCGGCGTCTTGGTGATCACCATGTTCGGCGACGACGAGGCGCTCTTCGGCGCGCTGCGGGCCGGGGCGCGGGGCTATCTCGTCAAGGGCGCGGAGCCCGAGGAGATCGAGAGCGCCGTGCGGGCGATCGCGAACGGCGCCGTCATGCTCGGTCCCCAGGTCGCCGGCCGCGCCGTCGACTTCCTCACCGGTGCGCGCAGCGCGCGCGGCGGTGTCTTCGCCGAGCTCACCGAACGCGAGCGCGACGTCCTGGAGCTGGTGGCGCGGGGCCACGACAACGCCACGATCGCGCGGATGCTGGTGCTCACCACCAAGACCGTGCGCAACTACGTCTACGCGATCTTCACCAAGCTGGACGTCAACGACCGCGCCGCGCTCGTCGTGAAGGCGCGGGAGGCCGGCATCGGCGTCAGCCGGCCTGAGGGGAACACGGACTCATAGCGCCGTCGCGAGCGTCGCGAGGCGCGTGCGATGGCAAGACACGGGCGCGAAGGCGTGCCGGGGCACGTCGAGTGTCCGTGCCGCAGCCAGCGTGCGTGCATCGCGGCGCGCAGCAGGCGGGATGGGTCCGTGTTTCCCGAAGGCGGCGACCCAGCGGACTGAGGACACGTGCACCTGCCGGCCGGGCCGCGGGGCGCAGGAGGGTGACGGCACCGCCGTAGAGCACGGCGGACGGCGCTCGCGCGCCGCTCCCGAGAGAGCAGATCCTCATGTCACTCGCCACTGACCCACGGGGAGCCCCCGTGCCCGTGGACTCCGCCCGCTTCCACGCCTGGCCGCTGTGGATGAGCGTCGCCGGCCTGCTCGGCATGGTCGGCACCCTGTTCACCGACCAGCGGCCCGCCGGCGAGCAGAAGTCCTCGGACTACACCGTCTCCGTGGCGGACATGCCCGAGCTCGACCATCTGCCGTTCCGCATCGGCGGCTTCGGCGGCTTCCTCTGCGTCGCCGCCCTGCTGGTGTTCGCCGCCGTGTGGCGCCGTCACGTGAGCCAGCGCTACGACTGGTCGGTCGGCGCGTCCGTCGTGTCCTTCGGCGCCGTCGCCGCGGCCGCCACGCTGACCCTCGCCTACGGCTGGAAGGGGGCCCTCGGCAACTACCTCCACGGCGCGATCGAGGAGGGCACCTACGACGACGCCGGGCTCTACACCTACTACGTGATGAACGACTTCAGCCCGTTCATCGCCGCGCTCCCCCTGGCCGTCGCACTCGGCGGCGTCGCCTGGATGGGCCTGCGCGAGGGCCTGGTGGCCCGTGGGCCGGCGGTGCTGGCCGGCCTGGTCTGCGTGCTCGCCTTCGTGGCCGTGGCCGCGACCGGCGTCCCCGGCCTGCCGTTCGTCGCCCTGCCCGGCTTCGTCCTCGTCGGCGCCTGGCTCTCGCTGAGCCGCAGCCGCATCACCCAGGAGGAACTGTCATGAGAAGGTCCCGCATCCTCGGCGCGCTCACCGCCGCCGCGCTGCTCGTCGCCAGCCCCGCGGCGGCCCAGCCGATGGAGCCCGAGAACCCGGAGGACCCGGGTCCGGTGCCCGGCCCCATCGACCGGACGCCGCCGACGATCAACATCGACTACCCGACGGGCGGCGTCGACGGCTGGTTCCCCGGACCGCGCACGGTGCCGGTCCTCGTCGTCGACCAGGGCACCGGCGGCGGTGCCAGCTCCGGCGTCGGGCAGGTCAGCTACACGATGACCGGCGCCACCGAGCACGAGGAGATGTTCGAGGGCCACCGGGGCAGCATCCCGGTCAGCAACGAGGGATCCACCCAGATCGACATCGTCGCGGTCGATGGCAACGGCAACCGGGCCGACGCCCGGATCTGGGTCGGCATCGACCGGGTCGCGCCCACGATCACGTTCGCCGGGCACCTGGGTCAGGGCGCGGAGTACGCGCTCGGCCAACGGGTCCTCAGCGGCTTCAGCTGCTGGGACGGACACTCCGGCGTGGCCACCTGCAACGGCAGCGTCGCCAACGGTGCGCCGCTGAACACCAGCACCCCCGGAACCCGCACGCTCGTCGTGACGACCACCGATCCGGTCGGCAACGCCCGGCAGGCGACCCTGACCTACCACGTCCGCAGGGGCACGTTCACCGTCCAGCAGCCGCCGACGATCTCCGGTGCGCCCCGCGTGGGCGAGACGCTCACGGCGACGCCGGCGACCTTCGCCCCGGAGCCGACGGCGGTCGAGCACCGGTGGTACCGCAACGGCTCCGTGCTCACCGGCTTCGACGAGCCGACCTACACCGTGCGGCCCCAGGACGCGGGCAGCGCGATCCACTACGCGTCGGTCCCGGTCCTCGAGCACCACGACGGCGTCCCGGCCACGTCGAGCCCGCTCACCATCGCGAAGTCGCTCGAAGCCGACGGGCCCGCGCGGATCACCGGCGAGGCGAGGGTCGGCGGCCTGCTCACCGCGGTCGCCCCCGGCGTCACCGAGGTCCAGGTCGAGACCCTGCTCCCCGAGCGGGCGGGGGGCGACACGCACGCCTACCAGTGGCTGCGCGACGGCCAGCCGATCGCCGGCGCCACCGCGGCGACGTACCGGCCCGGGGCCGCGGACGCCGGCCGCTCGCTCAGCGTGCGGCTGACCGTGCAGCGACCGCAGTTCGAGCCGCTCACCCTGCAGAGCGCCGGCACCGCACCCGTGGCCCGGGCAGCGGCGCAGGTCGTCGCCACGGCCAAGCCGAAGGCCCGGGGCAAGGTGAAGGTGAAGGTCGCCGTCACCGCCCCCGTCCTCGCCGACGGCACGGTGGTCGTGCGTCGCGGCAAGAAGGTCGTGGGCACGGCGGTGCTGAAGGACGGCCGGGCCACGCTCGTGCTGAGGAAGGGACTGCCGCGGGGCAAGGTCCGGCTGACGGTCGCCTACGGCGGGTCCACGGCCGTCGAGGCCGCCGGCGCCACCGTCCGCGCGAAGGTCCGCTGAGTCCGCGCTGACGGTCCGCCGGGGACCTGCACCCGGCAGACGGGGACGGGGTGGTGCCGCACGGCGCCACCCCGTTCGTCGCCTTCGCGGGGCGCTAGCGCTCGGGCGGGTCCGGGTGGTGGCGCTCGTCGTCGTCGCGGTGCCGGCGCTCGTCGACGCGGTCGCGCATCCGCCCGCGCTGCTCGTGCGCCTCCTCGTCGGCCTCGTCGATCCGGCTCTCCAGGGCCGCGACGGCCTCCGGCTTCCCGTGGAACCGGCGGTAGGAGTAGACGATCAGCGCCAGCGCGATGACGCAGGACAGCAGCAGCGTCACGCCGGTCCACACGCCGCCCGGGAGCCACCAGCGCTCCGCGACCGGCCACCAGGAGGGCTCCTCCGGCTTGACGATCCACAGCACGCCGAGGCCGGCGAGGCAGAGCGCCCCCAGCGTCGACATCACGATCCTCGGCCAGGTCTCGACCCCCTCCGCCGCGGCCCGCAGCGCCCGCAGCAGCACGGGGTCGAGCAGCCGCTCGGCCCAGGTGTACTGCTGCGACAGCACGCCCAGGCCGGCCGCCATCAACAGCAGGCCCGGGCCGGGCAGCACCAGGGCGGCGATGCCGGCGAGCAGCAGCACCCAGCCCAGGATCTCGAGCAGGACCCGCTTGGCGGCCCCCGTCACCGGCCGCCGCCTTGGGGCGCCTCCGGCAGCGCCGCGCCTGCTGCGCGACGCATCGCATCCGATCTGGCGGCGTCCACGTCGCTCGACGTGCGATCCGGCATGCCATCGCTCCGTGGTCTTGCCAGATCGGCGCGCTGCGCCGCTCGCGACGGCGCAGCGCCGCCGGACCCACCCCAACGGTCGAGCCAGGCCAGCACGTCCTCGTCGGCGTTGCCGTGCTCGGCCGCGATCCGCGCCCACCGCTGCGCCATCGTGTGGAAGCGCAGCGGGTTGTAGACGTCCTCCTCGCGCGAGAAGAGCCCGTCGCCGGCGTACGTCATGATCGTGATGTTGGGCTCGGCGAGCATCGTCCCGTCGCCGGGATCGGGCATCGGGTTGACCACCTCGCAGACCAGTCGGCCCTGATCGGCGTCGACGACCTGCCAGGAGATCGGGAATCCCGGCATCATCCGGCCGGGGTACGACGTCATGGTGCGCACCGCCCAGTCCCGGATCTCGTCGCGGCCCGTGAACGTGCCCATCGCGTGCTCGACGTAGACGGCGTCGGGAGTGAACAGGTCGGCGTACCCGCTCCAGTCGCCGGTCGCCACGAAGCCGGCGACCTTCTCGTGGAAGGCGGCATAGGCCTCGGTGATCTCGGCGGCGCTCATGTCGCCGATCCAATCAGAGGACGACAACCCGCACTACGCTTCTGGCCATGCCAGGTCGGTCACGCTCCCTCCGGCGCGGCCCGTTCGGCGCGCGGATCCTGGGTCCGCGCGACCAGGATCCCCGGCACCTGCGGATCCGGATCCAGGTGCTGCTGACGGTGATGCTGGTGACGACCAACCTGGTCGGGGCGGCCGTGGTGTTCGTCGTCAACACCTGGGCGATCCCGTCGCCCTCGCCCAACCGGGCGATGGTGCTGGCGCTCGCGATCGCCATCCCGACCTATGTCGTGCTGGCCGCGATCGTCGGCGCGATCTGGGGGACGACGTCCTCGCTGCGGGCGCTGCGGTGGGCGACCCAGCCCGAGGTCGACCCGGACCGCTCGCAGCGGGCGCGGGCGCTGCGGGTCCCCCTGTCGCTGACGGCCGCGCAGTTCTTCATCTGGCTGGTGGGGACGATCCTGTTCACCGTCCTGACCGTCCTGCTGCAGCCCGCGCGGGCGGTGGGCACCGGCCTCACCGTCGGGATCGGCGCCGTGGTGGTCTCCGGCATCGCCTACCTGCTGACCGAGTTCACGCTGCGCCCCATCGCGGCCCGCGCGCTCGCGGACGTGAAGGTGACCCAGCGGGTGCGCGGCGTGGGCGTCGGTCCGCGGATGGCGATCTTCTGGACGCTCGGCACCGGCGCGCCGATCGTGGGCCTGCTCATCGCCGCGATCCTCGCCCTCACCCCTGCCGGGTCGGACGCGAGCCTGGCGCAGCTCGCCGTCGTGACGATCATCGTGTGCGGGATCGTGCTCGTCTTCGGGTTCCTGCTCACCGACCTCAACGCCCGCTCCGTGGTGGCGCCGCTGCTGTCGGTGCGCGACGCGATGCAGGAGGTCGAGCACGGCCGGCTCGACGCCGATGTCGTCGTGTACGACGGCACCGAGCTCGGCCAGTTGCAGAGCGGGTTCAACTCGATGGTCCACGGCCTGCGGGAGCGCGAGCAGATCCGCGACCTGTTCGGCCGCCACGTCGGCGAGGAGGTCGCCGCCGCGGCCGCCGCGCTCGGCGCGAGCGAGATCGAGCTCGGCGGCGAGACCCGGGAGTGCTCGGTGCTCTTCGTCGACCTGGTCGGCTCGACGACGTACGCCACCCAGCACGGGCCGACGGAGGTCGTCGCGGTCCTCAACCGGTTCTTCGGGATGGTCGTCGACGAGGTCGACCGGCAGCACGGCCTGGTCAACAAGTTCATCGGCGACGCCGTGCTGGCGGTCTTCGGCGCCCCCGTCGAGCTGGCCGACCATGCCACCGCAGCGCTCGCCGCGGCCCGGGCCGCGGCCGCGCGACTGGCCGCCGAGGTGCCCGAGGTCGCGGCCGGGATCGGTGTCGCCACCGGGCAGGTCGTCGCCGGCAACGTCGGTCACGAGCAGCGCTTCGAGTACACCGTCATCGGCGATGCCGTGAACTCCGCCGCCCGGCTGACCGACCTCGCCAAGGACGTGCCCGGCCGGGTGCTCGCCTCCTGGGACTCCGTCGTCGCCGCCGACCCGGCCGAGGCCGCCCACTGGGTCGGTGACGGCGAGACGGTGCTGCGGGGGCGGACGGAGCCGACCCGGCTCGCGGTCCTGCGCTTGTAACTAAGGGTTACCCCACGAAATCCGCCGCAACAGCACCCGGGTAGGAGCCACAGCACCCGGGTAGTCGCGATTCGGTCACGCCGAGCACATCACGCCAGCGCGTCGAGCGCCCGGCCGACCTGCGCGATCAGCCGCGCCGGATCCACCTCCACGCCCGTGGGTACGGCGGTCAGCTGGGCGTCGCGCTGGAGGACGGCGAGCCCGTGCACCGCTGCCCACCCCACCGTGGCCAGCTCCTCGGCCGGGACGGACGCCGCCCAGCCGGTCGCCTGGGCGGTGCCGACCAGCTCGCGCAGGAGCACCCGGTGCTCGAGCCGTGCCGCGCCGAGCCGGGTGTCGTCGGCGTGCAGCAGCTCGGGCCGGAACATCACGTCGAACATGGTCGGCCGGGTGGCGGCAAACTCGACGTAGGCGACCGCGGAGGCGATGACCTGCTGTCCCCCCTCGGCCGGTACGCCGGCCACCGCCGCGTGGGTGCGGTCCAGCAGCAGCTCGAAGCCCTCGACCGCGAGCGCCGTGAACAGTCCGGCCCGGTCGTCGAAGTGGTGCGCCGTCGCCTGGTGGGAGACGCCGACCCGGCGGGCGATCGCGCGCAGGCTGGCCTTGGCCAGGCCGCAGGAGGCGATCTCCTGCTCGGCCGCGCGCAGCAGCCGCTGCCGCAGGTCGGCGTTCCTCATGTCTCCGATCCTGCCCGATCGCGTCCGTCGTCCCCCGCCTCGGCCCGCGCGCCGGCGTCCCCCGCGCCGGCCTCCGCATCGCCGGCCGCCACACCGCCGGCCGCCACACCGGCGGCCGCCACACCGGCGGCCGGGCGCTGCGGCCACCACAGCCGGCGGCCCAACACCGTGGCCAGCGCCGGCACCAGCAGCGAACGGACGACGAAGGTGTCGAGCAGCAGTCCGACGGCGATGGTGAAGCCGACCTGGCCGATGGTCGTGACGCGCCCGGCCAGCAGCGCCATCATCGACACCGCGAAGATCACGCCGGCCGAGGTGATGACGCCGCCGGTGACGGCGGTGGCGCGGGCGATCCCGGCCGCCGAGCCGTCAGGCGCCTCCTCATGCATCCGCTTGGTGAGCAGCAGGTTGTAGTCGGCGCCGACCGCGACCAGCACCACGAAGGCGACCGCGGCCACGGTCCAGTCCAGCTGGATGCCGAGGCCGTACTGCCACACGAGCACCGAGAGGCCGATCGCGGCGCCGTACGAAAGCACGACGGTCGCCATCAGGGCGAAGGCCGCGACCAGGCTGCGCAGCAGCAGGAGCAGCACGAGGAAGACCGCGACCAGAGCGAAGCCGGCGATGACCTCCAGGTCGGAGACGGAGTAGCGCCGCAGGTCGGCGTTCGTGCTCGCCATCCCGGTCGTGACGACCTCGGCGTCGTCGAGGCGGGTGCCGTTGAACGAGGTCTCCACGAGGGCGCGGATCTCCTCGACCCGCTCCGATGCCTCGGGGCCGAAGGCGTCGGTGGCCCCGAGGACGGCGAACCGGGCCGTGCGACCGTCCGGTGAGAGGTAGAGCCGCATGGCGGCGGCGAAGTCCTGGTCCTGGAGGGCGGTCGGCGGCAGGTAGAAGCCTCCGCTGACCGGGTCGTCGGCGGCGGATCGGGTCTTGCGCAGGTGCCGCGCCGCGCTCTCCAGGCCGTCCTCGAGGGCCGGGAGCGACGCGGCGACCTCCCGCGTCCCACCGTGCAGACGCCCGACACCGTCGGCCAGCTCCTCGGCGCCGGAGGAGAGGTCGCCGAGGCGGTCGGCGAACTCCCGCTGGCCGTCGGCCAGCTTCCTGCTCCCCGCACGCGCCTTCGCCAGCCCGGCCCGCAGCTGCTGCAGGCCCGCCTGCAGGTCGCCGGTGCCGTCCGCCAGCGCGCGGGCGCCCGCGGCGGCCTGCTGCAACCCGGGCAGCAGCTGGTCGCGCTCGGCCTCCCAGATCTTCTTCAGCCCGGTGCGGGCCTGCCGGCAGGCCGGGTCCAGCCCGCAGGTGAGGCTCTTGGTCGCCAGGGCGTCGTGGACCAGCGCGAGCCCGTCCACGGCGAGCTGCACCTGGCCCGCGGCGGCCTCCAGACCGTCGGCGAGGCCGCTCGCGCCGGCCCGCAGGTCTCCGGTGCCGGTGATCGCGGCGTCGGCGCCGTCGAGCAGCTGGGTCATCCCGCGAGTCAGCTTGCCCGTCGAGGACGCGATCCGATCGGCCCCCGCGACCGCCCGGCCCGCGCCGTCGGCCAGCTCCCCGGCACCGGCATCGAGCTGCCCGGCCCCGTCGGCCAGCCGCTCGGCGCCGCTGGCGCCCTCGGCGACCTCGCCCCGCGCCCTGCCGAGCTCGTCGCCGACCAGACCGGCCTGGTGGGCGACCGACGCCTCCGCGATGGGTACGCCGAGCGGCCGCGTGACGCTGCGGACCAGCTCGACGCCGTCGTGCTGCGCGGCCGCGGCGGCGGCGCGGTCGAGGACGGCCAGGTCCTTGCTGGTGCGCAGGTCGTGGTCGGCGCGGACCAGCACGTAGTCCGGCAGCACCTCGTTGACCGGGAAGTGGCGCGCGAGCAGGGCATAGCCCCGGTTGCTCTCCGCGCCGTCCGGGAGCGGGTCGCGCACGTCGTACGAAAGGTCGGCGAGGGGGAACAGTGCCGCCAGCAGGGCCAACGGCACCAGGGAGGCGGTCAGCGTCCGCACCGGGTGCGCGGCCACCAGGTCGGCCACCCACTGCCACACGCCGGCGGCGCGGGACGCGCGCGGCTCGGCCCAGCCCCGGCGTCCCGCCAGTGCCAGCAGCGCGGGCGTGAGGGTGAGGCTGACGAGCAGGTTGACCGCGATGCTGACCGCGACGGCGGGGCCGGTGGTGTTGAAGAAGCCGAGGTCGGCGAGCGCCATCGCGAGCGTGGCGAGGACGACCGTGACCGCCGAGCCCGCGATCACCGAGCCGACCCGGGTGGCGGCGATCGCGGCCGCCCGGGTCGGCTCCACGCCCAGCCGGCGTTGCTCGTGGTAGCGCGCGACCAGGAAGACGGCGTAGTCCGTGCCGGCGCCGAGCACGATGGCGGTCAGGAAGGAGCCGCTGAAGGTGGAGACCGCGAAGAGGTCCTGCAGACCGCACCAGGCCACGACCGCGCGCCCGAGCCCGAGGCCCAGGCCGACGACGGCGAGGATCAACGCGGGGATGGCGAAGGAGCGGTAGATCAGGAAGAGGATCAGCGCGATCAGGCCGATGGTGACGATGGTGATCCGCAGGACGCTGTGCTCGGTCTCGGTCGCGAGGTCGACCACCGTCGCCGTCGGCCCGGTGACCTCGACGGTCAGGCCGGCGGGCGCGTGCTCGCCCGCGATGTCGCGCACGGCGGCCACCTGACGCAGCGACGACGGCGCGCCGGTCGCGCCGGTGATGCCGACGAGGAGGTAGCGCGCCTGCCGGTCCTCGCTGGTCAGCGCCTTGCGCAGCGCCGGGTCCCGCACGTCCTGGACGAAGGCGACGTCGTCGCGGTCCTTCGCCAGCTCGGTCACCAGGAGCTCGGCGTATGCGCGGTCGGCCCGGGTCAGGCCCGAGGTGCGCTCCATCGCGACGACGATGAAACTCTCGCTGTCGCCGCTGCTGAACTCCTCGTTCATCAACTCGACCGCGCGCATCGACGGCGCGTCCTTCGGCACCATCGGCGAGGAGTCGCGGCCGGCGATCTCCTCGAGCTGCGGGACGGCCACGTTCATCACCGCCGTCACGGTCAGCCAGGCGAGGACGACCCACCCGGCCCGTCGTACGACGAACCGGGCGTAGCGGGCGACCTCGTCGCGCGGTGGGGGCATCCTGGGAAACTAGAACCGGTTCCTTGCCAGTGGCAAGGAAGTGTGGTGCGGGCCACTCCCGTCTCGCCGCCGTCCTGTCGCGCGCGACTACCCGGGTGCTGTTGCTACTACCCTGGTGTTGTTGCGCCCCTTTTCGCTCGGTAACCCTTAGTTACAAGGGCGCGACCGCCGGTGTGGCAGGCTCCCCCGCGTGAGTGCGGGCAGCGTGGAGCAGGGATTCGAGCCGGACGCGATCGTGGTGGGCGCCGGGCTGGCGGGGCTGGTGGCGACCTACGAGGCGACCCGGGCCGGCAAGCGGGTGCTGGTGCTGGACCAGGAGAACCGCGCCAACCTCGGCGGACAGGCCTTCTGGTCGCTGGGCGGGCTGTTCCTCGTCGACTCCCCCGAGCAGCGGCGGATGGGGATCAAGGACTCCGCCGAGCTGGCCTGGCAGGACTGGCAGGGCTCCGCCGGCTTCGACCGGCTCGCCCCCGGCGCCGACGGGGCACCGGGGCAGGACCACTGGGCCCGCCAGTGGGCCGAGGCGTACGTCCGGTTCGCCGCCACCGAGAAGCGCGCCTACCTGCGCGAGCTCGGGCTCAGGGTGCTGCCCTTCGTCGGCTGGGCCGAGCGCGGCCGCGGCGACGCGTCGGGCCACGGCAACTCCGTGCCCCGCTTCCACCTCACCTGGGGCACCGGACCCGAGGTGGTGCGGGTCTTCCTCGAGCCGGTCCTCGCGGCCGAGGAGCGGGGCCTGGTGCGCTTCGGCTTCCGGCACCGCGTGGACGCGCTCGTCAAGGACGGCGACGCGGTCGTCGGCGTCTCGGGGGCGGTGCTGGAGCCCTCGGACGCGGAGCGCGGCTTCGCGTCCACCCGGGTCGAGGTCGACGCCTTCGAGCACCGCGCGCCGGCCGTCGTGGTCACCACCGGCGGCATCGGCCACAACCACGACCTGATCCGCGCCAACTGGCCGACCGAGCGCCTCGGACCCGCGCCGGCGCACATGATCACCGGCGTCCCGGCGTACGTCGACGGGCGCGGTCTCACCATCGCCGAGGCCGCGGGCGCCCGCCTGGTGAACCCGGACCGGATGTGGCACTACACCGAGGGCATCCACAACTGGGACCCGATCTGGCCCGACCACGCGATCCGGATCATCCCCGGTCCTTCGTCGCTGTGGTTCGACGCCACCGGCCGGCGGCTGCCCGCACCCAACTACCCGGGCTTCGACAGTCTCGGCACGCTGGCGACCATCGGCGCGACCGGCTACGACTACACGTGGTTCGTGCTGACCCAGTCGATCATCGAGAAGGAGTTCGCGCTCTCCGGCTCCGAGCAGAACCCCGACATCACCGGCAAGGACCTGCGCGTGATGCTGCGGGCACGGCTGGCCAAGGGCGCCCCCGCGCCGGTCGAGCGCTTCAAGACCGACGGCCTCGACTTCGTCGTCGCCGCCACGCTCGAGGACCTCGTCGACGGCATGAACGCCATCGTCGACGGCGACACCCCGGCCCGCGGCCCCCACCTCGACGCCGCGGTGCTGCGTCGCCAGATCGAGGCGCGCGACGCGGAGCTCGGCAACGGCTTCAGCAAGGACTTCCAGCTGATGGCGATCAACAACGCCCGGCGCTCGCGCACCGACCGCCTGATCCGGGTCGCCAAGCCGCACGCCATCCTCGACGCCGAGCACGGTCCGCTCATCGCCGTCCGCCTCAACATCCTCACCCGCAAGACTCTCGGCGGCATCGCCACCGACCTGTCCTCCCGAGCCGTCTCCGCGAGCGGCGAGGTCATCCCGGGGCTGTACGCCGCCGGCGAGGTGGCCGGGTTCGGTGGTGGCGGGGTGCACGGCTACAACGCCCTGGAGGGCACGTTCCTCGGCGGGTGCATCTTCTCGGGGCGGGCGGCGGGGCGGGCGATCGCGGGGGGCTGAGCGAAGACAGATTCACCGGCCGGCCGGTGAAACTCACGCTGGGACGAGGAAGCTTCCTCGTCCCAGCGTGAGTTTCCTCGTCCAACCCCGGCACTTCTCCACAGCTACCGCGACGGGTCGACCAGGATCTTGGCGTGGCGCTCGGGGTCGCCGAGGTCGTCGAAGGCGCCGGCGACGCCGTCGAGCCCGACCGTCCCGGTGACGAGGGGGCGGACGTCGACCTTGCCGGAGGCGATCCACTGCAGCGTCTGGTGGAACTCGCTGGGGTCGTAGGCGAAGGCGAAGCGCAGGTCGATCTCCTTGTTGATGGCCATCGACGGGCGGAAGGAGTCCTGGCCCATGCACACGCCGACCACGACCACCCGCGAGAGGAGCGGGGCCTGGGCGACGATGTGCTCGATCATGCCCGGGACACCGACGCACTCGAAGACGACCGGTCCGCGCGGGGTGGCGCCGGCCTTCTCGGCGGCGCGCATGAGGTGTGCCCACGGCAGGAGGGGTACGGCGCGCAGCTTGTCCATCGCGTCGATGCCGAGATCGGCCAGGGCGATGGCCTCGGTGAGGTAGCGCCGGGAGGAGGCGAAGGACGCCCACGGCGACTCGTCGGCGGGATCCACGACGACGTCGGCGCCCATCCGCTCGGCCAGGGCCCGGCGGCCGGCGGAGAAGTCGCTGGCGATGACGTGGCGCACGCCGGTGGCCTTGAGCATGGCGATCACCGCCAGTCCGATCGGGCCGCATCCGATGACCACGGCGGTGTCGCGCGCCCCGACCTCGCCGCGGCGTACGGCGTGCAGGGCGACCGCCATCGGCTCGGTGAGCGCGGCGGCGTCGGCGTCGAGGTCGTCGGGGACGCGCATCGTCATCGACGGAACGGCGAGCACCTGCTCGGCGTACCCGCCGGAGGCCAGCGGGCTGAGGCCGGTCAGGTGGGTGGATCCACCGGCGCGCAGGACCGGCAGCGCGACGACCCGGGTGCCGACGGGGTGGATCCGGCGGGTGCGTGGGCCGTAGTCGGCGACGGTGCCGACGAACTCATGGCCCATCACGACGCGGTCGGTGGACCGCATGAAGTGGTCGTAGCCGAGCTCCGCGACGTCGGCGGCGGTCTCGTCGCAGTGCAGCCGGGCGTGCAGGTCCGAGCCGCAGATGCCGCACCGCTCCACGTCGATGAGGACCTGACCCCGCTCCGGCTCCAGCGCCGGAAGGTCCTCGACGGTGAGCTCGGCCCGGTGGCAGACGACGGCACGCATGCGGACATCATGCCGTCCCGGATCCCCGCCCGCCCCGAAGGACGCCCGGAGAGACGCCCGACGAACAGCGCGGCGACCTGTCCCGGAAATGACGCGACCCGGGAGTCTCACCCGGGCCGCGTACTGGGGGGATGAGCCCCCTTTCGGAGGCCCGGTCCGATTCTGGGTGCGGTACGGCGCCCGGGAGCCTCGGGTGAGGTCATCTCACCCAGCAGTTCACCCGGGATCGGCTCACCCGGAGCCGTCGTCGGAGAGCAGGCCCAGCCGGATGCCCCGCTCGAGCGCGGCCTCCCGCGAGTTGACCCCCCACTTGCGGTAGATGCTGCGCATGTGCGACTTGACGGTCTCCGGCGAGAGGTGGAGCGCGGCCGCGAGGTCGCTGCGGCGGGGATGGTCGATCGAGGTGCGCAGCACCGTCAGTTCCTGCGCGGTCAGCGGGCTCACCTCGACGCCGGGGTCGATGGTGCCGACCACGTCGACGTCGAGATAGGCGCTCGCCGCGGCGCGACCGGAGTGCCGGGCGAAGTCGCGCAGCGCCTCGAGGTCCTTGCCGGGCACGTACAGCAGGTGGGCCCGGGCGCCGTGCTCGGCATGGAGCGAGGCGGCCCGGTCCAGGAGGGCGCCCGCTGCGTCCGGGTGACCGGCGCGCAGAGCGGCCGCGGCGCCGAGGGTGGCGAGGCCGGCGCGGGAGCGGATGCTGTGGCCCGGCAGCGACTCGAGGCGCGGTACGACGTGCAGCGCGGCAGCCGCGTCTCCGCCGGTCAGGCGGCTCAACACCTGAGCGGTCGCGAGCTGGCCGGGCCAGTGGCTGGAACGTCGCAGCAGCTCGGCGGCTTCGCGGCTGCGGCCCTCGGACAGCCAGGCCACGGCGAGCAGCCCGTGCAGCGCGCTGGTCCCGAAGTTCTCGCCGACGCCGGGCGGCGGGGGCGAGGCCTGCAGCGCGTCGGCGATCCGGCGGGCCTCGGGACCCGACTCCCCCAGCCCGAGGCGCGCCTGCAACAGCGTCCAGCTGAGGAAGGGCCAGAACTCGGCGGTGTGCAGGAAGGACTCGCAGCCGTCGTACTCCGCGAGGGCGCCGGTGAAGTCGAACTCGTCGAGCCGCAGCATCGCGTTGCCGATCCGGCCGAGCGCGTTGACGAAGGTGTGGGCGTGGTCCCGGGGCCAGGCGCGCGGATCGACCAGTCGCGCGGTGTGCGCGGCCTCGCGGGAGCGGCCGTCGATGGCGGACAGCCCGAGGCCATAGACGACCGTGTAGTTGCGCGACCACGGTCGGGTCGCGGTCGTGATCGCCCGCGCGACCACCTCGTGCGCGCGATCGAGCTCGCCGACCTGGAAGAAGGAGTAGCCGAGCTGGCGCAGCCCGATCGCCCGCAGCTCGATCAGCCGCCCGTCGTCGCCGATGTCGATGTCGTCGTAGAAGTCGAGCGCCGCCTGGGCAGCCGGCCCGGCCTCGAGGTAGCGGCCGACGTAGCGCAGGCACGCCGACTTCGCGACCCGCTGGAAGAAGGACGACGGCCGGTCCAGCGAGCGCCAGTCCGCCGGGGTCTGCTCGGCGGTGCGCACGAGGTACTCGACGGCCGCGCCCCGGGTCGCGGGGTTGCTGAGCAGCGCCAGCCCACGCGCGAAGGCCAGCGACGGGTGCTGCGCCAGGGCCGCCCGCGGGATGCGGCTCAGCTGCAGGTCGAGATGGTCGGTCGTGTAGCTCTCCGGCGCGCTGAGCAGGACGCTGCGGAAGATCCGACCGGCCAGCTCGTACCGGCCGGCGTCGACGGCCAGCTCCAGCGCCTGCTCATGCTCGTCGTTGTCATGCAGCCAGGTGGCGGCGATGCCCGCGCTGCGGCGATAGCGGTCGGAGTCGTTGTCGCGCAGGTCGCCGCGGACGGCCTCGCGCAGCGATTGGACGTACTGGAACACGGGACGGTCGGCGAGATACGGCACCCAGCGCCCGAAGCCACTCCACTCCAGCTGCTCCACGACCGGAGCGGCGTCCTCGAGACCGGTGAGGGCCTGGGCGAGCTCGAGGTCGAAGTACGGCGCCGCCGCGGTGTCGCGGACGAAGGCGGACAGTGCCGGGTCGTGCATCTGCGAGCTCAGGTCCTGCGCGACGATCGCCCGCCACTCGGCCGAGCCCCGCGCCGGTGGCCGCGTCCGGTTCCGCAGCGCGAGCTCGGCCGCGCGGATCGCGAGCGGGTAGCCGCGGGTGTCGTGGTGGACGTCCTCCGCGAGCCCGGCCAGGTCACCGGGCAGGTGCTCGGCGAACAGCTGGACGGTCTCCTCGCGGGTGAATCCCAGGTCGTGCTCGCCGACGAGCCGGACCGCGTCGCGCACCAGGTGCACCGGGTCCGCGAGCGTCGTCGCGGCGCGGGTGGTGACCACGAAGCGCAGGTGCGGCAGCTCGGCGGTGAGGCGCAGGATGTCGCCGTCGACCTGCGCGGTGGCGGCGCGCACGTGCTCGTAGGCGTCGACGACGACGGTCACGGGCCGGCCGCCCGCGAGGAGGTCTCGGAGCACGGGGACCGGATCGTCCTGGGCGCCGACGTCGTCGGAGACGACGTCGGCGCGCTCGGGAGAGAGGTGCCCGAGTCGACGGCCCGCGGCGATGACGGAGGTCCAGAACGCGCGGTCGGACTCGACCTCGGCGCTCAGGGCGAGCCAGACCAGCCGCTCCCCCGCCGGGCGGGGTCCGGCCGCCCACTGCCGGACCAGCGTGGTCTTGCCGTAGCCGGACGGCGCCTGCAGCACCGTGACCGGCGCCGGGTCGACGTCGAGCAGGTCGATCAGGCGGGGTCGGAGGATCGCACCGGCATGCACGGTCAGTACCTCGGGGGGAGAGGGAGGGCAGCTCGGGGGGAAGCCGCCCCGTGCATCGTGCCTCAGGGGAGCGGCCTCGAGGGCACCGGGGTGGCCGGCGGGCAAGCCCGCCGACCACCCGGTGCCCGGTTACCTCAGGGTCAGCCGATCGGTGTCGCGACCACCACGAGGTTCTTCGTGTAGTGGAAGCGACCGTTGGCGTAGCTCACCTTGCCGGTGCAGGTGACCAGGGTCAGCTGGTGCGCACCGGTCGTGGAGACCTCGGCGCCGGAGAAGCCCTTCTTCCGCGGCTGGGTGAAGACGCGGTCGATCCGGTACCTCTGCACGGTGCCGTCGCTGGCGCGCACGGACACGACCTGGCCCTTCTTCGCCTTGCGGAGCTTGCCGAAGGCGCCCGGTCGGTCCTTGCGGTCCGAGACGTGGCCGGCGATCACGGTCGAGCCCACCAGATCGCCCGGCAGGGCCGACTGCCCCAGCCAGCCGCCCCTGGCGACGTTGCCCGGGATGACCATCGAGCCCTTGCGCAGGCCCACCGTGTCGAGCTTGGCCTTCATGCCGAGAGCCTTGATCGCGACCTGGGCCGGGCGGACCTTGCGGCCCTGGACCGAGGCGTCGGTGCCGGCGTACCCGGTCTCGATCCGCACCTTGCCGTAGTCGGCGCGGTGCACCAGCGTGGTCTCCGACGGCAGGCCGCAGGCGTGGGTGGCCGCGAGGTTGCGACGGTCCGCGCCCGTGGAGACGACCCAGGTGTAGTAGCCCGGCTCCGACACCTTCACCGACGGGGTGTCGACGGTCCCGTCGGTCGGGGTGAAGGCGACCGTGCCCACCAGGTTCTCCGGCGTGCACATCGCGTCGGACGGCGTGGCGACCGGACCGTACAGCTGGGCGGTGCCCTGCGTGCCGCCGCCCGGCACCAGGCCGGTGACGGTGACGGAGTCGTGCAGCGCGACCGGCTTGGGCTGGCCGTTCTTGCCCACCTTCAGCGCGACCTTCTTCTCCGCGCTCGTCTGGATCGACGGGGCGCCGAGCGGACCGGTCGCGGTGTTCACCGTGTTCGACGACGACGTCACCGCCGGCGGCGTCACGCCACCGCGGGTCGGCCCGGTCGAGGTCACCGCGGCGGTGTTCTCGATCTTCTGCGCCTTCACGTCGGCGGCGGTGACCGTGTACGTCGCGGTGAACTTCTGCGAGGCGCCCGGGGCCAGCGAGGGCACGGAGGCCGGGGTGATGGTGCCCAGGCCCGGCAGCGGGTCCTCGACCGACACGTCGAAGGCCGTGGCCGTGCCGTGGTTGGTCGCGGTGAAGGTGTAGGTGATCACGTCACCGTCGTCGGCCTTGCCCAGCGGCACCTCGTCGGTGGTGATGGCAGCGGACTTCACCACCTGCACGTCCGGGTCGGCGGGCGCGATCGGCGTGGTCGTCGTGGTCGGCGGGCCGGCCGGGGAGGCGACCGGGTCGCCGTCCGGGTCGGTGCCGTTCGCCGTGGCGGCGTTGACGATCTGGCCGCCCTCGTCCACGTCGGCCTGGGTGACGGTGTACGTCGCGGTGAACTCGACCTCGTCCGTGGGCGCCAGCGTGGGGACCGTCGCCGGGCTGATGGCGCTCAGCCCCGGCAGCGGGTCGGCGATCGACACTCCGGTGACCGGCACGTTGCCCGTGTTCGTCACGGTGAACGTGTAGGTGATCACGTCACCGGCGTCCGCCTGGCCGGCGGTGCCGTTGTCGGTGGTCAGCGCCGCGGTCTTGACCAGCTCCAACGCCGCCAGGCGGGCCTGGACCAGGTGGTCCTCCACCTCGCCGCCGTCGGCGGCGCCCGTGGGCGCCGGGTCGGCCACCGTGCCGTCGAAGAGCCGGATCCGCAGGTAGCTGTCGTCCGCCAGCGCGGACGCGACCGGGAAGGTGAGCGTGTGGGTGTCGGTGCCGTCGTTGGCGGGGACGGTGATCACGTCGGACCGCTCACCGGCGTCGAACGCGCCGTTCTCGTTCAGGTCGATCCAGCCCGCCAGGGTCGCGGCCTCCGCGGTGTCGTTGGTGACCTCGACCTGGACCGTCGGCGTCTCCCCGGCGGTGACGAGCACGGCGCCGCTCAGGGCGTCCTCGTCGTCGCGGCCGGCCAGGTCGTCGCCGTCGGCGGTGGCGCCGGGGACGCCGTCGCTCTCACTGTCCACCGTCGCGCCCAGCATCAGGTCGGCGGTGCCGGCGCCGGCGTCGTACCCGACGATGCCGTGGGCCGCGGCCTCGCCGCCCTCGGTGCCGTACGACGCGGGCGCGTCGCCCAGGTCGTCGCACGAGCTGCCGAAGTTGTCGAGGAAGGTGATGTCGGGGCCGCTACGGCCCTCGGCGGAGACGATGAACCGGTCCAGGCTCGCCAGGATGTCGGAGAACTCGGTCGCCGTGGGTGCCGGCGAGCCGAGGTCCACGCCGGCCGCCGCCGAGAAGCCGGTGTGCCACAGGGTGGGGTCCAGGGGAACTCGGATCCGGTTCGGCGCCTGCGAGTTGAGCACCTGGGGACGGAAGTTGTAGTAGACGGTGCCACCGTTGGTGCCCCGCAGTGCGAGGTAGAGGTTGTAGCCGATGCCCGTGTCGTTGCGGTAGTCGAAGCGCAGCGTCGTGCCGAGCAACGCGCTGTAGTCGTCGGTGAAGCTGTTGGCCAGCAGTGCCGGCGACCAGAACTCGGTCCAGTTGCTGTCGAGGTCGTTCGTCCGCAGCGCACCGTCCGGGTTGCCGCCGGTGGCGTCCCAGCCCGAGCCGGAGGGCGGGATCACGACGGTGTTCGCGCCGCTGATGGTCGCGACGCGCCAGCCCTCGTTGTCGCTGTCGAAGGTGATCGGGGTGGCGCAGTCGCCGACGAGCGGCTGCGGCGGCACGATCGTGAGGGTCGACGTGCCCGGAGGGTCGATGCCGACCGTCGGGTCGACGTTCGAGGGGCCGTTGGTGAAGGTGTCGCCGACGGTCGCGCCGGGGGTGACGACGTCGATCGACAGCGTGCACGAGGCCTGCCCCGTGGTCAGGTCGCCCGTCAGCGCGACGCTCGTGTCACCGGCCTGGCCGCCGGCGGTGACCGCGCCGTTGGCGCAGGTGGTGGCGAAGTTCGGGGTGGGAGCCACCTCCATGCCGGCCGGCAGGGCGTCGGTGAATGCCCAGCCCGCCTTCGCGGCGAGCTCGGAGGTGTTGGTGACCGTGAAGACCAGCGTCGTCACACCGGCCGGAGCGGCCGTGGGGCGGCTGAACGCCTTGTCCAGCTGGGGGGTCGCGTCGAGCACCTTGATGTCGTCGAAGGCGTGGTCGTTGCCGCCGCCGCTGCCCTGCTGGTTGCGCAACACGACGCCCAGCTCAGTGCCCGTGAACAGGATCGAGTCGTCGGAGACGAGCTCGCGGCTGCCGTTGGGGCACGGATCGAGCGCGGCGTCGGTCACCGGGATCTCGGCGTTGCCGTCGTCCAGGTAGAACCGCAGCAAGGGATGCGCCGCGTGACAGTTGGTCACGCCGACATTGACCGAGAAGGTCAAGAAGCGGTTGTCCACAGCGAGCGGGAGCGGCGAGGCCGTCCGGAACTCGACCAGGCCAGGACCGGGGTCTCCTGCCGTGTAGGCGGCCACGGCGTGGTTCACGTTGCTGGGCGTGCTTCCGTTGAAGGCGCCCAGGGAGTCCGCGAGTCCACGGAGCTGCGAGAAGCCGCCAGTGTTGCCGACCGCCTGCTGTGCAGCGTCAGTCGACGTGCCGTCGAGCACGAAGCCGTTCTGGTTGGCCGGGTTGGCCCACTGGCCCTCGGCGGAGTAGGTCTCGCCGTTCGCGCCGACGTAGTCGCCGAGACGGACGACCTCGCCGTCGGCCATGTCGTTCTCGAAGTCCTCGTGGAAGATCACGACGGGGTCGGAGGGGACGCCCGGGTCACCGGGCGCGGCGGAGGCGGGCGGCGCCAGGGCCACCGTGGGTACGACGGCCGCCGCGCCGGCGACGAGCGCCAGCGAGAGACCGGGCAGGAGCTTCTTCAAGGTGGGGGGACCCTTTCCGAGTCGGTGCGGGAGAGCAGGGCGCAGCCCTCGTTCCGAGTGGCGAGGTGGAGCGGCCCGGCACCACGGATACCGACCCGGCCCGACGGGGGACACGGCATCGACCGCGATCTCCCCCGACATCTCACCCGCGGTGAGGTAACGGTTCAGCCGGCTGAACCGCCGAGCCCGCGCACCGCCCGCGGACGCCCCGACGGGGTCACCCGAGGTCCGGGCGCCGCCGTCATCGCCCGCCGGTCCGCGACAGGGTCTCGCCGAGGCCGGCCAGGACCCCGCACAGGTGGGTCAGGATCTCGATCTCGGGCTCGTCGGCGAGCCGCGAGCGGGGGTCGTCGATCTCCCGGCGCAGGCGGGCGAGCCGGTGCTCGACGAGCGCGTCGAACTCCGTGGTGCGCCGGACGACCGGCAGCCCGCTGTGCATGGACGAATGGTGGGCACGCCCGAGGTCGGCGCGCAGGCGGTCCGGCGGTTGTCACCCCGGATGTCACCCGGTCGCGGAACCGAGCCGCTGCTCCTCGCGGTCGAGGATCGCCTCCACCTGCTTGTAGGTCTCGGTGCTGAATGCACCGACCGAACGCTCCCGCAGCAGCCCGTCGCGCAGCGCGTCGACGTAGCGGCGCTGGATGATGAACACCTGCTCCCGCTGCCCCGGCCGGCTCGCCGCGCCGCGGCGTACCCCGGCCAGCAGCATCGGTAGGAAGCGCTCCTTGAGCAGCTCCACCACCTCGGGGTCGAGGGGCTCACCGTCGATGCGCTGCTCGTCGAGCGGGCCGAGGGCGTCCGTCGCGTCCTCGCCGATCTGGCGCATCAGGGTGAGCACGTCGTCGCGTCGGTCGGCGGGGTCGTCGGTCGGGAACCGCATCCGGCGGATCAGGGCCGGGAGGGAAAGCCCGAACAGGGCGAGCGACACCATCGCGACCAGGCAGGCCACCAGCACCACGGTGTCGCGGTGCGGCGTTCCGCTGGGGATGGTCTGCGCCGCGGCCAGGGTGACGACGCCGCGCATCCCCGCCCAGGCGAGGACGAGGTAGCCGCGCGCGGTGATCGGCTCGCGCTCCTCGAACGCCACGTCGGCATTGGCCCGCGCGATGCGCCGACGGGCCCAGCGCAGCCGGTTCTCCTCCCGGTCGTCCTTCGGCTCCCAGGTGGAGACCTGCTGCTCGATCTGATCCAGCCGCTCCCGCATCCGGGTGCTGCGGTCGCCGGGACCGAACCGGCCCATCAGCGCCGGCCAGGCCAGGCCGGCGAAGCGCAGGGCGACCAGTGTCGCCAACACCAGGCTCACCATGCCGACCACCTGGCCGACGCTGGTCTCGGCCCGCGCGTCGTCGACGAGGGCGGGCAACTGGTAGCCGAGGGCGAGGAAGACGCCACTCTCGAGGATGAAGTTGATGGTCGCCCAGGTCGTGGTCTGGGTCTGCCGGTCACGGGCACTGAACCTCTTTGCTCCGCTCGCTCCGGTGACCAGGCCGGCCACGACCACGGCCAGCACCCCGGAGGCGTTCACCTCCTCGGCCGGCACATAGGCGAGGAAGGGGGTGATGAACGAGATCGTGGTGTTGAGCACCGGGTCGTCGAGGCGCTGGCGCACCAGGACGGTCACCCACGCCACGAGCCACCCGACCAGACCCGCGCCGACGACCGCCCAGGCGAAGCTGCCGATCGTGCCGCCGATGCTGAAGGCGCTGGTGGTGCCGACCACGGCGACCGCCGTACGCAGGACCACCAGGGCGGACGCGTCGTTGACGAGGCTCTCCCCTTCGAGCACCGTCATCAGCCGCGGCGGCAGCCCGACCCGGCGGCCCACCGCGGTCGCGGCGACCGCGTCCGTCGGGCTCACCACCGCACCCAGCGCGATGGCGAGTGCCAGCGGGATCGCCGGGAACACCGCATGCACCAGGACGCCGACGCACACCGACGAGACGATGACCATCACGACCGACAGCCAGCCGATGAGGGACAGGTTGCGACGCAGGTCGAGCACCGGCAGCTGGACGGCCGACGCGTACAGCAGCGGCGGCAGCACACCGGCGAGGATCAACTCGGGATCGACCTCCAGGAGCGGCGTCCCGGGAACCAGGCTCGCGGCGATGCCGAGGGCGACCAGGAGCAGGGGTGCCGCGACACCGGTACGCCGCGCGAACGCGGCCGCTGCGATGCTGATGGCCAGTCCCGCGCCGGCGATGACGACGAACTCGTGGCTCACCCGGTCGAGCCTAGGGAACCACTGATCAATCTCGCCTGCTGCGCGCCGCGACATCGATCAGCGCTTCCCTAGGGACTCACCCGTGCACGATCCGGTGCAGCTCGGCCATCCGGGTGTCGAGGTCGTGGGCGACCCGGGCGGCCGCGGACAGCTCCTCGACCAGGTCGCCGGGCACGTCCTTGTCGTACTTGTAGTAGATCTTGTGCTCGACGCTGGCCCAGAAGTCCATCGCCACGGTGCGGATCTGCAGCTCGACCGGCACGGTGCGGGCGGTGTCGGAGAGGAACACCGGGATCTCGACGATGGCGTGCAGGCTGCGGTAGCCGTTGGGCTTGGGGTTGGCGACGTAGTCCTTGATCGCGCGCACGGTGACGTCGGGCTGCGTCGTCAGCATGTCGAGCACCTGGTAGGCGTCGGCGATGAAGCTGCACACGATCCGGACCCCGGCGATGTCGGTGATCTGCTCGCCGATCGCGTCGAGGTCGAGGGGGCAGCCGATCCGTACCGCCTTGGCGCGCAGGCTCTCGGGGGTCTTGAGGCGTGAGCTCACGTGCTCGATCGGGTTCCCGGTCCCCCGGAAGGCGAGCTCCTCGCGCAGGATGTTGATCTTGGTGAGGATCTCGTCGAGGCCGAACTTGTAGTTCATCAGGAACGGGACCAGCGACCGGTCGAACGCGGACGGGTCCTCGGCGGACTCCTCGCTCGGCGGCGCGCTGGTCGTGGTCACGCATCGAGTCTGCCTGGTGACCGGTGACCGCCGGAAGGCGGCCACCGGTCGACCCGGGTCCCCGGCTCCCGGGTCAGCTCACGGCGTCGAGCGCGTCGACCACGCCGTCGCCGTAGTAGCTGTTCTCGGCATCGGTGCCGACACACGGCGCTCCGGCCGTCGTCGTACCGCAGGGGTGGTCGTCGGCCTGGGCCCGGAGCCGGGCGACCAGCTGCGCCGGCGACCGGTCGGGGTGCACCGACTTCATGAGGGCGAGCACGCCCGCCACGTGCGGCGACGCCATCGAGGTGCCGTTCTTGAGGCCGTAGCCGTTGTCCCTCACGATGGTCGACAGGATCCTCGAGCCCGGGGCCGCGACGTCGATGACGCCGAGACCGCGGTTGCTGAAGCCGGAGAGCCGGTTGTCCAGGCCCGTCGCGGGGAACCGCTCGAGCGACGACACGGTCACGACGCCCGGCAGCTCGGTCGGGATGTCGTGGCAGCCGTTGTTGATCGTGCGCTGGACCGGCACCTCGGCGTCGTCGGGGCTGCCGTTGTCGATCGTCTTGTTCGCCAGGTCGTAGGCCGAGTTGCCGGCCGCCGCGACGTGCGCGACGCCCTGGCCGGTGGACCAGGCGACCGCGCGGCGCACGGCCTCCTTGGCGGCGTACTGGTCGGGCTGGTCCTCGCAGTAGAACTCGAAGGGGTCGACGTAGTAGCTGTTGTTGGTGACGTCCATGCCGTGGCTGCCCGCCCAGACAAACCCGCACACGGCGTACTCCGGGTAGATGAAGCCCGCGTCGTTGACGACCTTGACCGAGGCCATCCGTACGCCGGGCGCGACGCCGACGATGCCGGTGCCGTTGCGCGCAGCGCCGATGGTGCCGGCGACGTGGGTGCCGTGGTCGCTGGTCGTCGGGTACCAGCCGGTCGGTGAGGTGTCCGGACGGCCGGCGTCGCTGCAGTTGACCGAGGCGGCGACGTCGATGTTCGCGGCGAGGTCCGGGTGGTCGGGGTCGATGCCGGAGTCGAGCACGCCGACCAGGACGTCACGGGAGCCGTCGGTGATCGCGTGGGCCTGGTCGGCCTTGATCATCTGCATGTCCCACTGCTCCGCCTCGCGTGGGTCGGGGACGACGGCGAGCGTGGCCTCGGCCCCGACGTCGCCCTCCGTCCGCGGCGCGGCCGTGCGGTCCTGGCCGCGGCCCGGTCCCCAGGGGGCCTGCACACCGTCGGGCGTGCCCTCGCTGACCGGGACGGAGCGGGTCGCGCCGACCGACTCGAGCGCGTTGCCGGCGTACGCCTTGACGTCGTCGCGGAAGGCCGCCCGGTCGCTGTGCGCGACCACGACGCCGATCTGCGGCCAGGTCTGGACGACGACGCCGCCGGCCCGGACGACCGCGCGCTCGACCAGGCGGGTCTGGCCGGGGTTGGCCTTCCTCGCGTTGAGGAGGTACGCCGACACGACCCCGTCGGGGGTGCTGAGCGGCACCGGGGTCGACGGGGGGCCGTCGACCGTCGCGCCGCCGGGCGCGGCGACAGCGCCGGACCCGGTCACGGACAGGCCGGCCAGGGTGAGGCCGGCCGCGACCGCGACGCTGGCGGCACGGAGCCGCCGGTTGAACTGAGGCATGGATCAACCCTTCCGAGAGAGAAGGCGCGGATGTGCGCCAGGCCACATCCTGTCCTCTCGGAGGCGCTCTTGGCGAGAGATCCCGTCGTGAAATCTCAGTTCAGCCGGACCGGATCCGGCAGCACCCGGCGCGGACCGATCAGAGCGAGCGGAGCTGCTCCGCGACGGTCCCGAGGTCCTGGTCGGTGCGGACGACGACGATCGCGCCGGGTGCCGCCGGTGCGGGGCCAGGCTGTGGGGCGAAGAGCGCGTTGACCTGGGCCATCGCCTCGTCGATCTCCACGTGCGGGTCCTCGCACTCCTCGCGCAGCCAGCGGCGCAGCACCCGGTTGTGGGCCGCGACCACGGCCGCGGCCATCAGCTCGCCGCGGCGCTCGGACTCCTCCGAGCCGTCGCCCCAGGCGCTGATGTACTGCCGGAACAGCTGCTGGTAGCGGGCGCCGCTGATCAGCTCGCGCTCGCGGAGCGCGGCGACGGTGGAGGTGAGCTGGTAACGCCGGCGCGCCAGCGGCCCCTCGGCGATGTAGTGGAAGAGCACCACCCGTACGGCGTCGGACACGGCCAGGATGGCGCTCTTCTCGGTCGAGGCGGCCAACCGCTCCTCCACCGCGGCGAGGATCGCGTCGTGGTCGGGGAAGATCACCATCTCCTTCGACCCGAAGAGCCGGAAGAAGGAGCTGCGGCTCACGCCCGCGGCGGCGGCGATGTCGTCGACGCTGGTCTCGTCGTACCCGGACTCCGCGAACAGCCGGAAGGCGGCGTCGACGATCGCCGCGGCAGCACTCCTGCCACGCCGGTCCTCCTCGCGCGATTGCGTCACACCCCACCCCCCTTGTGAACTCCAGTGTCAATGGATGATACTCAGTTTCATGACGGAGATCGACCTGCACACGACGGCGGGCAAGCTGGCGGACTTCGACCGCCGCACCGACGAGGCCGTGCACGCTCCCGCCGCCAAGGCGCAGGAGAAGCAGCACGCCAAGGGGCGCAAGACCGCCCGCGAGCGCATCGAGCTGCTCTTCGACGAGGGCAGCTTCGTCGAGCTCGACGAGTTCGCGCGCCACCGCTCGACCGCCTTCGGCCTCGAGAAGAACCGTCCGTACGGCGACGGCGTGATCACCGGCTACGGCACCGTCGACGGCCGCCAGGTCTGCGTCTTCTCGCAGGACTTCACCGTCTTCGGCGGCTCCCTCGGCGAGGTCTACGGCGAGAAGATCACCAAGGTCATGGACCTCGCGATCAAGTCCGGCTGCCCCATCATCGGCATCAACGAGGGCGCCGGCGCCCGCATCCAGGAGGGCGTCGTCTCGCTCGGCCTCTACGGCGAGATCTTCAAGCGCAACGTGCACGCCTCGGGCGTGATCCCGCAGATCTCGATGATCATGGGCAACTGCGCGGGCGGGCACGTCTACTCCCCCGCGGTCACCGACTTCACGATCATGGTCGACCAGACCTCGGCGATGTTCATCACCGGCCCCGACGTCATCAAGACCGTCACCGGCGAGGACGTCTCGATGGAGGAGCTCGGCGGTGCCCGGGCCCACAACACCAAGTCGGGCAACGCCCACTACATGGCCTCCGACGAGGAGGACGCCTTCGAGTACGTCAAGGCGCTGCTGGCCTTCCTGCCGCAGAACAACCTCGACGAGGCGCCGTCGTACGACGAGGCGGCCGACCTCGAGGCGACCGCCGAGGACCTCGCCCTCGACACGCTGATCCCGGACTCCCCGAACCAGCCCTACGACATGCACGACGTCATCACGACGATCGTCGACGACGGCGACTTCCTCGAGGTGCAGCCGCTCTTCGCGCCCAACATCATCGTCGGCTACGGCCGGGTCGAGGGCCGCTCGGTCGGCGTCGTCGCCAACCAGCCGATGCAGTTCGCCGGCACCCTCGACATCGACGCCTCCGAGAAGGCCGCCCGGTTCGTCCGGTTCTGCGACGCCTTCAACATCCCGGTGCTGACCTTCGTCGACGTCCCCGGCTTCCTGCCCGGCGTCGACCAGGAGCACCTCGGCATCATCCGCCGCGGCGCGAAGCTGATCTACGCGTACGCCGAGGCCACCGTCCCGCTCGTGACGATCATCACCCGCAAGGCCTACGGCGGCGCGTACGACGTCATGGGCTCCAAGCACCTCGGCGCCGACATCAACCTGTCGTGGCCCACCGGCCAGATCGCCGTGATGGGCGCCCAGGGCGCGGCCAACATCGTGCACCGCCGTACCCTCGCCGAGCTCGAGGCCGCCGGTGGCGACGTCGAGGCCAAGCGCGCCGAGCTCATCGACGAGTACGAGACGACGCTGGCCAACCCCTACATCGCGGCCGAGCGGGGCTACGTCGACGGCGTCATCAAGCCGTCGGAGACCCGCGCCGAGGTGGTCAAGGCGCTCCGCCTGCTGCGCAACAAGCGCGAGGTGCTGCCGCCCAAGAAGCACGGGAACATCCCGCTGTGAGCGCCGAGCCGTCGCGTCTGAACGCCTGAGAAGCGCCGACCCGTCGTGTTCAAACGCGCCGGGTCGATGCTCAGACCAACCGAAGCCGAACCAACACAGGGAGGACGGCATGACCGAGGAGCTCACCGACGTGGCGAGCCGGGCGGAGTCTTCGCCTCTCTTGCGCGTCGTCACCCCCGGCACCACACCGGAGGAGGTCGCCGCGATCGTCGCCGTGCTGTCCGCGCTCGGCGGTGGCGCCCCCGCGCCCGAGACGCCACGCTCGGAGTGGACCAACCCGGCCCGCCGCCTCCGTCGTACCGCCAGCTCCCACCCGAACCCCGGACGCGGCGCCTGGCGCGCCAGCGCCCTGCCCCGCTGAACTGGAAGGCCACACCATGTCGTTGAAGAAGGTCCTGATCGCCAACCGCGGCGAGATCGCGGTGCGGGTCATCCGTGCGGCCAAGGACGCGGGCATCGGCTCGGTCGCCGTCTATGCCGAGCCCGACGCCAACGCGCTCTTCGTGCGCCTGGCCGACGAGGCGTACTCGCTCGGCGGTGCCACCCCCGCGGAGACGTACCTCGACATCGCCAAGATCATCGACGTCGCGAAGCAGTCCGGCGCCGACTCGGTCCACCCGGGCTACGGCTTCCTCGCCGAGAACGCCCAGTTCGCGCAGGCCGTGCTCGACGCGGGCCTGATCTGGATCGGCCCCTCCCCCACGGCGATCGACGGCCTCGGCGACAAGGCGAAGGCCAAGCAGATCGCCCTTGCCGCCGGCGCCCCGCTGGCCCCGGGCCTCAAGGACCCGGTCAAGGACGCCGACGAGATCGTCGCGTTCGCCAAGGAGCACGGCCTCCCGGTCGCCATCAAGGCGGTCTTCGGCGGTGGCGGTCGCGGCCTCAAGGTCGCCCGCACCCTCGAGGAGATCCCGGAGCTGTTCGAGTCCGCCACCCGCGAGGCGATCGGCGCCTTCGGCCGCGGCGAGTGCCTGGTCGAGAAGTTCCTCGACAAGCCGCGCCACGTCGAGACCCAGTGCCTGGCCGACTCCCACGGCAACGTCGTCGTGGTCTCGACCCGCGACTGCTCGCTGCAGCGCCGCCACCAGAAGCTGGTCGAGGAGGCGCCCGCGCCGTTCCTCACCGACGAGCAGAACGCCCGCCTCTACGAGTCGTCGAAGGCGATCCTGCGCGAGGCGGGGTACGTCGGCGCCGGCACCTGCGAGTTCCTCGTGGCCGCCGACGGCACCATCTCCTTCCTCGAGGTCAACACCCGGCTCCAGGTCGAGCACTGCGTGTCCGAGGAGGTCACCGGCATCGACCTGGTCCGCGAGATGTTCCGCATCGCCGCGGGCGAGGAGCTCGGCTACGACGACCCGGAGATCCGCGGCCACTCCATCGAGTACCGGATCAACGCCGAGGACGGCGGCAACAACTTCATGCCCGCCCCCGGCACGCTCACCGCGTGGAACCCGCCGCAGGGCCCCGGCGTGCGCGTCGACGGCGGCTACGAGGTCGGCGAGACGGTCCCCGGCGCGTTCGACTCGCTGATCGCCAAGCTGATCGTGACCGGGTCGAGCCGCACCCAGGCGATCGAGCGCTCGCGTCGGGCGCTGTCGGAGTTCGAGGTCGACGGGATGCCGACCGCGATCACCTTCCACGAGGTCATCGTCAACGACCCGGCCTGGGTCGGCGCCTCGAACCCGTCGGGTGAGGGCTCGTTCGACGTCTACACGACGTGGATCGAGACCGACTTCGACAACCAGATCACGCCGTACGGCGGCGCGGCGGCTGAGGCCGAAGAGCAGGGCGAGAAGCAGAAGGTCGTCGTCGAGGTCGGCGGCAAGCGGATCGAGGTCGTGCTCCCCGCCGGTCTCGGCGGGCTGGGCGGCGGCGCGGCCGCCGGCGGCGCGAAGAAGCCGAAGCGGGCGGGCGGCAAGAAGGCCGGCGCCGCGGCGTCCGGCGACTCGGTCACCTCCCCGATGCAGGGCACCATCGTCAAGGTCGCCGTCGAGGAGGGCCAGGCGGTCGAGGAGGGCGACGTCGTCATCGTCCTCGAGGCGATGAAGATGGAGCAGCCGCTCAAGGCCCACAAGGCCGGCACCATCACCGGCCTCTCCGCGGAGGTCGGCGCCACCATCGGCAACGGCGAGGTCGTCTGCGAGATCAAGGACTGACCCGACCCGTCGCAGATTGAACTCTGTCCGGCCCTGACCCGGTGCAGATTGAACCCGGATCAACACCGACCCGTCGCGTTCAAACGCGACGGGTCGGTGCAATTCGGGCGCCGGGTCGGGCGGACACGAGGGACAGCACGGCCGCGACGGCGCAGAGGGCCGCGCCACCCCACCAGGCCCAGGTGTAGGCCCCGAGGGTGTCGCGGATGACGCCGGCACCGAACGCCGCGACGGCGGCGCCGAGCTGGTGGGAGGCGAAGACCCAGCCGAAGACGATGGTGCCGCGCTCGCCGAAGGCCTCCCGGCACAGCGCGACGGTGGGCGGCACGGTGGCGACCCAGTCGAGGCCGTAGATCACGATGAACAGCACCATGCTCGGGTGGACGGCGTCCGCGAGCAGGCTCGGCAACAGGAGCAGGCCGAGACCGCGGAAGAGGTAGTAGGCGACGAGCAGGACGCGCGGGTCGAAGCGGTCGGTGAGCCAGCCCGAGGCGATGGTGCCGACGATGTCGAAGACGCCGACCACGGCCAGCAGGCCGGCGGCGGTGGTGGCGGACATCCCGTGGTCGTGCGCCGAGGGGATGAAGTGGATGCCGATGAGCCCGTTCGTGGTCGCCCCGCAGATCGCGAAGGCGCCGGCCAGCGCCCAGAACGACCGGGTCCGGGCGGCGTACGCCAGGCCCTCGAGCGCGCGGCGGGTGGCACTGCCGGTGACGGCAGGCGGCGGCGTCCAGGACACGTCCGCGCCGTACGGCAGGACGCCGCGTTCCGCGGGGTGGTCGCGCAGCACCAGCCACACCACCGGTACGACGACCAGGGCGGCCGCCGCGATGACGAGCGACGCCGGCCGCCAGCCCGCGCCCTCGGCCAGTGCCGCGACGATCGGCAGGAAGACGAGCTGCCCGGTCGCCGAGCCCGCCGTCAGCACGCCCATCACCAGCCCGCGGCGTCGCTCGAACCAGCGGTTGGCGATGGTCGCCGCGAAGACCAGCGCCATCGAGCCGGTCCCGAGCCCGATGAGGACGCCCCAGGTCACGAGCAGCTGCCAGGACGCGGTCATCAGCACGCTGCCGCCCGCACCGAGGGCGACCAGGGAGAGGGCGCCGGCCACCACCCGACGGATGCCGAACCGGTCCATCAGCGCGGCCGCGAACGGCGCGGTGAGCCCGAACAGGACGAGGTTGATGCTCACCGCCAGCGACATCACGCTCGTCGACCAGCCGAACTCGTCGTGCAACGGCACCATCAGCGCGCCCGGGGCGGCCCGGAAGCCCGCGGCGCCGATGAGGGCGAGGAAGGCGACCGCGGCCACGCCCCAGGCCGGATGGAGACCGCCGCGCGTGGCGGTCGGAGTGGAGGTCGCGGTCATCGAGCAGGCTTTCTTGAGCGAAGTCAGACCGGTACGCTAGCACGCATGGCCTTGCGCTCCGACTGGTCGGCCGACTACTGCCCCGTCCGCCGCTCGCTCGACGTGCTCGGCGACCCGTGGCTGCTGCTGATCGTCCGCGACGTCCTGCACGGCAGCGGCCGGTTCGAGCAGCTGCGCGACAACCTCGGCATCTCCGAAGCGGTGCTCAGTCGCCGGCTCCGCGCGATGCGCGAGGCGGGACTGCTCGACACGGTCGACTACGTGCGCGACGGGCGCACCCGGCAGCGGTACGTCGCCACCGAGGCCGCCGCCGACCTGCTCCCCCTGCTCCACCAGCTCGCGATCTGGGGCGAGAAGCACACCCGCGAGCCGCCGGGCGGCGGGCACATGACCCTGCGCCACGAGCCCTGCGGCCAGGAGACGACCCGGGCGGAGACCTGCAGCGCCTGCGGGGAGCGCCTGGTGCCCGAGGACATGACCTGGGTCAAGCCGTGGCGTGGGGCGGAGCACCGGCTGCGCGGCGCCGGAGCGTGAGCTCTACCGTGGGCGCGTGTTCCTCTACGAGTTCGAGGGCCGGCGGCCCCAGGTCCACCCCGAGGCGTTCGTCGCGCCGACCGCGACCCTGATCGGCGACGTGCGCGTCGAGAAGGGCGCCAGCGTCTGGTACGGCGCCGTGCTCCGCGCCGACATCTGCACGATCATCGTGCGCGAGGGCTCGAACATCCAGGACAACTCGGTCGTCCACGGCGCTCCCGACGTCGTCGTCGACATCGGGCCGAACGCCACGGTCGCCCACGGCTGCGTGTTCCACGGCGACGCGATGGGCGAGAAGTCGCTGCTCGGCAACGCGAGCACCATTCTCGACGGCGCCACCATCGGCGCGGGCTCGTTGGTCGCCGCCGGCGCCGTCATCACTCCCGGCACCGCGATCCCCGAGGGCGTGCTCGCCGCCGGGGCGCCGGCCGAGGCGAAGCGGCCCATCGAGGGCACCGGCGCCCAGTTCTGGATCGAGACCAATGCGCCCTACTACGCCGACCTCGCGCATCGGCACCGCGCGGGCGTCGTACCGGTCGACGGCAACTCCTGACCCACTACGTCCTCGTACAAGGACGTTGCCCACCTGTCTTCGTACGAGGACATTCGCAGGTTGTCTTCGTACGAGGACAGAGAGATGATGTCCTCGTACGAAGACACCAGGAGACGCGGATGCCCGACATCGAGATTCCCGACTGGACCAAGCTGGGATCGACGGTCCGCTCGGAGCGCAAACGCGCCGGCCTCACCCAGCAGGCACTCGCCGAGCGCGCCTCGCTCTCCCGATCCTGGCTCGCCCGCCTCGAGGCCGGCCACCGCACGGCAGAGCTCGAGAGCATCATGCGCCTGCTCCGCGCCCTCGACCTCACATTGGTCCTCCGCCGGGCGTCCGCCGACGACGAACCGCCGACGCCGGCGGGGCCGAACGACCCGGCGTACGCCGCCGCCCTGGAATCCCTCCTGACCCGGCGCTCTCGCGACATGGATGCTCGGTCTCGAGCCTGGACCGCCACCGAGCGTCGAGATGACGATGGGTGAGCGCTGACCGTCCCCCTCTACGGTCAGCAGGTCGGGCACCTCGACCGCACCGACTCCGACGATCCCGACTTCACCTACACCGCCGAGTACGCCGCGTCAGGCCGCGCCCCGCTGTCATCGCGCCTCCCCATCGCGCCGCGGACCTACCGCTCCGATCGCATCCTCCCCTACCTCCGCGGGCTACTTCCCGAGAACCTCCAGACCCGCCAGCAGTGGGCCGCCCGCCTCGGCACCGCACCGCACCGGATGATGCCTTCGGCCTCCTCGCGACGATGGGGTGGGACTGCCCGGGAGCGGTCCAGTTCACCCCGGAGGGCCGTGTGGAAGAGCTCCATCAGCGTGCGGCCGACCTGACGCCGCTGACCGAGCACGACATCGCGGACCGCCTGCGCACGCTGCAGGATCAGCCCGCCTCCTGGACGATGCCGGGGGAGCACTGGTCGCTCGGCGGGCAACAGGAGAAGTTCGCCCTCACCTGGCTCGAGGACCAGTGGCACGAGGCCGGCGGCTCGGCTGCGACCACCCACATCATCAAGCCCGGCATCAAGGTCTTGCACCACCAGGCCCTCGTCGAGCACGTCACCATGCGCGCCGCCGCTGCGACCGGCGTCAGCGTCGCGGACAGCCGGCTCCTGCCCTTCGAGGACCAGTGGGCGATCGTCATCGACCGCTTCGATCGGGTGACCGTCGTCGACAAGGTGTTCCGCCTCCATCAGGAGGACTTCTGCCAAGCGCTGGGGCGCCTTCCGGAGAGGAGGTACGAGTCGGTCGGCGGCCCCGGCCTCCGCGACATGGCCGACCTGGTCCGCAAGCAGATGACGGATCCCGAGGACGACCTCCGCGCCCTGGCCGACTTCGTGGCCGTCAACCTGGTCGCCGGCGCCCCGGACGGCGATGCCAAGAACATCTCGCTCGTCCTCGCTCCCGACGGCAGTCGCTCGATCGCCCCGCTCTACGACCTCGCGACGGGGCTGACCTACGACCCCGAAGCCGTCGAGCGCACCGTCGCCCTCTCGATCGGCGGCGAACGGATCGTCAGCAGGATCCGGGGGAAGCAGTGGCGGAAGGCCGCCGAGATCCTCAAGCTCGACACCGACCTCCTCACCCAGCGCGTCGCAACGATGGCCGAGACCTTCCCCGAGGCATTCGAGACCGCGCTTGCGGAGATCGCCGATGCACCGGGCACTCCGGAAGTCGCCGAGCGCACCTTGCCCACCCTTCGACAGCACTGCTCCGAGGTTCTTGCACGCCTGGACGAGTGACCTCGGCAGCCGCAACATCACGGCGCCCTTGTCGGGGCGATGTCCAGCAACAACTGCAGGTGTCGGCTCCGATCGGTCGACGGAAGAAGTCGACAGGGACGATCGGTGGTCGAGGTCAACTCCTGACCCGAACGCCCGGGCTGGCTCGTCGACATCTGACGAGCCGGCGGCCGACCCCGTCCGGTCCTCTTGACACCTGTCTGACAGGTGAGGAACGTCCTGTCTGACAGATCGACTCCAGTCCGGGAGGACCCATGACTGCACCCACCCACGCGTCGGCCAACCGCGACGTCGTCGTGCACAGCCTGGCCGACTTCGCCTCACTCGCCGTCGTCGGCGGCGAGCACACCGTCGTCATCGACGAGCCGCGCGAGTTCGAGGGCGGGGGTACGGCGCCGAACCCGTTCGGCCTCGTGCTGTCGGCCCTCGGCGGCTGCATGGCCGGCACCCTGCGCGGCGTCGCGCGCCAGCAGGGCTTCGACTACGACCGGGCGGAGATCCGGCTCTCGCTGCGGATCAACCGGCCGACGTCGGGCCCCCTCGACCCCGGCGAGCGGGAGCTGCGGATCTCGCGCATCATCGCGGACGTGACCGTCCACGGCGACCTCACCGCCGACCAGCAGGACGCCCTACGGCACGGCATCGAGACCTGCCCGGTCGGCAATACGCTGCGCCGCGGCCTCACCCTGCAGGAGTCCATCGCGTTCGAGGCCGCGGCATGAGCGCGGCGTACGACCTGCTGGTCACCGACGCGTGTCTCGCCGACGGCTCCCCCGTCACGCTGGGGATCCGCGACGGCCGCTACGCCCACGTCGGGCCCACGGCTCCGGAGGGCGCGAGCGCCGCGCGGACCATCGACGCCGGCGGCGGGCTGGTCACCGAGTCCTTCGTCAACGGCCACATGCACCTGGAGAAGGTGCACACGCTGGACCGCGCCGGCGACGGCGCGCTGGCGGCGTACACCTCCGGGAACATGGGGGCGGCGCTGCGCTCGATCGTGCGCGAGGCCAGCCAGGTGAAGCGGCACTACGACCGGTCCTGGCTCGAGCCCAACATCCGGAGCGCGCTCGACGCCGCCGTGGCGCACGGGGTGCTGCACATCCAGGCGTTCGTCGACGTCGACACGACGGCACGGCTGGTCGGAATGGAGGCGGTGCTCGCCGTGCGCGAGGAGTACCGCGACCTGCTCGACCTCCAGGTCGTGGCCTTTCCCCAGGACGGGCTGCTCCGCGACCCCGGTGCCGCCGAGCTGTGCGAGGAGGCGCTGCGCATGGGCGCGGACGTCGTCGGCGGCATCCCCTGGATCGAGATGACCGACACCGACGCCCGCGCCCACGTGGAGTGGGCCTGCCGGCTCGCCGCCGCACACGGCCGCCGCGTCGCCATGCTGGTCGACGACGCCGGCGACCCGGGCCTGCGGACCACGCAGATGCTGGCCGAGTCGATGCTCGAGCACGGCCTCCTCGGGCGGGGGGTCGCCTGCCATGCGCGGGCGCTGGCGACCTACCCGCAGCCGACCCTGCAGCGGCTGATGGACCTCGCGCAGGCCGCGGGCCTGGGCTTCGTCTCCGACCCGCACACCGGGCCGCTGCACCTGCCGGTGCGGGAGTTCCTCGACGACGGGATCCCGGTGGCCCTCGGCCAGGACGACATCGAGGACGCCTACTACCCGTTCGGCCGGCACAGCATGCTCGAGGTGGCGTTCCTCGCCGCCCACCTGTTGCGCTTCCTCACCGCCGACGACCAGCGCCTGCTGCTCGAGATGATCACGACGCGAGCGGCCGACGTGCTCGGCGTACCGGACCACGCGATCGCCGAGGGCAACCCGGCCAACCTCTGCGTCCACCCCGACGGGCGGCTGCGCGACGTGCTCACCGAGCACGCCCGCCCGCGCTGGGTGATCCGCGCGGGCCGGGTCGTGGCGGAGTCGGAGACGACGACGCGCCTGCAGCGGTAGGGGCGCGCTACCAGTCGGCCCGGCGCACCAGCGCGTAGCGGAACGCGCCCCGCAGGTGCACCTCGCGGGTCCAGTAGCAGACGGTGCCGGACCTGCTGATCCCCGTCGCGTCGAGCGTCATGGCGGGCTCACCCTCCGGACGGCCGGTCAACCCGGCGTCCTCGGCGGTCAGGCCGTCGGCGCCGGGCCACACCAGCTCCCAGCCGACCTGCTCCCCCGCCAACGTCCGCGCGAGCCGGGGCATCGGCGTCGCGGGGTCGAGGGAGGCGGGGTCCGCGTCGGTCAGCACGGGGACCACGTCGCGGGCGACCAGGACCGGCTCGTCGTCGGCCGACCAGACCTTGGTCGTGCGCAGCACCGGCTGGCGTGGCGAGACGTCGTGCTCCCTGGCCTCGTCGAGGGTGACCTCACCGACCGCCGCCGACACGACACGCACCGACGGGGTCCGGCCCATCGCGGAGATCAGCTCGGCGCTCTCGAGGCGCTGCTCGAAGCGGGCGGGGATGGCGAGCAGCGAGCTGTTGACCGCGGTGTCCGCTCCCTTGCGGCGATGGATGAAGCCGCGCTCCTCCAACCGCACCAGGGCCTCACGGACGGCGGGCCGGCTGATCTCCAGCGACGACGCGAGCGCGATCTCGCTGGGCATCGGCCCGCCGCGCTCCGCAGCCTCGGTCCACAGCCGCTGCAGCCGACGCTCCACCGGCTCGGGCAGGTCCGCTCCACTCACGGCGTCACCCTAGGGCGTGCCGTGCACCGCCGGGACGTCGTACCCGGCATCCAGGTCGTCGGACCCGCACCAACGCGACCCGATCGCCGGGTACGACGCGGCGCGGGCCCGCGCCTGGCCCGCCCGGCGTCAGGCGCTGACGATCGCGCCGGCGCCGGCCTCGCGGTCGAGCGAGCGGCCGATGACCATCCGCTGGATCTGGTTGGTGCCCTCGAAGATCTGCATCACCTTCGCCTCGCGCATGTAGCGCTCGACGGGGAAGTCCTTGGTGTACCCCGCGCCGCCGAGGACCTGGACGGCGTCGGTGGTGACCTTCATCGCGGTGTCGGTCGCGACCAGCTTGGCGATCGAGGCCTCCCGGGAGAACGGGAGGCCGAGGTCCTTGAGGCGGGCGGCGTGCAGCAGGGTGGCGCGCGCCGACTGCACGGCGGCCTCCATGTCGGCGAGGACGAAGGCCAGTCCCTGGTGGTCGATGATCCGCTGACCGAACGCCTCGCGCTGCTGCGCATAGGCCACGGCGCGATCGAGAGCGCCCTGGGCCAGCCCGGTCGCGACGGCGGCGATCCCGAGCCGGCCGGCGTCCAGACCGGCGAGCGCGATCCGCAGCCCCTGCCCCTCCTCGCCGAGCCGTCGCTCGACGGGCACCCGGACGCCCTCGAACCGCACCGTGGCGGTGGTCGAGCCCATCAGCCCCATCTTGTCCTCGGGCGCGTCCGCGGCGAGGCCGGGCGTGTCGGCCGGGACCAGGAAGCAGGAGATGTCGCCGCGGGCGTCGCCGGTGCGCGCCATGACCTTGTAGAAGTCGGCCTGCCCGCCGTGGGTGACCCAGGCCTTCGCGCCGTCGATCACGTAGGCGTCGCCGTCGCGGCGGGCGCGGGTGCGCATCGCGGCCGGGTCGGAGCCGGCATGGGCCTCGGAGAGGCAGTAGGCGCCGAGCAGCTCGCCGCCCAGCATCTCCGGGAGCCAGGTCGCCCGCTGCTCGTCGGTGCCGAAGGTGGCCAGGCCGAAGCAGCTCAGGGCGTGCACCGAGACGCCGACGCCGACACTCGACCAGACCGCGCCGATCTCCTCGAGCACCTGCAGGTAGGCCTCGTAGGACAGCCCGCCACCGCCGACCTCCTCCGGATAGGGCAGGCCCAGGAAGCCGGCCCGCCCGAGGAGCCGGAAGACCTCGCGTGGGAAGGTGCCCGTCGCCTCGGCCTCCGCGGCCCGCGGCAGCAGCTCGTCGGTCGCGAGCTGGCGCGCGAGGCGGAGCAGGTCGGCGGTCTCCTCCGACGGCATCAGGCGGCGTGCGGGCATGGTTCCTCCGGTGAGTACTAGAATGGCGCTTCTGGTACGGACCACAGTACCCGCCCGGTTGCTAGCCTGCGACCGTGCCGCCCTCCCCGACCCAGCCCGCGCGCTCCCGCCGGCGGCGGGACGCCCTGCTCGACGAGCTCGTCGAGCTCTTCTTGGCCGAGGGCTTCGCGGACTTCGGGATCGGCGAGCTGGCCCAGCGCCTGTCCTGCTCCCGCAGCACGCTCTACCTCGTCGCGCCGAGCAAGGAGCAGCTCATCACCGCCACCGTGCGCTACTTCTTCAAGCGCGCGGCGGAGCGGATCGGGGCGCGGGTGGCTGCCGTCGCTGAGCCGGCGGACCGCCTGGCGACGTACCTCACGGCGGTCGCCGACGAGCTCGCCCCCGCCTCGCCGCGGTTCTACGCCGACCTCGCCGGCTTCCCGCCCGGCGCCGAGGTCTACCGCGCCAACACCGCCCACGCGGCGAAGCGCGTCCAGCAGCTCGTCACCGAGGGGGTCGAGGCCGGCGCGCTCCGCCGGGTCGACGCGACCTTCGTCGGCGCGGCGGTCGCGGAGGTGATGGACGCGATCGGCGACGGCCGGATCGGCGCCGCCACGGGCCTCGACGACGCGCAGGCCTACCAAGCACTGGTCGACCTGGTGTCGACCGGACTGCGGGCGCGAGGCTGATCCCCATGAGCCACCCACTCGACGTCGGCATGACCCTGCCGGTCATGGAGCCCGACATCGCGCCCGACGTGCTGCGCGACTGGTCGGAGCGGATCGACGCCGGGCCGTTCAGCTCGCTGTGCTTCGGCGAGCGGATCGCCTTCGACAACCCCGACGCGCTGACCCTGCTCGGCGCGGTCGCCGCCTGGACCCGGCGCGTGCGGATCGGTACGACGGTCGTCGTCCCGCAGCTGCACGACCCGGTCCACCTCGCCAAGGCCCTCGCCACCGGCGACCGGCTCAGCGACGGCCGGCTCAGCGTGGGGCTCGGGGTCGGCGGCCGCGAGGAGGACTACCGGGCCGTGGGCGCGGACTGGAGCAGCCGGACCATGGCCGTGATGGCCGAGCGGGCGGACGTCCTGCGCCGGGTGTGGGCCGGCGAGAACGTCACCGACGCCACCCGCCCGGTCGGCCCCCGGCCCGCGCGGCCCGACGGTCCCGAGCTGCTCGTCGGCACCCTCGGCCACCGCACCGTCCGGCATGCGGCACGGTGGGCCGACGGCCTGGCCGGCATGACGCTCGACCTGGACGTGGACGCGACCGCCACCCTCTTCGATGTCGCCCGGGACGCCTGGGCGCGGGCCGGGCGACCCGCGCCCCGGCTGACGACGTCCTTCTGGTTCGCTCTCGCCGAGACCTCGTCCGATCCGCGCGGGCAGATCCACGGGCACCTGCGCCACTACATGAACTGGCTGCCCGCGGGCCTCGTCGACGCCCTCGCCCCGAGCGCCGGCTTCGCGGGCACGCTCGACGAGCTGCGCGGCGTACTCGACCGGTTCGCGGCGATCGGCGCCGACGAGGTCCAGCTGATCCCCACCAGCGACGACCCGCGGCAGGTCGACCTCGTGGCGGACCTGCTCAGTCGGGACCGGTGACGGGCGGGCGATCCGGCGGGTGACCTTGACCGAAAGACCCTCTCCGGGCGGGCGGTCGGCACTAGCGTGACACGGTCCGACCCCCGGTGGCTCCCCCACCCGACCCGAGAGGTCAGCTCCATGCGCATCCCCGTCAAGGGCAGCGGTCCGGCCGCTGTCGTCCTCGCCCTCCTCGCCCTGCTCGTCGCCGTGTCCGGCAGCTCGTACGCCGCGGTGGTGGCCCACAAGAACTCGGTGGACACGGCCGCCCTCCAGCACCATGCCGTCACCCGATCGAAGATCGACCAGGGCGCGGTCGGCTCGGGCAAGGTGCGCGACGGCAGCCTGCGTGCGCTCGACTTCCGCACCGGGGAGCTGCCCGCAGGCGCACCGGGAGCACCGGGCGCCGCAGGGGCTCCGGGCGCCGCGGGGGCGGACGGCGCGCCGGGGCAGGCCGGAGCCCAGGGAACTCAGGGGCCGCAGGGGGTCCCCGGTCCGGCCGGACCCCAGGGCCCCGTCGGCCCACCGGGACCCCAGGGCGCCAGCGGTGAGCGCAGCGCGTACGCCTACTACACCGACAGCGCGCCCAACAGCATCGCGATCCCGATGCTGGTGGTGAACACCCCGCAGAACGTCAGCGGCATGTCGTACACCAAGCTCGGCTCGGGCCCCGACTTCCTCGGACCCAACGGACTCACGTTCACCCGCGCCGGTACCTACCGGATCAGCTTCGGCGTCGACCTCCAGCCGCCGCTCGTCACGACCACCCTGTCGGCCTTCGCCACCAAGGGCGCCGGCGGCCTGCCGACCGACCCCGTGGTGCCGGGCAGCCGGATCAGCCGGACGGTCAACAACGCGGCCCTCGCCAGCGAGCGCCTCGCCCACGACTTCCTCGTCGAGGTCGCGGCGGGCGACACGGTCACCGTCTTCGTCCAGACGAACCTCCTCGGAGTCGTCCGGACCAGCCAGCAGGTCGACGTCGAGATGATCAACTGATGGCGTCGTACCGGACCGATCGGTCGTGGATCCGCCCGATCGGCGACCGATTCGTCCGGTACGACGGGGGCGTCAGGTGCTCTCGGTCTCGACCCCGGGTGCGGTGACCCGACCGGCGGCATGCCGGGTGACCGTGCGGTGCAGCGGGAGCGCGACATGGCCTCGGCGTCGTACGCCGGTGGCCGCGTCGACGACATAGAGCCACACCACGCCGGGGACGGCGGCGCGGGCCACCTGGATCCGACAGCGACCGGCCACGCCGGGCAGCGTGACGATGTCGCCGGGCTCGAGCAGCGCGGCGGTGACGGTCTCGGCGATGCCCTCGTCCATGCGTCCTGCCGGCTCCCTTCGTATCCGATTCCCTGGCGGAACCACCACATGAAAACTTCTTCAAGTCATGTATCCTAGCGGGCGTCCGTGGGCATGCGAGAGGGAGGAGCCCGCGATGGGCGTTCCGCTCTACCAGACCAAGGCCGAGTTCTTCCGGACCCTCGGCCACCCCGCCCGGATCCGGATCCTCGAGCTGCTCGCCGAGCGCGACCACGCGGTCCACGAACTGCTCGAACAGATCGCCATCGAGCCCAGCAACCTCTCGCAGCAGCTCGCCGTGCTCCGCCGTACGTCGCTGGTGGTCTCGCGCCGCGAGGGCACCGCGGTCGTCTACTCCATCAGCGTCCCCGAGGTCCGCGACCTCCTGCTCTCGGCCCGCCGGATCCTGGTCGGGCTCGCCGAGACGCGGTCCGACTTCGAGGACGAGCTCATGGTCCCCGACCGCCGATGAGCGCCCTCACGGCGCGGGTCCGGCAGCTCGCGCCGCGGCGGGAGGACTGGACCCCGGCCCGTCCGCGCCGCGACCTGATGGCCGGCGTCATGGTCGCGCTGGTCGCGCTGCCTCTCGCCCTCGGCTTCGGGGTGAGCTCCGGGGTCGGCGCGGGAGCCGGCATCGTCACGGCGATCGTCGCCGGCGCCGTCGCGGCCGTCTTCGGGGGCAGTCATGTCCAGGTCAGCGGCCCCACCGGCGCGATGACCGTCGTCCTCATCCCCATCGTCGCGGCGCACGGTGCCGACGGCGTCCTGGTCGTCGGACTGCTCGCCGGTCTGATGCTGCTCGCGTTGGCGGTGACCGGCGCGGGCCGCGCGATCCGCTACGTGCCGGTCCCCGTCATCGAGGGCTTCACCGCCGGCATCGCCGTGATCATCGCGCTCCAGCAGCTGCCCGCCGCCCTCGGCGTCGACGTGCACGCCGAGCGGATCCTGGTGCTCACGGGCGACGCGGTGCGCGCCTGGGTCGCGGCGCCCGACCCGGCCGCGCCGGTGACCGCGCTGGCCGTCGCGGCGGTCATCGTCGCGCTCGCCCGGGTCCGCGCCGGGTTCCCGGCGGCGCTGGTCCTGGTCGCCCTGGCGACCGGGGCGAACGCGCTGCTCGGTCGCGGCGGTGAGCGGCCCCTGGAGACCATCGGCGCGATCCCGTCCGGCCTGCCCGCACCCCGGCTGCCCTCGGTGCCCTGGGGCGACCTCGACACCCTGCTGCTCGCCGCGGTGGCGGTCGCCGCGCTCGGCGCCCTGGAGAGCCTGCTCTCCGCGACCGTGGCCGACGCGATGAGCGTGGGCCAGCGCCACGACCCGGACCGCGAGCTCCTCGGGCAGGGGCTCGCCAATGTCGCCAGCCCGCTCTTCGGCGGCATCCCCGCCACCGCCGCCATCGCGCGCACCGCCGTCAACGTCCGCTCCGGCGCCGGCTCCCGGCTGGCGGCCCTCAGCCACGCCCTCCTGCTGCTGATCGTGGTCGCCGCCGCCGCCCGCTGGGTCGGTCACATCCCGCTCGCCGCACTGGCCGGCGTGCTGATCGCGACGGCCGTGCAGATGGTCCGGGTCTCCAGCCTCGTGCCGCTCCTGCGCGCCACCCGCGGCGACGCCGCGACGCTGCTGGTCACCGCCGTCGCGACGGTCGCCCTCGACCTGGTCCTCGCCGTGGTCATCGGCCTCGTGGCGGCCGGGTTCTTCGCGCTACGCCAGACCGCGACCACCGCCCGACTGGAGGAGGTCCCGCTCGACGGCGGCGACCACCACGACGAGGAGCGGCGCCTGCTGGACGAGCACATCGTCGCCTATCGCCTCGACGGACCGCTGTTCTTCGCCGCCGCGCACGACTTCCTGCTCGACCTCACCGAGGTTCGACAGGTCCGCGTCGTCGTCCTGCGGATGTCCCGCCTCACGACCATCGACGCCACCGGGGCCCACGTCCTGGCCGACACGATCGAGCGGCTGGAGCGGCGCGGCGTGACAGTGCTGCTCTCCGGCATCCGTCCCGCCCACCTCACGGTGCTGGAGCGGCTGGGCGTCCCCGACCGCCTCGCCCACGAGCGCCACGTCTTCGCCACCACCCCCGAGGCGATCGCGCACGCCCGCCTGCACTCCGCACGGGTGGCTCACGACGCGGACGCCTCGGCCCGCTGAGCCCGCCTCATCCCGTTGCGGCTGCGGCCGCCGCGAGGAGACGCGCGGCGGCCTCCGGGAGCGGGACGTCACTGCGCCACACGGCGGTCAGCGGGCGGACCAGGGCGAGGTCCTCGACGGGTACGGCGCGCAGCTCGTCGAGGCGCAGGTGGGCCTCGAGCGCGCGTTCGGACAGCGCCACCGGTCCCATCCCGGCCATCGCGGCATGGGTCAGTCCGCTGTTCGACGCCATGACCAGGCCGGGCGCCAGCTCCTGACCCGCGCCGCGCAGCGCCTCCTCCAGCGTGACCCGGGTGCCCGACCCGGCCTCGCGGACCAGGACGCCGACCTCGGCGAGCTCGGCGGCGCTGACCGGGCCGGTGCGCTCGGCCCACGGGTGCCGAGGTGCCACGGCGACCACCAGCCGGTCCTCGCCGACCCGTTGCCGGCGCAGCCCCTCCGGCGCGGTCGGGACCTCGATGAAGCCGAGCTCGGCCCCACCGCCGCGGACCAGCCGCTCGACGTCGGCCGAGTTGGCGACGACGAGCGACACCTCCAGCTCCGGCGCTGCCGCGTGCAGTCGCGCGAGCCAGGCGGGCGCGTAGTGCTCGGCGATCGTCATCGACACCGCCGCGCGTACGACGAGGTCGCCCTCCGCGCGCAGGGTCGCGACGGAGCGGGTGAAGCGGTCGGCGGCATCGAGCAGCTCGCCGGCCCAGTCGACGACGAGCCGGCCGTGCGCCGTCAACGTCGTGCCCTGCGTGGTGCGGTGCAGCAGGGTGACGCCGAGCCGCCGCTCCAGCGCCAGCATCCGCCGGGAGACGCTCGGCTGGGAGAGCCGCAGCTCCTGCGCGGCCTGACCGATGCTGCCGGTCCGGGCGACCAGCGCGAGCACCTCGAGATCGTCGAGGTCCGGCCGTCGGGTGCTCATGCGTTCTCCGTATGACGTGATGTGCAGGTGCTCACTACCGAGCGCCGCGGGACGGACCCAGTCTGGAGGACATGGCCCCGACCACCACGACCGACCGTACGACGACGCGGCGCGACGGCATGCGTTCCTCCGTGTTGCCGGGCCTGGGCCTGACGGCGGCGGGCGTCGTCCTCGCGTGGGTGGGCCACCGGCTCGTGCCCGCCGTCGGCGTGCTGACCTGGGCCGTGCTGCTCGGCGCCGTCGTCGCCAACCTCGACCTGGTGCCCGGCACCGCGCGGCCGGGCCTGCGCCTCGCCGTCCAGCGGCTCCTGCGGATCGGCGTCGTCCTGCTGGGACTCTCCCTGTCGCTGACCACGATCGCCGCGCTCGGCGTACCGGTCATCGCGCTGGTGGTGCTGACCCTGGTCGGCACGCTGGCCGTCACCTGGTGGCTCGGTCTGCGGATGCGGGTCGGTGCCGCCCGCAGCCTGCTGATCGCGACCGGCACCGCGGTCTGCGGGGCATCGGCCGTCGCCGGGATGGAGCGCACGGCCGACGCCGACGAGGACGACGTGGCGACGGCGATCACCATGGTCACGCTCTACGGCACCGTCGCGATGCTCGCCCTGCCCCTGCTGCAGGCGCCGCTCGGCCTCTCGGACCGTCAGCTCGGCATCTGGGCCGGAGCGAGCATCCACGAGGTCGGCCAGGTCGTCGCCGCGGCCGGGCCGGCGGGGACCACCGCCGTCGCTGTCGCCGCCGCGGTGAAGCTGGCCCGGGTGCTGCTGCTGGCTCCGGTCGTGGCGGTGGTCGGCGCGACCCGGCGCACCCGCCGGAGCACCGACGCGACCGCGGCCCGGCCGGCCCTCGTCCCGGCCTTCGTGCTCGGCTTCCTCGGCTGCGTGCTGCTGCGCACCACCGGGCTGGTGCCGGAACCCGTGCTCGGCCTGGCCGGCGCCGCGCAGACCGCCACCCTGACGGCGGCGCTGTTCGCCCTCGGCACCGGCGTCCATCTCGGGAGGCTGCTGCGCACCGGCGGCCGGGCGCTCGCGCTCGGACTGGTCGCGACCCTCGTCGTCACGACGGTCTCGCTCGTCGGCGTCGTCACGATCGGCTGACGGTCCTCGCGTCTGCGTCCCGGCACGACCGGGTACCGGTGGACATGAACACCTCGCTTGCTCCCACGGCGATGGCGCACCTCCGGAGGCGATCTCGATGACGACGGACCTCGGCGACCCCGCGGTCGCGGGCTGGTCGGACGCGATCGCCGGGATCCGCGCCCTGGACGGCCGGCGCGGCGTGGTGCGCCCGGTGGTCATCCCGCTGGCCGCCGCCCTCGCCGCCGCCGTCGCCGGCTATCTCGGAGGACATCTCCACCGCCTCGGCGGCGCCCACCGCTGATCGCGGCGCGCCGCGATCAGTGCAGGATGACCGGACGGCCGCCCTGGTCCTCGTCGTCGAGCAGGTGCGACTCCTCGCGGCGGCGCGGCAGCAGCGCGACGGGGATCAGGGTGACGATGAGCGCGATCGCGGCGACGAGGTACGGCGCCCGGAACGCCTCCGACGGGTCGGCGACGGTCTTCTGCTGGTTGGTGAGCACGACCGACATCACGGCGACGCCCACCGAGCTGGCGACCTGCTGCAGGACGTTGATCAGGGTCGAGCCGCGCGCGACCTGGTGCTCGCGCAGCGTCTTCAGCGCCGAGGTGAAGACCGGCATCATCGTGCCGCCCATGCCGAGGCCCATGATGAACAGGAACGCGATGATCTGCGCGTAGGACGTGTCGGGGTCGGTGCTGAACGCGAGTCCGCCGACGCCGACGATGATGCCGATGAAGCCGAACGGCACGATCCGGCCGACCGGGATCTTGTCGGCCAGCGCGCCTGCGAGGGGCATGGTCAGCATGGCGCCGAGGCCCTGCGGCGCGACGAGAAGTCCGGCCTTGAGCACGCTCTCGCCGCGGATCTCCTGGAAGTAGGTCGGCACCAGGAGCAGGGCACCGAAGAAGGAGCCGGCGAACAGGAACATGACGATGGTGGCGACGGTGAGGTTGCGGTCGCGGAACAGGCGCAGGTCGAGCAGCGGGTGCTCGGGACGGAACGCCCAGAAGACGAAGCCGACCATCAGGGCGAGTCCCACGAGGCCGGGGGCGAGCACCTTCGTCGCCGCGACCGTGCCCTCGCCGGGGATCGACGAGACGCCGTACAGGAAGAGCGCGAGACCGGGCGACATCAGCGCCATGCCGATGACGTCGAACGACTCGCTGGGCTCCGGGGCGTCGGCCGGGAGGGCGGCCAGGGCGTAGATGATGGCGGCGATGCCGAGCGGGAGGTTGATGAGGAAGATCCAGTGCCAGGAGGCCGAGTCGATCAGCCAGCCGCCGACGATCGGGCCGAGGATCGGGCCGAGCAGCATCGGGATGCCGAGGATCGCCATCAGCCGGCCGATCCGGTGCGGGCCGGCCGCCTTGGTCATGATGGTCATGCCCAGCGGCATCAGCATGCCGCCGCCGAGGCCCTGCAGCACCCGGAAGAGGATCAGCGTCTCGATGCTCCACGCGGTCGCGCACAGCACGGAGCCGAGGGTGAACAGCACCAGCGCGGCCGTGTAGAGCCGCTTCGTGCCGAACCGGTCAGCGGCCCAGCCGGTCGCCGGGATGACGGCTGCGAGCGCCAGCGTGTAGCCGGTGATGGTCCAGGCGACCGTGGAGTACGAGTCGACCCGGAACTCGGCCATGAACGTCGGCAGCGCGACGTTGACGACCGTGGTGTCGAGGATCGCCATGATCGAGCCGAGGACCACGACGCCGGCGACCTTGAGGATGTCCGGAGTGATCCGGTCGTCGTCGGCTCCGCCGAGGGATTCGCCGGTGGGTGTTGCGGACGCGGACAAGTGATCCTCCTGGGGCTGGGGCGCGACGACGGGAGAGTACGCCGCATCGCCAACCTGCGGAGACGTCCGGTCTATTCCAGCTCGCGGGAGATCTCTTCGGTTCGCGCCACCGCGGCTGCGGCGCCGGCCGCCACGATGGCGGGCAGGTCGCGCTCCGCGAAGACCGCGATCGCGCGCTCGGTCGAGCCGTGCGGACTGGTCACCGCACGACGCAGGTCGGCCGGGTCCGGCGAGTCGGGCGCGCCGTCGAGCATGTGGCCGGCTCCGGCGACGGTCCGGGCGGCGAGGAGGCGGGCGAGGTCCGCCGGCAGTCCCAGCCGCTCCCCCGCCGCCGCCATCGCCTCGGCCAGGTAGAAGACGTAGGCAGGACCCGACCCGCTCACCGCGCCCACCGCGTCGAGCTGCTTCTCGGTCACCTCGACGACCAGTCCCACGGTGGCGAACAGGTCGCGGACGGCGCGCACCTGGTCGGCCGACGCCTGGCTGCCGGCGGCGATCGCGGTGACCCCGTGGCCGAGCCGGGTCGGCGTGTTCGGCATCGCCCGCACCACCGGCTGTCCCGGTCGCAGCGCCCGCTCGATGCGCCCCAGCGGCACGGCGCCGGCGACGCTCACCACGACGGCGTCGGGGGCCAGGCCGGCGGAGATCTCCGCGGCCAGCTCGGCCACCTGCGCCGGCTTCACGCCGAGGACCACCAGGCCCGCGCCGGCGACGGCACGCGCGTTGGCACCGCCGGCAGCGGCGTCGGCGCTCGTGGTCGCGCCCACCCGGACGCCGTACCTCTCCGCGAGCAGGTGTGCGCGCTCGGCCGTGCGGACGGTCGCGACGACCCGGTCCGCGGGGACACCGGAGGCCAGCAGCCCGGCCATGATGGCCTCGTTCATGGACCCGCAGCCGAGGAAGGCGATCGACGTGCTCATCCCCGCATCCTGCCAAGGCCGGCCGGGGCCGCGGCGCCGCGTAGCCTGCCCCTGTGCCAGGTGAGCAGAGCGCGGCGTTCGAGCTCGGGCGCGATGGCGCCGCATGGATCGTGGCCGGCGTCGACGGGAGCGTGACCTCGAGCCGGGCCGGTTCGTACGCCGCCGGCCTGGCCCGCCGCCAGAGCAGCCGCCTGGCACTGGTGCTTGCCCGAGACGTGAGCACCGAGGCCTCCCTCGGCAACGAGGCCGCGGTCCGGGCCGCCGTGGAGGGCCAGGACCAGGTCGAGGCCGAGCTGCGGGAGGCCATCGCCACCACGGCCTGGCCGGTCGACGTCGAGCTGTTCGTGCGGGTCGGACCACCGGTCCGGGTGCTGGCGGCGATCGCCGAGGAGCTGTCCGCCGGCCTCATCGTCCTGGGCTCCTCGCGCCAGCACGCCTACCTCCGGCCCGGTGGCCCGCTCCCCGTGCAGCTGATGCGGCTGCGCCGCTGGCCGGTCCTGGTCGTGCCGTGACCCGATCGGCTTGCCGCCGCCGCTCCGTCCTCGGCCCACCCGTGGACGGAGTGGCGCGAGCGGATCATGCAGCACCGGGTGGAGCGGATCGACGACTGACCCGCGGGACTTGACCACCGGACTCCGGCACGACGGGGCGGGCCCCCTCTGCGTCAGACCGGCTCGTCGACGTACCGGTCCGCGCCCGCGAGCAGGCCGGCACCGGCCAGCAGGACCGACGCCACGCCCAGCGCGGCCAGGGGCGCGCCCCAGCCACCGGTCCGGTCGTGGAGGACGCCGACCAGCAGCGGCCCGGTCGCCGCCAGGGCGTAGCCCACCGACTGCGCCATGCCGGAGAGCGCGGCGGCGCCGGCGGGCCGGCGGGCGCGGAGCGCGAAGAAGGTCAACGCCAGCCCGACGGCACCGCCGCACCCGAGGCCGAGGAGCACCGTCCAGAGCACGATCCACACCAGCACACCGGTCGCAGGGACGAGGGCCAGGCCGGCGACGGCGGCGCCGATGGTCGCGGCGCAGAGCGCCGCGGCGAGGCGCTGCGATCGCGCGCGGACGGCGACCAGCGGGAGGACGAGAGCGCCGGCGACACCGCTGGCGCTGAGCAGTCCGGCCATCACGCCGGCCGCCGTCTCGCCCAGTCCGGCGTCGCGCAGCAGCGCGGGCAGCCATGCCGTCAACGTGTAGAACACCGCGGACTGCAGTCCGAAGTACGCCGCGACCGCCCAGGCGGTGGGCGAGCGCCAGACCCGCACCGACGGCGGCGACCCGACGACCGGCACGGCCGGCGCGACCGCCGCGGCCGCGACCCGACGCCGCTGGACCGTCCACCACAGCCCGCACGCGACGAGCACCGGCAGCCCCCACAGGCCGAGGGCCGCCCGCCAGTCGAGCCCCAGACCGTCTCCCAGCGGCACCGCCGCACCTGCGGCACCGGCCGCGCCGAGGCTGAGCGTCACGGAGTAGAGCGCCATGACGGCGCCGAGATGGGCCGCGAGGTCGCGCTTGATCACGACGGGAACCAGCACGTTGGCGATCGCGATGCCGACCCCGATCACCGCGGAGCCCAGGTAGAGCGCGGGGATCGACGGCAGCATCCGGATGGCGCAGCCGGCGAGCAGCACCAGCGCCGCCGCGACCAGGGCGCGCTCCAGCCCGAACCGGCGGGCGATGCCGGGAGCGGCGGGCGACAGCACGGCGAAGCACAGCAGCGGGAGCGTCGTCAGCATGCTGGTGGCGGCGGCGGTGAGTCCGGTGTCGGCGCGCAGCTGCTCGGTCAGCGGCCCGACGGCGACCAGCGGCGGCCGCAGGTTGACGGCGAGCACCGCCACGGCCGCGACCAGCAGGAAGGTGCCCGATCCCCACCGGCCGGTGCGGCCCGCGCGGGACGCCGGCCGGAGCTCAACCATCCAGCAGCCCGCGGACCGCCCGGCCCAGCCCCGTCGCGGGATCGGCCAGGTCGAGGGGAAGGTCGAAGTGGTTGCGTCCCGGCACGTCAGGGACGACGTCGACCCGGTTGCCGCGTGCCTCCCAGGCCGCGGCGAACTCCCGGCTCTGGCGCTTGAACTCCGCCGTCTCGTATTCGGCACAGGTGACGACGAGCGCGACGTCCGACGCCCGCACGCGGGCCAGCGGGCTGAGCTCCCAGGCGGTCGGCTCGTCCAGCCCGAGCGGCTCGTTGACATAGGTGGCGACCAGTGGGCGCAGGTCGTAGACGCCGCTGAGCAGGGTCGCGCTCCGGATCGTCGCCCCCGGCCCGGCGTCGCCGCCGAGGGCCAACAGGGCCGCCAGATGGGCGCCCGCGGAGCTGCCCGCGAGGTGGATCCGGGCCGGGTCGATGCCCAGCTCCGCGGCGTGCGCGACCAGCCAGGCGAGCGCCGCGCGGCACTCGGCCACGATCTGCGCCAGGGAGGCCGCCGGCGCGAGGGTGTACTCGACCGCGACGTACGCCGCACCCGCGGCCAGGACGTCCGGTGCCGCACCGCAGGCACGCTCCTTGGACTCGGCCTGCCAGTAGCCGCCGTGCACGAACACCAGCACCGGCACCGGGCCCGGCAGCGAGACGCGGCCCGGATGGAAGAGGTCGAGACGTTGGCTCGCGCCCGGACCGTAGGCGTGCTCAGTGTGCGGGTGCCGCGCGCGGGCGGCGGCGCTGGCCGCGGCGTAGACGCCGAGCTCGGCGTCGATGGACGCGACCATCGAGCTGGGCGAGTACTCCCGCGCCAGCTCGGCCGGCGGCAGCGCGCGCCACGGCTCGGCGCCCGCCCTCACCACACCAGCTCCTCGGAGGCTGGGGTGGGCGACATGACACGAAGGCTAGTCGCGCCGGCCGGCGCAGCCCGCCACCCACGGCAGTGGGTCAGCTGCTCTGAGGGGTCGGTCCGCACCTGCTGTAACTATCTGTTGTTGTCACTGGGTGACCGGTCGACGGGTGCGGTAGTGACGTGGACAGGCAGTTACACCTCGTTGCCGGGGTCGTCGCGGGGTGACGGGTCGGGTCAGAGCGGCTCGTAGAGGGTGGTGCGTTGGTGGACGGGTCGGTTGATGCCGGCGGCGATGGTGGTGAGTTCGTCGATGGTCTTGGCGGAGCCGTGTTGGGAGCCGGCCATGCGGGAGATGGTCTCTTCCATGAGGGTGCCGCCGAGGTCGTTGGCGCCGGCGTTGAGCATGGCTCGGGTGCCCTCGATACCGAGTTTGACCCAGGAGGTCTGGATGTTGGGGATGCGGCCGTGGAGCAGGATCCTTGCCATGGCGTGGACGGCGAGGTTGTCGCGCAGGGTGGGTCCGGGGCGGGCCACGCCGGCGAGGTAGATCGGTGCGGAGGTGTGGACGAACGGCAGGGGCACGAACTCGGTGAACCCGCCGCTGCCGTTGGCGGTCGCGGTGTCTTGGATGGTCTTCAAGACGCCCAGGTGGGTGATCCAGTGGCGGGGGTTGTCGACGTGGCCGTACATCATCGTGCTGGTGGTGGGCAGCCCGATGCGGTGGGCGGTGGTGATGATGTCGATCCAGGTCGCGGTGGGGAGCTTGCCCTTGGTCAGGACCCAGCGGACCTCGTCGTCGAGGATCTCCGCCGCGGTGCCGGGCAGTGATCCCAGCCC